>CALUMJ010000005.1 GCA_944321715.1 uncultured Muribaculaceae bacterium | reverse complement strand
CTAACGGCTTATTACCCACGACATGGGGTCTGCTTCGGTCGAATTCCACAGGCTGTTTCCGCCCACGAATGCCGCTACAATATCGCCATTGGGTGCGACCACCAATGCGCAGTCGCCACGGCCATTGTCGGCATCCGATGCTGTGGCTATGGGATATTCCTCGCTCCAAGTGTAGCCGCCATCCTCGCTGATGCGGGCTATGATGTCTATGCGGTTGGCTAAGTCGGCTTCGCTGTTCCAGCGTCGGTCGATTGCCGTGACGATGTTGCCATTGGGTAGTACCACCATTGCAGGAATGCGGTAGGCCACCGAGCCGTTGTCGCCGGGGGCGTACATCAGCTTGCGTAGCATGATTACCTCGCGGGCTCCGTCGGGCGCGCCGTTTTGCACGGTGTAGGTTTCGTTGTCGGTCGTGAGCGATACCACTGTCGCATCGAGTTTGTTGCCTTCCTTGGCATCATCGGCAACCTCGGCGACGATGTAGAAGTAGTTGAACCTCCCCGATAGCGATATATAGGTAGTCAGGTCGCAGGTCATTGTTCCTGGTTGCGGGTCATATTCACCGAGCAATGTTGCGCCCTCGGCGTTCCTTTCGTCGAATCGGTTCAACGGGTCGGTTCCGTTGTAATATACTTTGACCTTTTTGTAGTCGTTGAGGTCGGTTGTGCCGTCGAGTGTGAAGTCGATAGATTTCAGGTTTACCGCATCACCCGATATTCCGAGCATTATTTGCAGTATTTTTTCGTTGGGGTTTCCGGGACCAGTGCAGCTGGCGTCTTGTGTGATAGATGCATTGCGAATCTTGCCAGGTGCGGCAAGTAGCTGCATGGCGCACACAAGTGTTGCCAATAAGGCGAGCGTAATTTTTTTGTTCATGACTTATTAATGTTAGGGTCTATGTGTTAATGGGTATTTACAATTCTCAAAAATATAAATTAAATGCCACAATGCCAATCGGAGTATGTGTTTTTTTGTATTTTTAGTAATTTTGCATGGCATAAATTGTGAGGTTATGAAATTTATAGAGCAATATATCAAAGGTGTGTGGCTAATTGAGCCGGTAAGGCATGGCGACGCACGTGGTTATTTTTGTGAAAGTTTCAAGCGCGCCGACTTTGAGAACGCCATCGGCAAGGTCGATTTCGTGCAGGACAATGAGTCGCAGTCGTCACGAGGTGTGTTGCGCGGCTTGCATTTGCAGCGTGGCGAGTACAGTCAAGCCAAGTTGGTGCGAGTGTCGCAAGGAGTGGTGTATGACGTTGTGGTTGATTTGCGCAAGGGGTCACCAACGTTTGGCCGTCATGTTGCTGTGGAATTAAGTCAGGAGAATGGCCGTCAGCTGTTTGTGTCGCGCCATTTCGCCCACGGTTTCCTTGTGATGAGCGACGTTGCGCAATTCCAGTACAAGGTCGATAACATTTATGCTCCGCAAGCCGAAGTGACGTTGCGGTTCGACGACCCCGAATTGTGCATTGAGTGGCCAGAGGTTGATGGTGGTTTGTTGTTGTCAGATAAAGACAAGGCGGGCCTGCCGTTGAGTGAAATATTGTTAATGTTAGAAAAATAAATAAAACGCAAAAGCCCGTTTCGTCACGTGTTGGTGGGCTAAATGTCGCGAAAATCTATTGATGCCATATAAAATGGTGCATTAAAACATTTGGTAATTAGAATATTAGTGCTTATCTTTGCACAGTTTTTCAGCACATGTTGCAAAGATTGGTCGCTAAGTGATTGATTTAGCGAAAGTTGGTGGCGACATAGGTTGTATTAATGAAAAAGAACATAACGAATTTTTAATAAACAAAAAGAATTTAAGATGCCTACAATTCAGCAATTGGTAAGAAAAGGCCGTGTAAAGTTGGTTGACAAGAGCAAGTCGCCAGCATTGGATTCATGCCCGCAACGCCGTGGCGTATGTGTGCGTGTTTACACTACTACGCCTAAGAAGCCTAACTCGGCAATGCGTAAGGTTGCCCGTGTGAGGTTGACTAACGGTAAGGAGGTAAACTCGTATATCCCGGGAGAAGGCCACAACTTGCAGGAACACTCGATTGTGATGGTCAGGGGCGGACGTGTTAAGGACCTCCCTGGTGTACGTTACCACATCATTCGCGGTACGCTTGATACTGCCGGTGTTGCTGGACGCACACAACGCCGCTCGAAATACGGCGCAAAACGTCCGAAAGCAGGAGCCAAGAAGTAATACGCGGGTTCCTGTCGCCACGACATTAAATGAGTGGTGCCGCATAAGCACTGCCATTTTTTACTAAAAAACAAAGCTGCGCTCGGTCTGCATCGCGACAGACGATGTGAGGCCGGACGTGAAACAAAAAAGACAAGTGTAAAACTTAGTTTTTGCTTTTATTGGAATTGGATATTACGGTTGAGTAAATGGCGCATTGGAGAATGCCCATTGAAGATGTAAGACAACAACCAAGCGAACAAAAACGCAACTTTTAAAAATTGAAATGAGAAAGGCAAAACCAAAGAAGAGGGTCGTATTGCCCGACCCCGTTTTTAGTGATGTAAAAGTTTCTAAATTTGTAAATCACTTGATGTATGACGGTAAGAAAAACACGTCGTACAAGATATTTTATGGCGCACTTGAGTTGGTTAAGAAGAAGTTGCCAAACGAGGAGAAGAGCGCACTCGAAATATGGAAAAAAGCCTTGGAGAACATTACTCCGCAAGTGGAAGTAAAGTCACGCCGTGTGGGCGGTGCCACTTTCCAGGTTCCTACCGAAATTCGTCCCGACCGCAAGGAGTCGATATCAATGAAAAATCTTATCTCATTCGCACGCAAGCGTGGCGGCAAGACTATGGCCGACAAGCTGGCTTCGGAAATCGTCGATGCTTATAACGAGCAAGGTGGCGCATTCAAGCGCAAGGAAGACATGCACCGCATGGCCGAGGCTAACCGCGCATTCGCACACTTCAGATTTTAATTAATAGAGAAAAGATAGACTAAACAATGGCTACAACTGACGCACAATTAGTTTTTACGCGCAACATCGGTATCATGGCTCACATCGATGCCGGAAAGACAACCACGTCGGAGCGTATCTTGTTCTACACCGGTTTGACCCACAAGATTGGTGAGGTTCACGACGGTGCTGCCACTATGGACTGGATGGAACAAGAGCAGGAGCGTGGTATCACTATCACTTCAGCTGCAACCACCACTTTCTGGAACTATGACGGCAAGAGGTACAAAATCAACCTGATTGACACCCCGGGACACGTCGATTTCACTGTGGAGGTTGAACGCTCGCTTCGTGTACTCGACGGTGCAATTGCCACTTTCTGTGCAGTGGGTGGCGTTGAGCCGCAATCTGAAACTGTTTGGCGCCAAGCCGACAAATACAACGTGCCGCGCATCGGCTATGTCAACAAGATGGACCGCTCGGGTGCCAATTTCTTTGAGGTTGTGCGCCAGATGAAGGAAATCCTCGGTGCAAATCCTTGCCCGATACAAGTGCCAATAGGCGCTGAAGAAACTTTCAAGGGCGTTGTTGACCTGATTTCGATGGAGTCGCTCATTTGGCACGATGAAACAATGGGTGCCGAATATACTCGCGGCCCCATACCCGATAACATGGTTGCCGAGTGCGAGGAATGGCGCGACAAGATGCTTGAGAGCATCGCCGAATTCGACGACGACTTGATGACCAAGTATTTTGACGACCCATCTACGATTACCGTAGAGGAAATCAAGCGTGCATTGCGCGCCGCCACACTGAAGATGAGCATCGTGCCTATGCTTTGCGGTAGCTCGTTCAAGAACAAGGGTGTGCAGACGCTGCTCGATGCCGTGTGCGCATATTTGCCAAGCCCCGAAGACACAGCCGAGGTTGTGGGACACGCAATTGACGACCCCGATACAGTGGTTACCCGCAAGCCTTTGTTTGAAGAACCTATGTGCGCACTTGCATTTAAGATTGCAACTGACCCGTATGTAGGCCGTTTGGTATTCTTCCGCGTATATTCGGGCAAGATTGACGCCGGTAGCTACGTGCTCAACTCTCGCTCGGGCAAGAAAGAACGCATCTCGCGTTTGTTCCAGATGCACTCAAACAAGCAGAACCCGATGGAAACTATCGGTTGCGGCGACATCGGCGCAGGTGTAGGTTTCAAGGATATTCGCACTGGCGACACTCTTTGCGACGAAAACAACCCGATTGTACTCGAAGCAATGGACTTCCCCGAGCCGGTTATCGGTATTGCCGTAGAGCCTAAGACGCAAAAAGACCTCGACAAGCTCGGCGTAGGTTTGCAGAAGTTGGCCGAAGAAGACCCGACATTCCGTGTTGCCACCAACGAAGAAACAGGCCAAACTGTCATCAGCGGTATGGGTGAGCTTCACTTGGATATCATCATCGACCGCTTGCGCCGCGAGTTCAAGGTTGAATGTAACCAAGGCCGTCCGCAAGTAACTTACAAGGAAGCCATTACAAAACCTGTGGAATTGCGTGAAGTGTTCAAGAAGCAGACTGGTGGTCGTGGTAAATTTGCCGACATCATCGTCCGTGTCGAACCGGTTGACGAAGGTTTCGAAGGCAACTTGCAATTTGTTGACGAGGTCAAGGGCGGTAACATTCCAAAGGAATTTATCCCTGCAATCCAGAAAGGTTTCACCACTGCCATGAAGAACGGCGTGCTTGCTGGCTTCCCGGTTGAACACCTCAAGGTGACCGTTATCGATGGTTCGTTCCACCCGGTTGACTCCGACCAGTTGTCGTTTGAGCTTTGTGCCATCCAAGCATTCAAGAAGGCATGCGAAAAGGCTGGCCCTGTGCTGCTCGAACCTATAATGAAAGTCGAAGTCGTTACCCCCGAAGAAAGCATGGGTGACGTGATTGGCGACCTTAACAAGCGCCGCGGACAAGTCGAGGCTATGGAATCGAGCCGCAGCGGTGCCCGCATCGTGAAAGCCAAGGCTCCGCTTGCCGAGATGTTCGGATATGTGACTGCTTTGCGTACAATCACTTCGGGCCGCGCCACTTCAACGATGTCGTTCTCGCACTATGCCGAGGTAAGCACATCGATTGCCAAGCAGGTGCTCACCGAATGCAATGGCCGCGTTGACTTACTGAAATAAAAAATATTCATCTTAACGAGATATGAACCAAAGAATAAGAATCAAATTGAAGTCTTACGACCACAACTTGGTCGACAAGTCGGCCGAGAAGATTGTTAAGACAGTGAAAGCAACCGGAGCTGTTGTTAGCGGTCCGATACCATTGCCAACGCACAAGCGTATCTTTACCGTGAACCGTTCGACTTTCGTCAACAAGAAGTCGCGCGAACAGTTCCAACTGTCGTCGTTCAAACGCCTGATTGACATCTACAACAGCACCGCCAAGACAGTCGATGCCCTCATGAAGCTCGAATTGCCAAGCGGCGTGGCAGTGGAAATCAAGGTGTAATGGACGTTCGTCAATCCTTGTGATAATAAACAATCAAGAGAAGAAACATTTAAATTAAGAGAAATGCCAGGATTATTAGGAAAGAAAATCGGAATGACATCCGTATTCAGTGCCGACGGTAAAAGCATACCGTGCACTGTTATCGAAGTAGGTCCTTGTGTAGTTACTCAGGTTAAGACTTTGGATAAGGATGGTTATGAAGCCCTCCAACTCGGTTTCATCGAGAAGAAGGAGAAGCACACCACCAAGCCCTTGCAAGGTCACTTCAAGAAAGCCGGTGTAGCTCCGCAACGACACTTGGCCGAGTTCAAAGGTTTCGAAGGCGAGTACAAATTAGGCGATAAGATTACCGTTGACTTGTTTGCCGATACCGAATTTGTCGATGTAGTAGGTACATCTAAAGGACACGGCTTCCAAGGCGTTGTAAAACGCCACGGTTTCGGCGGTGTGGGCCAATCGACCCACGGACAGGACGACCGTCTGCGCGCCCCAGGTTCAATAGGTGCTTGTTCTTACCCTGCAAAGGTGTTCAAGGGCATGCGCATGGCAGGCCACATGGGCAACGAACGCGTGACGGTGCAAAATCTACAAGTTGTTAAGATTATACCCGAAAACAACCTTTTGGTCATCAAGGGGTCGGTACCGGGTTACAAAGGTTCAATCGTATTAATTGAAAAATAATGGAACTCGCAGTATATAACATAAAAGGAGAAGATACCGGCAAGAAGGTGACGCTCAACGATGCAGTTTTCGCCATTGAGAACCCCAATCAGCACGTCATCTACCTCGCCGTCAAGCAATACCTTGCCAACCAGCGCCAAGGTACGGCAAAGGCCAAGGAGAGAAGCGAAGTTTCGGGTAGTACCCGCAAGCTCGGCCGCCAGAAGGGCGGCGGCGGCGCACGCCGTGGCGACATCAATTCGCCGTTGTTGTCGGGTGGCGGTCGTGTTTTCGGCCCGCGTCCACGCGACTACCGCTTCAAGCTCAACAAGAAAACCAAGGACCTTGCCCGCCGTTCGGCTTTGACGCTCAAGGCTGCCGATAACGAGATTTTGGTAGTGGAAGATTTCACATTTGAAGCCCCGAAGACAAAAGATTTCATAAATGTTGCTAATAATCTTAAAATTGGTGGCAAGAAATCGACTTGGGTTTTAGCAGACCAGAATAAAAACGTATATTTGTCGGCTCGTAACATCGAGGGTGTGAGAATAGCAACTGCGTCTGACTTAAATACTTATGTAATCCTTGACAACAAGGTGCTGGTATTGAGCGAGAGCGCAGTAGCAGTGGTAAACGAATTTTAACTTTAGGAGGTATAAACAATGGACATAATGATTTTACCGGTAGTCACTGAAAAGGCCAACAACCTTAGTGCCAAGAGGAACCAGTTCACGTTCAAAGTTTCCCCCAAGGCCGACAAGGCTCAAATCAAGAGCCTCGTAGAAGACCTTTATGGAGTTAAGGTCGTTTCAGTCAACACAATGATATGCCGCGGCAAGAGGAAAAACCGCTACACCAAGGGCGGCCTTATCAAAGGGCGCACATCGGCTTTCAAGAAAGCCATCGTGACGCTTGCCGAGGGCAACACTATTGATTTTTATAGTAACATACAATAAAAAATGGCAGTAAGGAAATTTAAGCCCACAACACCGGGGCAAAGACACAAGGTTATTGGTGTATTCGACAACATCACCACTCGTACACCAGAGAAATCTCTTACGGTCGGCAAGAAATCGACGGGCGGTCGCAACAACGAAGGCCACCGCACCATGCGCTACAAGGGCGGAGGCCACAAGCGCAAATACCGCATCATCGACTTTAAGAGAAACAAGGACGGTGTGTCGGCAAAAGTAAAGCAAATCGAGTACGATCCCAACCGTTCGGCTCGCATCGCATTGCTTTATTATGTCGATGGAACAAAGGCTTACATCATCGCACCCAACGGTTTGGAAGTTGGCGCTACGGTTATAAGCGGCAAGGATGTTGCGCCTGAAGTAGGCAATGCACTCCCGCTTAGCAACATACCTATTGGTACCTTAATTCACAACATCGAATTGCGTCCTGGCCAAGGGGCTTCGATGGCTCGTAGTGCCGGCACGTTTGCCCAACTCGTGTCGCGCGAAGGCGACTACGCAATAGTCAAATTACCTTCAGGAGAAACTCGCAAAATCTTGGCTGCATGCCGTGCAACGGTGGGTGTAGTAGGAAACAGCGACCACGCTTTGGAACGTTCGGGCAAGGCCGGACGCAGCCGCTGGCTCGGTCGTCGCCCGCACAACCGCGGTGTGGTAATGAACCCAGTCGATCACCCAATGGGTGGTGGCGAAGGCCGTCAGTCGGGTGGACATCCACGCTCACGCAAAGGCTTGTATGCTAAGGGCTTGAAGACACGCTCGCCGAAGAAACTGTCTTCTAAATACATTATCGAAAGAAGGAAAAAGTAATTTGATTAATTAAGTAACTTATGAGTCGTTCATTAAAAAAAGGCCCATTTATCAGCGTGAAGCTGGAAAAGAAAGTCGCCGAGATGGAAAAGAGCGGCAAGAAGCAAGTAATCAAGACCTGGTCGCGTGCTTCGATGATTTCGCCCGATTTCGTAGGCCACACTTTCGCAGTCCACAATGGTAATAAGTTTATTCCCGTGTATGTTACTGAAAACATGGTAGGTCACAAGCTTGGTGAGTTTGCCCTCACCCGCACCTTCCGCGGTCACTCAGGCAACAAGAAGAAATAAGCACACCGGGCCAAACGGGAAGAATAAATAGAAAAAGAATTAAGAACAATGGGTAAAAGAAAAAGAATATCAGCCGAAGCGATTAAGGCAGAACGCAGCACCCAAAGCTTCGCAAAATTGAGGAATATCCCTTCTTCGCCCCGCAAGATGCGCTATGTGGTTGACTTGGTGCGCGGTGTAGAGGTCTTCAAGGCTTTAGGTATCCTCCATTTCACCAAGAAAGAGGCTGCATTGAAGGTCGAGAAGCTCCTGCGCTCGGCCATCGCCAACTGGGAACAGAAGAACGGGCGCAAGGCCGAGAACAACGAGTTGTACGTAAAGACAATCTATGTAGATTGCGCTCCCATGTTGAAACGTTTGCGCACTGCGCCGCAAGGCCGTGGATACCGTATCCGCAAACGCTCTAACCATGTGACATTGTACGTAGATACTATCCAAAATACTAACGCAAACGCAGTAGAGAACGCTTAATATGGGACAAAAAGTTAATCCAGTCAGCAATCGCTTAGGAATTATCCGTGGTTGGGATTCCAACTGGTATTTCGGAAAGAAATATGGCGACACATTGCTTGAGGACAGCAAGATAAGGAATTATCTCAATACGCGCCTTGCCAAGGCAAGCGTATCGCGCATCGTCATCGAGCGCACTTTGAAGCTGGTGACTATCACCGTGTGCACCTCGCGTCCGGGGTTGATTATCGGCAAAGGTGGCTCGGAGGTTGACCAACTCAAGGAAGAGTTGAAGAAAGTGACCGACAAGGACGTTCAGATTAACGTCTATGAAGTTAAGCGTCCCGAACTCGATGCCGAAATCGTGGCAACCAACGTTGCTCGTCAGATTGAAGGCAAGATTGCTTACCGCCGTGCTGTGAAGATGGCTATTGCAGCCACCATGAGGTCGGCCGAGGGAATCAAAATCCAAGTGAGCGGCCGCTTGAACGGCGCAGAAATGGCTCGCTCGGAGATGTTCAAGGAAGGCCGCACGCCGCTGCACACTTTCCGTGCCGACATCGACTATGCACTCGTTGAAGCTCATACCAAAGTGGGTGTAATCGGCGTGAAAGTGTGGATATGCCGTGGCGAAGTTTACGGCAAGCGCGACTTGGCTCCGCAGTTCACCTCGAATGCTAAGGAAAGCCGTGGCGGCAACAATGCCGGCGGGCAACGCCGTGGCGGGTTCCGTAACAAGAAGAACAATCGTTAAACGCCAATTGAATTAGCAAGACAATGTTACAACCTAAGAAAGTAAAATATAGGAGACCGCAAAAGGGCGTCAGCAAAGGTTTCGCCCACCGTGGCTATGAACTGGCCCACGGTTCGTTCGGAATAAAGACGCTTCAGACGAGGTGGATTACCGCCCGTCAGATTGAAGCCGCTCGTGTGGCCGTTACACGTTACATGCAGCGTGAAGGTCAGATATGGATAAGGATTTTCCCCGACAAGCCTATTACCAAGAAGCCTGCCGATGTGCGTATGGGTAAAGGTAAAGGTGCTCCCGAAGGGTTTGTGGCTCCGGTGACCCCAGGCCGCATCCTCATCGAGGTTGACGGCGTGAGCTACGACGTGGCAAAGGAAGCATTGCGCCTTGCAGCGCAGAAGCTGCCTGTGACCACTAAGTTTGTGGTACGCCGCGATTACGACGAAACTCAAAACGTGTAACCCAGCCTATCAAAAAGAGAGAACATGAAGAAGGAAGAAATTAAAGAATTGAGCGACAAAGAACTCAAGGAACGCTTGGAAACGATGGAGCGCGAATATCTCCAAATGAAGATGAATCATTCTATCAGCCCTCTTGATAGTCCCGCGAAGATTACACAAGACCGTCGAATGATTGCGAGAGTGAAAACAGAACTGCGCGCCCGCGAGCTGAAAATCAAGTAATCTTAACTGAGGTTATGGAAGAGAAAAAGAGAAATTTAAGAAAAGAGAGAATCGGGATTGTCACCAGCAACAAGGCTGAAAAGACCATCACGGTCACCGTAAGCTGGAAAGAGAAGCACCCGATATATGGTAAATTCGTCAACAAGTCGAAGAAATACCACGCCCACGACGAGAAGAACGAATGCAGCATCGGCGACAAGGTGCGCTTGATGGAGACTCGTCCTCTGAGCAAGACCAAGAGATGGAGATTAGTAGAAATAATCGAAAAAGTTAAGTAAAAGTTATGATACAGACTGAAAGCCGATTAACAGTTGCAGATAACAGTGGCGCCAGGGAGGTGCTGTGCATCCGCGTTTTGGGTGGCACTGGCCGCCGTTACGCCTCGTTGGGTGACGTGATTGTGGTCACAGTGAAGAGCGCAATCCCATCGTCGGACGTGAAGAAAGGTACTGTATCGAAAGCTGTGATAGTTAGAACCAAGAAGGAAGTACGTCGCCCCGACGGGTCTTATATCCGCTTTGACGACAACGCCTGTGTTTTGTTGAACAACGCTGGCGAGCTGCGCGGCACGCGTATCTTCGGCCCGGTGGCCCGCGAATTGCGTGCTACTAACATGAAGATTGTTTCGCTTGCTCCCGAAGTACTATAAAAACAAGTAAAGCACAAAAGAGTAGAAAAACAATGAACAGTTTGCATATAAAAAAGGGCGACACCGTATATGTCAATGCCGGTAACGACCGTGGCAAGACTGGCCGCGTGGTGCGTGTAATCGTGAAGAAGAACCGTGCCGTTGTCGAAGGCGTCAACATGGTGTCGAAGAGCGTGAAGCCCAGCGCAAAGCACCCGCAAGGCGGCATTATCAAGATGGAGGCTCCGATACATGTGTCGAATCTTAGTTTGATTGACCCCAAGAGCGGCAAGCCCACGCGCGTAGGCTATCGTTTTAACGAGGAAGGTAAGAAGGTACGTTATTCTAAAAAATCAGGAGAGGAGATTAAGTAATGAGTTCAACAAGTCTTAAAAAGGATTATGCCGAGAGAATTGCGCCTGCTCTCATGAAGAAGTTTAACTACACTTCTACCATGCAAGTTCCGCGCCTTTTGAAGATTGTCATCAACGAAGGCCTCGGCGAGGCAACGGGCGACAAGAAAATCATCGAAACGGCCATCAAGGAGCTCACCGACATCACCGGCCAAAAGGCCATAGCTACACTGTCGCGCAAGGACATTTCTAACTTCAAGGTGCGCAAGAAAATGCCTATCGGCGTGTGCGTCACTTTGCGTCGCGACCGCATGTATGAGTTCATGGAACGTTTCGTGCGCATCGCATTGCCCCGCATCCGCGACTTCAAGGGTATCGAAAGCAAGCTCGACGGCCACGGCAACTACACTGTGGGTATCACCGAGCAAATTATCTTCCCTGAAATAAACATCGACTCGATTAGCAAGTTGATGGGTATGAACATCACTTTCGTGACTTCGGCAAAGACCGACGAGGAAGGTTATGCTTTGTTGAAAGAGCTTGGGCTCCCATTTAAAAACGCTAAATAACAGGAAAGAGATATGGCAAAAGAATCGATGAAAGCCCGCGAGGTGAAGCGTGCAAAGCTTGTAGCCAAATATGCAGCCAAGAAGGCGCAGTTGAAGGCCGAGGGCAACTATGAGGCTCTGCAACTTATCCCACGCAACGCCAGCGCAGTGCGCTTGCACAACCGCTGCAAGATTACCGGTCGTCCGAAAGGGTATATCCGCCAGTTTGGCATTTCGCGTATCCAATTCCGCGAGATGGCTTCAAAGGGGCTTATACCTGGTGTTAAAAAGGCAAGCTGGTAAGGCGCAGCACAACGTTCCCGCCCTGTGGCGCATGGCGGCCGCGGGGGAACCCCCAACAAGTTATTAAAGAAAAAAGCATACGTAATAAAATAACTTAGTATTAAATATTGTTCGGCACAAACAGGCGAGCCGGCTGCGTGCCAGGCGAGCCACGCTGAATCAATTTAAACAAATTATTTTTATGACTGATCCAATAGCAGATTATCTGACAAGACTGAGGAATGCGATCAAGGCCCAGCACAGGGTCGTTGAAATCCCTTCTTCAAAAATGAAAAAGGAGATTACAAAAATCCTTTTTGAAAAAGGCTACATCTTGAACTACAAGTTTGTCGATGACGGGACTCCGTCGGGTGCCATCAAGATAGCCTTGAAATACGACCCGGTTGACAAGGTCAATGCAATCAAGTGCCTCACACGCGTTTCGCGTCCGGGCTTGCGTCAATACACCGGCTACAAGAACATGCCGCGCGTGTTGAATGGTTTAGGTATTGCCATCCTTTCCACATCAAAGGGCATCATGACCAACAAGGAAGCCCTTGCACAACAGATAGGTGGCGAAGTATTGTGTTACGTTTATTGATAGGAGGGTACGAGATATGTCAAGAATAGGAAAATTGCCAATTGCGATACCCGCTGGAGTAGAGGTAACGATAGAAAACAATGTAGTCAGCGTCAAGGGCAAGCATGGCTCGCTCTCGCAAGAAGTGCATAGCGACATCACTGTCGCCAAGGAAGGGAACGAAATCATCGTATCCCGTCCGAGCGACGACCGCACCCATCGTGCGCAGCACGGCTTGTATCGCGCGCTCATACACAACATGGTAGTTGGCGTGAGCGAAGGCTATAGGAAAGAAATGGAATTAGTCGGTGTGGGTTACCGCGCCACTGCTACCGGCCAAGTGCTGGAGCTGGCTTTGGGGTATTCACACGCCATATATATCAAGCTTCCTAACGAAGTGAAAGTGGAAGCTAAGTCGGAGCGTAACAAGAACCCGCTCATTATCCTCACCTCGTGCGACAAGCAGTTGCTGGGCCAGGTATGTGCCAAGATTCGCTCGTTGCGCAAGCCTGAACCTTACAAGGGCAAGGGTATTAAGTTCGTTGGCGAAATCATTCGTCGTAAATCTGGTAAATCGGCATCTGCCAAATAATTAATTTGATGAGTCATGGCAACTAATAAAATAGAAAGAAGACAGAAAATCAAAACCCGCATACGCGGGAAAATTTCCGGCAGTGCCGCACGTCCTCGCATGACGGTGTTCAGAAGCAACAAGCAAATCTATGTGCAATTTGTTGACGACACCACTGGCCACACTTTGGCTTCGGCTTCATCTAAGGGTATTACCGAGGGAACAAAGTGCGAGATTTCGGAAAAGGTGGGCGAACTGGCTGCAAAGAAAGCAATGGAAGCCGGTATAACTACTGTGGTTTTCGACCGCAATGGTTACCTGTACCATGGGAGAGTGAAATCAGTAGCTGAAGGTGCCCGCAAGGCCGGACTTAAATTTTAATGCGTTATGGTAAAGAAGAATAATAGGGTAAAATCGACTAACGATATAGAACTCAAGGATAGGCTCGTAGCCATCAACCGCGTGACTAAGGTTACAAAGGGTGGTCGTACATTCACCTTTGCCGCAATCGTGGTTGTAGGTAATGAAGACGGCATCATCGGTTACGGCTTGGGCAAGGCCAATGAAGTGACTGCTGCCATCGCCAAGGGCGTTGAAGCTGCCAAGAAGAACTTGATACGTGTTCCTGTCCACAAGGGTACGATACCACACGAGCAAATTGCCAAGTTTGGCGGTTCGCGCATAATTATCCGCCCGGCTTCTGCCGGTACTGGCGTGAAGGCTGGTGGTGCTATGCGTGCCGTGTTTGAGAGCGCAGGTATAACCGACGTGCTTGCGAAGTCGAAAGGCTCGTCCAACCCGCACAACCTCGTAAAGGCCACTTTCGAGGCTTTGGGCGAATTGCGCAGCCCCGAAACCGTTGCTCGCCAAAGGGGCATATCGTTGGAAAAAGTGTTTAAAGGATAAGCAAATTTTGACGAACATGGCAACTATAAAGATAAAGCAAGTGAAGAGCCGCATCAAGTGTCCGGCTGTCCAAAAGAGAACCCTCGACTCGCTTGGGTTGAGGAAAATGAACCAAGTGGTGGAAAAAGAAGACTGCCCTTCTATCAGAGGAATGGTCAACAAGGTGCGCCATCTGGTGGAGATAGTTGATTAATCAGAACGTAAAAAACTAATTAGTAACTATGGATTTAAGCAATTTAAAACCCGCAGCTGGTTCAAATAAGAAAGGAAAAAGGCTGGGCCGTGGCGCAGGCTCGGGCAAAGGTGGTACTTCAACTCGTGGCCACAAGGGTGCAAAGTCGCGCTCGGGATATTCGGCCAAGATTGGGTTTGAAGGCGGCCAGATGCCATTGCAACGCCGTGTACCGAAATTCGGTTTCAAGAACAGGAACCGCATCGAGTATAAGGCAGTGAACCTTGACGTGCTGCAAGCTTTGGCCGAGAGCAAGCAATTGACCAAAATTACTGTTGCCGATATTGTCGCTGCAGGCATCGCCGACGACAAGCAATTGGTGAAAGTGCTTGCCAATGGTGAATTGAAGACTAAGGTGGATGTTGAAGCCCATGCTTTCTCGAAGAAAGCCGAGGAGGCTATCGTAGCTGCCGGTGGAACTATCCAAACTGTTAAGAAATGAAATTCATCGATACAGTTAAGAATATCTGGAAGATTGATGATTTGCGGAAACGAATCACGATAACACTCCTGCTTGTACTCGTGTACCGGTTTGGATGTTACGTGGTTCTTCCGGGAATCAGCCCTTCTGAAATCGATGCCTTGCGCAGCTTTGCCAGCGGAGGATTGATGCAGCTGCTCGACATGTTCTCGGGTGGCGCATTTTCGCAAGCGTCAATCTTTGCCCTTGGCATCATGCCTTATATCACGGCATCGATTATCATTCAGTTGCTGGGCATGTTCTTGCCTTCATTCCAGAAGATGCAGCGCGAAGGCGAAAGCGGGCGTATGAAACTAAACCAGTACACCCGTTACCTTACGGTGCTGATTCTATTGTTGCAAGGACCAGCCTATCTCATCAACTTGCAAGTGCAGGTGAATGCGGCTGGCGGTGCAGCCCATTTCGGATTCTGGACTATGGCCTACTTGACCATAATACTTGCTGCCGGCAGCATGTTTATCATGTGGCTTGGCGAGAAGATTACCGACCGTGGTATCGGCAATGGTATTTCGTTCATAATCCTTGTGGGTATTATCGCTCGCTTCCCTGGAGCCATTGTGCAAGAGTTTACCAACCGTCTTACGACTTCGGAGGGCGGATTGGTCATGTTCATCGTTGAAATCGTGATACTCTTTGCCGTAATTGCCGGTGCTATAATGCTCGTGCAAGGTACGCGCAGGGTGCCTGTGCAATATGCAAAGCGCATTGTTGGCAACAAGCAGTATGGCGGCGTGCGCCAATACATTCCCTTGAAGGTCAATGCGGCTGGTGTAATGCCGATAATTTTCGCTCAGGCCATCATGTTCATCCCAATCACGCTCATGGGCTTCGGTGCCAACCAGAACCCCTCGGGATTCTTCCGCGCCTTCTCCGATATGAACAGTTTTTGGTACAATGCCGTGTACTTCATCATGATTGTCGTGTTCACCTATTTCTACACGGCTATCACCGTCCGTCCCACGCAGATGGCCGATGACATGAAGCGCAACAATGGTTTCATACCAGGTATCAAGCCGGGCAAGAAGACTGCCGACTATCTCGATTCCATCATGTCGAGGATTACTTTCCCGGGGTCATTGTTCCTTGGGTGTGTGGCCATCCTTCCGGCTTTCGCAAGTGTTTGCGGCATCAACCACAATTTTGCACAATTCTTTGGCGGCACATCGTTGCTGATTCTCGTCGGGGTAGTGCTTGACACATTGCAGCAAATCGAGAGCCACTTGAAGATGCACCATTACGATGGTCTGATGAAGTCGGGCAAGATTGCAGGACGTTCTGGCATTTAATTACAGGAGATTAGGATTGATGATTTACCTGAAGACTGACGAAGAAATTGAGCTTGTAAGGGCTGCCAACATGGTTGTGGCCCGCACATTAGGCGAAGTGGCCAAGCACATCGAGCCTGGTGTGACTACATTGAAGTTGAACCAGGTGGCCGAGGACTACATACGCTCGCAAGGTGCCATACCGGGATTTTTGGGCTATGCCGGCTACCCCTACACGTTGTGCGTGTCGGTCAACGAGAATGTCGTTCATGCCTTCCCTTCGAATTATGCTTTACGCGAGGGCGATATTGTATCGGTCGATTGCGGTGCAGTGATTGACGGCTTTAACGGCGACTCGTGCTATACATTCCCTGTCGGTGATGTGTCGGACGAGGTCATGCGTTTGTTAAAGACTACCAAGGAATCGCTCTACGTGGGCATCGAGAAGGCTGTGGCTGGCAACCGCATAGGCGACATCGGGCATGCCATACAGGAATATTGCGAGAAACGCGGCTACAGTGTGGTTCGCGAGCTTTGCGGACACGGGATTGGCAGGAATATGCACGAAGACCCCGATGTTCCCAATTACGGACGTCGTGGTACAGGTCCGCTAATCAAGAATGGTATGTGCATAGCCATCGAACCCATGATAAATCTTGGCAGCAAGAACATTGTCATGGAAGCCGACGGATGGACATGCCGCACGAAAGACCGCAAGCCGTCGGCGCATTACGAGCATACGGTGGCGATAAAGGACGGCAAGGCCGACATCTTGTCATCGTTCCAATTTGTTGAAGAAGTATTAGGTGATAAATCAATTTAAAGTAATATAAATGGCAAAACAGACTGCAATTGAAATAGATGGAGTTATCGTAGAGGCGTTGTCCAACGCCATGTTCCGCGTGGAACTTGAGAACGGGCACGAAATCACTGCCCACATCTCGGGCAAGATGCGCTTGCACTATATCAAGATTCTGCCCGGCGACAAAGTGAAAGTGGAAATGTCGCCCTACGATTTGACCAAAGGAAGAATTGCTTTTAGATATAAATAAAAAAGAAAAAACGCTATATGAAAGTAAGAGCCTCAATAAAGAAACGTTCGGCCGACTGCAAGATTGTTCGTCGCAAAGGCCGCTTGTATGTGATTTGTAAGAAGAACCCTAAGTTTAAACAACGCCAAGGATAATGCCCTCCTCTCCGTGCGTAATGTAGCGGAGGCATTGTACAAAGCAAAAAATAACATAAGTTAAGAATATGGCAGTAAGAATAGTTGGGGTGGACCTGCCCCAAAACAAGAGAGGTGAAATTGCCTTAACCTATATCTACGGCATCGGCCGCAGCTCGGCAAACAAGATACTTGCCAAGGCCGAAATCGACAAGGATATAAAAGTTAAGGACTGGACTGACATTCAGGCCGCCAAAATTCGTGAAATTATCGGTAGCGAGTACAAGGTGGAAGGCGACTTGAGGAGCGAAGTACAGTTGAACATCAAGCGCCTGATGGATATCGGTTGCTACCGTGGCATCCGTCACCGTCTGGGCTTGCCAGTACGTGGACAAAGCACAAAGAACAACGCACGTACTCGCAAGGGTAAGAAGAAAACAGTTGCTAACAAGAAGAAAGCTACTAAATAATAATTAAAGTATGGCAAAGAAGACAGTCGCAGCAAAGAAGAGAAATGTAAAAGTTGATGCCGCAGGCCAACTTCACGTACACTCGTCTTTCAACAACATTATCGTGTGCCTCACCAACAGCGAGGGTCAAGTCATTTCATGGTCGAGCGCCGGCAAGATGGGCTTCCGTGGGTCGAAGAAAAACACCCCGTATGCAGCTCAGATGGCAGCCCAAGACTGCGCCAAGGTGGCTTATGACTTAGGCTTGCGCAAGGTGAAAGCTTATGTGAAAGGACCCGGAAACGGACGCGAGTCTGCTATCCGCACGGTGCATGGTGCCGGCATAGAAGTGACCGAGATAATCGATGTCACTCCGCTGCCACACAATGGTTGCCGTCCTCCAAAGAGAAGAAGGGTTTAATTACCATCACAACTCAGAACTTCTGATTTTTACATTACAAGAATTTCGAGGCTTTCATAGTGAATAGATTACATTCTTATACCAACCTCTCTGTAATCGCGGCTGCACTTGAAAGTGTCAGTTTAAATTATTAAAAGTAAAAAAACAGCAATGGCTAGATATACTGGACCAAAAAGTAGAATTGCCCGCAAATTTGGCGAGCCAATCTTCGGAGAAGACAAGGTGCTTGCAAAGAAGAATTATCCGCCGGGCCAACATGGTGTAAACAAGAGAAGGAAACTCTCGGAATATGGCGTGCAGTTGCGTGAGAAGCAAAAGGCAAAATACACCTACGGTGTGCTTGAACGCCAGTTCCGCAACCTCTTTGAAAAGGCCAAACGTTCGAAAGGTGTAAAGGGCGAGGTGCTCCTGCAACTGCTCGAAGCACGTCTGGACAATATTGTTTACCGCTTGGGTATCGCTCCGACACGCGCTGCTGCCCGTCAGTTGGTATCGCACCGCCACATCACTGTAAATGGCAAGGTTGTAAACATCCCATCTTACTCGGTTACCCCGGGCGAAGTGGTGGCAGTACGCGAGAAGAGCAAATCTCTCGAAGTAATTGCCGATGCGCTCGCAGGTTTCAACCACAGCAAGTATCCTTGGATTGAATGGGACGAAAACATCAAGGGTGGTAAATTGTTGCATTTGCCACAACGCGAGGACATCCCTGAAAATATCAAGGAACAGTTAATTGTGGAATTGTATTCAAAACAATAAAATTAATAACGATCCATGGCTATATTAGCATTTCAAAAACCCGACAAAGTATTAATGTTGGAGGCCGACAATTTCTTCGGCAAGTTCGAGTTCAGGCCATTGGAGCCTGGATATGGCGTAACCATAGGCAATGCCTTGCGCCGTATCTTGCTGTCATCGCTCGAAGGGTTTGCAATCTCGTCGATACACGTCGATGGCGTGAAGCACGAGTTTGCCACTATACCGGGAGTTAAGGAGGATGTGACCAACATTATCCTTAACCTGAAGAAAGTGCGCTTGAAACGTATCGTCGAAGACACCGAGGCCGAAAAGGTTACTGTCAAGGTTTCGGGTCAAGATGTGTTCAAGGCCGGTGACATTAACAAGGCATTGACGGGTTTTGAAGTCCTTAACCCGGATTTGGTTATCTGCCACTTGGACCCTACTACTGGTTTCCAAATCGACCTTACCATCAACAAGGGCCGCGGGTATGTTCCCGCCGAGGAAAACCAGAATCCGAACGATGCCATTGACGTTATCGCTATCGATTCTATTTACACTCCTATTGTTAATGTCAAGTACGCTATCGAAAGCTACCGCGTAGAACAAAAGACCGACTACGAGAAGCTCGTGCTTGAAATCACTACCGATGGTTCAATCCTCCCCAAGGATGCCCTCAAGGAGGCTGCGAAGATACTTATTCACCACTTCATGCTTTTCAGCGACGAAAAAATCGCGCTCGAAACTCCCGAGAACGAGGAGAACGAGGAATTTGACGAGGAAGTGCTGCACATGCGCCAGTTGCTCAAGACTAAACTTGTCGATATGGACTTGTCGGTGCGTGCGCTCAACTGCTTGAAGTCGGCCGAAGTTGAAACGCTTGGCGAATTGGTAGTATTTAACAAAACCGACTTGTTGAAGTTCCGTAACTTCGGCAAAAAGTCGCTTACCGAACTTGATGAGTTGCTTGCCAACCTGAACTTGTCGTTTGGGATGGACATCTCTAAGTATAAATTGGATAAAGAGTAATAACGATGAGACATAATAAAAAATTCAACCACCTCAGCAGGAAGAAGGGCCACCGCGACGCTTTGCTGGCCAACATGACTATCTCCTTGATAGAACACAAGAGGATTTTCACCACTTTGCCTAAAGCCAAGGCTCTGAGGGTTTATGCCGAGCCGCTGATTAACCGTGCCAAGAACGACAGCACGGCAAACCGCCGCTTGGTGTTCAGCTACTTGCAAAACAAGGAAGCTATCAAAGAGCTTTTCACCGAGATTTCGCAAAAGATTGCAAACCGCCCCGGCGGCTACCTTCGCATTCTCAAGACAGGTTTCCGCAAAGGCGACGGTGCTCCAATGTGCTTTATCGAGCTTGTTGACTACAATGAAAACATGCTCGCTGCCGGCAAGGAAAAGAAAAGCACTTCGCGCACTCGCCGTTCGCGCCGCAAATCGGCAAGCGAAAAGGCTGCCGCAACTGCCGAAACAGCTACGGCAACTGCCGAAGAAGCCGCTCCAGCTGCTGCTGAAGAAGCTAAGGCCGAGTAATATAGGCTTGGTGGCGCACAATGCGCTGCCCGACAATATAGCAAATGAAAAGATGGAAATGTGCCGCTTGCACTTGGCGGTTCATTTCCATCTTTTTTGTCGATGTTTTATGTTATGCTATGGTGTGGGTGATTTCGTTTCGGCGCATCATTGGCGATTATGTTGTGGGTTGCAGCAGGGTTAGGATTTGCTTGAGTATGTATGGTTTCCACTGCAGCAGCAGTTGCTCGAATGAGTTTCCGTCGTCGAGGAACACTTCTTTAATGGCATCTTGCATGAGCAATGGTGTCACCAGTAGCCCGTAGAAGCTCATGAACAAGAATTTTATCGGTATTCGATTTAACCGTCCGCTATCCATCTCGGCCTCGAGGCTGGCGATGACGACGCGTGCCTTTCTGTCGAGTTGCAGTTCATGCAATGTGCCGAGCAGCATACGTGTATCACGGTTTATTTCGCGGACTATGAACATCGGCAGCCTCGGGTTTTGTGAAAACAAGTGGTAGTAGGCATCGATTATGCCCTCCATGCGCATGGATATAGGCAATTCTTTTTGCATCAGCAGTTCGTAAACATGCGGCACAATTGGAGCTAAAATGCCTCCGATGACGGCGTGGAACATTTTGTCTTTTGTGCGGAAGTAGTAGTGCAACGCGGGGCGGTTGATGCCGGCACGGGCGGCAATGTCGCTCATGCTGGTTTCGGCATATCCCTTTTCTATGAATAGAGCCTTTGCTGCTTCGATAATTCGCGTTTCTGTGTCGTTTGGTGTGCTATTATTGGTTGTATTCATGTTGTTTCAGTTTGTCGGTAAATAGTAATAGTCGGTTGGTAATATTAACATCGCTCACTCCGCTGTCGAAGTCGAGCGATAGCAGGTTGATGTCGGGAAACAGATTCTTTATGCGTTTTTCCACACCTTTTGAAACTATGTGGTTGGCGATGCACCCGAATGGTTGCAGGCTGATGACGTTGTTCACGCCATGCTTGGCAAACGATATGACCTCTGCTGGCAGCAGCCATCCTTCGCCAAACTGTGCTGCGAGCGTAATTACTTGTTTCGCAGCTTCGGCTTCGGCAAATATGTCGTTAAACGGGCGGTAATACCTGAATCGTGAGGCGGCCTTGTCGAACTTTTCGATAGCCGATTTCACAATCTTGTAGGCGGCTGGCATTGCCGTGTCGGCGATGTTGCGGCGGTCGATATGCTGCTGCACGTTGGCCCGGCGGTTGACAAATGACTGCATGAAGAAGTCGAGGAGCAGCGGTGGCATTACCTCAATGTGGCGGCCGATGAGCCAGCCTATGACATCTTTTTGTGCAAATGGGTTGGACTTGAGGAAAATCTCACCTACGATACCCACCCGCGGGCATTCCATATCGGTGCAGATGTTGTCAAACTCGGTCGCTGCGTCGGCAATGCAGCCTATCAACCTGTTGCTGTGGCGCGCTTCGATGAGTTCTGCTCCACGTTGCAGATATAGTTGGGCGAGTGTTTGTGCCTGGCCTGGGATTTTCTCGCGCACGGCTGCTGCATGGTACAACTTGCTGATGCAGTCGCTATATAATATGGCGCGCAGTGCCACAGGCAGCAGTTTCGCCCAGTTGATTTTGAATGCCGGCTGGTCGTTTTTCAGTTCGTCGCCGAATGTCAGCGATATAACAGGCACATTGGGGTACCCAGCATCGACGAGGGCTTTCTTGATTAGCAGCACATAGTTTGATGCGCGGCATTGCCCGCCTGTCTGTGTGATGGCCACGGCCGACTTGTCGGGCAGGTGCTGGCCGCTGCGGAATGCCTTAATGATGTCGCCGACGATGAGCGTGGCGGGGTAGCACACTTCGTTGTTGGCATACTTCAGCCCCCATTCGCACGATTGGCGGTCGCTCATCGGCAAGTTCTCGACTTCGTAGCCCGACAACCGCAATACCGACGGAATCAGTGGCGAGATGAACGGGGTGAAAAATGGCACGAGGATTTTGCGGTTGCGGCACGCCTTGTCGTATGCCGGTGTCGTGACAAACCCTTTTTCGGCAATTGAAGTGCGGCGTTTTTTTCGGGCGATGTTAAGGCTTTCCACAAGCGAGCGTATGCGCAATTTCATCGAGCCGGCATTGTTGATGTCGTCGAGTTTCAGCAGTGTCGGTGCTTTGTGGTGCCGCAGCATGAAGTCGCGCACTTCGTCGTTGAGAAATGCGTCGGGGCCGCAGCCAAACGAGGTCATCTGCACAAACAGCAAGTCGTCGCCTTGGCTGGCACACCATTCGGCAGCTTTCAGTATGCGGTTAGGGTATGCCCATTGCGCCAGATAGTGGGTTTCGCTACTGTTGCCGTGGTTGTCGAGCCTTACGATGTCGTCGGTGATTACATCGATGCCCATGCCGGCCAGCAGGTCGGAAACGCGGTGCTGTATGAGCGGGTCGGCATGGTATGGCCGTCCGGCAAGCATTATGCACAACCGGCCCTTGCTGCGCGAATGTTGCAGTATTTCTTGGTCGGCATGAGCCATGTCGGCATGGAACTGTGCTAATTGTTGCTCGGCATGTACGACGGCACGGGCGATTACTTTCGGGTTGATGCCGAAGGCTGCCGTGAGGTACTCGCTGCACTGTCGTGTCAGCAGGTTGGTGTCGCGAAAACTGATAGTGGGCGAATCGATGGGAATTGCCGACGGCTGCGAACTTTTCACGACAGTAGAATATCCGGTTACGATGGGGCAGTTATAGCTGTTTTGAGTGCCTTTTGTCGAGTGTTCGTGTACTACGAAAGGCATGAATATGCGCTCCACTCCCTGTTTTTGCAAGCTCTCGATGTGGCTATGCACGACCTTGGCAGGGAAACAGATGTTGTCGGACATCACCATGTGTGCGCATTTCTCGTAATTGGAGAAATCTGATGCGTCGGACAGTTTCACCTGTATTCCGCAATCGGTGAACAGCGTGTGCCAGAAAGGATATTCCTCGTATATGTTCAGCACACGAGGGATACCCACTGTGGGCGATTGCTCGGGCAGAGCGCGCTGGCGCGAGAATAGCAGACGGTTTTTGGTGCGGTAGGCATTTTCACCTTTTTCGGTCGGTTTGCCGCTGTTGTTGAAAACTTTTTCACACCGGTTGCCCGAGTGGTAGCGTTTCCCTCCGGCAAATATGTAGGTGTGTATTTGGCACTGGTTTTCACAGCCGTGGCAATTATGGTCGGCGGTGGTGTATGAGGCTTGTGCCAGCAGGCTCGTTATGGGGCGTGGCTGTTGGCCGCTGTGCTGCATAGCATATAGTGCGCACCCGTATGCGCCCATCAGTTCGGGGCAGTCGCAACGGGTCACTTCGGCACCGGTGAGCAGTTCCAATGCCCTCACTATGGCATCGTTGCGCATGGTGCCGCCTTGTACTACGATGTGCTTGCCGAGAGCCGAGGCATCTTTGAGCTTCAGCACCTTGTACAGGCAGTTCTTTACTACCGAATATGCCAGGCCTGCGGCGATGTCTTCGACCGATGCACCCTCTCGCATCACTTGTTTCACTTTTGAATTCATGAACACGGTGCAACGAGTGCCGAGGTCGCAAGGCGATGCCGACATGCAGGCGGCCTGGGAGAATTGTGTTGCGGTATAGCCAAGGTTGCGGGCAAACGTTTCAATAAACGAGCCGCACCCCGACGAGCAAGCCTCGTTGAGCTCGATGCGGTCGATTACTCCGTCGCCTACGAATATTGCTTTCATGTCTTGGCCGCCGATGTCGAGAATGAAACTAACCTTGTCGTCGAGGTGGTTGGCGGCGATGTAGTGGGCTATGGTTTCGACAATGCCGTGGTCGAGCGAGAATGCGGCTTTCATGAGGTCTTCGCCGTAGCCGGTTGAGCAGCTCCCCTTGATTCGGAGCGTGGCACCGGCATTGCGACATGCGTCATCGAGTTTTTTAAGGCCATAGTATGTGGCTTGCATGGGGTTGCCGCCGTTGTTGGTGTAGTGCGAGAATATGATTTCGCCATTGCCGTTGATGGCTACGACCTTGGTAGTGGTTGAGCCAGAGTCGATGCCAATGAATGCGTCTTGCGTGCCTTGTTGCAAGGCAGCGTGGGCTATTGCATTGCGCGACATTCGTGCCTTCCACTCGGCGTGGGCTTCGGGCGAGGCGAATATGGGTTTTAGCAGGGTTGCACTGCCACTATGCTTGCCGATGCACTTGATGCGGGCTATTATGCCGGACAATGTTTCGGCGTGTTCGTCATCTATGTGTGCCATTGCAGCTCCCATAGCCGGTAACATTGCTCCGTGTCCGGGGAGTATTATGTCGCTCTCGGCGAGCGACAAGTAATCGGCAAAGGCTTTTCGCAATGCCGGTATAAAGGAGAGCGGGCCGCCGCACATTAGCACGGGTGCCGTTATGTCGCAGCCGTGTGCGAGTGTGGTGACAGTTTGCACCGCTACGGCGTGGAAGATTGATGCTGCCACGTCTTCGCGGCTGGCATTGCGCGCAATGAGGTTTTGAATGTCGGTCTTGCTGAACACGCCGCACCGCGAGGCGATGGGGTAGGTGCGTGTGGCATTTGATGCGAGTTGGTCGAGCATCGGAGTTTCTACTCCCAGGATTACTGCCATCTGGTCGATAAACGCTCCAGTGCCACCGGCGCAATTGCCATTCATGCGCAGGTCGGCAGGTTCGCCGTTTTTGAAGAATACCACCTTGGCGTCTTCGCCGCCGATGTCAATCATGGTTCTTGTTGTCGGGTAATTTTTGTTGACTGCGCATGCTGCAGCCACCACTTCTTGCACAAACGGAACGCCAAGCCGTTCTGAAAATCCCATTCCCACCGAGCCGGTTATGCGTAGCGACACTTTGCTGTCGCCGCAAAGTGCGGCGATTTCGCCTAATAGCTCCAATATCGCTTCGCGCGCTTGGGCATTGTGGCGCATGTATCGCATGTGCAATATGTTTTCACCATCGGTAGCAAATAGTTTGGCGGTGGTAGAACCGACATCTAACCCTATGCGTATCATTTGTTTTGTTGTTTACTTACATGTTTGACACAATTGTCAAACACAAATGTAGAATAAAAATGCTTTAATCTCAAAATTTATGGTGTTAAAATATCTATAATGAGCTTTTGCTTGTGATTGTGCAATGAATTTGGCAAAATTGTATTATTAATGCTTACAATGTTTAGCTACTTTTGTCAAACCTAAGAAACTGTTTTGGATTTTTACATAAAAAGTATTTTCAAGTCATTGGGCAAAAAGCAAAACAGTTTCGTAAGAATAAACCTAAAAACATTAATAAAAATACTGATGATGAAAAAAACATTGTTTGCAGCATTGGTAGCTTGTGCAATTGGCGGCAGTGGCGTCGTGAGTGCCGAGGACGTACTCATTTCCACTCGCAACACGTCGTTGTTGCTACGTGCTGTAGAAGGGGAACCGTTGAAAATCGCATATTATGGAACTCTGATTAATGAGGCCGAAGTTGCGCAAGTGTGGCAGTCGGGGATGGCTTTCAACCGTCCGGCCTACCCGGCGTTCAACACATGGCCGCTCGATGAGGCTGCCATAGAAGTGGAACATGCCGATGGCAGCATATCGCTTGAATTGGCAGTAGTGAGCGTGACGCGCGAAGCTACCGATAATGGAGAGGTGGTGCGTGTGCTATCCCGCGACAAGGCCTATCCGTTTGAAGTAACCAACTGTTATCGTTCCTATACAAATTCTGATGTGATAGAAGTGTGGAGCGAGATTTCGCATAACGAGAAAAAAGGCGACGTGAAACTGGCGCAATTCGCATCGGCCTATATGCCCGTGCATGGCGACCAGGTGTGGTTGTCGCACTTGCATGGCTGCTGGGCCAACGAAGCCAACCTGTTTGAAGAGCCGCTCACAGCCGGCATGAAAGTTATAAAGAACCGCGACGGCGTGCGCAACGGCATGAGCGACATGCCCGAGGTGATGTTGTCGCTCGACGGTAAGCCCGATGAGCTGTCGGGGCGTGTGATAGGTGCAGCGTTGTGCTATTCGGGCAATTATGAATTGCGCATCGACACCGACATCGACGGCAAATACCTGCACCATTTCCTTGCCGGCATCGACGAAACGGCATCGCAATACTATCTTAAAGCTGGCGAAACATTCGTCACGCCCGAAGTAGCGTTCACCTACAGCGAAGAAGGCAAGAGCGGGGTTAGCCGCAATTTCCACAACTGGGCTCGCCGCGACGGTAAGCTGCACAATGGCACTGCATTGCGCGACGTGCTGCTCAACAGCTGGGAAGGTGTGTATTTCGACATCGACACCGAACGCATCGTGAAACTCATACAGGGAGCTGCCGAGCTTGGGGGCGAGCTGTTCGTGATGGACGACGGCTGGTTTGCAAGCGAGAAATACCGCCGCATGAAAGACGATGCCGCGCTTGGCGACTGGACGGTGGACCGCCAGAAGTTGCCCGATGGCATTCAGCCTCTCATAGACGAAGCAAAAAAGAACGGGCTGAAATTCGGTATATGGATTGAGCCTGAAATGGGTAACTGGAAATCGAGCGAACTCTATGACAAGCACCCCGACTGGTTTTTGCAATATCCTGGGCGCGAACCGATTTTGGGGCGTGGCGGCACACAAATGGTGCTTGACCTTGCCAATCCCGAAGTGCAAGATTTCGTGTTCTCGGTGGTCGATAACTTGATGACCGATTATCCCGAGATTTCCTATATGAAATGGGATGCCAACGCCAGCCTTGCAAACTATGGCTCGCCTTACTTGCCCAAGAACCGCCAGTCGCACATATATATCGAGTACCACAAGGGATTGCGCAACGTGGTTGAGCGCATTCGCGCCAAGTATCCCGACCTCGTGCTTCAGGCTTGTGCCAGCGGTGGTGCACGTGCAGGTTACGGTACATTGCCTTACTTCGATGAGTTTTGGGGCAGCGACGACACCGACGCGCTGCAGCGCATCTACATGCAATGGGGCTTGTCGATGTTCTACCCGGCAGCCGCAATGGCATCGCACGTCAGCACCGTGCCAAACCACCAGACTGGCCGCGTGGTGCCGCTCAAGTTCCGCTTCGATGTGGCAATGCAGGGCCGCCTGGGCATAGAAATGCGGCCGTCGGATTTCACCCCCGAGGAGCTTGCCTTTGCCAAGCAGGCAGTAACCGACTACAAGCGTTTGCGCGAGCTTATTCAGCAAGGCGACTTGTATCGCTTGCGCTCGCCCTACGAGGGTAAAGGCGATGTGGCTTCGCTGATGTATGTTTCGCCCGACAAGCAGAAGGCCGTGTTCTATGGCTACAAGTTGAAGCATTTTGCCGGACACACTGTTCCTCCATTCCGCATGGCAGGACTTGACCCCAACAAGAATTACCGTCTGCACGAGCTAAATGTCGCCGACGATGGCATGAAGTCGATGGAAGGTGCCGTGATTTCGGGCCACCTGCTCATGACGAATGGCATAAAACTTGTGCTTGGAACTGAATATTCGAGCCGTGTGTTTGAGTTGACGGCAGTAGAATGACATTATAGGTTTTAAGAAACTGTTGAACAAAAAGTAAAGCAGTTTTTAGAATCAACAAGAAGGTGTGGCCCGTTATCCTTGGGTTGCACCTTCTCGTTTTATAAAAAGCATTTTGAGGGATTATAGAAATAAAATGTCGCAATATGGTTATTAAAATTAACTAATGTTAATGGGGGGGGGAGGGTAAAATTTGCTTTAAAGATAAAAAGAGAGTACCTTTGTTCTCAGATAAAATGGAGAAAACTGCATTTTATTGTTTGGATTCCCGTAGGTATAGAATATTTTCGTGTATGTGAAGTTTTGTGCCGATAGGAAATACATTAAGAAACGATTAATCTGGATTGATTGTAAGTTTGTATTGGTTATCGTAGTCAAATTCAGATTACAAAAATTCGTGGAATGTTGTATTGGAGGATGCACATTTTTCCTAAAAATGAATCATTTAGAACTGGCTGTCGTAGGTGTCAACCAGAGTAAAAATGGGGAGATTTTGAAATGACAAACAAGCAAAGGGCTTCAGCCCTAATTGTGGGCGTTATTACGCTATTATTCGTTGTTTTGTTGCCGCTAAGGGCCGATGCCAAGCGGCAGATATTTATTGAGGGCATGGACTCCGTTCCCCCATTGTCATTTTATGATGGTCAGGGCAAGCCAAGTGGTTTCAATGTGGAGCTAATAGGTACCGCAATGGAGCGGCTCGGATACAATTATACCATAAAATTAAGTAACACCGACTCGGTCGTAAGCCGGTATAATCGGGGCTTGGTTGACATGGTTCTCGGCTTGGAAGGGCGAGGAGTTGACCCGACGAAGCGACACCAAAGCAACATAACATTGCTGATGTATTTGTGCATAGCAAGCCGCAAAGAGGATAACTATTCGAGCATAGCCGATTTGCGCGGCAAGACAGTGGCATTGGTTAAAGATTCGAGAACCGAGGTGTATATGCGCAACGATTCGCTGTTTGACTCCCACATCGTGTATTTCACCAATCCCGAGAGGGCAATCAAAGAGCTTGCGGCTGGCAAATACGATGCTATCGTGTCGGCACAGTTCATTGCCAGTTATGTCATCGAGGCCAACGGCATTGACAACGTGGTGCTGCGGCCGATGAACACGCCTCCGCTTGAGCAGCGCATGGCGGGCCGTGATTGTGCATTGGTGATGGAGGTGACCGACGAAATCAACCGCATGAGGCACGACGGAACGTATGACCGCATCTATGACAAATGGCTTGGCGAGAAAGATTTATACCAACGCTATTTTTACATACTCATGTCGGTAGCCGTGTTGGGGCTGCTTGTAGTGGTGTATGTCATATCAAGAATGGTACTCAACTTACGCCGCAGTCGCCAGTTGTTACGCAAGGAACGCCACCGCTTGTCGATGTTGATGTATGCCGGGAGTTTTGAGAGTTTCGAGATGGACTTGCAAACTATGGAGTTTTATCGCATATCGCCGATGGGTGAAGTGCTGTCGCGCATGACAATTGACGAGATGCTCGACAGGGTGTATCATAAGGACCGCCAGATTGTGCGTGACAATATCGACAAGGTGCGCAGTGGCAAGCGGTATGGCGAAGTGGTGGTGCGAGTGAAGTCGGGTACTGACAGCCATGTCGGTACACCGGGTTACAGGTATTGCGTCCTGTATTCGCGCGAACTGAAAGACGGCGACGGAAATGTCAAGCTATATTGGTTGTTGAAGGACGTGAACGACTCATACGTGAACAGGATTGAACTCATGCGATACCACGAACGGATGGACATGGCATTGAGAAATACTGGCATATCGCAGTTTGACTACGACGTGGTGCGCAAATTGGTGACGTGGCGCAACGGCTACAAGTTAAATGGCGAAGTGACCGTGGGCGTGAACACTTATCTCGAATATATGCCGGCGTTCAAGCCAATCTTCGATTTGATGGACGAAGCACAGGTTGGGGAATTTTCAAGAAACATCACATTCTGTTATCCCGACAGTGAAGACGTGCATTATGCAACGGTAATGGCTCGCGTCATGGCTCGTGCCGACAATGGCGATGTGGTGCTTTATACTGGAATCCGCCAAGACAACACCAGCCTTGTGCGCATTCAGCACGACCTTGAACAGGCAAAGGAGAAGGCTGAGGCCGCCGACCGGCTCAAGTCGCAATTCCTCGACAACATGAGCCACGAAATACGCACTCCGCTCAATGCCATAGTGGGCTTCTCGTCGATGCTGCAAGATGCTACCGACGAGGAACAGAAGCAATATATCGAAATCATCAACAACGGTTCGGAGCAGTTGCTGTCGCTAATTAACGACATTCTCGACATGTCGAGCATCGAGGCTGGAACATTTGAGTTGCACCCTTTCACATTCGATATTGCGGATAGTGTCAACGGATTTGTTACGGAAATACGTAGGAAAATGAAACCTGGTGTACAACTTATTGTCGATAACCCGTATAAAAGCTGCATCGTCACGCTCGACGAGCGCATGGTTGCAAAGATTATTAAAGTATTCATGACGAATGCCATAAAAAATACCGAGCAAGGCTATGTGAAACTGAGCTATGTTTACAACGAGGAGCGCGGCTTGACGATTTCGGTGGAGGATACCGGTGTAGGCATAGCCGAGGAAAATTTCGACAAAGTGTTCCGCCGTTTTGTGAAAATCGACACCTTTGTGCAGGGTTCGGGTCTGGAATTAGCGATATTAAAGGCTCTTGCCGACCGCATGGGCGATGATGTAGGATTCAAGTCAGAGAAAGGCGTTGGTTCGACGTTCTTCTACACCATTCACTGCAAGGCCAATGTGACCGCAAAGTAGCTGGCCGTGCCGCCGCAAGGGCTGTATCAAGATTGCAATCATGTACATTTTTTGTCGGGGCTGTATCAAAATTAGCATCAATCTGGTTCGTAGGGACGCACGGCTCGTGCGTCCGCGTGCTGCAAGGTACTATTAAATCGCTATGATTCAACCCAATATATACCTATTGGCGCAGCGGACGCACGAGCCGTGCGTCCCTACGAAATCGCTTAAATCTGCATTTTGACACACCCTCGATGACATCTCAAATGTGACCGTAATATGTTGTAAATGTGGTAGTAACGAGCCGCCATGATATGACGGCTCTACAACAAAGTAAATGTATTTGCAATTTTGATACACCCAATACTGCATATAAATGTAATTGCTATCTTGATGTACCACGTACAATATCACCAATGCACAATTACGGCATTGCCATATTGGCGAATTTCAGTGCCGCTAAATGACTGGTAGCGTGTGTTTTATGCCGCATTGAGGGTAGGGTGATTTGCAATTGAGCTGGAAGTGCGCTACTTTTGCAATATAAATTGTTGTGATTATGGAAGAAGTGGAGAGAAAACCATATACATTCGACCGTGTGGTGAGGCTTGTCATCACTGTGGTGTGCGTTCTCGCCGGGGCATGGCTGTTTCATTATTTGCAAGGTGTGCTGGTGCCGTTCCTTGTGGCGTGCATCATTGCCTATATGCTCAATCCGCTTGTGGAGTGGAATGGCAAGTTATTCAGGCTCAAGGGGCGCGTGCTTGCTACCATCTTAGCTCTTGTCGAGGTTACGTTGGTCGTTGGTCTGAGCTTGCGTTTTCTCATACCCTATATGTATGCCGAGTGTGAAAACATGGTGCGGATGTTCCGTTCTTATGCTGTCGCTAATTTTGATGTACCTTATCTGCCGCAGGCGGTGCACGATTTCATAGTCAAGACGGTAGATGTGGACAAACTCTCGTCGCTGCTCACTCGCGAGGAGTGGATGAACCTGTTCAAGGAAACGGCGAGCGGTGCATGGTCGTTTGTCGGAGGCACGTTCAGTGTAGTGCTTGGCATTGTCAGCTGGTTTATTGTGCTGCTTTATGTGGTGTTCATACTCATCGACTACGACAAGGTGGTGGCAGGTTTCAAGAGCATAGTTCCGCCTAAATACAAGAAACGCGTTTTCGGCATATTCGGTGACGTGAAGTCGAGCATGAACCGTTACTTTCGCGGGCAGGCGTTGGTGTCGTTTTTCGTCGGCATTTCGTTCTGTATCGGTTTTTGGATTATCGATTTGCCAATGGCTATAATTCTCGGCTTGTTCATCGGCTTGCTCAACATGGTACCTTACCTGCAGCTGATTTCCATACCCATAGCTGCGGTCCTGTGCTTGGTCAGCACGGTATCGGCAGGAACTAATTTTTGGGAAATGTTTGGCCTCACCATTCTTGTGTATTGTGTGTCGCAGGTAATCCAAGACCTTATATTAATCCCTAAAATCATGGGTAAATACATGGGCCTTAATCCGGCGATAATATTCTTGTCGCTATCGATATGGGGGGCATTGCTCGGCTTTGTCGGGCTGATAATCGCAGTTCCGCTCACCACGTTGTTGCTCTCTTATTATGAGCGGTATATCGACCATCGCGACACTCGTCCGTGGAACAAGGCGCAAGAAGACAGCAAATCGGCCGAAGCCACAGCCTCAATCGAGGACAGCGAAGATGGCAATGCCGATTAGCGCGATGCACGCGTGTGTATATAATCTGTTATTGCAGCATGTCGCGGTATATGTCTAAGGCGGCTGTCACATCGTCGTCGCTCATGGTTGAGCCTAATCGCAGGTCGCCTACGTCGGCAAGCAACGAGCAATTGATTTCGCCGCGCAGGCTTTTTTTGTCGTGGCGCATGAGTGCGAGTATGTCGGCATAGTCGTCGCAGCCGATGGTAAATGTTCCGTAATTCTCTTTCACGAATTGAGCCACCGAGTGCAGCGTTTCGGCAGGGAATTTATATGCAATATGCGACAATACCAGTTCCACCACCAATCCCCACGCCACGGCATATCCATGAGGCACAGGTTTGCTGCGTCGCATGGCGAGGCTTTCGAATGCATGGCCCACGGTGTGCCCCAGATTGAGCGCGCGGCGCAATCCCTGTTCGTGTGGGTCGGCTGCCACTATGTCGCGCTTTATTATTACTGAGCGGCGCAGCAATTCGAGCAATTCCTCGCGGTTGCCGTCGATTACGTCATGGTTGAGCAGCGCGGCAAGGTATTGCTTGTCGCTGAGCAATCCGTGCTTCAGCATTTCGGCGTAGCCCGATAGCAATTCGCAGTCGGGCAGCGTGTCGAAGAAGATTGTGGATATGATCACGGCGCAGGCTTCGTTGAACACACCTATTTCGTTTTTAAGCCCGTTGAAGTTCACGCCAGTTTTCCCACCAATTGAGGCATCTACGGCACCGAGCAACGTCGTCGGCACGTTGATAAACTTGATGCCACGTTTGAATGTCGAAGCGGCAAATCCACCCAAGTCGGTCACTACGCCACCGCCGATGTTGATGATTATGGTGCGGCGTGTGGCTCCTGCGCTTTCGAGTTGCTTCCATACGGCGATGGCAGCTTCGATATTTTTGTTGATGTCGCCCGACTTTATTGTGATTAGCGGTGACTGTGCCACTACAGGTAAGTCGGCAACCTTGGGGAGCGCAAATTGTCGTGCGTTCACATCGGTCAGAATCACCACTTTGTTGTAGTCGAGTCCTTGCAGGGCAGCACCGATGGCATCTTGCAAGTTGTTTGAGAATATGATTTGCTGCTGTTCCATGTCTATTGTTTGAAAGCGTTGATTAACGTGGGTAATTTCTGCGCAAATTCGGGCATTGAGCTGTAAACTATGTCGGCACCGGCACCGGTCATCTCAGCTTCGGGTATAGGGCCAGTGGTGACACCCACGGTGAAGCACCCTGCACGATGCCCGGCAAGCACGCCGAGTGGCGCATTCTCGATTACGATGGCCTCGGACGGCTGGCAAGCGGCGAGTTGCAACCCCTTGAGGTATGGCTCGGGGTCGGGCTTGCCGTGAGTCACGTCGAGTGCTGTCACGCGCATGCCTGGGGCAAATATGCCAGGATAGTCGTGTGATATGCGGTCGAGAATGGAATGTTGCCCCGAACCGGTCACAAGCACGCACGTTATGCCGGAATCCCGCAGTGTCGATAGCATTTGTGTCGCTCCTGGCATAAGCGCAGGTTCGCCCATTTCGATGAAATATTGCACTTTGCGGGCATACAATGCTTTGGCTTCCTCGGGCGATGCATCGCGACCGTAGGCGCGGCGGAAAAGTATGTTGATTGTTGCCGCTCCGGTCATTCCTTCGTAGGCATAAAATTCGTTGCGAGTGCAGTCGATTCCAAGTTCGGTAGCCATGCGGAACCATGCCGCCGTGTGGTTTTTCATCGAGTCGTATAGCACTCCGTCCATGTCGATGAGTGCCGCTTTCACTCCTCCTGCAGGCTTGTTGCTGCCGGCGAAGTGCAGGTTGACAGATGTTATTTCTTTATCCATTCTGAATTGTCAAGTTTGGTGCAAAATTAGCTAATCTGCGCATTAGTGCCAACGGTCGGTGACGTAGATTTTGTAGCCCTTTATGCTGCCCGGGGCATTTGTTTCCATGCGCGGCAGGTATTGGATAGCTGTCACTGTGCATGGTTTCCCGAGGTCGATGACGATAGTGTGAGGGTAGGCCGACTGTGTGGCGGCACTCCAGTAGGTCGATTCTTGCAAATCGAAAATCTTGTCGGCCGAATGGTTGGCAGCCATGTCCTCGCTGTCGGCATAGACCTTTCTCCACTGCTCGCGCGGCAAGCGTTGGCCGTCAGTACCGATTGCATACAACTCGGCTATGCAAGCCGGTGTGCTGCCGTCGTGTGTATCGAGTGCCTCGACGCACAGGTATCGACCTGTCGTCGGTCGGTCTAATTTCACTTCTTGCCAACCGTTCCCTGGCGCAAAGTTGCCCGATGCGGCAGGGGTTGTCAGGCTGGGTTTCAATGCACTGTCGGTTGCCGTAGTTGCGGAATTTTGCAGCTTGTCGAGAATGGGCTGTTTCAGCCCTTCGGAACAGGCTTCGTGCGGGCCGATAATGTCGAATACAATGATTTCGTTCTCGCCCTTGCGCAGCCAGCACCCAGGAACATAAAGCGTCTGTTGAGGCCCGATTTCCCAGATGCGGCCAATGGCGTGGCCGTTGACATACACCAATCCCTTGCCCCAGCTCTCGAAGTTGAGGAATGTGTCGCCAGTCTTCTTGACTGTGAATGTTGCGCGGTAGCATCCGGGAATGCGCTCTGTGCCGTTGCCGTCGATAGGTGTGAACCTCATGCTGTTGTAAAATTCATAGTTGTCGGGGAGGTTGAACACATCCCACTCTTTCAGGTTGCAAGTGAAGTCATATCCTTGCAAGTCGATGGTGACGCTCACGTCGGATGTGATGCCCTTGTAGTCCTTTATTGCCCGCCCGAAGTTTATGCGCCCCATTGCCTCGACAAGGATGTCGAGTGTAGCACCTTTCTTGCAAGGTGGCAGAGTGAGTTGTTTGTCGCCGTTTCGGCGGTCGAGATGCCCTACGAACGTGCCGTTGACGAAGATGCGGGCATAGTCGTGGGCTTCGTTGACTGTGAGCGTCGATGCTGTGGGCAATTCGGGCAGGGTAGTGCGGTACAGTATGCTCCCGAATCCTTGGTCATACTCTTCCATCGTCTTGATGTCGTGGTCGTGCTTGGCCTCGGGCAGATTGGAGAAAAGTGGGGCATACTCGGTAAATCGAAATTTGTCGATGGCTATGGGCTTGATTAATTCGGGTAATTCAGCTTGCTGTTTGCCGTCCATGTATTTTGCAAGCGTTTCTCTCAATAGCCAGTATTTGGGTGTCGGTTGGCCCGATTCGCTAATCGGTGCATCGTAGTCGTATGATGTCACATCGGGGGCATATCCAGGTGAATTAGCCCCAGCCCAGTGCCCCCAGTTTGTTCCACCGTGGGTCATGTACAAGCTGAACGAGATGCCTTTCGACAACATTTCGTCGATGCCGGCTATCATGTCGGCGGCGGGGCGTGTTTCGTGGTTCGCTCCCCATTTGTCGAACCATCCGCTCCAGTATTCGCTGCACATTAGCGGCGAGGTGGGACGCAACTGCTTGAGCCGTTCAAATTGCTGGTCGATATTGGCGCCTGTGCCGAAATTCATGGTCCAAATCATGTCGTGGAGGGCGTTGTTGGTGAAATTCGATGCCCAGTCGCACTGGAACAGTGTCACGTCGTTGCCGAAATTCTCACGCACGATGTCGCGAATCATCGACACATAACGCTTGTTGGTGCCGTATGCTCCATATTCATTCTCTACTTGCACCATGATGATGGGGCCTCCATTTGCAATGGTAAGGTCGGCCAATTGCTCGGCGACTGCCTTTTCAAATATGCCTACGCGCTCGATGAAATAGGGGTCGTCCTCGCGCAGACCGATGTCTTTTTTCTTCAGCAGCCACCATGGCAGCCCGCCCATTTCCCACTCGGCGCACACGTATGGGCCAGGACGCAGTATGACGTACATGCCATTTTCTTGGCACAAGCGGCAGAAGTGTGCCACATCTTTTTGCCCCGAGAAGTCGAATTGTCCGGGCTTTTCTTCGTGGAAGTTCCAGAATACATAGAGGCAAATGGTGTTCATGCCTAATGCCTTGCATAGCTTGATGCGCTGTTCCCAGTAGGGGCGAGGTATGCGTGGATAGTGCAACTCGGCGGCTTTGACAACAAACGGCTCGCCATTGAGCAGGAATGTGCCGTTGCTGGTTTCAAAGCGTTGACGGTCGGCATAACTGTCGAGATTCCATTCTTTGTGCCAAGGGATTGTTATTTTTCCGTCGGCAAACGAGATTGGGAGCCACACGTAACGTGAATTTTCAAGGTCGGTCTTGTTCCAGCGGTCAAACATCGCAATGTAACAGTCACGTTTGCCCTCGACACGCTGCACGTATGTGCTTTGTGCATAGAAAGTCTTGTCGGCATCGGGTCCAGTGCATGGGTCGCCGATTGTGTGCCATGTGCCCATGATAGAGTCGGCAACGGCTAATTCAGCTTTGTTGGGGTCCCATCCCGAGCAACCCGACGTGAGCAGGTAGTAACGGCCATCGTGCTTGAACACAGCAGGTGCTTCGCGGCTCTGCCCGATGAAGATGCGTGTGTAGCGGCCAGTGGGGCGCAGGTAGTCGTCGGTCAGCTCGTTGACATACATTGTGGCGTTGTTCTCTGATGAGGCAAATTGGTAGGCTCGTCCGTCGTCATCGACGAATACCGTCTGGTCGCGGCTCATCGCATTGTTGGGGCGGAAACTGCCAAGGTAGGTGAACGGGCCGGTAGGGGAGTCGGCCACGGCTACTCCGGCACATGCCTTGCTGTAATCGGCACTCTCCACATGCGCCCACATTACAAATTTGCCTGTCAGGCGGTTGTAAATCACTTTGGGGCGTTCAAGCACCTTGCTTGGGTGCAAGTCGTGGCTTTCGTCGTCTTTCACGGCAGGCAGCACTATGCCCTCGAACGTCCAGTTCATCAGGTCGGTTGATGAGTAGCAGCTCACTCCGGTCACGTCGGTGCGGTAGCATTCCCATGTAGCCCATTCGGGCAGTGTGGTTTCGCCTTTTTTGTATTCACCATACCAATAGTAGGTTCCGTTGTGGTAAAGTATCCCGCCTCCGTGTGCGTTGATGGGATTGCCGTCGGTGTCGAGCCATTCGGCTCCCGGCACGAAGTGGCTGTATTTGTCCGTTTGTGCTGCCATTGTGCCGTTGGCCGTTACAAGTGCCAGTAGTAGAAGAATGCACTTTATGATAGGTGTTGTGTTCATAAGGAATTATTCTTAGGGTATGTCATATTATAAGGTAAAGTCGTATGCGAAATTCGTTTTTTTTCGTGAGATATGCAAGTGTCAGTCACGCTAATCATCATCAAATTCCGAGCTATGTCGTTGCCGGGAAATTCGTGATTTCTGTGCGGTGTTACAGGAAATACAACATTGTTATAGGAAGCACAAATTGTTACAAAATTGTAATGGATGTGTAAAACTGTTGTTATTTCATGCCGATACTTTTGCAGCGAAATTTACAGGATATAACAAGTTTATGAGATTAGTGTTTTTGACTATAGCGTTATTCGCAACCGTTGCGATAGCAAAAGCCTATAAGGTTAACGGTGTAGTAACCGACATGACGACAGGGGAAACATTAGTAGGTGCCGTTGTTTCTTGCAAGGAACTGTCCAATATAGGAGCATCTACCGGACTTGATGGTTCATACGAGATAGAAATTCCGAATGGCAAAAGCGTAACTCTCGTCTGGCACTATGTGAGTTACCAGAACCATGAAGAGGGCGTAAATGGGGCTGCACAGATTGATGTGGCAATGAAACCCGAAGGCACGATGCTCGGCGAGGTGTCAGTGATAGGCAGTGCCAACCGCCGCAGCGACGTGAATGCCCGCATGGTGGAACGCACATCGGCCAACATATTGAACATCATGAGTGCCAACAGCATAGAAATTTCGCCCGACCTTGACGTGGCTGGCGTATTGCAGCGTATGTCGGGCGTGGTTCTCGACAAGGGTAGCAGCGACAACGAGCAATATGCAATACTGCGCGGCATGGACAAGCGGTATAACTACACACTTGTGAACGGGGTGAAAATTCCCAGCCCCGACGATGCCAACCGTTATGTGCCGCTCAACATATTTCCAAGCGACCTGCTCGACCGCCTTGAGGTGACCAAGTCGCTCACTGCCGACATGGAGGGCGATGCCACTGGCGGCGTTGTCAACATGGTGATGAAAAACGCCCCATCGCGCTTCACATTCAATGCCAATGTGGCTGCCGGCTACAACACAATGAATATCGACCACAAGTTCACGGGTTTCGACCACGGCAATATTACCACCGAGTCGCCACGTGAAGCTTTCGGAACAGAATACACAGCCACACTCAGTGATTTCAAGCAAGGAACTTCGACGCTCGACTATTATCATCCCATGCCCGACATCGTGGCTGGGCTGACTGTGGGCAACAGGTTGTTTGACAATCGTTTCGGGTTTATCTTTGCAGGTAGCCTGCAAAACACATATCGCACGAAGAGTAGCCTGTTTTTCACCGATAATATGAGCCAACGGGAAACGACCGTGAGGCTAAGTGACATGCGCGAGCGAATGTACTCGGAACAGCAGTTGCAGACTGGCTTGCACTTGAAGCTCGACTACACGTTTGACGCAAATAACGACATCGAGTGGTATAACGCATTTTTCAGCAACATTTCCAACCAAGTGCGTGAGAGCGTCGAGACCGACTTGTCGCTGAACTACGACCCCGAGAATGGCGACTTGCTCCAGACGTTTGAAACACGCGCACGGCAAACCAAGCAACGCATCTTCGCTTCGACATTGACGGGGCATCATAACAATCTGTTGTTTGAAGGTTTCGGCCTTGATTGGACGGCCGAGTATGCCGACGCTAATTACAACCGCCCTGACAACACTTATACTTCACTCGAAAATTTGGTGCAGGATTATGTGTCGGAAGTCACCGCCGACCATGGCGAGCGGCGGTTTGAACACAATTCCGACCGTGACCTTGCTGCATACTTGAATTTGAAGTACGACCGCAAGATTGGTAAATTTGACTTGAATGCCAAGGTGGGCGGAATGTATCGCGACAAGTCGCGCGACAATACTCACATAACTTATAATTTCACACCCGGTGGGGAGAGCCGTCCGGTGCAAGGCGAGGATTTCAACAGCCTAAACGAAATAAACTGGGAAGTCACCACTCCGCATGGCAGCGTGGGGCCGCTCAATTACACTGCCGATGAAAACATCGGTGCCGTGTATGGGCAAGTGAAATTGTCGCGGGCTAAGTGGCATGTAATAGCCGGTGTACGAGCCGAGCATACCGACCAATCCTACTCGATGACTTATCCAACGGTGAGCAATGACCCCGAGAGCAAGCAACTTTATTGGGACGTGTTGCCATCGGTACACTTCAAATATTCTCCTGTCGAGGACATGAACATACGCGCATCTTATTTCAAGTCAATCAACCGACCCGGGTTCTTCGAGATTGTACCTTACACAATCATTAATGAGGACTATCTGGAATTTGGTAACAACGAGTTGCGCCGCGCACGCATCGACAATGTTGACCTGCGGTGGGAATGGTACCCGAGTGCCAGCGAGGAGTTCATGGCAGGTGTGTTCTACAAGCATCTTAACGACCCTATCGAATATGTCAGCCGCACTATAAACAGGCAGGTGGGATATGGCCCCGACAACGTGGGCGATGCCGACAACTACGGCGTGGAAATCGACATTATCAAATATTTCCACAACTTCGGCATCAAGGCCAATTACACCTATACGCACTCTAAAATCACGACTACAAAAATCCTGTATGGCCAGGACGAAGAGGGCAATACGCATCGATATGACGTGGAGCAGTCGCGCCCGTTGCTTGGTCAGGCTCCGCATGTGGCCAACCTAACGCTCATGTACAAGGATACCCGTTTCGGCTGGGATGCTCAGCTCGCTTGCAGCTACACCGGCGAGAAGATTGCAATCGTGTCGCAATACTTGGACTCCGACTATTGGGATAAGGGCGAGGTGACGCTCGACGCATCGGTCGAGAAGAGTTTCAAGTGTGGCATAACCATATTTGGCAAGGGTACTAACTTGCTCAACACTACCTCGGAACGATACATAAAGACGCACAATGACTATAACAACAACTTCCTCGGTCAAAATCCCAATGACGGGAAGACCTTAATACGCAAGGACAAGCGTGGAGTAGGGCTGTTGATTGGCGTGAGATTTAAACTGTAACAATAATAACCCACAATTAAATTATAATTAAGAATGAAACGTAATTTTTTCAGTGTTTTTGCTGTCGCTGCTCTCATGGCCCTTGCTGCTTGTAGCGACGATGAACCAAACAACAACGAGAACAACACTAACGAAAACGAAAGCGAGTATCCCGAGTCGGCAATTGTATGGGGAAAAGACTCGACTGTTATTCTTGACGACCACTTTGTAGTTCCTGTTAACACTTCGCTCTATGTCGAAGAAGGTGTTACTGTGATTGCTTCCAACACAGCTGTTAAACCCGAAATCGTTGTGCTTGGCAATATGTATTGCATGGGTACAGAAGAGAATCCTATCACTTTCACAGTTGAGGATGGCTCGAAGAGCGACCGTTTCTCGCGCAACTGGGGTGGTATCATCTGCGGATATGATTGTGAGGAACTTTACCTCAACTATGTGACCATCGAATATGGTGGCGCACAAACTACCGAAAATTCACAGTCGTTCATCAATAAGCTGTTCAAGTCTGAAACTGGTGAAGGTGTTCCTGCCGTACACTTCTGCAACCCCGACGGACGCATGATTATCACAAACTGCACATTGATGAACAACGCCGAAGACCAGATTTATATCACTGGTGGACAGTCGATTGTTGCAAACAACCGTTTCATCAGCAATGGCTACGACGGTGGCGATGCTATCAACTATAAGTCGGAATGCACCGTTGATGCTGCCTACAACCTCATATATGATGCCAACACCAATGGTTTCAAGTTGTCGAATACCGACCTTGTGAACCTTGCAACACACGTAGTAGCTTATAACAACACGCTTGTTAACGACGGCTGGCGTCGTCCTGGCATCAAGGGTGGCTCGATTTGGCTCGAAGAAAACATCTATGCCGAGGTTTACAACAACCTTATCTATGATTGCCGTTGGGGCTTGAAGCACGATACCGAGGTACTGGAAGACCCGCGTTCGGTTTACACTCCCAACTTCTATTTCGCATCGACCGACGAAGGTGTCGCACAAATGCAAGCCGATGAGGCCGAGGGCATCCTTGTAGGCGAAGATGACATACGTAGCGAATATGCCGGCGACAACGACCCGATGTTTGTCAACTTCACCCAGCAAGACGACATCAACATCAACGTAGGTTCTAACGGCGAAGGCGCACCTGCCACTTGGAACAATAACTGGGATTTCCACTTGCAAGCCGGCTCGCCCGCTCTCACTGGTGGCCGCACCGATTTCACTCCTAATTTTGCCAGCACTGGCATCACGATGGAAGGTCTTGCAGGAATTGTTGATAACAACACATTCACTTCGCCCGCTCCATCGGAATACTTCGGTGCTTACGGTGCAGAATAATTCTAATTCACATAAATCATGGGGTTGTTTGTGCAAAACGGCTCCATGATTATTTTATAACGATAAATATTATAGAATTATGAAACGATTGACATTGATTTTGTTTTCTTTGCTCGCCGTTGCCGGTGGCGCGTTTGCACAGGTTGAATTTCAGCGTCCCGACATTCCGGCAGGTGCGACATCGATTTATGTTGCCAACGACCTCGGCCGGAATGGCTATTTCGAGCAAAAGACTGTTGCCGAACTCATGGGCTGGATGGCCGACGTGGTTGACCCCGAATTTGTTGCAGCAATAGGCGACGTACACCACTTCGAAGGGGTGGCAAGCGTCAACGACCCGTTGTGGATGACAAATTACGAGCTGATTTATACGCACCCCGACTTGATGCTCGACTGGTATGCCATCCTGGGCAACCATGAATACCGCGGCAACACTCAGGCCGTGCTTGACTATACCGCTGTGAGCCGCCGTTGGGTGATGCCCAATCGCTATTATGCGCTTGAAAAAGATGTTGACGAGGGCGACGAGAAAATACTTTTCGTTTTTATCGACACGGCTCCGCTCATCGACAAGTATCGTCGTGACACCGAGGATTATCCCGATGCTGGCCGCCAACCGATTGAACCACAACTCAAGTGGCTCGAAGACACGCTTGCCGCCAGCAAGGCAAAGTGGAAAGTGGTATTTGGCCATCACCCGATTTTTGCCGATACCGACAAGAACGAGAGCGAGCGCACCGACTTGCAGAAGCGTGTCAAACCGCTGCTCGACAAGTATGGCGTAGATGCCTACATTTGCGGCCATATCCACAATTTCCAGCACATACAGGCCAAGGATAGCCGTGTGCAATATTTCGTGAACACATCGGGGTCGCTTGCCCGCCACAATGTGAAACCCATCGAAGGCACTCAATTTTGCAGCGGCGACGAGGGATTCATGGTGCTTTCGGCCAACGACGATGTGATGCGTTTTTTCCTCATCAACTACAAGGGTGAGATTATATATCAATACGAGATAAAAAAGTAGCGCAAAGTTTTTTCATGTAATTTATCTGTGACAAGCCGCCCCACTTTGGTATTGGGTGGCTGTTTTTTTGTATGGTTGTGGGTGCATTTTATCTTGGGTTTTTGTTATTTTTGTAATTCATAAGAAGAAAAAATCTTTTGAGCATGGGACAAATCAATGAAGAGATGATGCAACTGCTGGTGGACATGGGGTTGGTGGAAACCAGCATGACATGGGTGGCTCGCATCGCAGTGATTGCGGCAATGTTGTTGCTGGTGTTTGTTGTCAATGTGCTGTTTTCGCGGGTGCTGATGCCCATGGTACACCGCATTACGGCTTCGACCAAGGCAACGTGGGATGATTACCTTTTCAGCCGCAAGATGTTGCGCGGCTTCTGTCGCGTCATCGACCCAATCTTGGTGTATATCATGTTGCCTTTGGCATTCAACGATATGCCACAATTGCTATCGGTGTTGATGAAAATATGCGAGGTGTATTTGGTGGTAGTGTCATTCTTGCTCATCAGCACGTTTCTCAACACGGTGTATGAAATGTCAAATGAGCATGAGCACCTGCGAAACCGTCCGCTCAAGGGCGTTTTCCAGATGGTGAAGTTGGTGGCAGCTGGCATAGGCGCAATTGTGGCAATAGCCATATTGATGGATAGCGATGCCGCCACCATCGTGGCCGGGCTTGGTGCGTCGGCTGCCGTGTTGATGCTTATTTTCAAGGATAGTATATTGGGATTGGTGGCCGGGGTGCAACTTTCGGCCAATGATATGTTGCGCCCCGGCGACTGGATTACAATGGCCAAGTATGGTGCCAACGGGTATGTTGAGGAGGTGTCGTTGACAATAGTAAAGGTGCGCAATTTCGACAAAACGGTGACAACCATTCCACCATACGCGTTGGTGAGCGATTCGTTCCAGAACTGGCGTGGAATGTGGGATACCGGAGCGAGGCGCATCATGCGCTCGCTCAACATCGACACTTCGACTGTGCGCTTCTGCACGGCCGACGAGCTTGCCGGTTTTGTGAAAGAGAGCCTTGCCGACGAGCAGCTTGCAAGCAGCGGCCAGCCGGTGGAAAATCTCAAGGTGTATCGCCACTATCTGCGCAAATACCTGAGCTCATATCCCGAGCTTGACCACGACCAAATGACGATGGTGCGGCAGTTGCAACCCACGCCCGAGGGTGTGCCAGTCGAAGTCTATTGCTTCACAAATACTACGGTGTGGCCCGAGTATGAACGCATTCAGGCCGACATATTCGACCACATACTTGCTGTAACACCGCGTTTCGGGCTGAAGGTGTTCCAGCGCGTTTCTTCCACCGATATTGCACGACTGCGATGAACGTTGAGTTAATAAGTGCCGGAAAGCGGCGTTTCATGCCGTTGTTGTTAGTGGCCGATGAGCAAGAGTCGATGGTCGAGCGTTATCTCGACCGTGGCGACTTGTATGCCATGTGTGACGACTGTGGCGAGTTGCTTGCCGTCGCTGTAGTCACCATCGAGGGTGACGGGGTATGCGAGTTGAAGAATATCGCCGTTGAGCCACGTTTCCACCGTCGTGGACTTGGTCGCCGTTTTGTGGAATACCTGTGTCGCCGCTATGCAGGCCGCTGCCACACCATGTTCGTTGGCACCGGCGACACCCCGGCCAGCACGGCATTCTACACGAGCTGCGGCTTCATATATTCCCACACAGTGCCCGATTTCTTCACTACCCACTACGACCACCCAGTCATCGACGGCGGTATCCTTCTCCGTCACATGCTCTACTATCGCCGCCCGCTGTCGCCCCGTTGAACAGCGCATACTGCAATGACTGCATTTCTGGATTTGCAAATTTGGTCAAGTTGTGGCAAACCATTGTGGCTGCAATCGAGGGGGAGGTCATCGGGGTGTATCAAAATCGCAAATTTGTGCAATTTTGTAGGGACGCACGGCCCGTGCGTCCGCTGCGCAGTTATTCGTATATTTTATTGAATTACAGATGGTTAATTGAGTCTTGCGGCACTCGGACGCACGGGCCGTGCGTCCCTACGAGGTGGGTCATGCCAATTTTGATACACCCTCGGTGACAGCTCGAATGTAGTCGTAATGTGGTGTAACTGTGGCAGTAACGAGCCGCCATGCTATGACGGCTTTACATAATTGCCTGTCTGTAATTGCTGATTGTTTCAGACATAGCTATTTTGATACACCCTCTACATTTTTTTATTTCGTTTTCTTTTTCTCGAAATAAATGCTAACTTTGTAGTGATTTTGCAATTGTGCCACTTGGCTTCCGCAAGGTTGGCAGTTGGCGGGTAACGAAATCGATACATAACATAGAACGGCGTTTACTTCAACGCTTCATCTTTACGTTCCGAACTTCGAACACTTGGAATCCTTGTAACAGATGACGCAACGGTAGATGTCCTCGGGATGTGGCTATATGCGCATCCCCTCGTTTTGCTTACAGCCGTGCGCAATGGGCGCATGGCAGTGGCACAATCGGGGGCAATGGCTGTAATCATATCGGCGTGGGCTTCGGAGTTGCTTGTCCTTACAAGGTGGCAAGTTCGAAGGCCAGGAACGTGGGATAAGTAACTAAGTACGAATCTCACGCTATTTTTTTGTATATGTGTCTATTAATCGAGAGCCGAAGTGCATCGTGTGCAAGGTTGCTTTACCAGAGTGACCTGCCGCCGCAACGGTCGACTCCGAGTGTGACTTCAAACGTATTTTTATCTTGCAGGTTGCAAGGGCGCATTGATGAATGTGGGTAATTATTTTATCAATTGCGGGTAATTATTTTTTAATCATTTTACTATGAACGTGAAACGACTTTTCGTAATTGCGAGTGTGACACTATTGTGTACGACCATTATGCCCGACGCCGCGGCGCAAGGCTACCTCAGCGACGCCACCACCAGCACCCCGGTGCTGACGCGCGACCCTGCCCGACAGGCTTCGACCGAGATTGACGCAGTGGTGACCAACCCTGCCGGTGTGGCATTCATGCCCGACGGCTTCCATGTGTCGATAGGCGGCATCTACTCCTATCGCGACATATCGGACTGTGATGCTGCAATTCCGGCTATCAAGTATTGGACTAAGGAAACACGCCTGTTGCCGACCGTCCAGGCCGCATGGAAGAAGAACCGTTGGTCGGTGTCGGCCTCGTTCGCATCGGAGGGCGGCTTCGGCAAGCGCGATGCCAACGGCAGTTTGCTGTTGGGGCAGATGTTTGGAGTTGGCGAAATGGGAAGTGCGTTGGACGAGCTTAACGAATCGATGCATAATCTTTGGGATACGTGGAGTACTGTTGGCGAGATTCTTGGCGGTGCTCCCGAGCTGAACATACAAGATGAAGATGAAATATCGTTCATTAGCCGCAAGGCCAATACGCACTTATACAACTGGGCTATCAGGCTCGGCGCAACCTATAAGTTTGACGACCATTTTTCGGCATACGTAGGCGTGAAAGCCAACTATGTCACATCAAAGGGTAAAGGCGGCAATATGCAAGCGGTCGTTACCCGACCATCGACGGGTGAAAGGTGGGGATATGCCGATTATTTCGCCAAGGAAATACCAACCATTCAAAACGCCGACATGAACGAAGCACTCAAAGGCATAGCCCTTGAATCCCTCAACGAGAATATCACAACTGGTAACAATATAGACGAATTGACAAATGACTATATCATCAATATTTTCGATGTTCACGGCTGGGGATTTGCACCGATTATTGGCCTCGACTATAAAGTGGGAGACTTCAACTTTGGAGCAAAATATGAATTTGCAAGCCACATAAATGCCAAAGGTGTACGGGAACATTTCAACGTTCCGGCAAGCATGTCAGTTGGTGCAAGCTGGCAGATAATCCCACGCCTGAAAGTGGCAGCCGGTAGCAACGTAGTGTTTGCAACCTACAATAACGTATGGGGAACATCTAAGCCATCACGTGCCTACGACTTGTCGGTGAGCGGCACATTCACATTCAACAGCAAGTGGCTCGTCAGTGCTGGTTATACCTACAGCCACGAACAATCGGTATTCAATGATATCCTCCCTGTTCCATTTGATGCATACTCCAACCATCGAATTTCGCTCGGTGGGGCATATTCGCCAATCGAAAATATGCAAATCAACCTCGGCGTAAGCATCTACCCACATTGGGTAGAGAGAAGGAACACAGTGCAAACTACGGTTAATAATACCTACACTTACACCGTCAACGGAATATCCCAAATCAAGCCGCTCGTGCAAGTAGCCCTCGGCATAAACTATAGCTTCTAACCATTAATTGAAAATTTGGATATGAATAGATTTTTTGTACTTGTATTTGTATTGATGGGGCTTTTGATTGGGTTGACTTCTTGTTCTCCAGACCCAGAGCCGCCAAAAGTATCAATTTCTGTAAGTAGTGCTACGCTGTACGCTTATAATTACGGTACGGACTTGAAGATTGGGGAAACTTTCAGGTGCGACTTGTCGTTGTCCTATTCTACCAGTGAAGATATTGATGAGAAGTATCTTATTTTATACTGGGACGATGTGGAAGTGGAAATCGTGAAAGAGTTCCCGTACACTTTTAGAAAGGTAATGGACACCGTGGGTGAACACACATTCGGGATTAAGATAGTTACTGTGTATGCCGACGGAAGTGTAGATATACCCGACGATTACGATGACATTGTAACCGTACATGTGACCGAATAGCATAAAACATGGATAAAAATAAAAAACGAAACGAAAAGATGAAAACAGCAAAAATATTCCTGTTGCCTGTGCTGCTAATAGCATTAGCAACTACTCTCTTTTCATGTGAAGAAGATGACAATATTAAAGTCACAATCAGCTCGACAGTCACAGGACAAGCTGTTGCCACACCGTCCACAGTTAAGAATGGTGATGAAGTACAGTTTACCATAGGCGGTCGCATAGCGGGTTCTGAATGGAATACTATTAACGGTGAGGAGTATTATCCGGTTGTGCATTACTTGATTGACGGAGTTGAGGTTGCCGACTCTGAAGAAAAAGGCCTCCCATTTTCAGCGACTTACACCGTGGAGGATTTGGCTATTGGCGAACACACTTTGTCGGTAAGCATCACGCCTTCGCACAGCGGGGAGGACAGCTACACCAACAAAGTAACGCCATCTACCATTACTGTGATAGAGTAAAACCACAAATATTTATAAGGAGATATAATAAAAATATGTCTAAGAAACGGAAGCCGAGGGCGCGGTACTCATTGGAGATGCTTGAGATGGCGCGGTCGTTTATTGCCGACTTGGTTGTCCATCAAGATGATGAAGCGTATAGCGTGAAAATCGACTTGGGCAAGGATATGGTAGGTAGGCAAATCCAAGACGTGGAGTTGTCCATGTCTCGGAATCGGAATGGGAGAGTGGTGGCTTGCATCGATTTCAACAGTCGTTATCCCGAAATGTATTCGGCCTCGCAAGGGGTGTTTTCGGGAACCAAAGACGAATTCCGCCAATGGTTGCAAAGCGATGAAAGCGTAAAGCAAACAGCCGAAACCCTGCAAGACATAATCCACAACACCCATTCATGGGATTAAAATGAAATTTACTTTCGAGAAAGTAAACAGCCTCCGAGGCACCGAATAAACCACAAAGTATTAACACGTAGAATAAAACAAAATAGTTCTTATGAAACAAATTCTGATTAACGTTGCCTTATTTTTAGGCTACTGCTTATTTGCTGCAATAAGTGCCTACATGACTGCAAACAGCATCAATTCGGGCTGGTTGTCTGGCGTGCCATTTTTTGTGGCATATATTGTGGCATTTAGTATTTCATTGATTGCAGGTGTTGCGTTAACAAAAATCATTAAAGAAATTAAAAACCCCGTAAATCCAAGCAAATCAATGACCATTTTTTGGAGTATAATTTTTCTTGTGTTTTGGGGGTGGAGTTTTATGACCAACGTGCATTATGCAGTGGTAGCAAATCACGGGGATAAAGTTATTGCCGCACAACTGCATAGCTGTATTGCGTATCTTGAAAAGCAGCGAGCTGCTGCCGATGAGGATGTTGCCAAAAAAGCTGCACAGGCACAAGCAGACATATCGAGTCGTGTTTATAATCTTCGGAACAATTTTGAAGCAAGTTTGGAATCTAAAGGTTTTTATGGTTTTGGCGATGATTGCATCCAGATTCTTAAACAAATAGAGAATGAATTAAATAGCGATACAACCCTGTATAAGGAAGGTAAATATGTCATATACAATGAAAGCTATGATAAAAATGACCGGAATACGACTGATAGAATAGCCGTGCAGGGGTTAAAGACTAAATATTTGGGCAGAATTAATAGCTGTTTAAATCGGAAATACGATGCCATAAATAAATACTATAATGCTCAAAAAGAAAATACCGACCGCCTTGAAGAGACTTTGCAGATTGCGAAAGAATTAGAAGTTCGGGCATTGCCTCAGATAAAAGATTCGGGAAAATTTAAAGACTACCACGATTGCTATGATGATATATACACTAAGCTGTTAAGCAAGATGCCTGAAGATTATAAATCTTCAATAGAAGAAACTCAAATCAGCGAAGATGGAAAAACCGAATTGGTTAAATATAAAATATATCCGTCCGAACGTATGTTTAATGCATTCAATCTATGGCAAGATTGGTTAAAAGGTTATATCTCAGATGATAGTGATATAGATGTCGGTGGAAAATTGCCATGGGCTATCATTGTCGATGTAATGGCTTTCATACTTATAGGACTTATAAAATGGAATTAATTAACAAATCAAAATTAAATATTATGCCAAAATTAGATACGACAGAACAAGGTACCATCCTTGGTCAAGTAGATGGTAAGGATAATCGAGCAGGCAATGTGAATGCCGGCAACGCTATGGAAATGCAGAATGACGCTAACCCGGGGATGCCACTTGGTGGCACAAGACACAAGATAGAAGGCAATGCACCAGTAGTGGTGTTCATTGGACCATCTGGATGTGGGAAAAGCATGGTGTTAATGAGCTTGGTGGAATATGTCCGCAGCAATACGAGCTATAGTGTCGCTCCCGACATGGATTATAATGCAGATGACCCAAATTATGTAAATAATTGCAATGTTTTCAAGAAAATATTAGACCAAACTGCTAACTTGGGACTGAACACGCCCAAGCCTGTCCTGCCAGGAACTCTTAATGAAATTTTGGTTGACATTTATGATAAAGGCGACGGTAAGAAGTTAAGGTTGTTGGAAGCTCCTGGTGAACACTTCTTTGACGTTAACGACCCAGATAAAGGAATGGCGAACTACTTAAATGCAGTCATTTCAACGGGTCAAAATGCTCACCCAGTGTATTATGTTATGTTGCTAGACCTTTATACTATGTATGGTAATTCGCCATTACAACGCAACAATAATTTGCGCCTAAGTTATGCGCAAAGGCTGATTGAGATATATAAAGAAGGTTTCTCAAAAAGTAGAGGCGACCGCATTATTCTACTCTATAATAAATTCGATAAGAACAAATCCAACGACTCTCGTAAGAAAGTGATGAAACAACTGCTGGATGATTACTATGGCGATATAAAGAAAGAATTTAATCACAAGTTTTTATTTTGGGATATTCCAGATTATAAGATGCTACCATACGTGTCAGGGCGCGCTTTTACAAACGTAAAAAATTATAACGGCGATGTGATTGGACAAACATATACGGCAGATGCTGGTATAATGGCAAAAGCCGAGGATTTGTGGAAAGCTTTGACCGACCGTTTCTAATTCTGAGTGCCAATAGATTATAAACCAGTTTATTCAACCAATGAGATATGAATAAATATTTTTTCATTCATGGGAAGCCATATAGTGGCGAAACCACGGCACAGCAGGACATGGTTAACGGTTTGGAAACTCAAATTTACAACGAGTTTTTCAACTCGCAGCCATCGGCGAGTCCATGCCTTGTGGTTGAAGTGCGCAGGTGGAGGAACCGCTATTATAGCATTTATTCTTATTATAACGATGGCACAGACTACTCTAACCGACCTAATGGGTATTGTGTCTTGACCCTGATAGTGGAGGGGCATTACAGCATCTGCACCTCCAAAATGTATGAATTGATGGATTTCGTTTATACGGGCGGATTAAGGACGGTTCTGAAATTTATCGACGAAAAGGGGCACTATCTAATAAACTCGTTTGCCGGGAAAGAGGGAATGATGGCTTCGCTCGCAAATGATGTGTATAACAGGTTGGACGAGCGCGACTTCAGAGAAATAGATGAAACATTTCATGGCCCTCGGCCATTGAACACTCCGGTGCAATACAATCCCAAGGATATAGACAGCACATCGTTCTACGGCACGTTGCGCAGCAATGGCAAAGTGTGCGTGACAAGCATTTATCCTCCTGTCGAACAGATGAGGGCTGATTATGACAAGTTGTCAAAATCGGTTGATGCCTTGTCGAGAGAAAATAAAACACTTACGGATAACAAGCAACAACTTGAAAACAAAGTAACAGAAATTGAGCAAGCTCTTTCTAAGGCGCAAATCGATTTGTGCAAAGCAGGGAATGTTCATGCCGAAGAAATAAAAGCTCTTGAAGAAAAGATAAGGAATCTTGAGGAGCAACTAAAGCAGCAACAAAGAAATACTGCCACAAATCAAGAACCGAAGACGAGGCCATCGTGGGGTACAACAACAAGACCAATGGGTGGTGGTACAACAACGAGGCCATCTGGGGCTACAGCAAATAATCCAAAAGAAACTAATCCCCAAAAGGAGAAGTTAGACAGCAACATTAATGAACTGGCGAGTAATGTTCGCAGCTTATCTAAAGAAATTTCTTCGTTTCGCGATGAAATGTCTTATAGCACTCATCAGAAAATTAACCCGTTGAATTGGATTATCTTGGTGGCAGTGCTAATTTGCACGGCTGCAAGCGTTTACAACTTTACTCAAACAATTGGCCCAAGTAAAGTTCAAAACGTTGTACAACAGGATTCTTTGATGACAATGACACAAAACGCAAAACAGATGGTAATCGACAGTTTGAATAATTCCTACCAACAGGTTTTTGATGCACTTATACACACTAAATATAAAGACAATGAAATAGACTTAATGGGGCTTAGAAGCATCAATCCTTTTAAAGTTGGTAATACATTCAAGTTGCGTTTTGGGCAATGGACCAATAATGGATTTGTCGAATTTAATGGTGGAGCTTATGAGATTAAAATATTGTATGGTGGAGGCTCTATAGCGCAAATAAATGATGAAAAACAAATAACTGTGTTAGGGGAAGGAATTGTTGTTCTGCTTTGTTCTGTGGACGGCAAACCAGTATGTACTAGAAGATTAGATGCTACAAAACAATGAAAAAGATAATCACAGGAATATTAGCATTTGCACTTTTCTCTTGTGGTGGGAGTGGTTATCAACCCGTAGAAGTTGATGATAATTCCAGCCATAAAGAAACGGATGCCCCACAATCAAGTAGCTTTAAGGTCAAATATAAAGAAACCCAAGGTGGAGTGAAAACTGTGCATGTCAAGCTCAATGATGTGGCAAGTTTCGATGCGATATTCGACACTGGCTGCTCTGATGTCCTTATTTCGGTGCAGGAGGCAGTGTCGCTTATAAAAGCCGGAACTCTTACCGACGGTGATGCAAGAGGAACTCAATATTCTTCTATAGCAAGCGGTGAGGTTGTTGAGAATATGGTGTTTAATGTCAGCGAGATCGCTTTGGTTGATACCGAGGGTAACACTCACAAGGTGTATAATGTGCCTGTTTCTGTTGCCCAAAATCCCGGAGCCTCAATTCTATTGGGCAATGCCGTTATCGACAAAATGGCATCCCACTCCTACACTATCAATTTAGACGAAAAAGTAATTGAGTTTGAATAACGTCAATTCAAATAAAAATACGCAGAAATGACTTGGCTATTTGGAACGTTTCGGAACAAAATGGCGAAACGCCGTTATTATGAATACCCCCACCATGGCATGGGGGTATTTACGCCACTTCTCGACTATAAAATTGATAAGTTTACCAAGCGTAGCGAACAAATCTTGGTACACCGTGAAAATGGGTATATATATTATGCCTATGTGTATAGGTTTAGCAAAAAACGGTATATCGGAATAGCTTTCAGAGATACAAGGGTATGTGACGATAATAATCAGTTACTCCATTTATTTAGAAGTGCCTTTCAATCCCTTGCCGACGAACAACTCATAGTCAGAGAAAAATCAGATGGAGAATATAAGGCTACTGGCAAAAAATTTCAAGATTGCAGGGTTGATTTAGATGTATTTCTTAATGGACTTGGAGAATTAAATCTCGACAATATTGCATCGCACCCATTACCCACCATAAATCTGGCTGTTCCAGCTAACGACATAACTGCCCAGTATGACTTGGACAGATATAGTATTGGGCAGTTAATCGATATGGGGTTTTGCAATGCCGTTTTCAACGTACTGCACGAAAAGTCCCGCATTAACGAATGTGTTGTAGCTGTAATAGTTGCACTTATTCTCGGGGGGCTAATTTATTTAATTTCGCAGATTAGGGTTTGAGGAATAGTCAAGAATCTAGTACCCCCCTTGTGCAGTCTGGCTCCGATACAATATCCGAGAACCAAAATCTTAGTAGTCTGCCCGCTACCGATACCACCGTTGTCGTTTCTGATTCAACAGAGGTCAATGACTCTATGATGCACCACCTTAAAGCTATAGATATTGACACGACATATAGCAACAGTGCCAGCGGGGGTGTATCAATATAGCATATTTGTAATCCTGTAGAGCCGTGGCGTGCCGCGGCTCAATTATTACTACAATGCAAACGATTGGCATTCAGTTTGTTTCAATTCACACAAGCGAGCCGCGGCGCGCCACGGCTCTACGACATATAAGTATATTTTCAGTTATAGCACGGACGTGCGGGGGATTTACCCTTTGGGCGGGTTGCCAGAGTGGGAGCGGCGGCGGAATTCTTGGCGTATTTCGCGCTGGATTTGGGCCTCGACGCGGTAGATGTTCATGAGCTGGTCGGCGTTGAGGATTTTTGAAAATTCTATGATGTATTTTTTTTGCAGGTCGATGACACGGCTGTCGATGTCGAGGCGTTCGGTGACTGCGTCGCATGCCTCTTGCGTGGTCGAGGGCTTGAAGCGGCGGTGGAACCGTCGCGACTTGAAGATGTCATCGAGTTCGCCAAGGTAGTTGCGATACATGGGTATGAGTTTTTCGGTCTGCTCGTCGGTGAGTTTGAGCTTTTCCTGCATCATTTTCATCTTGGCGCTGAATAGCTTTTCGCTCTGAGCCTGGTCGAGGCCTCTGCGGGCTTCGACGCATGGCGATGCTGCGAGTGCGCACACGATGATGAGGAATATTGCGTACAGTTGTTTCATAATGTATGTCGTGGTTTTTATTGTTCGTCGTAGTCGTCGGGGAGGTCTTCGAGCGTGTAATAGTCGAGCGTGGCGAGTTCGTCGTTCGACAGCGACGAGAGCACTTCGCCCAGCGAGCTGCTTTGTGCTATGGTGGCTGCCGTGATGCGGCTGCCGCTGTCGTCGATTGCCGACGGTATTATGATGGCGGCGGCAAGTATGGCGGCTGCCATCGATGTGGCGGCTATGCCCATGCGACGCATGAAGCTGCCACTGCGCTTGTGGCTGCCGCGGCTGCCGTCGCGCAGAGCGATGGCACGGTCGGCGCACCGTGTCACGAGGCTGTCGATGTATTCGTCGGTTTCGGCGTAGGGCAACCGTTTGCCCACTGCTGGTTTGAAATCGTCTTTCATAACGAATTTTCTTTTAAATAGGTTTTAATTTTTGCCACGGCGAAGTGATAGTTGGTCTTGAGCGTGTTCACGTTCTTGCCGGTGATGCGCGCTATTTCTTCGTATGGCATCTCGTCGTAATACCTGAGGTTGAAAGCGAGCCGTTGCTGCGTGGGCAGCTGCAGGAGAGCTTTCTGGAACAGGACTTCGGCTGCGTCGGCGTTCACGCCGGCTTCGTCTTCGAGTTTCTCGACAAGCACTTCGCCGAGGCTGTCGATTGACTGGAACAAGCCGGCACGGCGGCGCAGCAGCCGCAGGGCTTCGTTGGTGGCTATGCGGTAAACCCACGTTCCGAGCGAGCTCTTCTGCTCAAACTTTCCGATGCCGGCCAGGATGTTGATGGCAGTTTCCTGCATCACGTCCTCGGCGTCTTCGTGGGCGACGACTATGCGGCGTATGTGCCAGTAGAGGCGTGAGCCGTATTTGGCGAGCAGCGCGCGGTAGCCGCGGTCTTGGTCGGCTGGCGACATGAGCATCGCCACTATTTGTTCGTCGTCGATTTGCTTAGCCACTGATTTTGTCGTTTTACGTTAATTTGATGCCCGAAGTGGGTAGAAGTTAAATTCCCGAAGTGTTAAAATTGCGGTGGCAGCATGATTTTCTGCCACAATGAGTGTCAATGCTCAAACATGCGGCTGCGTGCGAGCATGCATGCGCCGATTATTCCGGCTTTTTCTTTCAGTTTTGAAGATGCTATGACAGAGTCGCGGTTGACAAGGTTGAGCGAATACTTGCGTATGGCCGACTTGATAGGTTCGGTGAGGTAGTCCTCGGTGAGCGACAGTTTGCCGCCGATGATGACTAATTCGGGGTTGAACACGTTTATGACCGATGCTATGTGTTTGCCGAGCTTGTTGCCGATTTCTTCGAGTATTTCGATGCACAGAGGGTCTTCCTTGTTGATGGCATCGATGATGTCGTCGAGCGTGATGCGGCGGCCCTCGGCGATAGGCTTTGACAGGATTGAGGCTTCGCCGCCGGCGATACGTTCGAGCAGCACACGATATAGTGCGCGCCCTGATGCTTCGGTTTCCAAGCAGCCTTTTTTGCCGCAATGGCACAGGATTTCGTTGTCGAATGCCGGTATATGTCCAAACTCGCCGGCAAACCCCGATTTACCGGTGTAGATTTTGCCGTCGATGATGATGCCTATGCCGAGCCCCCAACCGGCGTTGACAAAAATGATGTCTTTCTCGCCGTTGACACACCCTTCCATGAATTCGCCATACGTTAGTGCGCGCGTGTCGTTGTCGATGCACACTTGGTATCCGATTTTGTTTGTCAGCACATCGGCGAGCGGCTGTTCCGAGTAATTGAAGATGGTGAAGCTGTAGCCCGTTTCGGGGTTTACTCGGCCCGATATGTTTACGCAGATGTTGAGTATTTTGTCGTGGTCGATGTCTAACCGGGCTATTTGGCGGCTTACGATGCCACACAGTTCATCGAGTGCCTGCGGGGTGTTTTCCAAGTTGTATGGAATGCCGGCCTTGTGGCATATAAGGTCGCCCTTGAAATTGATGACCCCTATGTCGATTGACGAGTGGTTGGTATCGACACCGACGAAGTAGCCCGATTCGGGGTTTAGGCCGTATAGGATGGGGTGCCGTCCGCCCGACGTTTCGAGTTTCCCGTATTCGTTGATGAAGCCATCCTCGCTCATCTCGCCGATGAACTTGGTGACCGTCGGGATGCTCAAATTCAGCTCTTTCGACAGCTCGGTGATTGTTGAACTGCCGTTATATATATAATGTGTTATAATTTTCTTTTTAAGCAGCGCATTTTTGCTGCCTTTTTCAATTTCTTTGAGCAATGTGAGTGACATAGGGTAGTGTGTAAAGCGTTAGGACAAAGAGGCTATTGCGCTGTAAAACCATGAATTGCAATAGCACATGGCTGATGCAATGCATTATTTAGTGCGGCGAAGCGTGTATTTCGGCACGGCATCACATTCTTATTTTGCTGAAACAAAGTTAGTTATTATAAGCATTCCTGTGGCTTAAAAATAAATAAATGACCATTAATAAGTGTAAAAGTTTGAAACGAGGCCATTTTTTAACTTAACGGGTTAAAAATGCAGGGCGGATTAATAAAATTATTTATTAATTGTTGGATATATAATAAAAACAATATATTTTTGTGGTGTAGAAAAATTAAAAAAAATGACTAACAAAACACAAGCATATCATGCAGAAAAATAGTCGTAGAGATTTTATCAAGAAAGCAGCGATGGCAGGAGCCTCGCTTGCCATATTGCCATCAGTGGCCGAAGCTATGGCCGCCAATCAGTCTGTATCGCAATTGCCGGTGATGCCCGTCGAAAATGGTGGGACTGGCGAACTTATTGTGCCTAAGGGCAACGGATTGCGCATCACGGGAACATTCCTTGATGAGATTTCCCACGACATACCCCACCAAAACTGGGGCTTGAAAGAGTGGGAACAGGATTTCAAGAACATGAAAGCCATCGGCATCGACACCGTGATACTTATCCGCTCGGGCTATCGCAAGTTTATTACATATCCATCGTCATATTTGCTCAAAAAAGGATGCTATATGCCGTCGGTTGACTTGGTGGATATGTTCTTGGCTCTTGCCGAGCGTTATGGAATGAAGTTTTACTTTGGGCTCTACGACTCGGGTCGCTACTGGGATACGGGCGACCTGAGTTGGGAGATTGAGGATAATAAATATGTCATCGACGAGGTGTGGCAACGTTACGGCACACGCTACAAGAGTTTCGGAGGCTGGTACATAAGCGGCGAAATCAGCCGAGCCACCAAGGGGGCAATCAAGGCATTCCACGCTATGGGCAAGCAATGCAAGGATGTGTCGGGCGGGCTGCCAACGTTCATCTCGCCGTGGATTGACGGCAAGAAGGCCGTAATGGCGAACAGCGGCTCACTCACGCGTAGCGATGCTGTGTCGGTCGAGCAGCACGAAAAGGAATGGAACGAGATATTCGACGGCATACACGACGTTGTAGATGCTTGCGCTTTCCAGGACGGGCATATCGACTATGACGAGCTTGACGCTTTCTTCACGGTCAACAAGAAACTTGCCGACCGTTATGGGATGCAGTGCTGGACCAACGCCGAAACATTCGACCGCGATATGCCGATACGCTTCCTGCCAATTAAGTTTGACAAGTTGCGCATGAAACTTGAGGCTGCTAAGCGTTGTGGATATGACAAGGCAATCACGTTTGAGTTTTCGCACTTCATGAGTCCGCAGTCGGCATATTTGCAAGCCGGTCATCTCTATGACCGTTACAAGGAATATTTCGACATAAAATAATCCACGGCTATGGAGCAGGTAAAGACAAATATTAATTTCTCCTATATGCTGCTGCTTGCATTGGTGGCGGCATTAGGTGGATTCCTGTTCGGATACGATACTGGCGTGGTGTCGGGAACGGTTTCGCACATCGGCGAGCAATTTGCACTCGACGAGTTGCAATTGGGCTGGTTTGTCGGCTGTGCGCTGATTGGCTCGATTGCCGGTGTGGCATTTGCCGGCAAGTTAAGCGACCGTTTCGGGCGTAAGGCCACTATGCTATTGGCGGCGTTGTTCTTTGCTGTTTCGGGCATAGGCTGCGCATTCTCCACATCGTTCCCGATGCTTGTCGTGTCGCGTATGCTCGGTGGGGTTGGCATCGGAGTGGTGTCGATAGTTTCACCGCTTTATATCTCGGAGATTTCGGTGGCCAAGTACCGCGGCCAACTCGTGTCGCTCTACCAGCTTGCCGTTACCATAGGTTTCCTCGGGGCATACTCGGCCAACTATGGGCTGCTGCAATTCTCGCACAGCGGCGTGGCTTTCAGCTCGGAGTGGATGCATCGCATCTTCGTTTCGGAGGTATGGCGTGGTATGCTCGGATTGTCGGGCGTGCCGGCCATTTTGCTTTTCATATTCATATATTTCATTCCTGAGAGCCCTCGATGGCTTGTCTTGCGTGGCGACGAGAAAAAGGCTTTGGGCATATTTGAGAAAATCTATCGCAATGCGGCGGCCGCTGCTGGCGAGCTGGCCGATGTCAAGTCGGTTATAGGTTCTGAGGTAAAGTCCGACTGGCGCAGCCTTTTCAAGCCCGGCATATTTAAGGCCGTGGTAATCGGGGCAGCCATAGCCATTCTGGGACAATTCATGGGCGTTAATGCAGTGCTTTACTACGGGCCGACGATTTTCGAGCAGGCCGGGCTGTCGGGCGGCGACGCTTTGTTCAGCCAGGTGCTTGTGGGCATCGTTAATGCAGTCACCACGGTGATTGCAGTGTTCATCATCGACCGTGTGGGGCGCAAGATGCTTGTTTACTGGGGAGTGTCGGGCATGGTAGTTTCGTTGCTGTGCATTGCCTTTTATTTCCATTTTGGAGCAGGGCTTGGCTTGGGCAACTGGTTCTTGCTTGCATTCTTCCTTTTCTATGTGTTCTGTTGCGCCATTTCCATTTCGGCAGTGATATTCGTGTTCCTGTCGGAGATGTACCCCACGCGAGTGCGCGGTATGGCAATGTCGGTGGCAGGATTTGCATTGTGGGTAGGCACCTTCCTTGTGGGGCAGCTCACCCCGTGGCTGTTGCATGCTGCCACACCGGCCGGCACGTTCCTGCTGTTTGCAGTGATGTGTGTTCCTTATATCCTCATAGTGTGGAGGCTTATGCCCGAAACCACGGGCAAGTCGCTCGAAGAGATTGAAAGATATTGGACTAAACAATAATATTAAAACTATAAAGTTATGGATTTCAACCTATTAGCAAACCAGTACAAAAGCGAGCTCCTCGACAATGTGTTGCCGTTCTGGCTGACGCATTCGCAGGACAAGGATTACGGCGGCTATTTCTCATGCCTGAACCGCAATGGAGATGTGTATGACACAGACAAATTCATTTGGATGCAGGGGCGTGAAGTGTGGCTTTTCGCAATGCTCTACAACAAGGTAGAGAAGCGGCAAGAGTGGCTCGATTGCGCCCGTCAGGGTGGCGAGTTCCTGAAAAAGTATGGCCACGACGGCAACTACAATTGGTATTTTTCGCTCGACCGCGAGGGGAGGCCTCTTGTGGAACCCTACAACATTTTCTCTTACACGTTTGCCACGATGGCTTTCGGACAGTTGGCCCTTGCCACTGGCAATGCCGAGTATGCCGAAATTGCCAAACGCACATTCGACGTAGTATTGTCGAAGAAAGATAACCCAAAGGGCCGGTGGAACAAGTTGCATCCCGGAACGCGCAATCTCAAAGGTTTCTCGTTGCCGATGATACTTTGCAACCTTGCGCTCGAAATAGAACATCTGCTCGACAAGGATTTCCTTAACAAGGTCATCGAGGAATGTATCCACGAGGTGATGGAAGTATTTTACCGCCCCGAACTTGGCGGCATAATAGTGGAAAACGTGCTTGACACGGGCGAATTGTCCGACTCGTTTGAAGGTCGTCAAGTGACCCCGGGCCACGACATTGAAGCCATGTGGTTCATCATGGACCTTGGCAAGCGGCTTGGTCGCCCCGAATTAATAGAAAAAGCCAAGAACATAACACTCACAATGTGCGACTATGGTTGGGACAAGGAGTTCGGCGGTATATTTTACTTCATGGACCGCAAAGGGTTTCCGCCGCAACAACTCGAATGGGACCAGAAATTGTGGTGGGTGCATATCGAAACTCTCATTTCCACACTCAAAGGCTACCAGCTCACAGGCGACCAGCGCTGCCTTGAATGGTTTGAACGTGTACACGACTACACTTGGACGCATTTCAAGGACAAGGAGTACCCCGAGTGGTTCGGTTATCTCAACCGCCGCGGCGAGGTGTTGCTGCCATTGAAAGGTGGTAAGTGGAAAGGATGCTTCCACGTTCCACGAGGCCTGTACCAGTGCTGGCAGGTGCTTGAGCAATTGAGAAACACACACTTTTGAATAAACCAAATTTGTTAAAACCTAAAAAACATTTAATTATGAGAGAAAACAGTCTATGTATCTGCCATCGGCGGCTGCGAGCACTTGTGCTTTCGTTGCTGATGGTGGCTTGCGCATTTGGGGCGAGTGCGCAAGGCATTCTCGTTAGCGGCACGGTCAGCGATGCCAAGGGCGACGCATTGCCTGGTGTCAGCGTGACGCTGAAAGGAACAACCAAAGGGGTTATAACCGATGCCCAGGGTGCTTACCGCTTGAATCAAGTGAATCCCGATGGAGTGCTCGTATTCTCGTTTGTGGGAATGCAGACACAAGAAGTTAACATCGCCGGCCAGCAGGTGCATAATATCACCATGGCCGATGATATGCAGTTGCTCGACGACGTTGTGGTTGTCGGCTATGGAACAATGAAGAAAAGCTCGTTGACAGGTGCCGTGTCGGCAATCAATGGCGAAGACCTGCTCGTGTCGCCATCGACCAACGTGACGCAGGTGCTCGCTGGTAAGTTGCCTGGTATCTCGTCGGTACAGGAAAGTGGTGAACCTGGTGTGGACAACGCTTCGTTGCGTATCCGTGGTTCGATTTACGGCGTGACTTACATTGTTGATGGCTTCCCGCGCGAAATCGGCGACATCGACCCTAACGACATCGAGAGCGTCAGCGTGCTGAAAGATGCTGCCGCTGCCGCTGTTTACGGTTTGAAGGCTGCCGGCGGTGTAATCATTGTTACGACTAAGAAAGGTGCACAAGGCAAGTCGAAGATTACGTATGACGGCTCGGTGGGTGGTTCGTTCAACACCAACTTCCCGGAATTCTGCGACGGCCCTGAATTTGCTTATTACTACAACCTCGGTGACATGATGGACCGCATGGCCAATGGCATTATAACTTCGCCGGCAGAATATGTGCCGATCTTCTCGGAACAGAACATTGCCGACATGAAGGCTGGACGCAATGGCTGGGGCAACGTTGACTATGCCGACCGAGTGTTTGGCACAGGTGTCAACCAGAAGCACAATGTGTCGGTACAAGGTGGTACTGAACGCTTGCGCTACTATGCTTCGGTGGGCTACATGGGACAAGATGGTAACATCGACAATTTCTATTACAAGCGTTACAACTTGCGCTCTAACATCGAAGCCGACATTGCCAAGGACTGGAAGTTGTCGATAGGCGTATCGGCTCGCACGAGCAAGCGCCACACTCCAGGCTACGCATCGGGTGGCACGGATAGCAACTCGGAACTCGGCGAACAAGGCTGGATGTCAATTGCCAACCAGACAGTGCGTATGCACCCGTATGTACCCGAGAAAATCGACGGCGTTTACACTGGTACTGCCAACAACAGTGGCCAATCAAACAGCCCGCTGGCTGCAATCTACGAGTCGGGTTACCAGGAAACACGTTCTACTGCTGTCGAAACTAATGTGGCATTGCAATATGATGTGCCTTGGGTTAAGGGCTTGACATTGAAGGTTAACGGGTCGTATGACTACAGCACTTCATGGAACAAGAACCTGTCCACTCCATATTACACAATGATGACAACGAAGCCTACATCCAATGTAGAACAGCTTACTTATCAAAGCATTCTTGACCCTCGTGGCAGCGCGACCAACAAACTTGGCGAAGGCCAGGCTACTACTCGCCAAATGGTGGGACAAGGTAGCATCGCGTATGTCAATTCGTTCGGGCTTCACAATGTAGATTTCCTTGCACTTGTGGAAATACAGGATTATAAATACAACAATCTTGCAGCTTATGCACAAGATATCCCATTCCCGTCGCTTCCTGAACTTGGTTTCGGTAACCCCGATGTGACTGGTTCGATTGCTGGTAGCAGCAATGCTACGCGCAGCATCGGTTATGTGTTCCGCTTGAAGTATGACTACGACAACAAGTACCTTGCCGAGTTCACTGGCCGTTATGATGGTTCTTATCGTTTCTCGGGCAACGTTTCGGGCAAGCGTTGGGGCTTCTTCCCTTCGGGTTCGGTAGCATGGCGCATTTCTCGTGAAGACTTCATGAAAGATGTGACAATAATCAATGACTTGAAGGTTCGCGGCTCAATCGGTCTGCTTGGTTCGGACAATGTAACTCCTTACCGCTTCCTCAGCACTTATGCATACGGCAGCAACGTGATGATAGGTGGCAACTCGTGGACATCGCTCTACACCAGTGCAATCCCCAACAACACGCTTACGTGGGAAAAGACATTGTCGTACAATGCCGGTTTCGACTTGACAATGTGGAACAGTATGCTCGGCGTGGAATTTGACGCATTCTACAACTATACCTACGATATTCTGACTCAGCTCGGCGGTAGCACTTATCCACCATCGATGGGTGGCTATTACAGCTCATGGGCCAACTATAACAAGATCGACACCAAGGGTATTGATGTTACAGTTTCGCACCGCAACCACTTCATGCTCGGTGGCAAGATGTTTGACTACGGTATCTCGGCTAACGTGAGCTGGGCAAAGAACCGCTGGTTGCGCTATGCTGCCGACGGTGCCAACGACCCGGAATGGATACGTGTAACTGGCACGAGCGTATATGCACAATATGGCTGGATTGCCGACGGACTTTACCGCAGCGAGGAAGAAATCGACAACTCGGCATGGTATGGCAGCCGTCCTAACGTGGGCGACATCAAGTACCGCGACCTCAATGGCGATAACAAGATTGACTGGAGCGACCGCGCCCGCATCGGACACGACAACCGCCCGGCAGTCACTTACGGCTTGAACCTCAATGCAAGCTGGAATGGCATCGACCTTGACATGCAATTCACTGGTGGTGCAATCTTTGATGTATCGCTCACAGGTACTTACTACAACGGATATGACGACAACACAGTGTGGACCAAGACTTTCAAGGATGGCATGAACTCTCCGCTCTACTTGGTTGAAAATGCCTACAGCGTTTACAACCCCGATGGCGAGTTCCCGCGCATCACTGCCGGTAACCTCACCCATGGTGGCGACAACGGCTTGGCTTCTACTTTCTGGTTGCGCGATGGCAAGTACATCCGCTTGAAATCTATGACTATCGGTTACACCCTGCCACAGCAGTGGATGGACAAGATCGGTATCGAGCGCATACGCCTGTACGTGCAAGGCTCTAACTTGTTCACCATCGACGGTCTGCCTGATGGTATCGACCCCGAATCTCCAGGTGTGAACAATGGTTACTATCCGCAACAGCGCACTGTAATGGGAGGTTTAACATTGACATTCTAAACTAACTGAAATATTGAATATTATGAAATCGAAAATATATACAGGCATATTGGCTGCCGCATTGCTTGGCCTTGGCTCATGCAGCGATTACCTCGATATGTCGCCTACCGATGAAGTGTCGGACATCACGGTGTGGAGCAGCGTTTCGGGCGCGGAATATGCCGTCAATTACTTTTATGGACTGACCGACTACTTCAGCCCCTATTATGACGATACCGATGGTGGGCAATGCACTGCTGGTATGACCGAAGGCTTGACCGACATGATCAAGTATGGCGATACCAATTACAGCAAATATCATTACATACCCAGCGAATTCTCATACGGCGAGGATGCTGTGCTCACGGCCAACTATGTGGCTGTGTACCTTGGCAACTGGTCGGAGGTGTATAACTATGTGCGCCGTGTCAACGAGGCGTTGAGCAACCTCAAGCAATATGGCACTTTCGACGAGGCCAACAAGACTCGCCTTGAAGCCGAGTTGCGCTTCTTCCGCGGAATGCTTTATTTCGACCTTGTGAAGCGTTATAAGGAAGTGATTATATATGACGATGACCTCAGCCAAATACAGCCTAACAAGGCTTTAAGCAGCGAGGCCGACGGGTGGCAGTTTGTCTATGACGATTTGACGTTTGCCGGCGAGAATCTTGAGGTGAGCGCGACCTCCAACGGGCGTGTCACCAGCGGTGCCGCATACGCCCTGCTCGCACGTGCGATGTTGTATGCCGAGCGTTGGTCTGATGCCCGTGATGCAGCCAAGAAAGTAATCGACATGAGGCTATATGACTTGGCTCCGACATACGCCGAAGCATTTACCTCCAATGGCATTGAGGCTATATGGGAATACAACTATAACTCGTCGAATGGCGTTTACCACACTTGGGACAACCTCTATGCTCCTGGCGGCGACCAAGTGAACGATGGTAATGCGCAGACAGGCGGCCTTGCCAATCCTACGCAAGAGATGGTAGAGTCGTTTGAGCTTGCCACAGGCGGGTTCCCCGATTGGAGCCAGTGGCACACCACGACTGGTACCGACGTTACACCTCCTTACGACCAGCTCGAACCGCGTTTTGCCGCATCGGTGCTTTATAATGGTTCGACGTGGAAAGGACGCACAATCGAGCCGTTTGTCGGCGGCACCGACGGGTGGTGTGAGTGGTATGTAGAGCCGTCGAGCAATGGACGCACGGTCACTGGATATTACTTGAAGAAACTTGTCGATGAGAACCATAGCTTCCTCACGGTGCAAAATGGTACTGCGGCATGGATTGACATGCGTTATGCCGAGTTGCTGCTCAACTATGCCGAGGCTTGCTACCACACTGGTGACGACAGCGAGGCCAATTGGGCGGTGGGCAAAGTACGTGGCCGTGTAGGCTTGCCCTACTCCGACCAAAGTGGCGAAAACCTGATGGCTGCCATACGCCAGGAACGCAAGGTGGAACTCATGTGCGAAGGCTACTATTACTGGGATATGCGCCGTTGGGGTTTGTCGAGCACGGCATTTACCGGTATCCGCCGCCACGGCTTCAAAATCGAGCGTCAGGCCAACGGGTCGTTTGTTTACACCTACGTGGAAGTTGACCACAAAGACCTCAATTTCCCCGATAAGATGTACCAATGCCCGCTTCCATCGGCCGAAATCAGCGGCAACCAACTTGTTGACCAATATCCCGAATGGCAATAATAACCCCTTAATTAAAGAATTTCGATTATGAAAAAAAGTATATTTCTGTCAATGGGGCTTGCGTTGCTGCTGGCATCGTGCCAAGACCCCGAATATGTGAGCATCGATACCTCGCGGCAAGGAATCACGAGCCTCACGGCAACATTCACCGATGGGCAATATGCCGAGTCGGATGCTGTGGTGTGGAATATCACGGCCGAGGATTATGCCAAAGACCGTTTTGTAATCCCTGTGCCTTGGTTCTTCCCCGAAACGAGCGACAATCCAACCGAGGATAACATGAAAGCGATGAAAGTGCGTGCCGAGATGAACAACAATTTCATTCTCACACCGGCACTCGGCACTCTCAACCTCAATGAGGAGAACTGGTTTACGTTGACCGGACCCGATGGCTCGTCGCGCCAAATCTGCATCACTGGCGAGCGCACCAAGTCGGCAGCTTGCGACATGATTTCGTTCAGCCTTGTTTCGCCGTCGGTAAATGGTATTATCAATAATGCCAACAACACGATTTCGCTCATTTCGGCCGATGACTTGTCGGCTTGCCTTGCCAATTTCCAAGTGTCGGCGCATGCCACCATTTCGCCCGACCCGAGTACCACCGAACTCAATTACAACGAGCCTGTGGAACTCACCGTGACGGCACACAATGGCACAGATAGCCGCACATATACAGTCACCAAGAGCGTGCCCGACAAGATTCCGCAAGGATTCAATGCATCGAGCCTTGAACTGTTGTTTAACATCGACGCTATCAATATCGTGGGTATTCCATGGCTGGCAACCAATGCACCGTCGCTTGGTGCAACTGGTAACTACCTTGTTGTGTGCATGGGCGATGGAACCACACCGTTCTACTTGAACCGCATTACAGGTTCGCGCGAGGGCGAAATCAACCTTGGCTCGGCTACAGCAGCAAGCATCACCAGCGATGAGGGCGAGCACTTGCTCATCTGCAACCATGCCGAAGGTGGCCAGACGTTTGAAATCTATACCACTTCGTCGGTAACAGATGCTCCTACGTTGTTCACCTCGTTCACCAATAGCTCGTCGCTGCCTATGGGCTATGAAATGAAGGTAATCGGCAATATCGAAACAAATGCTACCATCATCGTCACCAACGAAGGTAGCGGCATAACCAATTCGACGACCTATACTCGCATAAGGGTTGTTGATGGCGCAGTTCAAGCACCCGAGGTGATTGACATTGCAAGCACAGGCTTGTCGTGGGGCGCATCGCCAGTTAACGGAACAAACGTTGTGGCCGCATCGACCAATCCTGCCGATGGTTGCTTCTTGTGCTACTACAGTGCCAACCAGCTCAATTACCTTGATGGCAGCAATGCTGTGGCAGCAATGCTTGAAGACCAGGGTGTGGTGAACGGTAACGTTGACCCCAACAACTTAGACACCAAGCAGTTCAATAATGCCCGTTACTTGGCTCTGCTCGTGGTAAGCCACTTCCCGATGTGGGGTGCAGGCCCGCAGCTGTATGTGTATAACACCACAGAGATGAGTCAGTTCACAGGTACGTTGACTACTTCGCCGTCGCTCGTGCTTGCCAACAGTGCCGTTGAATGGTACCAGACAGCCACTTCATCGACGGCATCGGGCGATGTGCTTCTTGCCCCATCGGCCGACGGTTACAATTTGTATATTTATTATTACGATAACAACTGTGGCACGATTGGCGGATATGTCGCCGATTGTATTGCCGATTAGTGAATAGAATCTCTTTGTGTAGAAGGTGAGGAATGCCTGGAATGGGTGTCATCATGAACGCAGTTTGATTATAACTGCAATAATTGCGCCATGGCATTTCCTCACCTTTTTCGTATTTACAGGATATAGTGAAAAGATATGAGAAAATTGATATATAGCACTTTGGCGATTGTCGGGCTGTCGATGGCTTCGTGCAGCGACGAAAAGGATTTGCCCGAATGGCCTTGGACTCCCGATGAGCCGCAAGACACTACTGTCGTAGTCGAGGCCAAGCCTCGCTATGTGTGGATTGATGCTGCGGCAAACTTTGAAGATTATGCCAACAACCGCGAAAACATAGCCGCCGACTTGGCTCGCGTGAAAGAAGTGGGATTTACCGACATCATAGTGGACGTGCGTCCGTCGGAGGGCGATGTGTTGTTCTCTTCCACGGTTGCCGACCCGCTTACTCGCATTGATGCGTGGGTCGATGCCGGTTACGTGTGGCTTGAACGCACTGCCACGTGGGATTATCTGCAAGCGTTCATTGACGAGGGGCATAAACTCGGATTGAGGGTCAACGCTTCGATTAACACATTTGTCGGAGGCTATTTGTGCCCTTACGGCCTCGGCAGCGACGGGATGCTTTTCCGTGACGAGAGCAAGAAAGGTTGGGCCACGGTGATTAATGCAGCCGACGGATTGACCAACACGATGGACCTGCTCGACGACTCGTCGGACTATGGCGCCAAGTTCCTTAATCCTGCCAACGACGAGGTGGTTGAATATATGTTACAGCTGTTGCGTGACCTTGCGGCATATAACCTTGACGGAATCATTCTTGACCGCTGCCGCTATGATGACTATGGACTGATGAGCGACTTTTCGGACGAGTCGCGTGCAAAGTTTGAGAGCTATATCGGTCAGACGGTGGAGAATTTCCCCGACGACATCATGGCTCCCGGCACCAACACATTGCCAAGCGAGCAACCACCGTTGTTCAAGCAGTGGCTTGAATTCCGTGCAATGAACATACATGATTTCATGGTGGAGGCCCGCAACGCTGTGAAAGAGGTCAACGACACCATTCGGTTTGGCGCATACGTTGGCGCATGGTATTCGACTTATTACGAGTCGGGTGTGAACTGGGCAAGCCCCAAGTATGACACTGCAGCGAATTATCCGGCTTGGGCTTCGGATAATTACCATAATGCAGGGTATGCCGACCATACCGATTTCATGTTCCTCGGCGCATACGCCTCGGCTTCGGACATCTATGGCTCGGGCGAGTGGACGATGCAGGGGTTCTGTGAGCAGGGCCGCACTTTGCTGCAAGGTGATGTGGAATTTGCCGGCGGCCCCGACATAGGCAACAGCACCGGATGGACCGGAGGCGGGCAGGCTGCGTTAATCCCCGATGCCATCGATGCTTGCATCACGGCCAGCGACGGCTTCTTTGTATTTGACATCTGCCACATCAAGATGTATAACTACTGGGATGCCTTCAAGCAAGGATTTGAGGAATATTTAAGTTCTTTAACTGTGCAAGAATAGAGTGAACCGATGAGAAAGAATATGTTAATGACAACCGTCGCATTGCTGACAAGTGTGATGGCATGGGGCGGTAATATCGTAGGTGGAAAGGTGACTTGCAACGGGCATGGCATAGCTGGCGTGATGGTGACCGATGGATATGAATGTGTCACCACTGGCAGCGATGGCAGCTACAGCATGGAACTTGACCGTGACGCACGGTTTGTGTATATAACCACCCCGAGTGGTTACCTGCCGCAGGTCGAGAATACCGTGGCTCGCTTTTATCAGCCAGTAGAGGAGGGGCGTGCGCAGTATGATTTCGCCTTGCGCCGTAATCCTGTCGATGACACTCGCCACGTGGCTCTTGTGCAAGCCGACGTGCAGCTTACGTCGCTGCAAGACCTTGCCACATACAAGGGGTTGCTGCAAGACGTGGTGGATTGTGCTGCAACATATAATGGCAAGGCCGATGTGTTTGGCATCGACTTGGGCGATATTGTGGGCGACACACCGGCACTTTTCGAGCCATATATCAATGTCGCTGCCGACATGCAGATGCCTGTGTGGCGCACCATCGGCAATCACGACATGACATACGGAGGGCGGACGTTTGAATATTCCTATTCGACGTTTGAGAGCTATTTCGGCCCCATTTACTATTCGTTCAATAAAGGGAAGGCCCATTATATTGTGCTTGACAATAATTTCTATGTCAATCGCGACTACCAGTATATAGGCTACATCGACGAGCGCACTTTCCGCTGGATTGAGAAAGACCTTGAACTCGTTCCGGCGGGCAATGTGGTGTTTGTGGTCATGCACATACCCGGTTGCCTGACAAAGGAACTTAAGTGGAACACATTGATTCAAGATGAAACAAGCAACATAGCAGGATTGTGGAAAATGCTTGAGGGGCGCAATGCGCATATACTCACTGGACACACGCACTTCAACTGGAATGTATGTTTCGGCGATTCGCTAATGGAGCATAATACCGCCGCAGTGTGCGGAATATGGTGGAAAGCGCCAGTGTGCATGGATGGCACGCCGCAGGGTTATGGCGTGTATGAAGTGGACGGTACTGATGTGAAATGGTACTACAAGAGCATGGGTTACGATGCCGATTACCAATTGCGAGCCTATCCAGTGGGAGCGTCGGCCGAGTATCCCGGCGACATTATTGCCAATGTGTGGAACTGGGATGAGATGTGGCGTGTGGAATGGACCGAAAATGGCAAAGTCATGGGCGAGATGACTCGTTATGAGGGTTACGACCCGATGGCAAGTGAAATATGTGCCGACAAGGAGCGTGTGCAATACGATTGGATTAGCCCTATCAAGACTCCGCACATGTTCCGCGCAACGCCGCACGATGCGTCGGCCAAAATCGGTGTGCGTGTCACCGACCGATTTGGCAATGTGTATGTTCAAAATATCGAAAAATGAAGGTTATGGGATTGCAAAAATTGATATGTGCCGCATTGCTCGCAGTTACATTGTGTGCTTGCGGCAACAGGCAACAGGCTGCGACCGGGGAGGTGGCAGCCAAACCGGCGTTGATGTGGATTGACGCTACTGCCAATTTTGCCCGTTTCCAAAATGCCGACACCATCGACTATTACCTTGAGAAAATTAAGTCGTTGGGTTTTACCCATGCAATTGTCGATGTGCGGCCGATAACGGGCGAGGTGCTTTATGATAGCGAGATTGCGCCGCGCATGGAGCAGTGGAACGGGACGCCACGAGCCGACTTCGATTACTTGGGGCGTTTCATAGAAACTGGCCATCGGCTTGGGCTCGAAATACATGCTTCGCTCAATGTGTTTTGCGCCGGGCATAATTATTTCGACCGTGGCGTAGTGTATGACGAGCACCCCGAGTGGGCTTCGATAGTATATGACCCCGAAAAGGGAATTGTGCCTATAACCGAGATGAAAAAAGACTATGGCGCGATGACCAATCCTGTCAACGACGAGTATCAGGCCTATATATTGAGCATTCTTGTGGAGCTTGTTAAAAAGTATCCGCAGCTCGACGGCATTATGCTCGACCGTGTGCGCTATGATGGTATTCGTGCCGACTTCTCTGACTTGTCACGCAAGAAGTTTGAGGAATATATCGGAGCAAAAGTCGAGAAATTCCCGCAAGACATATTGTCGTGGGAGAAAGGCGATGGCGACAGGTATGTGCCTGTGCTTGGCAAGTTGTCGAAAAAGTGGATAGAGTGGCGCACCAAGTCCATATATGATTTTATGGAGCGTGCGCGCAAGGCGGTCAAGGAGGCTAATCCTGATGTGTCGTTTGGCACCTACACGGGGGCTTGGTATCCGTCATACTACGAGGTGGGCGTGAACTTTGCCAGCAAGACCTACGACCCGAGCCTCGAATATGACTGGGCCACGCCCGAGTACAAGAACTATGGCTATGCCGAGCTGATTGACCTCTATGCCACGGGCAATTACTATACCGATGTGACGCTCGAAGAGTATGGCCGCAACAACCACATCGTGTGGAACGAAACCGACAGCCGCGGGCAAAGTGGTACGTGGTATTGTATCGAAGGGTCGTGCCAGCACTTGCGCAAAATCATGGGCAAGAATAAATTCATGGGCGGACTGCTTGTTGACCAGTATTATGATAATCCCTCAAAATTGTCCGATGCCATCGCAACCAATTTGCTTAAGTCGGATGGTTTGATGGTGTTTGATATCGTGCACATCATCGACCGCGACCTGTGGAGCTATGTTGAAGCTGGCATGAAAGCAGGAGGGGCATTGTAAGATTGTTTTAGAAAAGTTTTTAGGTAAAAATGGTTGTTAAGGAACCCGCAAAGCGGCGTGAGCCAGCCTTGCGGGTTATTTTTTTGCGGGTATGGTAAGGGTCAGTTCACGAACAGGATTTTTGTGGCAACCTTTCCGCTGCTGCTTGAGCCGTCGCTTTGCGATGTCAGCACGAAGTACACGCCAGTTTTCACCCTGCGTCCGCTTGCATTGCAGCCATCCCATGTGGCAGTGCCTCCCACCGACTGGAGCGAGCGTACCACATTGCCGGCTGCATCGGCAATCTTCACGAGCGAGTTCTCCATCAGCCCTACGATTGTGATGTTGCCAGTGTATTCTGGTCGCACGGGATTGGGATAAGCATATACCGAGTTGTAGTCGCTGCTTGGTTGTGATGCGTCGCTATAAATCTCCACAAGCCCCTCGGCTGTGCCTACATACACGGCGTTGGATGTCGTGGAGCAACACACCGAGTAGATTATGTTGCTTGGCATGGCACTGTTGTCGTAGGTGTAGTGTTGCAGCACTTCGCTACCGTCGGAGTTGACAAGGTACACGCCGTTGCTCATCGTTCCTATCCACTTGCGGTTGGCACCATCGACGGCAATCGTTGTCACTTGTATTCCGTCGAGCAGGTTGTCGGCATAGTTTGTGCCATCGTTGCGGGGAATACGTGGGCGAGTTCCAGAGAATGTCGAATTGAAGGCGTTTGCCGGGTTGAAATATACAATTCCATTGTCGGTGCCCATCCACACGTTTCCATTGTTGTCCTCGGTGAGGCAGTAGATAAAGGTCCATGAGTAGCCCGAGCCGTCCTGGTCATAGATTTGCTGCGATGCGAAGTCCACCATGTTGGCCGATGATGAAGTTACGCTGCCATCGACGAAATATATGTTGCCATCACGGCTGCCGTCGGCAATGATTTTGACATTGCTCCTGCGGGCGACTATCATGAATGAGCTGAAACTTACCGATGTGGGCAGCGAAATGTTCATGGTAGTCCAGTCGGCGGCCGTCACGCTTGCGCTCGATACTTTGTCGCTTGGCAGTGCCATCAATTTTGGCGCACCCATTGTTTGCAGCATCCACAGGTTGCCCGAGTCGTCGAATTGCAGCGAAGTCACGCACATGTTGTATTGCTCATTTTCGATTAGCTCCATGGTCAATGGGCTGTTGGTGTTGTCATATTTTACCACCATTTGGTTGTCGCGTATCTGGTATGCGCCTTCAAACCGAGTGCCTATGTAGTAGGTCGAAGGGTCGGTAGGGCTGAAGATTGGGCGGAAAACGTGTGTCAATGTATTTCCCGACTCGCTGTTGATGAAAGTCAGCCCTTCGGGCAGCACGTCGGCCCACCAGCCGTCGGTGAGCATGCTAAAGCGAGATGGAGCCTTGTTGTAGGTGGTGTAAACACCAGTTTGCCCTGTGTTGGTGACAAGCAGGCTACCTGTAGAGTTGTTGAAGGCGAGGTGGTAGGGTATTGTCACGGTCGATGCGTTGGGGTGGTAGTAGTCCGATAAGACGGTCACTTCCCCGTTGGCAGTTAGGCTGATGTGACGTAATCCGTTTGTGCTTAGCTCCCACACTTGCCCTTCGTCCTCGCTTGAAGCAAGCAGCGAACTGGCCATTTCGGTAGGCAGGGTGTAGGTGTTCCCGATTGTGCCATCGGCATTTAAGTAAACCAACTGTTGCCCACGGTAGGTCATGGCGATGAAGCCGTCTTGCCAAGGGCGGACGAGCTTCAGTTGTATTGCCCCCACCGAGCGTATTGAGCAGCCGCCGTTTTCATTGATTGTAGGGCGGTAGGTCCATCCGCCACAAAACAATATGGTATCGTCGAAGTCGGGGTCGCTGGGTATCGGCACGAGTGTGGCACTCTCGTGGAGGGTGGTTGCCGTCATCTCGGCAAGCGTCCTGGGCGGGTTGTCGAGGCTGCCGTAGTAGAGGTAGTCGGCGTTCACCCAAATGTAGTTTTGGGTTATTGCTGCCGACCTTACGTTGGTGTTGAATGTCCGTGAAAATTCCACTTCGTAGCGACTGTCGTTGTAAACCACATATCCAAACGATGTGGCGACAATCATGCGCCCCTGCGAGAATGTGACATCGTTAATGGTGCGTTCGCCCTGCACGTCGGCATTGTATATTTCGGGCAGGCTAATGGTTGCTCCGTCGTCGGTGAGAATGTCGATATTGGAATTTTCATAAGCTACAACGAGGTATCCACGGTCGGGGTTGTAATATATGTTACGGATTGAGCTGTCGTTGAGGCGGTTGTTGCGCGAGTACGAGTCGCTCTCGTCATTCACCTTGTCGTAGCTGAAAAGGGTATTGTCGGAGAGGTAATACACCATGTCGCCAGTGTCGATGATGTTTGTGACGCTGTTGCCAAATGCCGGGTGGATTTTCAGGCTGCCTATGACACCTTGTGCCGCGGCATGCGCCGCAGTGGCGATTATCAGTGTAATGATAGCTATTAGTCGGTTCACCATAATGCAAGTGTTTATTTAAATGATAACGTTGCAAGTGGGTGGCAAATTGTGTGGCTGCCACATCAAACGGCAGTGTGGCGTTGTGCCGATATTGTGCCCGGTTACATGCCGAAGTAGCGGCGCAGCGTGGTGGCATTTTCTTGTGCCGGGGTGTGGATGGCCAGCAGAGCCGGGGTGGGAGTCGCATAGAATTGCGGCAGGGTGGCGGTGAGCGATGCTTCATCGTGAGCCTCGAAATAGCTCAGCCCGAATGCGTCGGCCAAGGAGTGGAAGCGCACAGGGCGCGCAACCTCGAAGTATTGCTCCAACTCGGGCAATGCCGATGTGCCGCCAAGGAAGCGGAAGATGTTGCCGCCGCCGTTGCACATTACTATGATTTTGAACTTCATGGAGTTGTATTGCGATGCTATTCCGACCAAGTCGTAACCGAAGCTCATGTCGCCAGTGATGAGCAATGCCGTTTCGCCATCGGGAGCGACAAGCGACGTGCCAAGTGCCGTGGAGGTACTGCCGTCGATGCCCGATGTGCCACGGTTGCAGTAGCACGGTTGGGTGATTTCGGTACCGAACAGCTGGGCATAGCGTATGCTTGTGCCGTTTGACAGGTGCAGCGTGTAGTTGCCGGGAATCGATGGTATGATGATTGAGAATGCTTTCAGGTCGCACCACGGGGCTGCTGCGATGTAGCGTCGGTGTCGCACCGTGGCGGCATCGGCGAGCCGCTGCCACAGCGCGGCATAACCCTCGGCCGAGGGGGTGTCGCTGTGTTGCTGCAGGCATTGCGCCACTTGCGTGAAGAAGGTTTCGGGCGTGGCATCGATGCGCATGGTGAGATGCTGCATGGTGTCGATGGTGCAGTGGTCGATGCCGATGCGCCACTCTTGTGCGGCTGGGTAGCGGCGCAGGAATTTCTTTGCCACTTTCGACACCAATGCTCCGCCCATGGTGATGAGCAGCTGCGGGGCATACCGGTGGGCATCGCCCGTGGGCATCGATGCCAATGTGCGGTCGATGGCTTGGATGAAATGGTCGCCGTGCAGGTTTGAGATGGTTTCGGTGAGGACTGCCACGTTGCTGCGCTTGGATAGCGAGTCGAGGGCTTGGTTCAGTGTGGCCGAGGGGTGGTGGAAGCCTGCTATAATCAGCACCCGCTGCGACGACGCGATTATGCCGGCAAGGCGTTGGCACTCGTCGGCTGGCAGGGTGTGGTCAATTCTTGGCCGAGTGATGATGCGCGGCATGGATTGAGGCACGGCGACGGTGTGGCACAGCGGGTCGGTGAGCGGTACGTTGATGTGTACCGGCCCCATGGGGTAGGTGGTGGCACAGATGGCGGCATCGTTGATGATGCGGTTGGTGTACCAGCGGCTGTCGTCGTTGTCAGGAATTGTCGGCAAGTCGTAGCTCTGTTTCACTACGGCGGCGAGTGCGCCGTTCTGCCTGATGGTTTGGCTGTCGTTCTGGTCAATCCATTCGCGTGGCCGGTCGGCCGATACCACTATGATTGGCAATTGCCGGTAATAGGCCTCGGCGACTGCCGGGGCATAGTCGAGCAATGCCGACCCCGATGTGCAGGCAATCATGACTGGCTGTCCGAGTCGTTGAGTCATGCCCACAGCCACGAATGCCGCGCTGCGCTCGTCGGTGACTACCCACTTGGTGATGCGCGGTTCGCGAGCTATGGCGATTATAAGCGGGGCATTGCGCGAGCCGGGCGACACCACCGCGTGCCTCACTCCGGCGGCAATCATCACCTCCACCAATTCGCGGCACTGCAAGTGTGCCGATGTCGTAGCCTCGTTATTGCGTGATGAGTCGTTTTGCCATTCCATAATTGCGCGATAGGTTATAGTAGTGTGATTTGGCAATTGTCGAGCGATGCCACGCGGGCCAGGCTATCGACACGGTAGCCCTGCGAGCGCAGCATTTCGCCGCCGCCTTGGAACGCTTTCTCGATGATAAACCCAAACCCGGCGATGGTTGCGCCGGCTTGCCGTGCAAGGTCGATGATGCCCATTGCGGCGTTGCCGTATGCAAGAAAGTCGTCGATGAACAATATGCGGTCGGTCGATGTGAGGAAGTCGGCACTGATGCACACCGTGTAGTCGCGGTCTTTGGTGAACGAGTGTACCACTGTGGCGAGCATGTTTTCCATCGTTTTGGGTTGTTTTTTCTTTACGAACACCACTGGCAGATGCATCGCCGCCCCGGCCATGATGGCTGGAGCTATGCCGCTGGCCTCGATGGTGACAATCTTGTTGATGCCGCTGTCGGCGTACAGGCGGGCAAATTCCTCGCCTATGCGGCACATCAGGTCGGGGTCCATCTGGTGGTTGATGAAGCTGTCAACCTTCAATATTCCGCCCGGGTAGCATTTGCCGTCTTCTAAGATGCGTTGTTTAAGCAGTTCCATATTGTGTAATATATAGAAAAACACCACTGCCGTCGTTGTTTCGGGGCAATGGTGCCGGTTACCTAACCCCCGATGGGGGAGTTGTGAGATACTTCTATTGGATTAACCCTCGGTGATGGCATCATTTGGGCAAGAAGCAGCGCAGCTGCCGCAATCGATGCATTTGTCTGGGTCAATGTGATAGATGTCGCCTTCGGTGATAGCATCAACTGGGCAAGCGCTCATGCAAGTGCCGCAAGCGATGCAAGCGTCAGTAATAACGTGTGCCATTGTAGTTAAGTTTTGAATAGATTAAACAAATAATGGTGCAAATGTACAGATTTTTTTTTTACGTGCAATTTGTCAAGCCGTTTTTTTGCTTTTATATGGCTGATAAATGATTCAAAAGGACATTTTCGTGGAAATGTGGAATGTGGTGGACGTGGCTATGGAAAAATTTTTAGCGTTGCTTTTTTTACTTTCGTCATTCTGGTGGGTCTTTATTGTAGAACGTTCATTTAAGTGGGCTCATGTGATGAATGTAAACCGTTTAAGCTAACACGAAATAACAACGAATTATGAAAATATCAAGGAAATTAAACGTAATAGCCGTGGTAACGGCAATAGGTATATTGGCAGGCTCGTGTACGACCATACATCGGTGTCCGCGCCATCACCCGCACCGACATCCACATCGTCACCATCATGCTGTAGTGGTGCAGAATGAAGTGGGAATCACGCAGTACGACGCACTCGTCATGGAATACGAGGCTATGGCATATCATGGTGGCGATGGAATGCTTGAAGTAGAAAAGGCGTTTGCCAAGCTCGATGATGCCGACCAAGCCTATTTGCTTGAGATTTACCAGGAAGATATATTTATGAATTAAACAATCAATTAACTAAAGTATGAAGAGTATTATTAAAATATTATTGTTTGTAATCCTTTCGGTTTGTTGTGTTGAAGTCGCTAATGCGCAGAATGGTGGGCAACGCATTTCAAGGGAGCAGCTGGCCGAGGTGCAAGCGAAATATATAGCCGAAGAAGTGGGAATGGACGACACCACAAGTGTGCGTTTCATCGATGTGTATTGCCAATTCCAAAGAGAAATATGGGCACTTGGCCCGAGGCTGCGGCAGATGCGCAGGTCGATGGACGAAGCAGATGCTGAACGCGCCACGAAAGAACGTTTTGCACATAGCCAGAAGATTCTCGACATAAGGCAGAAGTATTATGGCATATACAGCAAGTTCCTCACTCAAAAGCAAATACAACGTGTGTATGAATTGGAAGCCCAAATGATGGAACGCTTGCGCAACAAGGCGCGGATAAGGCATAGGCGGTAGGATGAGAAATAGAACTTAGGGTAAGTGGTGCGCTGTGTCAAATTTTTTGCTAAATTTGCAAACATATATATGTTCGCATTGACTTTTTTGTTAAATACTTTCGGTAACGGCCTTGTTTTTATTAAGGTTGAATATGTGTTGCGCCGCTGTTTTGACAAAATTGTGTGTGGCGAATGCAACGAAAGTTATTTTATGGTGGAGTTATGAAGCCCTTGTTCAGTATAATCACAGTTACTTACAATGCCGCATGTGTGATAGGGCGGACGCTCTACAGCATCGCTCGGCAGCAGTTTGGCGACTATGAATATGTAGTTGTTGACGGAGCTTCGTCCGACGACACTGTTTCGCGAGTCAAGGCATCGGGTATAGCGCAAATGCGTGTAATCAGCGAGCGTGACCGCGGGCTGTATGATGCGATGAACAAAGGGCTGCGTTTGGCCGATGGCAAGTATGTGATATTCTTGAATGCAGGTGATGCATTTGCTTCGCCCGACGTGCTTGGCAGGCTTGCTGCCAAGGCTGCCGAAGGGGAGTATGACATATTGTATGGGCAGACGCAGCTTGTCGATGAGGCTGGGCGTATGCTTGGCGGTCGCCATCTTGCAGCACCGCCCTTGCTCACTGCCGACAGCTTCAAGCAGGGAATGCTGGTGTGCCATCAGGCTTTTGTGGTGCGTCGTGAGATTGCGCCGCCATACGACTTGCGATATAAGTATTCGGCCGACTACGAATGGTGCATACGTTGCTTGTTGCGAAGCCGTGGCAACGGTTATGTCGGCGACGAGCCGATAATTAATTTCCTTGTTACTGCAAGTGGTACCACCGAACGGAATCGCCGGGCTTCGCTTTGTGAGCGATTTAAGATAATGTGCCGCTACTATGGTGTATTGCCCACTGTTTGGCGACACGTGATGTTTGTCCCGCGTTTTCTCAAAGAAAGGCGGCGTATGCAAAAAACAATAGGAAGATGATGGAAGTGGAAACCAAACAAATCACAATCAAGTTTAGCGACGACCACCCTGGGTCGCTTGCCGGTGTCACTGGCATATTGTCGCACCATGCGGTGAACATTCTTGCCATGACAGCAAGTGGAAACCGCGAGAATGGGTTGGCGCATATAGTGGTTAATCGCACCCAGTTGGCGTTTAACATACTGCTGAACCACGGTTACACGGCAGTGCTTGAAGATGTGATTTGCTTGCCTGTCAGGAATGTGGCTGGGGCCTTGCATGCATCGCTGCAAGTGCTTGCCGAGCAAGATATAAACATCGATTACATCTATGCCTTCGCGCAGGAACAGGGCGGCACGGCGGTTATAAAGTGCGATGAGGCGGCACGTGCAATGAGGCTGCGTTCTGAGCGGTTAAAGCCGCTGTTGTAGCCTTGGATTGTGTGGGTCAGTGGTTGAAAGTCGGCATCATGCGTGGCGGCATGGGCATCCCGGCTGGTGCGCCATATTGCCGGCGGTTGTAGCTATTGACCGCAGAGCGCAGCAGTTCATATATGATTCCCCCCACGTCGATACCTATTTTGCTGCCGTTGATGTCGATTTGCGGTATGAAGATAGGTGCCGTTATCCATTTGTGGCTGAAAGGGTCGTAGTAGCGTTGGGCTCCCATTTCAAGCGAGAATTTGTCGCTCACGTCGATGCCAATTGTTGCGCCGTAGCTTGACCGTGCCAAGTATGGCATTGCCGCCATCGAGTGGTAGAGTCCGCCGCTGTGCTGGTAGTTGCCGAAAGCATTAAACGTGATGCGGTCGTTTAGCCTGTATGATATGCTGCCACCAACGCCGAAGCTGTTGTATAGCTGGTTGTCGAGGTGGTATTTGTTGCCAGTCAGAGAGCCTGTGACGGTGAACCGCCCCATTTCTTGTGTTATTGATACCCCTCCTGAGCCGATATTGCCCATTCCTGGAAAGGTGTTCATTGAACCTGTGGCGAAAATTCCGCCCCCTTGCCATGTGCTTATTGCTGCGGCTGCATAATTTGAGTTGAGTGTGAATTGGCGGGGAAAATTGTAGTCCGACGGCCGTGGCACGAAGCCGTGGTAGAAATTGAAATTGGCAGTTGCGGCATTGGCTGCGGGCGAGATTGAGTCGCTGCCGAATGCGCTCGGGGCCGTCGATTGAGTAACTGGCGGCATTGCAAGTGTGTAGGGTGGCGATGTGAAATCGCCGTTGTGCAATCGCAGTTCGGGCATTTGCAGTGACTGTTTGTCGTTGATTCGCAAAGCATCGTCTTGTGCCATTGCCAGTAATGGCGCAAGAGCAATAAATGCGGTTGCAAGAAGCCAAATTCTCATAGATGTCGCCTATTTTTTTCTGCAATTATAGTCATTATTTGGCAATGCGCAATAGTTTTAGTTTGTCACCGTCGGTGTTTTATGATATTTTAATTTCACATGGCTCGATAATCTGTCCAAATGAAAGAGCCGAGGTTTTTTTGTAGCGAAAAAGTGATGGAATTGCATGTTATATCAGGAAAAATGTGTATTTTTGCAGCCACAAAAGGTGGGGTTTACCCTCCTTGAAGCAAGAAATCACTAATAGAGAGGAGGTTGTGTTTACTTCCGGTAAGAAGATATTTAAGAGTTTAGACATATTAAAAATCCTTGGCGTGTATCAATGTTGCCACAGCGTTGATACAAACAGTTGATGTGATTGTCATGCACAGTGTTGCCGAGGTTTCCTCCTTAGCTGTGGTGATTTCAAATTAATTAGATAATAAAATAAAAAAACATAGAATTATGATTATAGTACAAGTAAGAGAAGGCGAAAACATCGAAAGGGCTTTGAAAAAGTTCAAACGTAAATATGAAAAAACTGGCATCGTGAAGGAACTTCGCGCACGCCAAGCATTTGAAAAGCCATCGGTGACAAAGCGTAAACGCTTGATGAAAGCCATCTACGTGCAGAAGATGCACCGCAACGAAGAATAATTGTTTGAGGCATAACATAGCAGGGGCGAGGAAGCTGCGGGCTTTTTCGCCCCTGCTTTTTTATTGTGCTGTCCGAGGTGCGGAGTTGGTGGTTCGTTGAGAAATGGGCATGGCAATCACGGCGTGGAAGCGAGATTCCTCGTTGGTGGATATGGCTGTGACATGCTGTGATTTGGGGTTAAAATGGCGCATCATCGGTTGTCGGGGAATTGAAAAAAATAAAGGCTACACGAAATCGCATCGCATAGCCTTAGGAAAAAAATAGTATGAATAAAATGTGGTATTAGGGTTAACTTTTTAAGATATGCGGTAGCGTATCTTTTTACAATACCCTCCGCTATCTTGGATAGGAGGACTTTATGTATCACAATACCAAATTATAGTTCAAAAATAAAATCTTCCAAAATCGCGAAGCTGCCATTTGTATCACATACACTCTACACTTGCACGACTGGAAAATTCAGTTGCGATGAACACCTCCACTTGTGCGGAGGTTGGTTCAAATTTCATTTACAGTCATTGGCATCGGAATGCCATTTGTGCCATCGATTGGCGCGACTGTAAAATCAATCACTAATTGTCATTTTTTTTGTGACTGCTTGCAAGGGCTTTTGGCCTAAGCGGCAGTCGGTTTCTCGCATTTTGCAAACTCGGGCATTGCCACATAGCCTTGCCTGCGAGCTGCCAATAATGCGGCGTTCGGATGATAAGCGTGAGTAGGTAAAACCCTGCACTTAAACATCATTGTTGAATTTCTGTTATTTCCCATAGTTTCTCTAAATTATGGGAGGAACCTCATGGTTCTCTACCCTAAAAACAATCTTTTATAAACCTCTCTTTAATTACTATAGCAATTCCCTTGCCAAACTCTCTCAGCACTCCAGGAATGCTACTACAATTCTCCTATTAGGCCTTTCAGTAGTGCAAAGATACTGTTTTTCTTAAAATGATGCAATATTTAGTGTGAAAAAATGCCAAAAAATGGCATTATTATTGATTTTTGACGATTTGTTTTTTGGCAGTTTTTAATGCCAAACGTTTCCACACGCAGCGTGGTATCAGCCGCCAGATAAAAACGAGCACGGCGTATGGGCGGTTGATTATGGCTACCCGTCGGCGGTGGGCGATGGCACGCCGAATGGCTCGTGCTGTGTAGTCGGCCGACAATTTGAAAGGGTAGTTATTGCCGTCATCGAGCAGCGGCGTACTGACAAATCCGGGGCGCAGGTCGGTAATTGCCACATCGACGTGTTGTGTGTGAGCCAATTGCTCTATGGCCGTGAGGTAGCACCATTGGTAACGTTTGGTTGCGCTGTAAGAGGCTGCTATGCCTATTCCACGAGTGCCGGCTATCGATGTTATGGCGGCAATTTGCCCTGGTGTGCCTGCGGACTTGAAATAGCCGTATGCGGCATCAATCATCATTGTGAACCCTTTGACGTTGGTGTCGATGGTGAGTCGTTCAATGTCGGGGTTGAGCGAAGGATTTTGTTTTCCTGTTCCCGAAGAGAGCAAGAATACATCCATTCCGCCCATCGTTGCAATAAGTTGCGACAGGCGCGTCGCTGCGTCGTCGGCAGTGATGTCGATTGTGGCTGTGTACACACGGTCGGGAGCCAGATTGCGCAATGCTTCAAGTCGGTCGGAGCGTCGGGCAGCGATGCCCACTTGCCACGTGCCGCTCAAGATGTATTGGGTGGCAAGGCTTTGCCCGATGCCCGAAGATGCACCTACGATTATTATCCGTTTCATGCCATTTTGTGGTTTCATCTCGACCCTGGGCCTGGTATTACAACCGGGCGTGAGCCAGAGGCCGGAGCATCGATTGGTTCACCGGTATAGACATTCTTCTCCTCGTCGTCGCTGGGCCATTTGTCGGTGTTTAAAGGCAGGGTGTAATAAATCGACATTGCCGCCGATATTGCCGAGCCTCGTGTGCCATATCCTGGAATATACCACGGGTCGCCCGACGGGTTGGACTTGTAATTGAACAAGAAATGGTATTTGACAGTCCAGCCAGCCGACCAATTCTTGTACAACTTTATGTGCATTGCCACTGCAAGCTCGCCCCACAAGGCATGCGACTTCAGGTCGCTGATGTTCAGGGTGCTGTTTTCTTGCCAATAGCCGTTGTCGATTGATATGTCGTTGATGCTGTACTTGAAATTGCTGTATCCGAGCCTGAACCCCACGAGAGCCATGTAGTCGGGCTTGTTGTTGTATTTGAAATTGTAGCTGCAGCCTATTTTCCCATACAATGCCATGTTGCCCTTGTAGGTGTAATTTTTTTCGTCGGGTTTGTTGTTGGCTGCTCCTATGCCAAGCTCCACTATGGGGAAGATGCGGTTCCACAGGCTAAGTTCGGCCGAGAAATCAATGCCCCCATATTTTTGCCCGAGCAGCCGCATCACCGGGTCCCACACATTGGCCCCGATGGTGACGCTGGTCAGCAGCGGGTACTTCATGCGTGTGATTTTCAGCGTGTCGTTGAGCATGGCGGCAACGGTGTCGGGCAATATGGTGTCGCCCACCATCACCAGTCCCTGCCTTTTCAGCTCGGCAATCTTGGCATCGTTTTCCTTGGCAGTCATCACCTTGTTGGTCTTGGGCTTTACAGGTGTGATGCGCCGTTGTGCGAATATGGGCAACAAGCAACACGCCGCCAGTATGATGGCGACGACCCTTGCGATTGAGCTGCCTGTGAAGAACTTCATTGCCAGTGTGTAGTGTGAATGTCAAAATTTTGCAACGCCGTGGCCGCAATGCCGCCACGGTGCTGCAAAGTTACTACACGTCGGCCGCAATAGCAAATCATGCTTGTATGATTTTGCTGGTGCGAGTCATGGCTTGTGTGTGTTTATCGGCTGATGGCTTCGTCGGGCCAGGGGCATGGCTTGCCGGTGGCTTTGAACGATGGGCGTTGGGCATCGCGGTCGCGGAGGTATTGCGACAGCTCCATAGCCATGGCCTCGACTACGTCGGGGTTGTCGGCAGCGATGTCGGTTTGTTCGGCGATGTCCTCCTTAACGTTGTACAGACGCAATTGCCCTGTTTCCCAATGATATATCAGATGATAGTCGCCCCGCATGATTGCCGAGTATGCGCCATAACCCTCATTGATGTTTTGCGTTTCGCCCCACAGGTTGGGGAAGTGCCACACGAGTGGGCGTTGTGTGCTGGCGGTGTCGCCTTTCAGCACTTGCACGAAGCTCGTTCCGTCGATTGTCTGTCGGGTTTCATAATGTTCAATTCCTGCCATTTCGAGAATGGTGGGGTAGAAGTCCTCGATGATTACCCGTTCCGAGGTAGTGGTGCCGCCTTGTGTCACGCCGGGCCAATACACAATCATCGGTTCGCGCACGCCACCCATGTAGGCCGAGCCTTTGCCGGCACGAGCGGGGTAGTTCTGGTCGCGGTTGGCTTTACCTTGCCTTACGTTGTTGAGGGCTTGTCCTCCGTTGTCGGACATGAACAGTATTATGGTGTTCTCGGCTACTTCGGGCTGTGACTGCAAGAAATTGAGCAGGTCGCCAAGGCTCTTGTCCATACCCTCGACGAGGGCAGCATAACGGGCTTCGCTCGTGTTGAGCGTGTCGCCGAGTTGCTCGTCGGGGCGACCTAAGTAATTGCCCACGAAACGCTTGTCTTCGCTGTAAGGTGAGTGTACGGCATAATGCGACATATAGAGGAAAAATGGTTGCCCTGCGGCAATGGGCTTTTTCATTGCCTCGATGGCTTCGAGAGTGAGGGCTTCGGTGAGGAAAATGTCGGTGCCGTGGTATTTTTCAAGACCCTGGACTGCGAATTTTGTGCCTGCGCCGAAATTTTCAGTACCAAGATAACTGCCAGGTGCGCCGTTTGGTCCGCCGCCTATGTTCACGTCAAATCCTATTGTTGACGGGTCGGCTCCAGGTGTGTTGCGGGCCCCGAAGTGGGCCTTGCCGCAGTGAATTGTGTAATATCCGTTGTTGTGCAGCACTTGTGGCAGCGACGTTATTGGAGTGGCATTGGCAGTGTTGTGTGCCGATGTCACGGTGTCGGGCTGAATGCCGTTGTAGTTCCAGTTGGGTAGTATGAGTGCGTCGCTCGGGGCATCGGTCTGTGTGGCATATTCGAGAGTCCAGTTGGTCACTCGGTGGCGCGATGCGTTCATTCCCGACAGCAGGCTGCACCGCGTGGGCGACGACACGGCACACGCGTATGCCTCGGTGAACTTCACGCCGAGCTGCGCGAGCCGTTCCATGTTGGGAGTGTGGTAACGGCGGTTGAGCGGCGTGGTGTCGTTGTAGAATGGCACTGATGTGTCTTGCCAGCCCATGTCGTCGACAAGGAACATGACGATGTTGGGGCGTTCGGTGTGGGCAGCTTGTTGGCTGCAACCACACGCCATTGACAAGCATGCCGCCCCTCCGATGGATGTAAGTAGGATATTGTTGTGCATTGATTTATGAAGTGATTAAAATATCGCCAGTAACACAATGCCTATGATTGTGGCCAGCAACGAGTAAATGTTCCAGAAGATGAACCTGATGCCCAGCAGCACATAGCCAAGTACATAACTCAGCAGCCCAATGATGGCAAAAATGATGTAGCCTATTATCACTGCGCCTATTGTGCAAATTATTCCCTCAAATACACCCTCACCGATAAATGTCATTACTACCCATATAGCCAAGGCTATGACCGTTACGACACAAGCTGCTACTGTCACCCAGTCGGTGATGTCTTCGATGCGGTCGGCTATCCAGTCGCCGATGTCGGCTACCCAGTCGTTAAGCCTCTCCCACCAGTTATAGCTGGGAGTGCTGTAATGTGTTGTCGGCGGAATATATGTGCTGCGCCGTGTGTCGGGCAGGGGTCGCGCCCTGTTGAGAATTATATTCCCGTGTTCGTCCATTCGAGCCATAGAGCGTCAATCTTTGTTTTTATAGGGAACCACTATGCTGGTTGTCACTTGTAGCGGATAGGTGAAAATGGCAGCCTGTTCGCCACCGATGTCGGTGTTGTTGGTGTTGCACACTAGTGTGTATTGGGTGAGGTGCGGAACAAGCCGTTGCGTATATCCGGGATTGTCGCGGTTGAGCAAGTCGAGAGCCATTTTGATGGCGATGATTGTCACAAAATTCACGTCGGCCGATATTCCAGGTTCGAAGCTCACCTTCTCAAGGTCTTCCTCGGTGGTGTAGAAGCGGCGGTTTTGCGTCACACGCCCCGACACGTAGCCCACGGCCGCAAGAAAATCGTCGTAGGTGGGTTGCCCTTGAGGTAGGCAGTAGAAAATTTCACCAGCGAAAGCTCGTTCCCAGCAACCTACCGACATGAACGGCATACCAGCCTCGACAGCCAACTGACATGCGTATAAGTCACCCTCGCGGTTGTCGGCTCCGCCAATGGCGATTGAGCTGCTGCCGCAGAATGCGATGACTTCGTCGCGGTCAACCTCCTGTATCATGCAATTCTTCTTCACGATAGTGGCGTAGGGGTTGATTTGCAGAATGCGGTCGGCCACGGCATCGGTCTTGTATCGGCCTACGTCGTATATGCCGCACTGGTGGCGACAGATGTTGTGGTAGCCGAATATATCGTTGTCAACCAGCATGAAACGTCCCACGCCGGCCTTGGCAAGCTCTACGGCAACAAGGCTGCCTACCGAGCCACACCCGATGAGCAGCGCACCCTTGTCGAGCATGATTGACGACTCGAGTATGCCAGTGTTGCGCGAGAACACATCGAGCTTCAGCGAGTAGGTTTCCACTTTCACTTCTACAAATGTCTTGCACTGAATTATGTGCAAGTTATCGTCTTCCCAGTAGCCTATGACGCGGTTCTCGCTGTTCCACCAGTCGGCAATGGCCGTGGCGGTTGGCTTGTCGAGCGATGCTGCCAGTTTGGCTGCTACCTCTTGGGCCGAAATGCAGGTGCCTTTTCCCTGTTGCTCTTTGCGGCTTTTCACGGCGGCTTGGAAACGTTCGGCGGCAGTGAGGTTTTTATCGACCTCCACGCCGAGCGACTTGACCTCTTGCTTCAGTGCGGCGAAGATGTTTTCGGTGACGATGAGGCCTACTACTTCGACTTTTGAGCGGTCGATATTGGCATCGGCAGCCATGATGTTGAAGTAGTTGGAGTTCTCGACGTAGTAGCCTGTGAGTTCCACTGTTTTATCCTGCTTGCCTGCCGATATGATGTCGGACGGTAGCATAATGCGAGGCTCGGGGCGTTTCTTAGATATTTCCATTGCCTACTAATTTCCGTATTATTAATTTGAAATCTTGCATTGCGTCGTTTAGGGTGTAGTCTTTTGCGCCCTTTATGTCGGCACGCATGATGGTGTCGATGATTTCTTCGCTGCCGTTGGCTGTGTCGGCATTGTCGGCCGACTGGCTGTCGCTGCCATTGTTATTGCCGCCATCGTTTCCGTTGTTGCTGTCGCTGATTACGCCGTGGCGGTCGAATGTCGGGAGTTCGTCCTTGCTGGTGTAGCGCAGTGCAACGAAGTCGTCGGGAATCATCTCGCCGTCATCGACATACCAGTCAATCTCTTCGTATTCGCCGCAGGTATCGACGTGGTACATGGTGATGCGCATCTTTGGGTCGCAGTTCACCAATGCCGAAATTGCGCCATATTGTCCTCCGCCCTGGGCAAACAGTATGTTGGTTTCGTCGTCGGTAGTCGAGAACACATCCATGCTGCCCGGGTGGCGGTGCCACAGTCCAAGCACCTGCATGCTCAGCCGCCCCTTGTATTGCGTAGCGACAACATTTTGCAGGTAATTCACAAAGTCGGTGTCATATTCAAAATAGGCGTGGCGGTGTATGGCCTGCTTGCCGGGTGGAATGTTCTCGATTACCACCCACACGCCGTTGTTGAGTATGTAGCCTATAAGGATTCCACCGGTTTCGATGGGATGCTTGTCGATTGTTTCAGTCACAATGGCATTAAATGCTCGTTGTGTAAAAACTACGTATGGTTTCTCCATGCTATGTCAGATTCCGTCGGGTCGGTTAAAGTCGGTTTCGCTGAGTTCTCCTATCATAACCAATTCTAAGGCTGTGAGCCATTTCACGGCAAGTGCCAGAGTGGTCACGGCTGTCGAGTAGGAGTGTGAAGTGTTAGTGAGGTCTTCGGCACGTGTGGTACACAAGAATTTTCCGCCTTCACCATCGTTGATTAAGTGGTGAGGATAGTAGCCGAGGGCATCACGAACGTCCTCGACGGTCGGTTGCCGCAAGTAAACCCTTACGGTTCCGCCCATTACTGGAGTGGGATAATTTGGTGGGTAAATGGCGAGCAATTCCCATTCCATGTCTTCCATGAAGCCAGGTTTCACAGTGCCTATCCAGCACATGCTGCCGTCTTCGAGCTTGTAGAGTTCAAAGTTCTTGAACGGCGATTGACGCATGAGGTCGATTTCGTCGTCGAGCATTTGAGGGTCGCGTTCATACCACTGTGCAGCCAGTTTGCCGGGTTGTGTTGTCAGCTTTGTGCGCTCTTTGCCGGTAGTGTCGCCGTTGTCGCCCAATTGCACGGGTCGCCCTTCCACCAAGTCCTTAGCCACCTTTTTTGCCGATTTGAGTTTTGTCGGGTCTAAAGCCAATTTGCCGGGTTGTGTGGTCAGTTTTGTGCGTTCTTTGCCAGTAGTGTCACCGTTGTCGCCCAATTGCACTGGTCGCCCTTCCACCAAGTCCTTAGCCACTTTTTTTGCTGATTTGAGTTTCGTTGGGTCTAAAGCCAAACGTCCTTTCGGAGTCACGAGGAGATTTTTGTTCATAGTAATGTCGTTTTAATGGCAGGTTCTTTTATGCTGTCAGATTGACGAAGTCGGCAGAACCTATTATCCAATCTTCTACAATTATATTTTATATGTCTATTACTACCTGTCGCTCAATTGCCAGGGCATCCGATAATGCAAATATATGTATTTATTTTTTTATTAGCAACATGGCAATCGCTATATTGTTGAAAAAGCCGTTGTTTTTCGCGCGGTGGTTTTGTGTGGTTTTTGTGGAAATGGCGTGAAAATTGTAATTTTGTAAAAATATGCGTGGATTGGCCGCATGGCCGAGCCGGCATATTGTGAAATGTAGCTTGAATGGGAAATATGCAAAGATTGGAATATGACAAGGAGCTTGTTTTGAAGCATCTCGGCGACCCGGTGTTCGGTATTGTCGGCGAGGTGGCCGACGGAATGGGGCGCGAGTGCTACGTCGTTGGAGGGTATGTGCGCGACATGTTCCTTGGTCGCGCGTCTAAAGATATTGATTTCGTGACAGTGGGCAGTGGCATAGAGGTTGCCGAAGGGGTGCAACGCCGACTCGGCAAGCGGGCGACGCTGGCTGTGTTCCGCAATTTCGGCACCGCACAAGTGAAATGGCAAGGAGGCGAGCTGGAATTTGTGGGAGCGCGCCGCGAGTCTTACACACGCGACAGCCGCAAACCGATAGTCGAGGACGGTACGCTCGATGACGACCAGCGTCGCCGCGACTTCACAATCAATGCAATGGCAGTGTGTGTCAACCATGCCCGTTTCGGCGAGTTGCTTGACCCATTCGGCGGCATGGACGACTTGCATGACGGGATTATCCGCACGCCAATGGACCCCGATATAACTTTCTCGGACGACCCATTGCGCATGATGCGGGCCATACGTTTTGCCACCCAGCTCGGTTTTGAAATCTACCCCGAAACATTTGCGGCTATCGAGCGAAACCGTGAGCGAATAGGTATAATTTCGCACGAGCGCATTGCCGACGAACTTATGAAAATCATGAAGTCGGCAAGGCCGTCGCTCGGTTTCGTGCTGCTCGACCGTTGCCGCTTGCTCGAAATAATATTTCCCGAACTTGCCGCATTGAAAGGCGTGGAAACGATGAACGGGCGTGGCCACAAGGATAATTTCTTGCACACGATGCAGGTGCTCGACAATGTGGCAGCCAGCAGCGACAATGTGTGGCTGCGCTGGGCGGCATTGCTGCACGACATAGCTAAACCAGCAACAAAGCGTTATGACGCCAAGCTCGGGTGGACATTCCATAACCACAATTTTGTGGGCGAGAAGATGGTGCCTCGCATATTCAAGCGTATGCGCTTGCCAATGAACGAGAAAATGAAGTATGTGGCAAAACTTGTCGGATTGCACATGCGCCCTATTGCATTGGTCGAAGAAGTGGTCACCGACTCGGCCGTGCGCAGGTTGCTTTTCGATGCAGGTGACGACATCGACGACCTCATGGCATTGTGCGCTGCCGACATCACGTCGAAAAACCGCGAGAAGGTGCGCCGCATCAAGGAAAATTACGAGCTTGTGCGCCGTAAGCTGGTGGAATTGGAAGAAAAAGACCGCATACGCAATTTCCAGCCGCCTGTGACTGGTGAGGAAATTATGGCGACATTCGGCCTGAAGCCGTGCAGCGAAGTGGGCAAAATCAAGGAAGCAATAAAGAATGCGATACTTGACGGGAAAGTGGCTAACGACCATGCGGCGGCGCACCAATTCATGCTGGATACTGCCGCCGGAATGGGGCTAAAACCTGTGAAGCATGTTGAAGTGCCGGCACAAATGCCAGTGGGCAGCGTGGCGCGCGAAATATATCATTCGCCGATTGGCGACATGGTGCTTGTGTCGGACGGTGTGGGATTGAGCGAATGCCGCTTTGCCGACGAAGATGGCGTGTCAAGTGGCACTTTAGGCGGTGGCGATGCCATTACACATTTGGCTGCGAAACAGCTTGCCGAGTATTTTGCCGGAGCGCGGCGCGATTTCACAGTGCCGCTTTCGATGCATGGTACCGATTTCCAGCAGCAAGTGTGGCGGCAATTGACCAAGATAACATACGGCACTTATATGACATATTCGCAATTGGCAGCCGCCATAGGCAACCCGCGGGCGTCGCGGGCTGTGGGGAATGCCAACGGGCGCAATCCTGTGGCTGTGATTGTGCCGTGCCACCGTGTGCTGGCCGCCGGCTGCCACTTGGGCGGATATTCGGCGGGGCTTGACCGGAAAGAATATCTGTTAAAGCTCGAATCGATAACATTTAAGTAAACACGTATAAATTAATATGCGATGAAAATAACAGATGGAGAAGAACCGCGGTGGGAAACGCTCGATAGCGTTTACTTGGTGCGCCGCCCGTGGTTGACGGCTCGGCGCGACACCGTGAGACTGGCAAGCGGCATTGTCAATGACGAGTTTTACGTGCTTGAATATCCCGAATGGGTGAATACCATAGCGGTAACCAAGGAGGGGAAATATATAATGATAAGGCAATACAGGCACGGAATCGATGCCACGAGCTATGAAATTTGTGCCGGGTGCTGTGAACCTGGAGAGTCGCCCGAGGCGGCTGCTCGGCGTGAATTGCTCGAAGAAACGGGCTATGCTGGAGGGACATGGCATGAAATCATGACCATTGCTACCAACGCGAGCAGCATGAATAATTACACACATTGCTTTGTGGCCGACGGTGTCGAAAAGGTGGGGCACAGCCACCTTGAACCTACCGAGGAACTGAATGTGTTCCTGCTCGATGAAGCCGAGGTGATGGAATTGTTGCAGTCCGATGCTGTGAAACAGTCAACAATGGCAGCACCATTATGGAAATATTTTTACGACAAGTTGAACTCAAGTCGAGTTGCCGATTTGGGTTGAAGCATGATTAGCATTAAAGAAGCAAGGCCGCCACACGGCGACCTTACTTCTTTCAACCAAAAAACACTCCTAAATTAAACCTAATCTATAAACCCATTAATACAATTTCGAAGAATTGTTATATAACCACTAAATTTTCACCTATTCAACTATGAAAGGTTTACTTTTTAAATTCATATTGCAAAGATAAGGATAGTTTTTTGAAACGAGTGATACTATTGTTGCAGAAATATTACAAAATGCAACATTTTTTCTTTTTTATCGCTTTGTGCGCTGCCAAATTGGCCTAAACGCTGGCAAATTGACGATAATGGTTCTTGAAATGCGGTGTGTCGGTTTGAATATGTGGAGTGCATTTTTTTAGTGCTTTGCGGCGTTATATTTTGTGGCTGTTTGTTCATGTTTACGAAAAAAAGTGCTATATTTGCAACGCAATTCAAGCAAAGGCTTGCCGGTTTTAAGCTACGTTATTCGTTCAAGAAAGTGGTTCGGCAGTCGGTTATCCCAATACAGGAATTTTCAAAAAAATATATTTTAACCACATGTTATGCAGGCGAAGTGTCTGCACTGTGCATGAGCCGGAGCGATAGAGCTTTCCATGCCATGCAATCACTCCAATATATTTCTATACGTATATATGTACACGCTATCTGATTTAAGTTCGATGGATTTGCCCGAGTTGAAGGCAATTGCTGCGTCAATGAAGATTAACAGAATCGATGATTTGGACAAGAACGGCTTAGTTTACGAAATTCTTGACCAACAGGCCATCGACAATTCAAAGGCCTCGGCTGCAAATATGTCGGAACGAAAGAAGAAATCACCTAAGACTAAGGTTAAAACGAAAAAAACTGCCGAGAACAAGGAGATTGCTGCTGAAAACGGCAACGTTGCCGAGGCCGTTGGCTCGGCAAGCCCGGCAGCAAAAAAAACAGGGAAATCTAAAAAAACGTCCAAAACGACTGATACAAAAGTGGCGCAAGACAGTGTCGTAGATGGTGCAGCAACGTTGCCATTATTCGACCAGTCGCAGGAACAACAGGTTGACAAGCCACAGCCAAAACAACGTAAAAAGAACAGGAAAAACAAAGAGATGGAAAATAATAACAATGCCGATGTGGAGGCCAATCAACAGGCCGTTGTCGGTGATGCCGAAAATGACATTGCGGCAGAAACAATATATGAGGGAGCTGCGGATAATGTTGTAGCTACTGCCGATATGCCCCAAGTGGAGCAAGACGTAGTGGAAAAAGATGATGCAAATGTTGCAGAGCAGGCTGGTGGGCAAGATGCCGACAGTGTCGAGCCTGTGCCGCAAGCCGATGGTCAACAGCAGCCCGAGAAACCACAACAAGAAGCCGCAATTGCCGAAACCAAAAGGCCGTCGTTCTCGCTCGACTCGTTTTTCAACACCGGCTCGCGCAAGACTTTCAAGCCGCGCAGCCGAGAAGAGCGCGAGGAAGCGGCCCGACGCGCAGCCGAGGAAGCTCGCCGTGCAGCCGAAGAGGCTGCCAATGCACCCATAATAATACAAGAGCCACAGGCCGAAAAACAGGAAGCCGACCAACCTGCTGCAACGGCTGGGAAAAAAGGTAAATATAAACAGGCTGGCAAGCAAGCTGCAAAACAGGCCGTACCTGCCGAACCAGAGTTTGAACCGTTTAACTTCGAGGGAATATTGAAGGCCACTGGTGTACTTGAAGTCATGCCCGATGGTTATGGATTCCTGCGTTCGTCGGACTATAACTACCTCACTTCGCCCGACGATGTGTATGTGGCTCAAAGCCAGATAAAACTCAATGGATTGAAAACAGGCGACGTGGTTGAGGGTACAATCCGCCCGCCCAAGGAAGGCGAGAAATATTTCCCACTTTGCAAGGTTGACCTTATAAACGGGCGTACACCTGAATTTGTGCGCGACCGCATACCATTTGAACATCTTGTTCCGCTATTCCCCGATGAGAAATTCGACCTCACAAGCGGCAAGACATGCAACATATCGACACGCATAGTGGACATGTTCGCACCAATCGGAAAAGGGCAGCGCGGATTGATTGTTGCTCCGCCAAAGACGGGTAAGACTGTGCTGCTCAAGGATATTGCCAATGCAATATCGGAGAACCATCCCGAAACGTACATGATTATATTGCTTATCGACGAGCGTCCCGAGGAAGTGACCGACATGGCTCGCAGTGTTAACGCCGAGGTCATAGCATCGACTTTCGACGAGCCGGCCGAGCGCCATGTGAAAATCGCTGGGTTGGTATTAGAGAAAGCCAAGCGCATGGTGGAATGCGGCCACGATGTGGTGATTTTGCTTGACTCGATTACGCGTCTGGCACGTGCCTATAACACGGTGTCGCCGGCATCAGGCAAAATTTTGTCGGGTGGTGTTGATGCCAACGCATTGCAGAAGCCCAAACGCTTCTTTGGTGCCGCACGTAACATAGAGAATGGCGGCAGCCTCACCATCATAGCCACTGCACTGACCGAAACTGGCTCGAAGATGGACGAGGTGATTTTTGAAGAGTTTAAAGGTACGGGTAACATGGAGTTGCAGCTCGACCGCAAATTGTCGAACAAGCGTATATTCCCGTCGGTCGATATTATGGCATCGAGCACACGCCGCGACGATTTGTTGCTGTCGCGCGACACGCTCAACCGCATGTGGGTGTTGCGCCGCTTCCTGAGCGACCGCAACTCAATCGAGGCGATGGAGTTCATAAAGGAACGCATGGAGCGCACACGCTCAAACGAGGAACTCCTGTTGTCGATGAACGATTAAACTGGTACGGCTCAGTTAATACTCAGTTAATACAAAAAATCCATGCTCAAGTGAGCATGGATTTTTTCATATATTGGAGTGTTAGTCTTGTGGCGTTGAGGGCTGCGGCTTTGGGGCATTGTTGTTGGCATTTCCTCCATTGCGGCGTGGAGGACGGTTGCGGCGGTTGTTGCCATTGTTGCCATTGTTGTTGCGCTGTTGGTCGCCGCCCCGGGCATTGTTGCCGTCTTGTTGCTGCCGTCGTTGTGGCCTTCCATTGCCGCCATCGGCTTGTTGCTTGCCCTTGGGTTGTTGCTTGTTGGGCTGGTTTTCCTTTCCTTCGGCTTGTTGCTGCTGGCGGTTGCCGTTGCCTTGAGGTTTGCCCTGCTTCTTGTTGCCTTTGTTTTTTTTGCGTTTAGTCTTGTCAAACCGTGTGACATCGGCCTGTTCTATGATGTCGCCGAAAGCCTTTAGCTCGGTTTCACGCTCTTTGCTGTCGGGCGAAAGTTTTTCGGGCTTCACGCCGTTTTTGTTGAGGGCGATGACCTCAAACACCCGTTCGGCCGATATTGTGACAAGGTTGGCAGGTGACGACTTGTCGGTCGAGTATGTCATTTCCTTCTTCAGAATATCGGTCTTGAAGTGGTAGTATGTGTGGTCTTTTGTTTCGAGGACGGCATCCTTTGGCGGAAGTTTCTTTGCAATCTCGGCATAGCAATCCACCTCGAAGTTCATGCAGCACTTCAGCTTCGCACATTGTCCTGCAAGCTTTTGAGGGTTGAGCGAGATGTCTTGGAAACGTGCGGCACTGGTCGCCACCGACACGAAATTGGTCATCCAGCTTGAGCAGCACAGCGGACGGCCGCACGGTCCGATACCGCCGATGCGCCCGGCTTCCTGCCTTGCGCCGATTTGCTTCATCTCTATGCGCACCTTGAATTCCTCGGCGAGGACTTTTATCAGCTGGCGGAAATCGACACGTTCGTCGGCAATGTAATAGAATATGGCCTTGTTGCCGTCGCCCTGGTATTCCACGTCGCCGATTTTCATGCTCAGTTTCAGGTTTTCGGCTATTTTGCGTGAGCGAATCATCGTGTCCACCTCTTTAGCCTTGGCCTCTTCGTATCGAGCGATGTCGTTTGGCTTGGCTTTGCGGAACACTCGCAGAATTTCGGCATCGGGCCGCAAGTTGGCGCGCTTCATTTGCAATTTTACCAGCCTGCCCATCATCGACACACGTCCTATGTCATGCCCCGGGGATGCCTCGACAGCCACCAAATCGCCAATGGCGAGCGGCAAATGCTGGCTGTTTCGGTAGAATCCTCGTCGTGTATTCTTGAATGCGACTTCGATGATGTCGTCGGCATCATTGAAGTCGCCAGGCACATCGCCCAGCCAATTGTAGCTTTGCAGTTTGCTGCGTGGCCCGAGCGTCTGGCTTGTGGCCGACGTTGCTGCATCGGTTGTTGCTGGCTGGGTGGCAGGCCTGTCTTTTTCGGTATTGTCGCTCATCATCGTTTACTTGGCAAAGCTGACTGCGCGTGTTTCGCGAATGACTGTAATTCTCACCTGTCCCGGGTAGGTCAATTCGTCTTGGATTTTCTTGGCTATTTCGGCCGATAGTTTCTCGGTCTGTGCGTCGTCGATTTTGTCGGCACCCACGATTACGCGCAATTCGCGGCCTGCTTGTATGGCGTATGTTTTGATTACGCCAGGATAGGACAATGCGAGTTGTTCCAAGTCGTTAAGACGCTTGATGTAGGCCTCGACAACCTCGCGGCGCGCTCCAGGGCGCGCTCCCGATATGGCATCGCACACTTGTACGATTGGGGCGAGCATGCTTGTAGCCTCTTCTTCGTCGTGGTGCGCACCTATGGCGTTGCAGATGTCGGGCTTCTCCTTATATTTCTCGGCGAGTTTCATGCCTAATAGTGCGTGTGGCAATTCGGGTTCGTCATCGGGCACTTTGCCAATGTCGTGAAGCAGTCCGGCGCGGCGAGCTTTTTTGGGATTAAGCCCGAGTTCTGTAGCCATAATGGCACACAAGTTGGCCGTTTCGCGCGAGTGCTGAAGCAGGTTTTGCCCGTAGCTTGAACGGTATTTCATTTTTCCCACAAGGCGTATAAGCTCGGGGTGCAGCCCGTGTATGCCAAGGTCGATTGCTGTGCGCTTGCCCGTTTCGATTATTTCTTCTTCTACCTGCTTGCGCACCTTGGCAACTACTTCCTCGATGCGTGCTGGGTGAATGCGCCCGTCGGCAACGAGCTGGTGCAGCGCAAGGCGGGCAATTTCGCGGCGTACAGGGTCGAACCCCGACAGCACGATAGCCTCGGGCGTGTCGTCAACGATGATTTCGATGCCGGTTGCAGCTTCGAGTGCACGGATATTGCGTCCTTCGCGCCCGATGATGCGCCCCTTGATTTCGTCGCTGTCGATGTGGAACACAGTCACGGCGTTTTCAATTGCCGTTTCGGTGGCTACGCGTTGAATTGTCTGCACCACTATGCGCTTGGCTTCTTTGTTCGCCGTCATCTTGGCCTCGTCCATTATGTCGTTGATATAGGCAGCTGCGGCGGTTTTTGCCTCGTCTTTAAGCGATTCCACGAGCTTCTCTTTGGCTTCCTCGGCCGACAATCCCGACACGTGTTCCAGCGTTTCCTGAATGTTGCGTTGCATTTTGTCGAGTTCGGCTTGTTTGCTATCGACCAATGCGAGTTGGTTTTCGAGGTTGCCTTTCATGGCATCCACTTCGTTCTTCTTGCGTTGCAGGTCTGATTGCTGCTGGTTCATCTGCATTTCGCGCTGCTTGAGCTTGGCTTCGGCGGTTTGCACCTTGGCCAATCGTGCGTTTGCAGTCTTTTCGGCTTCCGATTTGATGGCCATTTCGGCCTCTTTTGCCTCGATGATTTTGTTTTTCTTTATCATTTCGGCCTCAAGTTTGGCTTCGTCGATAATGCCTTTCCCTTTTGCCTTGTCGATACGGCGTGATATTGCAATTGCAGCCACGGCACCTATGGCAAGGCATACAACTGCTGTTACAATAAAAATAAAAACTGATATGTTGCCCATTTGTCGTTTTGTTAAATAGTGTATATATAAAAACGCACCGACCGATGCTCCACAGGCAGCTCGCCTCAGCCTGTATGCATCTACCGGTGCAGGTTATTTCTAAATTTTAATTATATAGACGTGTCGCACGTATGCCGTTCCCTGCCGCAGTGTGTGGCGGTGACCCTCACATTCTGTTGCCATGGGGCAGTCTGCCCGTCATGTGTGTGGGAAACAGTGGGCGTTGCCGCCCCACGCTATACGCACGGTATAGAGGTTATCTGTTAAGTGCTTATATCTTCACAACAATTTCGTCGAGTTGTCGTTCAAAATCTTTCAAAAAACTTGCCACAGCATCACTTTTGGCATTGGTCTCTACCACGAGCCAAGCAAACTTGAATGCCACCATCGCCATTATTTCTTCGTTTGAGCGTTTGCCTTTCAAAGACTTGGCATACTTTTGCCATGCTTCGTTAAGCATCTTTTCGGCTTTTCGATATGCTTTTTCTTCGCTGCTGTCTTTTAGCTTCAGCTCAAATTGGTTTGCGCCTATTTGAATCCAAATCCGGTTGCTCCCGGCCGTCGATGTTGCCATAGCATCATTCCATTAATTGAGAGATGCACTTGTCGATGTCCTGCACCAACTTTCCCAGCATGTTTCTGTTGCGGTCGAGCTCTTCGCGGTTGGTCGATACGGTACGAGCAATTTTCAAGTAGTCATAGTTTTGTTGCAACCTTTCGATTTGCGCGCCCATTGCCGCGATAGCTGCTTTGAGTTCTGCATTTTCCTTGTCAACGGCCTCTTTCGCAGCTTTCAGTGCGTTGTATTTTTCAACAAGCACCTTGCTTTTGCCGATTAGCCTCTCCAAGGTGTTTTGCAGTTCAGAGTCCATGCTTTGCCATTTTTCTACAAATATAGGTGTTTTGCGCCTAAAAACAATATTATTATTGATTATTTTGCAATTATTAGCTTTGTGGGGGCAATAAATATAAAAGCCGGGTGATGCTCACGCATCGCCCGGCCTCCGATTTAAAGTATTTAATTGAGTACAGAATTATGTTGATGTTTCAGATGTGTCATCAATCACGGCGAGGCCCACGGCCATTGCCATTGTCGCGGCGAGGCCCGCGTCCGTTGTTGCCCGCTTCGCGGCGAGGGCCACGGTTATTGCCGCCGTTGCCATTGCCGCCGTTTCGGTGGTTGCCTCCATTGTTGCCGCCACGGCGTTCCTCGTAGCCTTCGGGCTTCTCTTGGAGGGCTTTCATCGACAGGCGGAACTTGCCGGTTTTCTTGTCGATTTCGATGAGCTTGACGGTCACTGTGTCGCCTTCTTTCAGGCCGGTAGCTTCCATGTCGTCGAAGCGGTTCCAGCCGATTTCTGATATGTGCAGCAACCCATCGTGTCCGGGCATGAATTCGACGAATGCACCAAACTCAAGTATGCTCCGCACCACACCGGTATATACCTTGCCTTCTTCGGGTACGGCAGTGATTTCCTTGATGCGAGCCACGGCAGCTTCGATGCTGTCTTTGTTGGCTGCTGCAATCTCGATTTCGCCTTTGCCGTCGATTTCGTCGATGGTAATGATTGCGCCGGTCGATTCTTGGATGCCTTGGATTGTTTCACCGCCCTTGCCGATAATTGCGCCGATGAAGTCTTTATCAACAGTCATCTTCACGATGCGAGGCACGTGCGGCTTGTAGTCTTCGCGAGGAGCAGGAATGGTTTCGTTGATGATGTTCAATATGTGCAAACGTCCTTCACGTGCTTGGTTGAGGGCTTGCTCAAGTATCTCATACGACAGGCCGTCGCATTTGATGTCCATTTGTGTTGCCGTGATGCCGTCTTTTGTACCAGTCACCTTGAAGTCCATGTCGCCAAGGTGGTCTTCGTCGCCCAAGATGTCCGACAAGATGGCGTGTTTCACGTTGCCTGTGTCGGAAATCAGCCCCATTGCGATGCCGGCAACAGGCTTCTTCATCTTGACACCGGCATCGAGCAGTGCCAATGTGCCGGCACACACGGTAGCCATTGAAGATGACCCGTTAGATTCCAATATGTCGGATACGATGCGCACCGTGTAGGGGAAATCGTCGGGGAACATGCGCTTGAGGGCGCGGTGTGCCAAGTTGCCGTGGCCTATTTCGCGGCGGCCTACGCCACGCTGAGCCTTGGCTTCGCCCGTAGAGAACGGCGGGAAGTTATAGTGCAACAAGAAACGTTCGGTATTATGGTTAAGCACATCGTCGATGAGTTTTTCGTCGAGTTTCGTGCCAAGAGTCACTGTGGCGAGGGCTTGTGTTTCGCCTCGGGTGAATACGGCCGAACCGTGAGGGCCTGGCAAGTAATCGACTTCGCACCAGATTGGGCGTATTTCGGTGGTCTTGCGGCCGTCGAGTCGTACACCCTCGTCGAGCACGCAGCGGCGCATGGCTTCTTTCTCAACGTCGTGGTAGTAGCGTTGCACCAGCGGAGTCTTTTCCTCGCGCTCTTCCTCGGGGAGCGATTCTATAAATTCGTTGCAGATGGCCTCGAAGCTGTCGTTGCGCCAGTGCTTGTCGGCCGAGCCAGCCTTTGCGATGGCGTATGCCTTGTCGTAGCACACTTCTTTCACTTTGGCACGCAGTTCCTCATCGTTCACTTCGTGGCAATATTCGCGTTTGGTCACGCCAAGTTCCTTGGCAAGTTCCATTTGCGCTGTGCATTGCACCTTGATGGCTTCGTGTGCGGCTTTCAGTGCTTCGAGCAAGTCGGTTTCGCTCACTTCGTCCATCTCACCTTCGACCATCATAATATTGTCGTAAGTAGCACCCACCATAAGATCCATGTCAGCTGTTTTCAATTGGTCGAAAGTAGGATTGATGACGAATTGGCCGTCGATACGTGCCACTCGCACCTCGGAGATTGGTCCGTTGAACGGAACATCCGAAACTGCTATCGCAGCCGATGCGGCAAGGCCGGCGAGGGCATCGGGCATGTCAACGCCGTCCGACGAGAAAAGGATTATGTTGACAAATGTGTCGGCGTGGTAATTGTCGGGGAACAATGGGCGCAATACACGGTCAACCAAGCGTGCGGTGAGGATTTCGTAATCCGATGCTCGGCCTTCACGCTTCTGGAATCCTCCCGGGAAACGCCCGAAAGCCGAAAATTTTTCTTTGTATTCAACCTGGAGTGGCATAAAGTCAACTCCTTCGCCGGCCTCCTTGGCCGACACTACTGTCGCAAGAAGCATCGTGTTGTTCATGCGCAGTTCAACCGCTCCATCGGCCTGTTTGGCAAGTTTGCCTGTTTCAAGGGTGATTACTCGTCCGTCACCCAGGTCGATGGTTTTCTTTGTAGGTGTTACCATAAATATTATTCTACTTGTGAAAATTCCTGCAAAGATAAGCAAACTTTCTGATAAAAAGCGTATAATTAAACTATTATTAGCCGAATTGGCTTCGAAAAGTGGCGTTTTAATGCGTGTTATAGATTTGTTAATATAAAATCCAAAACAGTTTGTTATATTTGCAATAATTATTTAACTATTATGCTTACAACCAAATGAATTTTATCGAAGTCAAAGATGTAGTCAAGCAGTATGATGGGCATCTTGCACTCGACCGTGTGTCGATAAGTGTGCCACGTGGTTGTGTTTTCGGGCTTCTTGGCCCAAATGGCGCGGGAAAGACCTCGTTGATACGCATCTTGAACATGATTACACGAGCCGACAGCGGCGAAGTGCTTTTCGACGGGCACCAGTTGTGTGCCAGCGACATTGCCAATATTGGCTACCTGCCCGAGGAGCGTGGATTGTATAGGAAAATGAAGGTTGCCGACCATATATTGTATATTGCCCGGTTGCGAGGTATGGACACCCAGGCAGCACGTGTGGCAATGGGCGAGTGGCTCGAACGTTTCGGGCTCACCGAGTGGGCTGGCAAAAAAATAGAAACCCTCTCGAAAGGTATGGCACAGAAAGTGCAATTCATCACCACTGTCATACATTCGCCACAGTTGCTAATATTCGATGAGCCATTCTCGGGATTCGACCCTGTCAACGCCGAGCTGCTGAAGAAAGAAATCTTGCGGCTGCACGATATGGGCGCAACGATTATATTCTCGACCCACAACATGAGTTCGGTGGAAGAGGTGTGCGAGGAGTTTGCGCTGATTAATCGCTCGCAAGTGGTTTTGTCGGGGCGTGTGGCACAGGTGCGCCGCAACTTCGGCAAGAAACTTTACCGTGTGGGGGTATCTGACACAATGAGCCTCGAACCTGTCGATAACCTCTTCAGTGTCGAGCATGTCGAGCCGTCGCCCTTCGGTGGCATCGTGGCCGATTTGAGGCTTGGCACCGATGTCGCGCCGCGCGATGTCGTTGCTTATCTTAACGACCATTACATGCTTGCCGAATTCCACGAATTGCTGCCAAGCATGAACGAGATTTTCATCGAAACAGTTTCCAACACCAATAACACCATAGCACGATGAGCAGCATAAAACGCATTTCCATAATAATGTGGCGTGAATTCCTTGCAATAGCAGGGAAAAAGACTTTTATTGTCACCACCATACTCATTCCGCTCATAGGCATCGCATGCATGGGGTTGCCTTTCTTGATGTCGAAAATCAACACGAGCGAAACGCAGACGGTGGCCGTCATGGACGAGAGTGGACGTTACGGCGCAGCTATCACGAGCAACGACGATTTCCGTTTCCACGACATATCCCCGATTGGGGCTGAAGGATTGAAGGAATTTTACGACCAGCAGGAGAATCTATATGCCATAGTGGTAATCCCTGCTGGCATCGACAGCACGTGCAATGTGAACATAATTTCGCGCAATGCCGTGCGTACAGGGCTGCAACAGCATGTGGCACAGTGCCTGGACGATACCATCACACAAGCGCGCATTGCATCGTATGGCATACCGCAGTTGGACAAAATCATGGAAGATAGCCGTGCCGACGTGCAAGTCAACTGCATCAAATGGGAAGAAGACGGGAGCGAATCGCAGTCAAATGCCGACATTGCCAGCTTCATAGGGTTGATGCTCGCTTTCCTGACTTATATGTTTGTGATGATGTATGGGGCGATGATACTCACGAGCGTAAGCGAGGAAAAGACCAACCGCATCGTCGAGGTGATGGTGAGCTGTTGCCGTCCCATCGAGTTGCTTGTTGGCAAGATTGTCGGTGTGGGGCTTGTCGGGCTTGCGCAGATTGCCATTTGGGTCGCATTGTTGGGTGTCGCCTCGGCGGCATTGGGCTTTGGCTCCATAGCGTCGGGCGACCCGTCGATGATGATGCAGGCATCGGGAGCAAATGCGATGCTCGACGGCATGGACGACGAAACTCTTGCCACATTCATGCAGTCTGTCGCTTCGATTGACATTGCTGGCATTGTAGTGTGCTTCATACTGTATTTCCTTGGCGGGTATTTGCTTTACGGCTCGTTGTTCGCTGCCGCCGGTTCAACAGTTGACCAGCCCAACGAAAGCAGTCAAGTCACCGTGCCGCTGATGATGTTTTTGGTGTTTGCCCTGTGGGCAGGTATTGCCTGTATCGACAACCCCGACGGGCAGCTTGCATGGTGGTGTTCGATGATACCGTTCACGTCGCCAGTTGTGATGATGGTCAGGTTGCCATACGATGTGGCACTTTGGGAAGTGGTATTGAGCATAGTGGTGTTGTATGCGTCGGCATTCGGCATTGCCGCACTGGCTGCCAAAATCTACCGCAAAGGCATATTGCTTTACGGCAAAAAATTTTCTTTGAAAGATATATTGACATTGCTTAAATAAAATCGGCATTTGTTCTAATTTTGCATTAATAATTAATTTTACTGATATGAAAAAGATGACATTATTCAGATTGGTGTTTCTGTTGGCTGCGGCCGTGATAGGCTCAGTGGCCATTAATGCGCAGATATTGTGGAAAATTTCGGGCAATGGTGCCAAAGATTCGTACCTGCTTGGCAGCCACCATGTGGCACCGATGTCGGTGCTTGACGGCATAGCTGGTTTCAATGACGCATTTGCAAGTTGCCAGCAGATGTATGGTGAAATCGACATGGAATCGGCCTCGCAAGATATGATGATGCAGGCGCAAAAGTATATGGTGGCACCTGCCGACAGCACACTGAGCAAAGTGCTGACTGCCGACCAAATGGCAATCGTAGATGCTGCCGTGCAGAAGTACACGCACATGCCGGTCGCCCAGTTCGACATGGTGAAGCCCGCCGTGCTTTCGGCCCAAATATCGGTGTTGCAAGCCGCCCAAGCCTTTGAAGGCTTCGACCCCACCAAAGCCATTGATGCGGCTATCCAGCAGAAGGCAAAGGAACAAAACATGGCCGTGAAAGGCTTTGAAACAGCCGAGTTCCAGATGCAAATGTTGTTCAACTCGCCCATATCGATTCAAGTCGAGGATTTGATGAAGCTCGTTACCGACGAAACGGCCTATCTGGAATATTCGCGTATGCTCACCGAGTTGTATTCACAACAAGACCTTGACTCGATGTATGAATTGATGTGCAACCCCGAATTGGGAATGAGCGAATATGAGGCCGATGTGCTAATCAACAAGCGCAACCACAACTGGATAGAGCAGCTAAAGACCATTTTACCTGAGGCTTCAACGTTTATAGTAGTGGGTGCCGGGCATCTACCTGGCGACAACGGATTGCTCTCGTTGTTGCGCAAGGCTGGTTATACCATAACTCCAGTGAATTGATGCGCATGTTACGCTGCTTTGCGGGGTTGGCGGTATCTCTGCTGGTGTGCCTCGTCGCCTCATGCTCGGGTGGCAGTGGTAATGTCGAGGAACTATATTCGCAATTCGTGCATCTGCCCGACAGAGGGTGGCGACGCACTGTGCCTTGCTACTTCAAGCCTTGCGTGGAGGGCGACGGAATGGAGCTGACCCTTGCCATAGTGCATGAGAATGAATATGAGCTGGGCAATGCCACGATGACAGTAGATGTTGTGACCGCCGATACTATAGCGTTGCGCCGACAGGTGACTATACCCCTTGTCGATAGTAACGGCAACTGGACGAGCGACGGATTTGGTTCGCTCTACCAATGCCAAGTTTCGGTGGCTAATGGTGTGAGGTTGGACTCGACATCGGTGGTCATGGTGTGGCAAACGACTGGACGCGACACTCTGCTGCATATTTCCGACGTAGGCATAGGCATAATACAACACAAATGATAATGTATAGTGATTTAATTCCATTCACCGATGCGCTGATTTTCGACATGGATGGAACGCTGTGGGATGCCACCGATTCATACGCCGAGGTGTGGAATCGGTGCTATGCCCAGCATGGAATAGATTTGCACATAAACGGCAGCGACCTTGTGCCATATATGGGAAAGCCGATTGAGGTCATAGCGAAAGGATTGACCGAGGGGCATGCTCCCGCCGGATTTGATTACAGTGAATTTGTTGACGCATTGTCGTGTGCCGAGGAGGAAATGATGCCGCAATTGGGCGGCAATCTTTATCCTGGGGTGAAAGAAGGGCTTTCGGTGCTGGCGCAGCATTACCACTTGCTGATGATGAGCAATTGCGGCCGTAACGGATTGCATAATTTCATGCAGTTCACAGGCACTGCGCAATTGTTCAGCGGTTCGATTACATACGGCGAGAATCCTGTGCCTAAAAGCGGTAACATTTGCCGCTTGATTGAGCGACATGGGTTGAGACATGCCGTGTATGTGGGCGACACCCAGGGCGACTGCGACGAAACTCACCGTGCGGGCATACCTTTTGTATATGCGTCATACGGGTTTGGCAAGTGCCAGGGGTATGACATTGCTTTTGACAGTTTTGCCGACTTCACAAAATTCTTCATAAATATAAAGGAAAAGGAGTAACTTAACTATGAACATCATTCCACAACAGTGCAACGCCGAGGTGGCGGGGCGCATTGGCCGCATCGCCAGCGAATTGGCTGCGCGTGGCATAGATGCCATCTTGTTGTCTAATTTTGCCAATTTGTATTATACTTCGGGGCGCGTGTATTGCGGATATGCCTACATTACGGCAACAGGATGTGTGACATATTTTGTAAAACGCCCCAATGGGCTTGAAGGCGACAACGTAGTGTATATACGCAAGCCCGAGCAGATTGCCGACTTCATTGCCGGAGCGTCAAGGCCGCTAACGGTGGCAATGGAATTGGGTATTGCCTCGTATAACACCATCGAGAGGCTTAAAGGCATTTTCACCGATGCGACCATTGCCGATGCCACACCAATTATCAACAAGGTGCGTTCGGTGAAAAGCGAGTTTGAAATAAACAAGTTGAAAGAGTGTGGAGTTCACCACGCTACGGCTTACCATAACATAGAGAAGGTTTATCGTAGCGGCATGTCTGACATCGAGTTGCAAATCGAAATCGAACGCATCTTGCGCAGCGAGGGATGCCTTGGGCAGTTCCGCATAGCTGGTGACACTATGGAGCTTTTCATGGGCAACTTGTTGTGTGGCGTGAATGCCGAAACGCCGTCGCCATACGATTTTGCGATGGGTGGCGGCGGACTTGACGAGTCGCTCCCGGTGGGTTGCAATGGCTCGCTTATAAAGCAAGGCAACACGGTGATGGTGGACATGTGTGGCAACTTCAACGGCTACATGACCGACATGACGCGTGTTTACCGGGTTGGGGCTATTCCTGAGTTGGCCGAACGGGCGCATCAATTGTCAATCGACATTCATCACCGCCTCGCTGCGATGGCTGTGCCAGGTGTCGAGGCAAAAGCGCTATATGAAGAGGCCATGCGAATGGTGAAAGAAGCTCGGCTTGAAGAATATTTCATGGGGCTTAAACAGAAGGCCGGCTTTATAGGGCACGGAGTGGGAATCGAGGTGAACGAATTGCCTGTGATTGCCCCTCGTAGCCGCGACACACTCGTGGCTGGCAACGTGATTGCACTTGAACCGAAGTTTGTAATTCCGTCGGTCGGTGCAGTGGGCATCGAGAACACATACGTTGTGCGTGAAGGTGGGCTTGAGTGCCTCACCAACGCCCCCGAGCAAATCTTGGAACTATACTGACCCTAACACACAGGGTGGTTGTGATGGCGCATACGTGCTACGTATGCGCCATTCTCGTGGATAGAGGTTGTTGGCGCGGTTGCCCACTTGCTTTGCAAAGCCTAATGGCGCACCGTGGTATTTAATCAACACAATTCCGCGAGGCGCGTCGCCGAGTGTGATGGCATCGCCTCGCAGGTAGGTTATTGCACTGGCATAATCCACCTCGGCTGTCGCAAAGGCGTCGTTCCGGGCAGCTGTCGTCAGAGCCAGCGATTGTGCCGGCAGTATGTCGCGGCCTTTTGCGATGCCCACTTCCACTCCGCGTAGCAGCACATCGGTTTCACGTGCAATGAGGTCGGCTGCATCGGCCATGTCGGCCGAAATCGCCGTCAGCGTGTCGCCCGCCATAGTGAACGTGAGCTTGTCGCTGTCGGCGAGCCATTGTTTTGCCGATTGTGGTATTTTTTCGGTATTTTGGCGGCGACGTTTGGTGGGCAACGTTGCCCGTGTTTCGTCGTCGGGCTTTTGCAGCACGCACACAAACAGGCCCTCGCCGCGCACATGGTGTGGCAAGAAACGGTAGCACCACTTTTGTCCGTCCACGCCGTTGGCTATGCCCCAGTCGCTCGGCATTTCTATGCACACGGGCGTTGCGCCATATCGGTCGATAATGTATTCGGCAACAGCTTCATTTTCGGCACGGTTGAAGGTGCAAGTGCTATAAATGAGCAACCCTCCCGGGGCTATTGCATTCCACACATTGTCGATGATGAGGCGTTGCCGTTGGGCGCATTGTTCTACCAACGCTGGATTCCACTGCTCCACGGCGGCACAGTCTTTTCGGAACATGCCTTCGCCGCTGCAAGGCACATCGGCAGCCACTACATCAAAGAAATGCGTGAGCCGCCCCCATCGGCTGCTGTCGCTGCTGGCGACTATGCAGTCGGGGTTTCCCCATTTTATTATGTTTTCTTTCAGAATATTGGCTCGCTGTGGCACTACCTCGTTGCACACCATCAGTGACCTTGTGGGCAGTGCGGCGCGCGCTGCGGTGCTTTTCCCTCCAGGTGCGGCGCAAAGGTCTAAGTATCTCACCGGTTGCTTGACAAGTGTCCTGACGATGTGGTCGATAACCATCGACGATGCGTCTTGCACATAGTACAACCCTGAGTGAAGCAATGGGTCGAATGTGAATTGTTCATGCCCGGGCAGGTAGTAGCCAGTGCCGCACCAAGGCACACGTGTGCAACTCGGTGCAGGGCGTAACGCCGTTTTGGCGGCATTGACGCGGATTGACGTTACGGCATCGGTGCCAGTGATTGCTTGCAACAGTTGCCGTGCTTCGTCGTCGCCCAGCAGCCGCTCCATCTCGCCTATAAATTGTGGGTGCAGTGCCATGTATTTTCAGTATAGAGTAAGAATGTCTTGTAAGTGCTTTTTGCACAAAAATATTATTTTCGATATGTTGTTTTCTATTAGTTTCATTATTAGTTTGCTTCGTTATATTGCAAATTTAGGTAAAATCCTCGGGATTCTACACTGGCAGAATAATGAAAACGTTTTTTTCATTAGAGAAGAGACACGGCTCTTTCATTTAAAGCAACACTGGAGGGCGGCGAAGCCGTCCAACCATGATGTAACCGGCGGTGACAAGCCCCAACGGGGCGCAGGAACCGTCGGAAAGGACACACCCACGGGAACGGCCTCGAGGAGGTCGAACGAAGCTCCACGGCGCATAACAACATGGATGGCAAAAATGTGGCACGTTGGACCTCCAAGGAGGCCCTGCTGGTCAGGGTATTGCACACCGCTGGTTCCTGCGCCCCGTTGGGGCTTGTCACCGGCGGTTACTGGAAATTGGACGGCTTCGCCGCCCCTCCAATGGGCTACCCACATGGGTTAAATGAAAGAGCCGTGGAGAAGAGATTAGTAAATCTGCGGTAATCAAAGCGTCACGTGGGTGTGAATACAAAAAAGGCTGCGATGCGTGGTGCATTGCAGCCTTTAGTGTCCGAAATGAGACTCGAACTCACACGAGCGAAAGCTCACTACCCCCTCAAAGTAGCGCGTCTACCAATTCCGCC
>CALUMJ010000004.1 GCA_944321715.1 uncultured Muribaculaceae bacterium | reverse complement strand
AACAAAACCTACGGCACTCGGACGCACGAGCCGTGCGTCCCTACGAACCAGATTGATGCCAATTTTGATACACCCTCAATTTTTGTTCGATGGCTTGAGATGGATTTTCGAGGTGATTTTGATTGTTTTTCGAGTAAGTCTAAAGAGCTAAATGTCGAAAAATAATCGTAAACGGTCGAAAAGACGCTCAAAATGAGAACAAAGAACTCAATCTAAAACTATTTCTGTAAAATCTCAAAACAGTTTCTTAGCTTCCCTGCAAATCACATTAATTCGCATTTCGGCACACCTTTCTCTTACTGTTGGCAATGGTCTATTTTGGCGCATCCTCTTCTAAAACCTTAACCATTTTATCCCTGAACCTGTTACCCCATTGTTCCAACATATAAATTATAGGCATAACACTTTTGCCGTCTTATGTTATGGAATATTCCACATGCGGAGGGAGTTCGGGATACACAACCTTTTTTATCATACCATGCAATTCCAATTCACGCAACTGCCGGTTGATGACTCGCGGGCTTGCATCTACAAACAGCCTATGCAATTCACTTGGACGACGTTTCCCCTTGTTTAATTCATACAAGATATACGTTTTCCACTTTCCGCCTATCACTTCCAATGAAATCTTCACACAACAATCTATATCCAAAGGTATTTTCTTCTTGTACATATATATTCATAAATATTTCGCCGAATGCTAAGTTAGCCATTTTCTCCAACATTAACTTATAGTGACAAATTTATCCATACCTGAATAATTCGCCCCATATTTTAATTTTGTCTATTGCACATTATTTTTGCATAAACAAAAAACCTACCTATCATGGACAGGCGCAAATTTATCAGACAAGCAGGTGCATCGGTCATGGAAGTTGCCATCTCGGACAGCCCAATGCTTGCTCGCACAAAAGAGTATGAATATAACAGCAACACAAAACTAAAAAACGACGTCACAACTATGAAACACAAATGCAAAATCACAGTCATGAAACGCGAATGCTACCACGACTTGCAAGAGAAGCATCTCGCCGACCCTAAGTCGGGTCCATGCCCATACTTCCGCGAAGGGCAAGTGATAATGGTGGATAGCGACAATTTCTTCCGCATGCTCAACGGCTCTTTCTGCGCCGAGGCTTGGGACTGCATTAGCCGCTATGTATATGCTGCGCTACAAGGCGGCTCGATAATGCGTGGCTGGACTAACGACGAAAAAGTGATGATTACATGCTGCAACGACTGCACCCGCCCTGTAATCTTCAAGTTGGAACGCATCGACGAAGAAGAATAACCCACCAAACGTTAAGCAGATGCGAGGCTCGGACTTGTGCCACACATCTGCTTAACATCAAAACCGCACTGTAAACGACTATTTATATAACGCCTTGCCCAAGTCGTCCAAGCCTGCTTCGCCAGCCAACCCGGGGGAAAGCCTCTTTCATGGCAGTCACGAAGTCTTGCGCCGTATTGGCTGAGCCAAGCACATCTTTCATCTTTTTAAGATATGCTATTTTAAATTCCACTGCGTCACGACCAGCAGCTCCGCCATGCCCGCCAATAAACAATTCTGCCCCGGTCGCCAACGAACTCTCGGCCTCGGCAATTTCGGCATCGATTGCGGCTGCCGAAGATATTTGCAAATGGCTGACGTGTGCCTTTGCCGGAGTCCAGTGTGTATAATAAGCCTTTCCGCCTATCAAGATGCTTGCACCCGGGAAGTCAGTGGCAGCACCATGCCTAAATTCGAATGCGACACCAGCCCATGTCTGTACCGTGCCGAACGCCACCTCCGAAGCCCGACCCGTAGGCATCTCGGTCATGGCATCGCCAAATGCTTGTGCAAAGCCATTCATCATACCGGCATACACCTCGCCTCGCGTAAACTCGTGCATACCCTCTGGCATGACCACTTCGTGGCTACCAGTGCCGCCCACGTGGTAGTCGGTAACGCGCTTATCCACAGGTTTGTCAATCTTGGCAAGGTAGGCATCAAACTCTGCAACATTCTCCTTGAACAACGGTTGTTCCATTGTCACAAGCGCATCTTTACCCTCGATGATGTAGCTTGCATCGCCCAATGCGTCGTTGGTGTAATAAACATGCAGTGTGAAATTGCCGAGGTCGTGAACCTCAAACCGTCCTTTTGTCTGTGCCATAACTGTTATTGTTAAAATATTGAACAATACTAATAATATCTTTTTCATTTTCTATTGAGTCTATTGGTTTATTCTTTTTTTTAGAAACTGTTTTACTTTTTCATTCAATGGTTTAAGATGTTTTTTCGAGGCGATTTTGATTATTTTTTGAATATGTCTAAAGAATTAAACGTTGGAAAAATAAGCGAAAGCGCCCGAAAATACTCTCGAAACATGAACAAAAAAACTTCTCTTAAATTTTTCCCGTAAAAATTCAAAACAGTTTCTCAATTTTCATTATGCAAATCTGTATAATACGTGCAATTATTCCGTAGTTTTTTTGTAAGTTTGCTGTCAAACAAACCTTTTTTTTACCTGAATGAAATTTCTTTTACTAATGTTAGCCGTCGTGGTATGCACCACCGCAACGGCTCAAAAGGGAATAGACAACAACATCCTCAAACGTCTTGACCATGAACTCGAATTACGGCCAGTCTATGACCAGCAAAAGATGGCACGCATCGACTCGATGTGCAGTATCAGTGCCAACAGCCAGCACGAACGATACCTGATACTGTGCAATGTGGCACGTGAATATGAAACTTTCGTTTCTGATTCGGCTCTGGCCTATTACGAGCAAGCTCTCACATTGGCAAAGGAACTCGACGACAGTGCAGCCGCCATAAAAGCCCAATTAGGCAAAATCAAGGTTATGAGCATCATGGGTTTTTTCCATGAAGCTGTGAGCGAGCTCACCTACATCGAACAGAAAGGAATCCCTGCTCAACTTAACAAGGAGTGGTATGACTGCGGACGGCAGCTATACTCCTACATCGAGGCCTACACGCTGCAAGGCAACAGTAGCAACATGAACAAATACTTGGACGAATATACGGCACGACAGGCTCTCTACCGCAACGAATTGCTCAAACTGCTGCAACCCGGCACACCCGAGTTCAAACTATTCTGCGCCGAACAATACTACATCAACGGACAGGAACACACGGCAAAGAAACTACTCACCGACATAATCGAAAACAGCAATCCCGACAACAATATATATGCCCGCGCCGCCGCCAACATGGCCCAAATACGCATCGCCGAAGACAATCCCGACGATGCCGCCCGCTACTTTGCACTGTCGGCAATCGCCGACATCAAAAGCTCGGTAAAGGAAACCACTTCGCTGCAAAACCTTGCAGTTTACCTGTATGAAAACGGCGACATCGAACACGCATACGCCTATATCACCACATCGCTTGCCGATGCCGTGTTTTGCAACGCCCGCCTTCGCACCACGCAAATATCGAGCATCACACCTCTCATCGACAAGGCCTACAAAGTGCAGCTGCAAAAAAAACACCGCATTCTGATGTTCGTGTCGCTCATAAGCACCCTGCTTGCCATAGGCTTTGTAGGTGCCTGCTATTTTCTGCTCAAGCAGATGCGCCGCCTCAACGCCACACGTCAGGAGCTGAAAAATGCCAATAAAATCAAAGAGGAATACATCGGCCATTTCCTCGACCTGTGCTCAATCTACATGGACCGCTTAGACAACTTCTGCAAGACAGTGACTCGCAAAATCACTGCCGGGCAAGTCGAGGACTTGGTGAAAATGGCAAAATCGTCGAAATTTGCCGAAGAACAACACAGGCAATTTTATGAAAACTTCGATAGTGCCTTCTTGCACATATACCCGACTTTTATCGAAGAATTCAACAATCTGCTGCAACCCGCCGAACGCATCAATGTAAAAGACGTGGGCCGGCTGACCACCGAGCTGCGCATATTCGCTTTCCTGCGTATGGGTGTCGATGATGCCAACAAGATTGCATCGTTCTTGCACTACTCGGTCAACACCATCTACACCTATCGAAACAAAATCAAAAACAAGGCCATCGACAGGGAGCATTTCGAAGAAAATGTAATGAAAATAGGTTCGATTACGTAATATTTCGGTTTATATTTTTGCCAAGCAGTCGTAATTATAATATACTGTATTACAGTGTTTTAATTAAATATAACTCTAAAATATATTTATATTTTGTTTATACAGATGAGCAACCCCGAATAATTGATTATAATTTTGCAACAGCAAGGCAGGGAAAAACAAGCCTTACAATCTGGCAACGTTCAATTGCCTGCCAAGCCACCGGATTCCTAACCGTGAATTTTCATTATTTAGGGTTTAAAAAAGTCCATAAAGAGATGTTGCAATTTTCCTTTCATTAAGGGAATTTTTAGGGTTTATGCAAAAGTATGCCGTGGGTCACACGGCCGGCGGCATACAAAATCCAGCATTACCGCCATTCATGATTGTTAGTGATTAGCAATTCACTTAAATTGGTTTAAGGTAAAAGGTTTGTTATTAAGGTTGTTTAGGAAATGGTAAATTATTCCACAAAACAACGTGTGGAATAGAAAATCAAGGCACCTCGTGAGAAGTGCCTTTTTTTCTTTTTCTACACGCCGCAGCTCCACTTTCCTTAATTTCTTTAGAAGGTGTATCAAAATAGCGGCGCGTGGCAACGCAGTTTTAAAAACTTAACATAATTATTAACACTATTATTGCCAACACTAAACCATAATTTGCTAACTTAGCAAAGTAAAAAATACAAAACCACCATCTGCACTATGAATAACCGATATTGCGTAATAATGGGCGGAGGCGTTGGAAGCCGCTTCTGGCCTTACAGCCGCCAAGAATTGCCCAAACAATTTATCGATTTCTTAGGCACGGGGCGAACACTGCTACAAATGAGTTTCGACCGGGTAAAAGACATCGTGCCACACAGCAACATAATCGTTGTCACAAACGAAAACTACCGCGACATAGTAAAAGAGCAACTGCCAGAAATCAGCGACGAACAGATTTTGCTCGAACCTACCCGCCGTAATACTGCTCCTTGCATTGCCTGGGCCGCATTCCACATACGAGCCATCAATCCCAATGCTACAATCATGGTATCGCCCAGCGACCATCTGATATTCAACGAAGAGCTATTCAGGCAGGAAATCGTGAACGGCTACAACTTTGTAGAAAGCCATGACGCTCTGCTCACACTCGGAATAAAGCCAAACAGGCCCGAAACCGGGTATGGATACATACAAGTGGGCGAAAAATCAGATGTCGATGGCATTCTGCATGTAAAGACTTTCACCGAGAAACCCGACATCGAGATTGCCCGAATATTTGTCGAAAGTGGCGAGTTTTTCTGGAACTCCGGCATATTCCTGTGGTCGGTGAAAAGCATCCTGAAGGCACTGCACGACTATGCTCCAAACGTTTATTGCAAATTTGAGGCGGGTGCCGACACATTCGGTACTGCCGAGGAAACGGCTTTCATAAACGCCAATTTCCCCGAATGCCCCAACATTTCAATCGACTTTGCCGTGATGGAAAAAGCCCCAAACGTATTCGTGTCGTGCGTCAACTTCGGCTGGAACGACCTTGGAACATGGGGTGTGCTATATGAATACTCGCCAAAGAGCAAAGAGGGCAACGTGACGCAGAACTGCAACGCCATGCTATACAACTGCAACAACAACATGATTGCAGTTAAAAAGAATGGCAAACTGATTGTCGCCTCGGGGCTTAAAGATTATATCATCGCCGATGCCGACGACGTGCTGCTAATATGTCCGCAAAACGAAGAGCAGCGCATCAAGCAGTTTGTCAATGACGTGAAATCATCGTTTGGCGACAAATACCAATAATTGCCTGTCACAACGAAACAAGAGCCAAAAAGCAACGGGGCGTGCCGCAATTTTGCCACGCCCCGCTGCTTTTATACCGGCCAATTACCGTATGCTTATAGTGCGGTTGCGCACTTGGCGCAATATGCTTTGCAACTCAAACACTTTAGCTGGATAACGTGTGGCGACATTCTCGCGTTCGCCTTCCACCGTCATGTCATACAACTGCGGTTCGCTCGAATTGCCGAGTTCGGTGTTGGTGGTCTTTTGGATAGTCCTTGGGTCGTCATTTGGCTCGATATACTTCCAATTGCGCGTCCTTACCGACAACGTATTGTTGGCCGCGTGTTCGATGACCCACGGACGGTCGCTATCGTCAGCACCCAGCAAGTTGCCCATTCTGTCGTAGCTGTCGGGCGCACTGCCTGAGGGAATTTTAGCTCCGACGAGCGATGCCAGCGATGCCAACCAGTCGATTTGCGAAACTATCACTTCGCTCACTTGAGGCACACGTATCTCCCTCGGCCAATGCACGATTACAGGCACACGTGTACCTCCCTCAAACGTGCTGTATTTGCCGCCCCTCAAAGCTCCAGCCGGCGTATGCCCGTTGAGAAGCTCCTCGGCACGGTCTTGGTAGCCATCATCTACTACAGGTCCATTGTCGCTCGACAATATTATCAACGTGTTTTCGGTCAATCCCAATTCATCCAACGTCTCCAACAGTTGTCCTACGCTCCAGTCAAATTGTATTATAGCCTCGCCACGCAGCCCCATCTTATTTTTTCCTCTGAAGCGTGGATGTGGGAACCGCGGAACATGAACGTCGTTGGTGGCAAAATACATGAAAAATCGCTCATCTTTGTGTTTCTGGATAAAATCTATTGCATGAGCTGTGATTGAGTCGGCAATATTCTCGTCTTTCCACAAGGCCTTGCCACCACCCTTCATGTAACCAATGCGTCCTATTCCGTTCACAATCGATTGGTCATGGCCGTGGCTCGACCGCAGATTATACAGCAATTCGGGATTATCCTTGCCAGTAGGCTCGCCCGGGAAATTCTTTTCGTAGCTCACATATATGGGTGACGACGAATCATAATTGGCCACCTTGCCGTTCTCGATAAACACGCAAGGTACACGGTCGGCAGTGGCAGCCATGATGTAGGAATAGTCAAATCCCAAATCGCCAAGCGCGGCTGGTAACGGTGCATTCCAGTCCTGACAACCAGTTTTTTCGCCCAATCCCAAATGCCATTTACCCAAAGCCGCCGTGACATATCCGGCACTTTTAAACATGTCGGCCATGGTGTATTGCCACGGCTTGACAATCATTCCCGCATCGCCGCGAGCGATACCAGTATCATTGCGCCTCCAAGCATACTCTCCAGTCAATAACGAATAGCGCGACGGCGTGCTGGTCGATGCTGCCGCATATCCGTTGGTAAACCTTATGCCATGCTCTGCCAAGCGGTTGACATTGGGCGTATGTACGTTACATGCGCCATAACATTCAAGGTCGCCATAGCCCAAGTCGTCGGCATAAATCAATATCACGTTGGGCAACTCCTGCTCTTCGCCTCTGTTTCCAACCTGTGCACATACTGCGTTGCTCACCGATGCCAATGCAAGAGTGATTATACCTATCCGTCCGTTATTCATCATTGTAATATGTTTCAAATATACCAGCAATTTACATGAAAATTATTCAAAGATACTCAAAATGCCATTAAATAACAAACATATACAATATTAGCCGCGGCATTTTTGGGGTCAACGCAAGATACAGGATAAAAATTCTGTACCTTTGCATACAACTCACAATGCGACCTATCAATCAGGTCACTGAAACTTTAAGACAATTCCAGATAAAATATAAATCACTATTAGAAGAATTTAAATTTACCAAAGTATGACTTTATATGAGCATTTGTCAAATTTCAAGCGGCATTCTTCTGAAGAAGAATTGACGGCGGCATTCGCAAAGCTGGCACCTCATTTCATTTATGGAGGCTACATCAAAGTAAACGATGCCTACAGAGTATATATTCGCACAGTCGAATTTTACTACCATGACGAGAGCAATAAGCCAGATGCCATCAAAGACCCAATCATGTATCACAGAAACAGCAATAACAATGTGAATGTACCCTACTTTCCTATCATGACACTTAATGCCCATATCTCTGGATATGACATAACATTTGAAAATAGAGAGCAAGAATATAGAGCCTCAGCCTTGATACGCGAATATTCTATTTATGACTGCAGACTAAATGACTTTCTCCTACTAAAAAATAAGACGAGAGATGACCGTTCGACCTATCTATATGACTATCTAAATGGCTTTTCGCTAAACGGCAATCCCAGTATCGTATGGGTTGACGATGAACACTACCCACAAAAACAGCTTATACAAAGCAGAAGACTACGGACAGACATCGTTAAAGATGGCAAAAAAACAGAAGACACACGGCAATGGCGATTTAAACTTAATGAAGATATATGGTTACTGACCGACTGACTGATACCGTATATTTCTCGGAATGGGCATTAAATGACTTTCCAATTCCGATAAATAATGTCTGCAAACTGTTGGACAAGTATCAAATTAAATATGGTTTCTTGCATCACACCAAAGATTATTGGTGCAGGGATTATATGCCCATACAAGTCAATGAAACCAAGTTTGTTCAGTACGTTTATGCACCTGACTATTTGCAGAATAAGGAAAACAAAAGATATATTACCGACCCAACAGCCACTTTGCACGACCTGGCTATCCAGCCCGTCAAAACAAATTTGATAATAGACGGCGGCAACATTATCAAATGCCCCGATAAAGTGATAATGACAGAAAAAGTGCTCATTGAGAACAAAAATATCACACGCAACAAAGTAGTAGCCATACTTGAACAGTTGTTTGAATGTAGTATCGTCTTCCTACCATGGGATAAATCCGAAACATATGGTCATGCCGATGGCATAGTCCGTTGGGTTGACGGAAATACGGTCTTGCTGACAGCTTATGAAATGTCACGATTCTTTGCAAACAAATTCCTCAAAGAATTAGAACGGAATTTTAATGTCATAGTAATGAAATACTCTACCCGCCCGCGGAACAGAGAACATTCATGGGCATACATCAATTTTCTCCAAACAAAGAATGTTATCATAGTGCCAGCATTCAATATCAAGGAAGATGAACATGCCTTGCTGCAAATTGAGAAGGCATTCCCCGACTATAAAGGTTGCATTGAACCGGTCGATATTTCAAGCATAATCTGCTATGGAGGCGGACTCAACTGCATTACGTGGAATATTAAACATCCCAAATAGAATTTATGCAATTTGTAGAACGCTCAATTTTTACACGCCTCATCGACCCATTAACATTAAATAAAAGAGCTGTGAGAGCGATGCTCATAATAATAAAGAGAATTTTGCGAATGACGGCATTATTCATTACCTTTGAGGCGACATCAAAAATTTTTAACGCTATGGAAAATAATAATGACTTTTTCGAGGGAATGATAGGTGCTAACGAGTGTACCGATTCCATTAAAGCCGAAATTAACGAACTTATAGGCGACCGCGCTTGCGGACTTACGACAAAAGAACAACTGTGCGATGTTATAGAATGCTTGATTTCAGGCGAAAACTACATAATGATTGATTTTAACGATATACGCACCACTTTAATGGGGAACGGCGATATCGATACCATAACATTAGAAACAACTCTTGCAGACTGCCACAACACATTAAAATCAGAAATTGCCCGCATCGTCGATGCCCACAACGGCAAAAAAATCAAGCGCATAATATTTCAATTCACGACTAATGACGACTTCACAATAGAGCACATACAAACGTTGCACACGGCAATACAGGAAGCCATAGGAATAGACGACAAAATTGATATGATATGGGGCTGTTCGGCCAACAAATCCACAAAAGACACAATTAGGCTAATCTTAGTCGCCGTATTTTAGACACAATCTAACAAATAGGGTTGCCAAAATTGTAAATACATTTACCCCAAATCGGAAACCGATTGGGGGTTACTTTGTTGTCTGCCGATTGTTTCAGGCATTGCAATTTTGAGACCCCTCCCCGATAAAACGACACGCCAGCGGCTGCTGCAATCAGATGCTTGCGCAACCGTTGGCGTGAAATATATTATTACCTAACGAAATCAAACCACGAAAGCTACCTCCTTGAAGGCATAGGCATGCGAAGTGCCGTCTTCATGGTCGAGCATGAGCATACCTGTGGGGCGCACATCAGCGATGCTCGCCCTGAACCGCTCGCCCGACGGCAGTGTGAAATCGTGCAACTTGCCATCACGGCAATAGAGCGACTGCAAATAACGACTGTGCAGCGCAGCCAGCGATGCAGCATCGGCGAGCGATGCCACAGCGTTTTCAATGCGTGTGCACACATCCCTCAATGCTTCTTCAAGTGGAACCTCCTTGCCAATGATTTGCCACAACGACACAGGATTGGGAGCATCGCTGTGGAACTCGTGCTGGTTGACGTTTATTCCCACCCCTATTATCGTGTGTTTAATGGCATTACCGCACAACGAGTGTTCGATGAGAATGCCACACACCTTGCTGTCGCCGTGGTATATGTCGTTGGGCCATTTGATTGTAAATCCCGTGGCATATTGCGACAAGAAGTCCACAATGGCAAGCGACACGGCCTCGCTGATGTAGAATTGGGCCGAAGGGGCTACTTGCGGATTTTTCACAAGCAACGAGAATGTAAGATTCTTTCCCGGTTCGGCTTCCCACGAATTGCCACGCTGCCCACGCCCTGCCGATTGGTGGTGGGTATAAATTACCGTGCCCGACGGCAACATAGTCGCCATGCGGGCAAGGTAAGTATTTGTCGAAGCAGTTTCGTGTATGTTTATGTATCGAGCCATCACACTTCGGGAAATTCCATGGTGAGCGTGCGAGCATGGCTGTCGGCATCTTCCGCAATGCGCACCGTCACAGTGTCGTCGGGCAGCAAGTCCTCAATGCGCTCGGGCCATTCTATCAGGCACAACGCACCGCTGTCGAAGTAATCCTCCACACCGATGTCCTCGGCTTCGTGCTCGTCTTGCAGCCTGTAGCAGTCAAAGTGGTAAATCAGTTCGGCTGTGGTGTCACTGCGATACTCGTTAATAATCGAGAACGATGGCGAATTGGCCATGTCATCTTCCACACCAAGCACACGGCACAGCGCGCTGATAAATGTCGTCTTGCCGGCACCCATTTCGCCATAAAAAGCATACACCGTGTAATCGCCCATCGCCGCAGCAAATTCCCGTGCTGCCGCCTCCAAGGCATCAAGATTGGGAATATTGATAACTTTTGTTTCCATAATTGCACATTTTATAATTGCCATTTGCGAATGCGCTCCATTGCTTCGGCTGTGGCTTCATGCCCGCCGAACGCTGTCAGGCGGAAATATCCTTCGCCACTCGGGCCGAAACCTACGCCAGGAGTTCCCACCACATTGACCTCATTGAGCAATCGGTCGAAGAATTCCCACGACCCGATGCCATCGGGAGTCTTGAGCCATATATATGGGGCATCTACGCCACCATACACCGTGAACCCGGCGGCTTCGAGGCCGCCGCGCATCATGCGGGCATTCTCCTTGTAATAATTGATGGTTTCCACCACTTGCGCATGACCTTCGGGAGTGTATATGGCAGCCGCACCACGCTGCGTGATATAGCTTGCGCCATTGAACTTGGTGCATTGACGGCGATTCCACAGTCCGTTGAGCTGGATGCGTGTTCCATCAGCAGCTGCGGCAGTCACCTCTTTAGGCACTACAGTGTAGCCACACCGCACGCCTGTGAAACCGGCCGTTTTCGAGAAACTGCGTATTTCGATAGCCACCTTGCGCGCCCCCTCTATTTCATAAATTGAGTGAGGCACTTCGCTGCGGCTTATGAAAGCCTCGTATGCCGCATCAAATATGATTAACGAATCATGCGCAATGGCATAATCAACCCACTTCTTCAACTGCTCGTGCGTCAGTGTGGTACCTGTGGGATTGTTGGGATAACACAAGTATATTATGTCAACTTGCCCATCAGGGAGTGCCGGGTTGAAGTCGTTGGCAGCAGTGCACGGGAAATAAGTTACGTTGCTCCACTTGCCGTCTGGCAACAAGTCGCCGGCTCGGCCACTCATCACATTGCTGTCAACATAAACGGGATAAACCGGGTCGGTCACGCCCACGCTGTTGGCCTTGCGCAATATTTCGCCTATGTTGCCGGTGTCGCTCTTAGCTCCGTCACTGACAAATACCTCGTCCACGGCGAGCTTCACGCCACGCGGCTCAAAATCATTCTTCACAATAGCCTCGCGCAAGAAATCGTAGCCTTGCTCGGGACCATAGCCATAGAATGTTTCGCTGCGCGACAAGTCGTCCACGGCACGATGCATCGCCTCGATGCATGCTTGTGGCAATGGCCGTGTAACGTCGCCGATGCCCAAGCGTATGATTTTCTTGTCGGGATTTTCCGACCGATATTTTTCAACCCTCTTTGCGATGTCGGCAAAGAGGTAGTTGCTCTTTAATTTCAGGAAATCTTCGTTGACTAATGCCATAATCGATTGTAAATTATTGTATTATTATCAATGGCGGCCCTTGCTGTTGCCACCGCCCTTGCGGCGTTGCTGCTCGGCAAGCATGGCTTGCTGCTGGCGTTGCGCCTCTTCGAGCCTTGCCATGAAACCGCTCTTTTTCTTGGGCTTCTTGGAATTTTCGGCCATCAATGCGCGCATCTTCTCTTCGCTAACGAAGTGACGATAAGCGTATGTCTGCATGATTGTAATCAACAACGACACAAAGTAATAGTAGCTCAAACCTGCCGCATAATTGTTGAAGAACACGAGGAACATGAGCGGCATCAGGTAGGCCATCATCTTCATGCCCGGCATCGACTGGCCACCTGCCTGGCTTTGCATGTTGATGCGAGTATAAACGACATTGGTAACGGTCATCAACAAGCAGAAAAGGCTGATGTGATTGCCGAAGTAGTTGGTTATGAACGGAATTTGTGCATCCCAACTCACTATTGCATCGGGTGCCGACAAGTCTTTCACCCACAAGAACGACTCACCGCGCAGCTCAATGCACGAAGGGAAGAACGTGAACATAGCCACCAGTATAGGCATCTGCAACAGCAGTGGCAGACAGCCGCTCATGGGGCTTGCCCCGGCATTGCGGTAGAGTTCCATCAACTTCTGCTGCTTGGTCATGGCTTGCTCCTTGTCGGGATACTTGTCGTTAAGAGCTTTCACATCGGGGGCAAGGAAGCGCATGCGCGCTTGCGACTTGTAGCTCTTGTGTGCCAACGGCCACAAAATCAACTTTATGAGTATGGTCATGATGAGTATTATCACGCCATAGCTTGGGATAAAGCTGCCGAGGAAATTGAACAGTGGAATGATGAACCACGTGTTTATCCACCTGAATATGGGCCAACCGAGCGGGATGACCTTGGTGAGGTGCAAATCCTCGTCGGGCGAGATGATTTTGTCGTAAGACGACAACAATGGATACAAGTTGGGGCCGAAATAGAAATTAAACTGTGCCGCTACCTGATTGGCCGAACTGTAATCGAGCGAACTCGTCATGCTCATGTTTTTCAGGTAATTGCGGCTGTCTAAACTTTCCGACGGAATGGCATGGCTCTCAAGCTCGGCACCGTTGAATGCGGTCTTGCATACCAAAATGCTTGAGAAGAACTGATTTTTGAACCCTACCCATTTCAAACGGTCTTGCATCTGTTCATCGTCGTTGCCCGACTCGCTGAGGTTGTCAACGCTGCCACCCGAATACTTGTAATATAGCGCACTGTTGCGCTCCTCAAACATTCGGCCGGCCTCGTGGCGCGACATTTTTTGACTCCACGCGAAATCGAGGTTGGGGATATTCGTCGGGATTACCTTGTCCATCTGTTCTTGTATCACATCCATTGCCACATCGTAGCGGCCAGACGACAACGTGTAACGTATGCCAAACTTGCTACCGCCGCCCAAGTCGAGCTGCATCACCACGGTGCTGTCGTTGAGTTGTACCGGAGTGAAATAGAAATCCTTGGTGTCGAAACGTTGCGCATGGGTGTTCAGTATGAAACTGTAGCTGTTGGTAGTGGCATCAAAGAGCTTCACCGGACTGCTCACCGAGTCGGCATCGTTGAAATTCTTGTGGTCTTTATAATCTTTCAACGTAACGCTCGATATTTGCCCGCCATGCGACGACAATTCCACACGCAGCACTTCGTTTTCAAGCACGAGTGTCGAATCGTTACCGTTCAGGAAATTGGCAAATACGCCTTTACGGGTGTAATTGTCGAGCAACTCGCGCACCTTTGCCACAAGGCGGTTGTGAAATGCCACATTGTCGGTTGTCGTAGAGAAGATTTCGGCAAGGTCGCCAGTTGCGCCGCCGGCAAGTGTGATGTAGCCCGACAGTTCGCCGTTTTCAAGGGTGATGGCGGTACCGCCGTTCTCAAGCGTATATGCTGCTTGTTCACCTTCGGTCGAAGCGTTGCCGAATTGTTGCACTATCGTCTTCAACGAAGTCACTTCGGCAGTGGTCATTGTGTCAACCACACCAAGCGACACGCTCACTTCGGCCTGACGGCGTGCTTCGGCCTCGGCTTGTTCGGCAGCCGCGCGGCGTTGAGCCAGTTCGGCCTCGGAAGGCTGGTTGAGCCACATAAATCCGAAGATTACCAAGCCCATCAGCAGCATTCCGATAATCGCGTTTTTATCCATCTTTTACTATTGTGATTGTATAATTTTTGTGTTTATACCATTTACTACTGATTGTTTTTCTCTTGCTTGCAGGCTATAGCTGTGCGCACAAAATCCATGAACAACGGGTGTGGATTAAGCACTGTGCTGCTATACTCGGGGTGATACTGTGTGCCTATGTACCACCGTTTGCCCTCAAGCTCCACGACTTCGACCAAGTGTGCCTCGGGATTTTCGCCGACGCAGTGCATCCCTGCAGCCTCGAATTGCGCACGATAATCGTTATTGAACTCAAACCGGTGGCGGTGGCGTTCCATGATGTCGGTAGTGCCGTATGCCTTGGCAACTTTCGACCCGTTAAGCAACCGGCACTGGTAAGCCCCAAGACGCATGGTGCCGCCCAGCGACGAGATGCTCTTCTGCTCCTCCATCAGGTCTATGACATTATATGGCGTCTTAGTGTCCATTTCGGTACTGTTGGCTTCGGCAAGCCCAAGGACGTTGCGGGCAAACTCGATTACCATGCACTGCATGCCCAAGCAAATGCCAAACGTGGGTTTATCGTGTTCGCGACACCACTTCAGAGCCACAAACTTGCCCTCGATGCCGCGTTGCCCGAATCCCGGAGCCACTATCACACCGTCCATGTCGCGCAACGCTTCTTCCACGTTGCCATCGTTGAGCTTTTCAGAACTTATATAGCGCAGGTCGAGCTTGTGGTCGTTATATGTAGCAGCTTGGAAAAGCGACTCGGTAATCGACTTGTAGGCATCTTGCAATTCCACATATTTTCCCACAAGGCCTATGGTCACCACATCCTTGGCATTCTCTATTTTTTGCAAAAATTCGTTCCAGCGCGACAAGTCGGGTTCTCCGCTATATGGGGTGCTGGTCTTCTTTAGCACTATCTCATCGAGGTGCTGTCCGTGCATTTGCAATGGCACGGCATAGATGGTGGGGGCATCTATTGATTGGATTACAGCATCGGGCGACACGTTGCAGAACAATGCCACCTTCTTGAGCATCGACGTAGGTATTTCCTTTTCGGTACGCAGCACTAGTATGTCGGGCTGTATTCCCACCTCTTGCAGCTGCTTCACCGAGTGCTGCGTGGGCTTGGTTTTAAGCTCTTTGGCAGCCTTGATGAATGGCACGTATGTGAGGTGCACCACGAGGCAATTCTGCCCAAGCTCCCATCGGAGCTGGCGCACGGCTTCAAGGAACGGCAACGACTCGATGTCGCCCACCGTGCCGCCAATCTCGGTAATCACAAAGTCATACTTGCCCGTGTTGCCGAGCAGCTTCACATTGCGCTTGATTTCATCGGTGATATGCGGAATAATTTGCACTGTTTTGCCAAGGTAGTCGCCACGGCGTTCCTTGTCGATGACACTCTGGTAGATACGCCCAGTGGTGATGTTGTTGGCCCGAGAAGTGTGAATGTTAGTAAACCGCTCGTAGTGGCCCAAGTCCAAGTCGGCCTCGTGGCCATCGGCCGTGACATAGCATTCCCCGTGTTCGTATGGATTGAGCGTTCCCGGGTCGATGTTGATATACGGGTCAAACTTCTGAATTGTAACCCTAAAACCGCGCGACAACAATAGTCGAGCCAATGACGACGAGATAATCCCTTTCCCTAACGAGGAAACCACGCCGCCAGTAACAAATATGTACTTTGTTTCCACCTCGTATTCTTTACTGTTAAACATTTTAAGTTGCAAAATTAGCAATAATTCTCGACCTTTCCACCCCTTGCAACATAAAATGCGACCATCGTGTCATGTTTTTTTCATTTAATCCGCACGATAGCCGGGGAGAGGGTTCAAAATTGCAATTACATTTATTTGTTGTAGAGGGTATATCAAGATGCAGTTTAGCGCGATTTTGCAGTAACGCACGAGCCTTGCCATCGTGCAAGAAACTGTTTTGTTCAATGGTTTGAGATGGATTTTCTCCGATTTCCGAGCCGTCAATTATTGCACTATATCGACAAAATACTTTGGAGCGACACAGTCGGTGAGCCACAGGTCGCCACCCGACATATAAAATTTCACACCGTCGGCACTCATCTGCCGGGAATCAATGACAATGATGCGCACGTCGCCATGCTTCTTGTGCCTCATTCCCATATCCTTAGCCACTACAATATCGGTTGACATGTGCACATGGGTGCGGCTCATGGGTTTTATGCCCGTCTCTTGTATCTTGGGCAAGAAACCCGAAACCGTACCATGATACAACAAATCGGGAGGAAGCGCCTCGGCATATTCGACTTTAATCCACTTAGAATGCCCATAGGTCGCTCTAATCTTTGTCCTGTCGCCCGAGAACATATAACGTCCTTTACTGTCGGTAACCACCAAAGTTTCAAGCAAATCGAGCGTATAGCCATGATTTTCAATCAAGTCGCTCACGCTCCTATATGCACTGCCTTGCTCATAATCATAATCCTTGTCGTGCCTCAGATAGTAGGCCAATTTCCTGCTACGTTCTATAAGATATTCAGCCGAATACTCCATGATTGTTTCCTCTTCGCTGCTTTATGTGAACACTCCTATTTGCGGCTGAGCTTGAGCATCACCCAGCGGTTTTTCTCGTTGTGAGTCAAGGCTGTAAGTCCCACTTGTTCGGCAGCCTGCTGCACTACTGGTATGTCGTCGGCATAAAAGCCGCTAAGCAACATCGTGCCACCCGGCTTCAACGCCGAGGCATAGAGCCCAATGTCGGCGGTAATGACATTGCGGTTGATGTTGGCAAGCAGGAAATCGGCAGGCTCAAGGCTCTTTAGCTGTGACGCATCGCCATGCATCAGTGTAACGTTCTCCACATGGTTGAGTGCTACATTTTCCACGGCATTGAGATAGGCATCCTCGTCGATTTCAATCCCTTCGGCCAACGAAGCACCACGCATCGACGCCAATATTGCCAGTATGCCCGTGCCAGTACCCATGTCTATTACATGCTTTCCGGCCATATCCTCACGCAAAATTTGTTCCACCATCAAGCTGGTGGTTTCGTGATGCCCCGTGCCGAAAGCCATTTTCGGGTCTATGACTATTTCATATTCGAGCCGAGGGTAATCGGTGTGGAAAGTGCTGTGAATGACACATCGTCCGGCTATTTCCATGGGCTTGAAATAATTCTTTTCCCACTCCTCATTCCAGTTACGACCCTTGATTTCCTCGGCCTCCCACTCTACAGCGGCATCTATGCCAGCATCGCTTATGGCCGCCGTCACCGCCTGCGGGTCATAGTCGCCCACCTTTATGTAGGCATTAGTGCCATCGTCGGTGGGTTCGAAGCATTCATAGCCGTAATCGGCCAATGCGGCAACCAATATGTCGGCATTCATCTCGTCGTAGGGCGACAGGTGCAACGCCACTCGCATGTAATCATTCATTGTCTTTTACGTTTAAATGTGTTCCACAACCCGACGACAGTGCGCATCGACTTGTAACCTATGACTATATAATTCAAAAACTTAAGGCGGCCCGAAAACCGCTTGCCTGACAGATTGTCGCGCATTGCCACCACTGCGCCGGTCACCGACTGCGCCGACTCGGCAAGCCGTGCGCGCTGCATCTCAAGTTTCACCAATGCCACTGCACGGTGATAGCGCAGTTCATCGATGTCATAGCCTCGCCACTCTTGCCGAGCGGCATTGGCGTTTTCTTGCATATTCGTTGGCATGGTCATTTCTTGTCGAGAAACAACCGTGTGACAAATCGCGTCACAGGGTTGATGATTAATTGTTTCCTGAAGGCATAGACTATCAGCATCAATATGGCAAAAAGTCCGCCCACTATCACGTATGCCGCCCAATCCACCCCAGTCCATTGGCCGATGACTTCGGCAAGGGCAAACGACAGGTAGAACATCGCACACACGCACAGCACCCCCATCACTAACGACACTGTGACTGCCGCCAGCAACAACGACAATTTCTCTACTACCGTCAGGCGCGTGTAATCAATCTGCAAGCGGAAGTAGCGTTTAAACTCCTCCCACAGCCTTATGTATTGGTTTTGGGCTTCTGCCATAATTTATGTTTTTAATATTGTAACAAAGCGGCGAGATGTGCCCCGATTGCAAGAAATCTTCAAGCATCATGCACATTCTCGCTCGCCGTTTCTTTTTAACACTGCGCACTTAGACGACAGCCTGTGGCAACGCCAGCACACAGCAAGTTTACTCTATGTCGTTGGCGATTTGCTCAACGAGCTCTTCCACTTCGTCGTCGCTGAGGTCGATGCCGTGTTCTTTCAGCTTGTTTTTGATGCGCTGGCGCAATTCTGCCCCTTTCTCGGGAGCAAACAGTATAGCAGCCGCACACCCCACTACAGCTCCGCCCAAAAAGGCGTATAGAATTCCCAAATAATTTTTCATCACTACTTTCCTCCTGTTATTGTGGTTAATATTTCATGCACACATGAAAGGCTGCCGTCACTCTGCCGCATCGATTTCCGAAGCGAGTTCGTCAATTTGTTCCTTCCTTAGTTTGATGCCTTTTTCTTTCAGATAATCGGCAATTTTCTTTCGTGTTGTTGTTCCACTCTCGGGGGCAAAAAGAAGCCCTACCGTGGCTCCTGCTATAGCACCGCCAATCACAGCCAAAATAATGTGTAAAGGTTTCATAATTGTAAGTTTTTTAGTTCTACTATCAACGTCCCCTTGCGAGGAACGCTTATTAAATTGAGTTATAAATTTACCATTTTATCCCATAACATCAAAACATTTCCCATGCCATTTAAGCATAATTAGCACTTTTAAGCCAAATGAGGCAAAAAAAACAAGGTGCGCCCCGCGATGGAACGCACCCTGCAAAATGAGTATGCTTGTTAATTCAAGATTTTCGGCTTATTCAACCGGTACAACTACCAAAGAACTGTTGTTAAGGTCGAGCGATACCTCGTATGTGCCAGTCGGAACCATGAATGAACCTTGACTGCCTTCAAGCACTTCGGCTTCACCCAGACCGTCAGTTATTGTAATTTCAAAGTCTGCTCCAGTAGTCGAACCCCAAGTTCCATCGCCCCAGTTGTCGTTTTCGAGCTTGGTGTAGAAGCGGAAGTAGGAATATCCGTTACCACTATCGGGCAGATTCAATGTTGCCGACCACACGTTAGAGCCTTCGTAAGATTCGGTCATCTGGCCTTCGGTCGCTGTCGGAGCCAAGCTCCAATTGTTGATGTTGCCCACCATGAAGCAGCCTTCGGCACTTGCAGGTTCGTCACCGCCTGTGCCAGGGTCTTCGGCTGTGTCGCGGTATTCACCGGCATACTCGAAGCTGACAGTCAAGTTGGTCAAGTCAACAGTCACATTGTAAGTACCCTCGCAATCGGCCGGGAATATCCAGCTACCCTTGCCTTCAACCAATGCTCCGGAATATGCACCATCGGTGAGGGTGATGTTTACACCGGCATCTTCCACTTGCGAACCATAGCTGTTTTTGTCCCAGTCGCCAAGTTCCTTGTAGAAGCGGAATTGAGCACCGTTAGGAATGCCGAGTTCGCCAGTATAGACATTGTTGCCCTCGCGGTCGCGCAAGAAATAGTTCGACGAACTGATGTTCCAGCCCTGTATCGAACCGATGACATAAAGACGCGGATATTCGCCCGGATAAGGAGTGACGTTTACAGGGAATGTTTGTTCGCCCACTACATAACCGCCAGCGGGGTCGTCGTTGAGTTCGCAACGCACACGCACAAACACATCAATTGGCGATACTTCTTCTACCGACGGCATATATTCAAGCACGGCGGTGTTGAGTTCGTCGGCAGTAACGCTATATGTGGTAGCCGCAGTTGTAGCCACCGAAGCCGTAGTAGCGAAATCTGCCGAATTAGAAATTTCCACGCGGTAGTTTTGTGCCACCTTCACATTAAATTCGGGGGCAGTCCAAGTCAGCGAGAACACAACGCCCGAAGCGTTGGCTTTGTCGAGCACTAAGGTGCTGGGAATGTTCTGCTCTGTAACATTTCCTGCATCGGTCAACGAAAGCACCGGTTCGGTATCGTCGTTGCAGGCAGCAAACCCGATGGCTACCGCAAGCAACATAAGTATGTTTAAAATTTTAGTTTTCATGTGAATAATCCACTTTTATTATATGAATTAATAGTTCGGATTCTGTACGAATTCAGGTTGAGCCGAAATCACGTTAGCCGGGATTGGGAAGAGGTCCATGTGGGTGCCGATGCTTGCACCGTTGGGCTCGTTGTTCTTCCACGACCAGTTGTATGTGCCACCCGAGAACTTACCATGGCGCACAAGGTCGCTGCGGCGGGTAAGCTCCCAGTAAAGCTCGCGGCAACGCTCATCGAGGATGTTGTCGGCTGTGAGGTCGCTTGCTGTCCAGTTAGTTTCATTTGCACGGGCGCGTACCAAGTTCACATAGTTGAGCGCGCTGGTGGCATCGCCTGCATTGCCCATGATATAAGACTCGGTGTACATCAAGTAAACATCGGCAAGGCGAATAAGTGGCAGGTCGGTGTCGGGGAAGTTGTCGGCACGAGCAGCCGAGCCGTCGGTAGCATATACGCCACCGTTGGCACTGCTCCAGTTGTTGCTATTGACACCATTGTTGTCGCGACTCCATCCGCTCGGGTCGGTAACGTTGCCCTTGAGCAGGTTAGTGAACTTAACCACGCCATAGCCGTCGGTGAATGTCGAAAAGCCCGTGTTGGCTTTGTTGAAGCCTTGCGCTTCCTTGCACCACATCGACCAGCGTACATCATCGTTGCTCTCAAACTTGTCGGCAAATTGCGAAGTAGCGTGCATACAGCCCCATTGTGCCGACATACCATAATCGGTAGCGGTCATGATGGCGTTGTTGTCGGCCCAAGTCAGGTTAGATATACCAGCTGCGCAGAGGAACATTGTACCACCGTATGGTTGGATATTTTCGCTGTCGTATGGAATACCCCAAAGGATTTCGTTCACACCGCCACCGCCGGGCATATACTCATCGTTGTCGCCGCAGAAGAGGTACATATAAACCGGAGCAAGCCCCGAACCACGGAAGCCCTCGCCCTGGTGACGGGCGATAATGTTGGCACAGTGTTGCGAGCACTTGTCGTAGGCTGCGGTGCCTGTGTAAACCTCGGCATTGAGGTAAACGCGGGCAAGCAGGGCTTCAACACCGTCGATGCCTACGCGGCCATAGATGGGCGTAGTGGTCGGGAACGTGTTGACAAGGTCTTCAAGCTCGGTCACGAGCCAGTCGTAAAGCTGCTGGCGGGTGTATTGCACTGGCGATGTGCCGGCAGGTGAAGTTTCGTCGATGAAGCTGGCGTTGCCAAACAGGTCGAGAGCCCAGTAGTAGCTCATGGCGCGCAATGCACGGGCTTCGAGCTTGTATTGGTCAATCGTAGCTTGCAATTCAGCATCGGGCGAGATGCCGTATGTGCCAAGGTTGTCGCACAAGCGCAAGAAGTCGTTGCAAATGGCAATATGCACGTAAAGACGGCTATAAGTACCGAATATGTTCACGTTACCGTTACCCCAAGTGTTGGTGTTCAAGTCAACCACACCTGCATCGGGCCAAATCCACTTCGACTCATCGGTAGTGAACTCCTGCAACATATACAAGGCACGGGTGTATTGGCTTGTACCGCCGTCAAGGCCCGAGATGTCGCTCGAACCGTCGGGACCTGTCTGGCCCGAAACTGCCATGCCCGAGTAGCATTTTGCCATTACCTGCATGAGATACTCTTCGGGATTTTCGGCAAACTTGTCTGCTGTCAACGAGTTGGGGTCATTTGGCAGCAAGTCCAGGTCGCCCACGCATGACGACAAGCCTAATGCAAGTGAAACGCCAAGGACTGAAAATATTTTACTTAAAGATTTCATAAAATTCGTTTCTGCTTTTTGATTAAACGTTTTACTGTGCTATGTAAGCATTAGAATGTCGCAACTACGCCAAGGTTGAACGTAACAGGACGCGGATATACGTTGTTGTCGATACCGCCGTAAACTTCGGGGTCAAGACCGTCATACTTGGTGATGACAAACGGGTTCTGCACGGCACCGTAGAGGCGCAGGCGGAGCTGGTCTTTCAACAACGATGGCCAAGTGTAGCCGATGGTGATGTTCTCGCAACGCAAGAAGCTACCGTTACGCAACCAGTAGTCGCTCATATAGAGGTTAGCCGTGGTGAGCGAACCGTCGAAGTAGAAGTCGCTGTCGATGAGGTTGCTCAAGCCGGCATTCTGATAGGTGCGGTTGAGTACCGAACGCTCAGCATGCACGTTGGCATATACATAGTTGCCTATGCTGGCACGGAGATTGAAACCGAAGTCCCAATTCTTGTAGTTGAATGTCGAGCCGAATGTCATTGTTACCTTCGGGTCGGGACTCTTGTTGATGACCTTGTCGTCGTTGTCGATGTCGCCATCCTTGTCTTGGTCAACAAATACGCCCTCGATTGGGTTGCCATTGGCATCATACACTTGCTCATACAGGAAGAACGAGTTGGCTGGGTGACCTACTGCGTGTACTTGAACTGTGTTACCAGTACCACCCGAAATACCACCGGTTGTCACAAACGAGCCATCGTTGTTCAACTTGGTGATTTCGTTGCGGTTCCATGCAACATTGTAGGTGAGCGTCCAAGTGAAGTCCTTGGTTACAATCGGGCGGGCGGTGATACCAAATTCAACACCCATGTTTTCGAGTGTACCGATATTCTGGTTGAGCATGTTGGTAGTGGTCGAACCTACAGGCACTGTCACGTAGCTAAGCAAGTCCTTAGTTTCACGATAGTACCAGTCAAGCGATGCAGTGATGCGGTTGTTCAAGAAACCGAAGTCCAAACCGGCATTCCAAGTGGTAGTTTCCTCCCACTTGAGGTTGGCATCGTAACCTTGCGGATAAAGCGTTGACATGTAGCCGTCACGTCCGTCAAGCCATGGATAGTAAGAACCGGCAGTAGATTGTTGGTAGATGGCCATGTAGGGGAAGTAGTTGTCGCCAAGGTCTTGCTGACCAGTGACACCCCAACCGAGGCGCAACTTGAACTCGTTCATCCAGTCCTTGGTGCTTTCCATGAATGCTTCGTCCGAAATCTTCCAGCCGAGGGCTACTGATGGGAATACGCCCCAGCGATTATCCTCCGAGAAACGCGAAGTACCATCACCACGCATCGTGAATGTCAACAAGTAACGGTTCATAAGCGTGTAGTTCAAACGTCCGAAGAACGAAACCAATTGATAATGGTTCTTCCAATACGATTCTTCAGGATTGCGGTAGGTTTGACCTGTGCGGTCGGTGCCATAGCTGAGATTATAAATAGGATTGCCGTTTTCATCGGTTCCCACTTGCGAAGTGATATAACCCGGAGTGGTGAACAATGTGCCATTGTTGTGGCCCTTGCTGTAGAAATATTGCCAAGAGTAACCGGCAGTCACGTCGATGTCCGACTTGATGACCTCGAAATACTTCTTATAGTTGGCATAGAAGTCGAGCAAGGTGTTGGCGCGTTGTTGGTAAACATAGTAGTCAGTACCAGCACCATCCTGATAGTTGGCATCCCACATGGCTGGAGCGTTGCCAGCGGTGAGCGTGTGTTCGTTGGTCTTGCTTATGTCGTAACCGAGGTTAAGGTTGAGGCGCAATTCGGGCAAGAAGTGCAATGCGTAGTCGAGTTGCAAGTTACCGTTGCTACGCCATACCTTGGCAATGTCCGAGCGTTGCTCGATAGCTGCCACCGGGTTGTTAACACCGTTGATGTTGAACTGGTCACCGTTCATTTGCGACGTGTAACCGTTGAACAGCGTGCCCACCGACGAGTCGTCCATTATATAATTGGTGTATGGGCTGTGGGTTGGGTCGGCTGCAAGTGCGCCGCCTACGGCACTGCCTGTGTCGGCAAACTCGTTTTCGATATAGTATCCCTTGACGTTGGCTTGCACTTTCAGCTTGCCGTCAAAGAATTCCGGAGTAAGGTTGATGCCGGCAGTTACACGGTCCATCGACGTGTTGCGAATGATACCGCTGTTGCCAGTGTAAGTAACTGCGACACGATAGGGCAAGAAACCGGCTTTACCACCGACGCTCAAGCTATAGTCGTGCGAAACCGTGGTGCGAAGCACTTCGTCCTGCCAGTCGGTATTGGCTGTGCCAAGTGCCTGTGCGGCAGGGCTGCCTTCGCCCCAGTAGTTAGTCATCACTTGGCGATATTCGTCGCCAGTGAGCACATCCCACGTCTTGCGGGCGGTCTGCACGGTCATGTTGGCGGTGAAGTTAACTTGCACCTTGCCAGCTTGGCCTTTCTTGGTGGTGATGATGATTACACCGTTTGATGCGCGGCTACCATAGATGGCAGTGGCCGAAGCGTCTTTCAAGATAGTCATCGTCTCGATGTTGTCGGGCGAAATCATGGCAAGGGCGTTACCCATACCTTGTGTACCCTGGTTGCTCAATGGCACACCGTCGAGCACAATCAGAGGGTCGTTGCTGGCGTTCAGCGACGAACCACCACGGATACGGATTGTACCCGAGCCTTCAGGCCCTGCCGATGGAGTAACTACCACACCAGGCGTTTGGCCGACGAGCAGGTCTTGAACCGACGACGAAAGCCCGGCAGCTATTTCGGTGGGCTTCACGGTTGCCACCGAACCAGTAGCGTCTTCTTTCTTCACAGTACCATAACCGATGGCCACAACCTCTTCGAGCATCAACGCGCTTTCTTTCAGCGTTACGGTGATGTTGGTCTGTCCGTTTACAGCTACGGTAGTTGGTTCATAACCCACGTAGGAAACCACCAGAGTGGCATTTGGGTCAACTTGGATGGCAAAATGCCCATCAAAATCTGTTGCGACACCCGTCGTGGTGCCTTGCGCAATGACGCTGGCACCGATTAACGGCTCGCCCGCGGGGTCAACTACCGTACCTTGTACGGTCGTCTTCTGCGCTAAAGCTGGAAGCGCGATACACAATGCCATGAGCATTGCAAGCCACATCTTCCGTGTCATTTGATAACAAATGGTCTTCATGCAAGATTGTTTTTAGTTTTACATTTGGGTTTTTTAAATTTATATAATTCTAATATAGTCGGTCACAATACAGCCTATGATGTTATGAGGGATTTCTCCACACTGGCGGCAATTTCGACCACTCGTAAGTGTGCAGTACGCTTGTTTTTGGTCGTTTTCATGCGTTGTATCTTTACCATAAATCATAGGTTCTTCAAGGCCCGATGCCTGTTATTCATTTTGACCACCTTGCGCCCTTATATGCCACAAGGTGTGCATTAGCAGATGCAAAACTAAGTATTTCTCAACAAAAAACAAACAAAAAATACAACTTTTTGCAAGAAAAGTATAATTTACCGGGCTATACACATTAATAATATAGAGGCAAAACAACCTCACGAACCATGCCGCCGCCACCCTACACACACGCTGGCAAGGGCATTTTGACACTCTGCTGCCGCATTGACAGCTACAATGTCGCATATATGGGCGCAACGGTTGCATTTTGGCAGTGTTTTACACTTTTTTACCATTTTATGATACTATTGTGACGGTGCGTTGCCCCATACATAGGCGATTCGTTATATTTGCATAAAACAAAAAAAGCAAAAAATCATGAAAAGGCTACTGCTTCTATTTTTTATTGCAACAGGAATCGTTTCGGCGGCGTGGGCTATAGCTCCGCGCAGCTACATCGACATGAACCCGGGGTGGAAATTCTCGCTCGGCAATGCTGCCGACATGCAGCAAGATTTCACACACGGCACCGAGTATTTTACATATCTGTCGAAGGTGCAAGCCACATTTCAGGCTACAAGCCCTATCCTCGACAAGTTCGACGACAGCCGATGGAACGATGTGGACTTGCCACACGACTGGGTGGTGGACTTGCCATTCAGCGGCGAGGCAAGCCACAGCCACGGCTACAAAATGGTAGGCTGGAAATATCCCGAGAACAGCGTGGGCTGGTATCGAAAGCATTTCACCATCGACAAGGAGGCCGAGGGCAAGCACGTGTATGTGGTGTTTGACGCCATTTTCCGCGATGCACAGGTGTTTTGCAACGGCTTCTACCTTGGCCATGAACCCAGCGGATATGCCTCGCAGGTTTATGACCTCACCGAATACCTCAACTATGGCGGCGACAACCTGCTGACCGTGCGTGCCGACGCCTCTACCGAGGAGGGATGGTATTACGAGGGCGCAGGAATTTATGGCAACGTGCGGCTTTACATCACTTCGCCGCTGCGTGTGGCGCACTTCGGCACGCAAGTCACAGCCGACATTGCTCCCGACTATGGCAGTGCCACAGTAAACGTTGGCACATTAATCAAAAACGACCACTTGGAAGCACACACGGCCACAGTGAAGCAACGGCTGCTCGATGCCGACGGCACGACAGTGGCACAGTCGGCCGGCACCACTTGCACCGTGCAGGCCAAAGATGAAGCACGGGTGGTGGAAAGCCTTACCATCGAGTCGCCACACTTGTGGCAATTAGACGACCCATACCTTTACACCGTCATAACTGACGTGTATGACGACAGTGGCACGAAAATCGACAGCTACACCACACGCACGGGCATTCGCAACATACAATTCGACCCGCAACGCGGATTTTTGCTCAATGGCAAAGTGGTGAAAATCAAAGGTACGAATATGCACCTCGACCATGCCGGCGTGGGCGTGGCGGTGAACCGAGAGTTGTGGCGATACCGCATCGAGCGGCTAAAGTGGATGGGAAGCAACGCCATTCGCAGCTCGCACAACCCGGCATCGCCCGAAATGCTCGACTTGTGCGACGAAATGGGTATGCTCGTGATGGACGAGAACCGACTGATGGGCATCAACGACGAGCATATCGGACTGCTGCGACGCATGATTGAGCGCGACTGCAACCACCCGAGTATCATATTGTGGAGCATCGGCAACGAAGAGTGGGCAATCGAGGGAACCGAAAGCGGCAAAAAAATTGCTCGCTCGATGTGCGCCCATGTGCATCGTTTCGACTCAACAAGGCTCGCCACTGCCGGCAACGCTGGCGGGAACGTGCTTATATACGGCTTAGATGTACAGGGCTACAACTACTTGATACAAAACGACATAAATGGCCTGCATGAAAAAAATCCGCAATGGTGTGCCGTAGGTACAGAAGAAACAAGCGGTTGCGGAACGCGCGACGTTTACTTTACCGACTCGGTGCGTGGCTGGATGGCATCAATCAACCGTGTGCCAGCCGGGCAACAAAACATGAAGAATGTAATTGAACGCGGCTGGAAATTCTATGACGAACGCCCATGGTTAGGCGGACTGTTCTACTGGACCGGGCTTGACTACCGCGGTGAGCCAAACCCGATGAAGTGGCCGGCCACAGGCTCGCAATTCGGACTGATGGACTATTGCGGTTACCCCAAGGACGAGGCATATTACCTAAAAGCATGGTGGACCGACGAGCCGGTGCTGCACATTTTGCCGCACTGGAACTTAGACGGACACGAGGGCGAAACGGTGGAAGTGTGGGCCTACAGCAATTGCGACGAAGTGGAGCTGACTGTCAACGGCAAGCGGCTCGGACGCAAGCCAATGCCGCGCAACGGGCACATTGAATGGACGGCGACCTACAATCCCGGCAAAATCAAAGCCACAGGCTACCGTGGCGGCAAAAAAGTGATTGAAACCACAGTCGAAACCACCGGCAAGGCCGAAGCCATCGATGCAACGGCATGGAACTCGCCCTACCGGGGCGACGGCAGCGACCTCGCTGTAATCGACATTACTCTCATCGACGGCAACAAACGCATCGTGCCAGATGCCAATACCGAGGTGGAAGTGACTGTCACTGGCGATGCCGACATACTCGGCTACGGCAACGGCGACCCGGGCTTCAAGTCGGCCGAACGCCCTGCTCCCGGAACCGACCGTCAACATTTCACAATAAGCACGTTTGCTGGTCGGGCACAGCTGCTCATAGCCCCGCGGCGTGCATCAAGTGGCTCATACACCGTCACTCTCTCCTCGCCCACCCTCGGGTCAAAGACATTGAATTTCTAATCCACCCACATAAAAGCCACGGAGGAGCTGTGCCAATTTAAGGCTCGGCTCCTCCGCTGTTTTTTTATGCTATATGTCTTTGCGTCACTGCTCGGCCGCCACGGCTATCTTGTGCGAATCGGTCGTTTCATGCACACCGTCGGTCGAGATACCTGCACGATATACATATATGCCACGCGGCACACGACGGCCAGCCATGTCGGTGAGGTCCCAAGTGATAGGGAACGATGTAAACATGTCGCTACGTCCGCTCTCGGTCGCACTCCACACCAATTGCCCCATCAGGTTGTAAACATATACAGTGACCACAATAGAGGCATCGGGGCGGTTGTGGCGGAGATAGAAATTAGCTTCGGTACTTGCCGGATTAGGAGTGGCATACACCTCATATAACTCTGGGGCAAGGCCGTTGATGACATTGAACGTTACCGTCCGCTCGCTTGAATTTGCAAATGTATCCCACACCTTGAGCCGCAACGTATGCTCGCCTTCCGAAAGCTCTTCGAGCGGATAGTATATGAAACCGCCAGTGCCCTCTTCGCCTTCGGGTGCAATCTCAGGCGTGAAATACGACGACACGTCGGAATATGTGGTAGTGTTATCGAGCAGCAATGTCATCTGGTGTCCTATTCCCGAGTCGGAGAAGTTCAACCCCGAAGCGTCATACACCTCGGCAACCAACAGCGGCGACTCATTGACGTTGCCGCCATCGGTGAAATCCGAATTATTCAGGTACATTACACGTATGTTTGGCCCGACAGTGTCGGTATCAACCGTGTCGTCATAGCCATAAACATAGAAATCGCTATTCGAGCCATTGGCTTCCTTGCCATCGTCGCTATAAGCATAGAGGCTTAGCAACGCAGGGCTGTAGTTGTCCGACGATATTTCCGACGGGATATTGATGCTGAATTCAAATTCGCCGTTGCTCACCGAGTCTTTCACTACTGCGAGCATGTTGCTGCGCTCGTTATAATCAAACGGTTTACCAGTAGTGCCATTGCCATTTGTCTTGACCGGATGTTCGGCATCATACAGCGTGGGAAAAATCGCCCCGTTAAACGATGTGTCCTTGTTGCCCCACACGTCATATATCGCCCCACGCACAGTCATCGTCTGCATGGCCTTGAACTCGGGCATGTTGTCTTCGGTGGGTTCGATGCCGTTGATTGTTTCAACCACGGCATGCAATGTAGGATATGCCAGCCGCATCGCAGGGTCGCCAAGCAGGATGTAACGCAACTTGTTATCGTCGATGACTTCGTTTTTCGACAAGCGGCATATATCACCGATACGTAGGAACTCGCCATGCTCGTCGCGGCTGAAGACATGCCGCCCATACGACTCGGTAAGCACCCCATTGCGCGAGATACCCACTTGCCGCAGTGTTGAGAATAATGCCACAGCTCCGCCACGCCGGTTTAGGAACATCAATTCGCCGCCCGAAACAGTGCTACCGTCAAGCCGTGAAAAGTCGCACGTCGCCGTGTACAGGAATGGTATGTGTTTGTAATACAGGTTGTCGTTTATGTCGGTGAGCGTCATTATACCGTCGGCTGTCCAACTCACCGGATTGCCATGCCCGACGTAATTGAACACCAACGCCCCGTCGTTAAGCAGTTTAAACAGCCTTCGCTTGGCATCGGGATATTTGTTGCCGCTGCCGTCATCATTGATTGGAAAGGCGTCTATATACACGCGGTTATAAAAATAATTCTCGCCCCCATTGTCCTCCATGACCGTTATGCAGGTATCGGCTTGCTCCATGTGCACTGCCGAGTCTTCGTCGTCGGCAAGCACAATGACATTGTTTTTCCACGAGCCGAAATCCTGCCCGGTGACATATTCCTCAAGCTTGTCCACGGCATCATCGGCCTCGTCGGCACTTTTCACAGGCATACGCCCTATCGACACATCCATGCCACGGCTATACATATTCGAGGTACTCGACCCGTCCGACAATGTTGCCACAATATCGTCGGTGCTATACGACGCAAGCTCTTCATGCCCGGCATCGGTTTGCCACATCAGCACTCGCGGATAGTCGAGCCCTTGCGCGGCAGCTGTTATACCCCTGTTGTCATATAACGACCGCCCCATGAGCAATATGTAGCCCAATTTATGGCCGTCGGCACTCGTGCCTCGGTCATAAAACATTTTGGCAAGTTTGCGGTATGCCATCACGTCGGGCGTTCCCGACGAAAACTCGTTGAATATGAGCGTGTGGTCCACAACCAGCACCCTCATGGTATCAAGCTCCTCGTGCAGGCTGGCCACACGGCGCGCAGCAGCGGCAAACTCGCTTGGCGTGATGATTAGCATGTCGGGGATTGGCTCGGAATGCAAGTCCTGGTTGGCTACTGTACCAATATATGTCGGCGACTGATATGTGCCGCTCTCGGTGAAAGCTACATATTCCCTCGCGCCGCTTGCCGATGGCGAGAAACGAGCCACCCCTCCACTCGACACGTAACTCACTTCCACAGGGCTGTGCGATGCGGTCACATCCCATATATGCGTGTCGTCGGTGCAATTAGACAACTCATACACCGCCGACGCCACACCGTCACTCGGACTGCGGAACAGCAATTGAGAGGCTCCACCCATGTCGAGGCTGCGAGTGTAATTGACTGTTACATAATCAAGCCGAGCCACCGAAACCGAACCCGAACAACTGAACGAAATGGAATAATCGAGGCTCTCGGTGTCGAGAGTGAACTGCTTCAACGAGGTGCTGATGTTTACGTGGTCATACCGGCCCGACAACGTCGAGATGTTATCCGAAGTGGAACTATTCAACAAGTTACCATTATACCTGAACGAAAGGCTGCCCCGGCTGCCACTCGTCGCCGCGCCAAATCCCGTGAGTACACTGACAGTCGTGCCAGGCACCAATCCGTCAAGGTCGAAACTGAATGTTTGCGTTGTCGTGTAACGGAAATCCTCGCCAAGCAGATAATTTCCCGTTTCGCCGGGCGATACCAATTCCGACTCGTGATATACTCGGTCGATAAAAGTATTCACCACTTCTCCATTGCCCACATTTGCAGCCTCGGTGTCAATAGTAATAGGCTCGATGTCGCTTCGGTCGGTGATGAAGTAGTAGCCCTGCATGGCGTATGGGTGCTGGTATTGCTTGTATGTGAACCCCGACACAGTCGATTCTCGCCACGTAGTTGGCCCTTGCGCATAGAAAAGTATGCCGCTCTGGCGGCGCAAGACAGGCACTTGCGGCAAGTCGTCGATTTGCTCATCGTCTAAGAGTGTCGAAACTGGCGCACCGCCGTAACCGAACACCTTCACGCTGGCCGGGTCGGAAAATCCCCATGAAGCAAGCGTTGAATTGGATATTGAATATATGCCCGTATCGTCAACTGCGATTTTAACCCATCTTCCCGACGATAACACGCTATTCTCGGCATAATGCGTCGCGCTCAATGCCAGCATGTTCACCGGAAAGACGCATGACACCACCCATGCGGTAACGGCAAAAACATATCGTAATGTTATTCTCATAAGCATTTACACACATCTATATCAAAAGTATAACGCCGCTATCCACAAAATATTATCCACCGGCAACCATTTAAGCCTCGTTTTAACCCAAATCGGTAAATCCTTAATTTTGCACCGATTCGGTTTTATCTTGCCCGAATGTCCTTCCTTGGCCCATCATTTGCGGCCATCAACTGCCACAACGCAAGAAGCCCCGTCGTGGTCCAAGCACTTGGCTCGGCGCGACGGGGCTTCTAATGCCTTTTTCTATACTACCGCTACGGATTATGCCTTCTTGCGGTTGCCATAACGTTGCAAGAACTTGTCAACACGTCCAGCAGTGTCAACCAATTTCTGCTTGCCCGTAAAATAGGGGTGCGAAGAACTTGTGATTTCAAGCTTTACCAACGGGTAAGTCACACCATCAATCTCGATGGTTTCCTTTGAAGCCACAGTCGAGCGAGTGATAAAAGTTTCGCCATTCGACATATCCTTAAATACCACTTCGCGATAGTTGCTCGGATGAATACCTTTTTTCATTGTTCTGTATATTCTTAAAATTATTATCTACTCTTTTCCCACGCTGGTAACGTGGATTTTGTAATGGCTTGCAAATTTACGCATATTTTCCGAATTGGCAAAACACGCACAAAAATAACTCGAAAAAATCGCCACACCCATTCCGTTTTAGGAATGTTCCGTAAACAATGGCATATTTTCTTGTAATTTGTGTTGCAACCTTTTGGCGCTGGGACGAAAGGTAGCAAATGTAACTACCCCCGAAATAGCGCCACCTAAAACAGGAATAACTTTCCCAAGTCCTTTAGCGAAAGACTCTTTAGTTAGTTTTATACCAATCCATTTTGCTATTTGCTTAATAATGGGATAGTAAACGGTTTTTGTCAAGGCTTTTTGAGGCAATCTTTTGATTACCTGTTTTGCAAATTCTTTCGTAATTTCTTTAATCACCCGATTTGCTGCAGCCGCTCCCATCATTACAAGACAATTATTTCACGGACAATATCACTCGACGATATTCACTCTTGGTGGAATAGTTGAATTCGTTGAAACGAGATTTGCCATACCATTTAACTTCAATCTTATTTTCAGGAACACCTGCATCTACCAATATCTTCTTAACAGTCTTGGCTCGTACTTCTGATAGTTTATTATTCAGATTAACTCCACCAAGGTCACAAGTGTATCCCTCAACGATAACGGTAGCTTCTTTATTGGTTTTGTTATAGGCTAAGGCAAATTCCCGAACCAACACATCTCCATCATTTATGAAATGGTCCGTATTAATTTCAAAGAGTGGACTAACAGATGGGATTATGATGTTCTTAGAGTTTTCATCTGTTGCATTGGCTACATTTTGAGCAAATACATTTTTGAAATCGGTCAAATTTGAAATCGGAGCTTGTGTTGATGCAGGAGAACATACAGCAGTTGCTGTTGATAAATCAAACTTCACTTCATTGGCATTTACCGATAAAGATACAGAGTCCTGTATTTCTCCAACTCCTTCGAACCCTTCTCCTGTTCTTTTACTATTACCTGTAAGCACCCACACAATAATGGCCGCTACAACAACTACGCCACCGATAGCAGTCAGTAGGATTCGTTTCTTACTTTTGCTGATGCATTCATTGCATACAAAGCCATTTGACTTTTGAACTCCATCCGTAGATGATACTTGTTTGTGACATTTTGAGCATTCAGCGCTTTGTTGAGTGTTCGATGTCTGATTTTGTTGTTTTTTCTCTTCCATATTAGTAGATTTTAAAACCATGATTTCGATTTAATTTTACGTTCTTCAAATATTAAGCCTGTATATGAATGGGCATCTATCAAGTCTTTGAACTCTTGTGTGCAAAAATAAGTAGATGGCATTTCTTTAACTTTGAATAAAATAGGATAACTACCTGGTAAAAATACAGGAGTTGGCACATCCATTATATCGCCATTAGAAAATCTCGTAATCTTAGATTTCTTGAGGTTAAGATGATCAGAGAGAATGGGTATGCTGGAAAACAATATGTAGTCATCAGTTCTAACTTTTATAGGGTGTAGAGCTAAACTTGGAAATAAGTTTTTTACATCCTTAGAAATCTCAGCTCTGCAACCCAACATATTTGACATGATGATTACAAAGTCCGGAATTTTAGTAGATTCATTAGTAAGCCAACCATATCTAAACTTATCCATTAGCTCCGGCCTTTCAGCACAAAGCTCCAAAGAATCCGCTCCATTAAGCGATTCTACGACATCAGCTAAAGCATAGCTATAATCAAATGATAGTTGATAGATTTCCATATTATCTTGTCGCTAAGTTTAAAATTGGTACCATTATTTTTTGCGCGGCATTAGAAATAATGCCTGGATTATTCTTATTTTTAAATATACTCCATACGGTGTGTACGGTGTGAGAATCACTGCCAATAGCCAATTCGCCCTTGTACAATTGTTTTTTGAGATTATCCACAGTTTCTGCCAATACTTGTCGCATCATTTCGGGATTATTAGCATATTGCTTTTCGTATTTATTGCGAGCATTCACTAGATCTCTACATACTTTTTGCTCATATTTTAAAGAATTTGAACTATGATTAGAACCTTTTCCTAAAGCCTTATAGATACCATCTTTGTCTGCTCTACCTAACCAAATGCCATTGCAAGGATGGTCTACACTACCAAAATATTTAACCCAGATTTCTCTAGCTTCTTTCCCTATGTCTGTTTTGGGATTGGAAGGTATAACATGATGTGCTTCTATTTGTGATTTGGGTAGATTTTGATATTTTTTGTAGCGTCTATTTTTATCAAACCATTTTTGAGTTCCATAAAGATTTAGATTGTATCCTAAGTTCTTAGAGCTTCCTTCCTTAGAGAACCTTAACTGATTCTTTAAACTTGGATTAGCTTTCGATTGTTTCAGGTATGAAGAATAAGATACAGTTTGGTCTTTGAATCGTGTCAGCAAACGTCCTAAAGCAGTCATTGGTTTTCGTGTTACTTTGCTTTGGACCAGAGTTTCCTCTATCTTCCGTTCTTTTTTAGCCACAGACAGGCGAATAACCTTACCATTGATCTTTCCTCGAATGAATCTTAAAGCAGATTTTTTTGCGATGTTTTTACCACCTTTCAGGATTTGTTCGGCCAGTTGACTTCGAACGACGTATTTCACTCCACTTTTCAAAGGCTTAACAGCAACCTTTGCAACTTTAGGTACTAGAACAAAAGCTGCATTCATGGAAACTTCGGTGGTGAGATTCTGAATGGCTTCCGTATTGTCTGCCCCTAGTTGTGCGTTTTCCATAACATCGATGCTTGCAGAAGCTATAGCCATAGAAGCATCAACAACGTTTATAGCCGTATTAACGCCATGGGCAAATGCTGCAATAGGTACTCCAACACCAGTAGAAGCACTTGCAACTTCTACTGCTGTAACAAAAGCACTTACACCCGTCAAGCACCAATTAATAGTTTCTCGATGTTTTTTATATAATTCATTGGCCTTATGGAGTGTGGATTTGTTTACCTTATCTAACTTTTCTTGTCTTTCTTCTCCTGAAATCCATGTTCCTTCCTGTGTGGGAACACCATTCTTCAACGGGCCTTCATACAAATCGCCATTTTCAAATAATATACTGGCCTCTTTGGGGAAACTCCCATCCTTTGGCCAAAAACCGGTAATTGAAACAGTACCTTTGTCTCCCACAAGATACATGGTACCATCTCCATAAATCTTTCCATCATAGAACTCTCCCTCGAATCTATTTCCATTCTTAAATTGGAAGACTCCAAGGCCGTTCATCTTGCCATTTACAAATTCGCCTTCATACCAATTCCCGCTGGCATAGTTGTAAGAGCCTATGCCATCGATTATATTTTCATGGACAGTACCTTCATATCTATCGCCATTACTAAATGTAAGCACTCCATCTCCATCCATCCAACCTTTTTCCCATTGCCCATTATAGCTGAATTGTGGACATTTATAAAACCCATTCCCATTTTGAAGTCCACCAGACCAATCTCCTTGATATACCGCTTTCGCTGCGGCATATTCATAGACACCGAACCCATCAAATTCATTATTCGTCCATTCTCCGGTATAAGAATCTCCATTGGAGAATATCATATCTCCATTTCCTTCTCTTTTTCCATCAAGCCAAAAACCAGAATAATAAGAGCCATCAGATTGAGCCAAATTACCGGCACCCACAGGAATATTATCTACAAAAGTACCTTCAAAGTATAATTGTGGAGTACGATATATCACGTCCCCACAAATTTTTCCTTTTTCCCAAACACCATAAACAGAATCGTTGTTACTGATATACAGGCCTTCGCCTTCCCAAAATCCCGTTTTCCACTTCCCTTGATAAGACGTACCGTTTGTGTAATCCATTTTGCCCAGTCCATCTGGATTGCCGTCTTTAGCATAGCCATAGTAATGTCCTTGTGGCAACTGTACATCAACTAATGTTTGAGAAAGCCGCCCTGTTACCCAATCACCCGTTTTAATCGAACCATCTTCTTTGTAAAGCGTACCTTCTCCATTGAAAGTTCCATCCTTCCAATTTCCCTCATAATAGAGTTTGCTATTTCGGTAGAGCTTTAGAAAGCCATCAGGTTTACTCTCATGAAAAGTACCGATGTAAACCTCATTGCTTTTCACTAATACGCCGAAACCTTCCATCTTGTCATCCACAAGAGCTCCGACATAACGACTTCCATCGTCCATCGTAATAATATCTTCTAGTGAGGATGCTCCGTAGAACATATTTACATTAGAATCAATCTCCTTGCCTTCCGTATCAAAGGCAGAAAGAATGCCATTTCCATTAGCAATGCTGTCAATGACATTCCCTCTCCAGACATAAGATTTTGTTGTATCTGAAGAAGGAAGCCATAATAATACATCACCGTCAGTCCTAATCCATTGGTAATCTGGCGTAGAAGAACATGCACTTGCCATATAAAGTACAAGGCATGCCATAATTATGTGTCTTAGCGTCCGTAGCATTTTATAGACTGAAGTGATTTATACTTTTTTGCTTTTGTGAAATTTCTTTAAGTCCGTCCATCCAAATATGAAGTTTCTCAAAGTCTTTGAATTACATACATGGCTTACAACGCAGGGGCATGCGAACCCTTGTTGGCGCCTTTGGGATGATTCACACATTGTCCGCCAGTCATCACTTGGATGCTGGGGAATTTCTTTCCACAATACTTGCAAGTGTATTCCTGTTTTTCACAGCCTCCATACAGTTTGTGGCGACCTTTGTTGGAACCATCGGGATGACGAGGACATGGGGCTGAAGTGAGTTGGCGAACATCTGGGAACTTCTTGCCACAATATTCACAATAATATGTTTGAGCCTTTTCCATATTGGCAGTTTTTTGTCGTAATGCGGCCGATGTAAGGAGAAGTCCTACAAGCACGACCATCGGGACTAACATGAAGATTTTTTTACAGTGTTTCATACGCTATTGATTTTAAGTGGTTTAAAATAAAAAAATGGACATAGAACAAACTTCTTCTCATTCTACTGGCAATTTTTTTGCGGAAGACCTTGGAGTCGGAATAAGAAAAGCAGCCCATGCCCTTCAACGAAAGGTACAGAATAAGCCTTGACTTATTATCATGGACTCCATTTGTAAATTTTCCAGATTTAACCAGGACTGATAATATTGTCAGCAAGTTATGTAATATGTCTTTTAATCTATCTTTGCGTCGCTTTTGCAGCTTCGCAACTTTTACAAAGTTACAAAAATCCTTTAGAACGCCAAAGATAAACAACCGATATATCATGGGCTGCCGGGCTTTTAAGATGCTTTTTCAGTCGTCTTTCACACATATCCCGCAGTCCAGTCGATTATGCACTGGTAAAGGAATACATGGTTGGGGAATATTCTGTTCATAAGTATCTATTTTTCTGGTTCGCATGCAAAGTTAAGCGACCAATGTGCCATATCAAGGCACAAGCCAGAATAATCGCCACGTCGCAGCCACCAAAGGTCACACGTGATAAAAACAACGCATCTTGTGTGTATTTTTTACACATTATGCTTGCATATTCGGAATTTGATGCGTAAATTTGTCGCATCAAAAAAAACTTACCGAAACATTAACAACAATAAAGTTATTACATTATGATTTTAGGAGCTATAATTGGCGACATTGTCGGTTCGACACGCGAATGGCGCAACATCAAGACCGAAAATTTTGAAATGCTTCCGCACGGCAGCGAGTTCACCGACGACACTGTAATGACGCTTACCGTCGCACGATGGCTGCTCGTGGACCCGTCACACAGCCCATCGACGCTGGTCGAATGCATGCAGACACTTGGCCGCCGCTATCCTCATGCAGGATATGGCGGAGGATTCCGCCGCTGGCTCGTATCGAGCAATCCAGCACCCTACAACAGCTACGGCAACGGCTCGGGAATGCGCGTCAGCCCAGTCGGGCTGTACGCCTCGTCGCTCGACGAAGCATTGCAACTGGCCTACACATCGGCCGCCGTCACCCACAACCACCCCGAGGGCATCAAAGGCGCACAAGCCATTGCCGCCTGCGTGTACCTCAACCGACGTGGCAAGACACGCAGCTACATTAAAGAATACGTCGAAAACACATTCGGCTACAATCTCGATATAAAACTCGAAGACATACGCAGCCAATACACGTTCGACGTGAGCTGCCAAGGCAGCGTGCCAATCGCCATCATGGCATTCCTGCAACGCACCGATGCCGATGCGGCACTGCGGCTGGCCATATCGATGGGCGGCGACTCCGACACCATAGGCTGCATGACCTGTGCGATTGCCTCATCGGGCAACGGGCAGGAATGCCAAATCACACCGTCGGTGGCGCAAGGCTGCCGCAAACTGTTGACTCCCGACCTACTCGAAATCAACGACATTTTCCTGCAACTTTGCCGCTGCCGCGAAGCCGCCTCGGGCAAATGACTTCACCACCCAAGCTGGCAAGCTCGTTAACAGACAAAAAAAGTACACACGTAACACCCTAATAAACAGCAAAATCGAAAAATGTTTTAAAAATTTTCGCAAAAACATTTGCCAGTTTCAACAAAAAACCATACCTTTGCATCGCTTTTAAGGAGATTCGCTAGCTCAGCTGGTAGAGCACATCCCTTTTAAGGATGGGGTCTTGGGTTCGAGCCCCAAGCGGATCACCAAAGAGAGGTCTTCATTACTGAAGACCTCTCTTTTTATTCGCACAAAGCTGCTGACATTCAGCCTGAAATATTTGAAAAAATCCTATTTTTGGTCAGAGCAACTGCATCAAAATATCAATATGCCGATAATCAATGTCTATCTTTAGGACACCTTGTCGAATATTAGAAAATACAACATTTGATTATCAATAAATTAGGCTACCGATAAAATTTTGGTGCGGTTGCTCTGTATTTTTAGTGCTTTCATAGTCTGTTGTTCAAATAGAATTGCTATTTTTGTAACCGCAGTAAAGTTTACCGCCGTAAATATTACAACCGTAAACTTTACGGGCGAACAATATAAAAGTAATAACAGATAAGAAATATGAAGTTTTACAACAGGGATAAAGAACTTGCCGCATTGGAAAAAGTCCGCCAGATTGCCTTTTCCAATCATTCGCAAATGACCGTACTGACCGGCAGGCGCCGGATTGGGAAAACAAGCCTGATTTTCAAAAGCTGTGAAGGTACGCCAACCGTTTATCTGTTTGTCAGCCGGAGCAATGAAGCCGACCTTTGCATGCGCTTCACCGCTGAAGTGCGCCAGTCATTGGATGTTTATGTTCCGGTCTTTACGAGTTTCAGCGAAATGTTCCGTTTTCTGATGGATTTGGGAAAGCAGGTGCAATTCAACCTGCTCATTGATGAATTCCAGGAATTCTACTATATCAATCCTGAAATATATAGTCTGATGCAGGACACTTGGGACAGGTATCGCAAGGTAAGCCATGTGAACCTGATTGTCAGCGGCTCGGTCTATACGCTTATGAACAGAATATTCAGAGATGCGAAAGAGCCCTTGTACGGTCGTGCAGACAGCATCATGAAGTTATTCCCCTTCACGACTCCCGTATTGAAAGAAATACTGGCAGACCATAAACCGGAGTACACGAAAGACGATTTGCTGGCGTTATACACCTTCACCGGCGGCGTTCCAAAATATATTGAGCAATTCATGGACAACGGCTGTACGGATATGGAAAGCATGGTCGATTTCATGTTGCAGCCAGAGTCTTCTTTCCTCACTGAAGGCCAGGCACTGTTGATACAGGAGTTCGGCAAGAAATACGGGAATTATTTCTCCATACTCTCCGCCATATCCAATGGTAGGAATACATTGCCGGAAATGGAGGCCGCTTTGGGCGGCATCAGTTTGGGGGGACAACTGAAACGGTTGGAAGAGGATTATAATCTGGTTAAGAAAAAGCGTCCGATACTTTCCAAAGAGAGTTCACAGTCTGTCCGTTATGAGGTATCGGATATGTTCCTGCGGTTTTGGTTCCGTTATTTCATCAAGCATCAAAGCTACATTGAGATACAGAACTACGAGCGGTTGGCAAACATTATAAAGGATGATTATCCAACTTTCTCCGGACTCGCGCTGGAAATGTATTTCCGCCAGCAGATGATGGAGAGCAAGGATTTTGCCGAAATAGGTTCTTGGTGGCAGGGGAAAAACAATAAAGAGCAGCATGAAATCGACATCATAGGGTTGTATGCGGAAGACAAGCGTGCGCTGGTGGCTGAAGTAAAACGGCAAGCCAAAAACTTCAAGCCGGAATTGTTCGCGCAAAAGGTGGAAGCTCTCCGCAAGAAGGTTTTGTTCAACTATGAGATTGAGAGCAGATTGCTCACTATGGATGATATGTAAACTGCAAAGTTCGGCAGTATGCAACCATTTTTCCAAGCGCAAGTTCACTGGTTTTATTTTCGGGGGGGGGGGTAAACTTGCCTCGCTTATATCGATTTGACATATTCGGTAATCAAGGATATTGCTGCCTCAACATCGCGCATATCACACACCTCGACCGGTGTATGCATATACCGGCATGGAATACCCAACAAAACAGTGCGTACACCTTTTCGGATAGTGCGAATCCTTGACGCATTCGTCCCTCCTGTCGCATAAGGACGCGCAGAATATTGTATAGGAATTGACTTTTCGGATGCTATTCCTCGTAGTTGTTCCACGATGCGCATATCACTATCCAGGCAGCATGCAACGACTACTCCTTGACCTAAACGGATGTCACCGTATTTCATTTTGGAACAACCGGGAACGTCTGTTGCAAAATCCACATCAATGCTAATACTGACATCGGGCATAATAGTATATCCACTTGCCAAAGCTCCCCTGCAACCGACTTCCTCCTGCACGGTGGCGACACCTTGAACTTTGCATCGAAGCGAGTCCCGCTCATTTCCCAACCGTTTCATAACCTCGGCCACCACATAAACCCCGATTTTGTCGTCCAATGCCTTCGATGTTACACGGTATTTGCCCATCATCTCCGCATCTTGTTTCAAAGCCACCACATCTCCCACATTAACTTTCCCTTTCACCTCTTCGGCTTCAAGCCCTGTATCTATCCATAAGTTCGATAATTCCGGGGTTTTCTCCCTTTCCTGGCCATTTTGCAGGTGAACCGGGGTTTTCCCGATAACGCCATGCACCTCCCCCGAATTCCCGTATATCACGACCCTGCTTCCCGGTATGCACTGCATGTCTATCCCACCATTCTTGCGGACGTAAATACGACCGTCATCGGCAATGTACAATACTTGGAAACCAATTTCATCGATATGTGCTTCTACCATGACCATTGGAAATTCTTCGGGAGCATCGAGGACTGCATAGGAGTTCCCTAAAATATCCCTCTTGCATTCATCAACGTACCCATTGAGATAGCTTTCATATATCTTGCACCCTGCGTCCTCAAACCCCGACACCGTAGGGGTGGATAGCAAGGCCATCAAAAAATTGCTGTTCATATACATCTTATTTTCAAACATTTATTAAAGAACGTGGTTAATTCGTGAAACAAAATCTCTTTATTGGGAATATCATAAGTATGAGGGCCGCGTACAACAAGCAAGGCTACCTGCTTGTTTAATTTCAAGGCATCATTATATGCCGCTACCGATTGCCCGACCCATGTCGTCGTGTCGTTTAAATGATGTACCAGCAATACGGGCACATTCCAGTTGGAAATATATGTCTTGGGAGAAATTCCCTTTACTCGATGCGCATACAAGGACTTGTCGTGCGTTTTGCCGTATGTGTCCATCGTCTCTTCGGGTATGCCCTGGTTATGCCACGGATAAGCCGCCATGTCATATACTCCACAATGAGCAATGATTGCTTTATATCTTTTATTTGAGTTTGCCTTTCCTGCAATCAGTTCCGCCACATACCCACCATAACTTCCCCCATAAAGGAAAACATTTTCTGCATCAATCCAATCTGCATGGCTGGCTAATACAAAATCTGTCGCTTCGATGGTATCTTCTACGTCATATTCTCCATAATGGCCGTCCAATGCTCGTTCCCATTCCATGTTAATCTCCGACACGCCTCGCCGCAGTGGAACGACCAAGGCGTAACCTTGCTGAATAAAATGACTATATATAGAACCCGCAGCCATGAAATCGGGCACAGGGATTATAGGACCTCCAAGACAAATCACGATTGCCGGGGCTCTCTCGGGCTTCTCATGGATAATAACCACTTCAAGCCCACGGTCGTTCACCTGTTCCCTGATTTGAACAATCGCTTTATTTTGGATTGCGGGAAGCGCATATTCGGTTCCGATATCCGACCACCCTTTTTTGTAAAACACACGGCACAATGTTTCCTGTTCCAAAGATATACCCACTCCACAAGAATGCCAGAAGCCATATTCATCCCTGCGCATGTATTTATCCATCGAAGATGTGTAATCATATTTAAACACCTCGTTTCTTACACCATCGCTGCAACCGCTCTCTATGAATATCCGCTTTTTCATTGTTTGGAGAAAACCGTTTCATTTTGCCGCGCCCAGCATGGAGCTTTTAATCGCATCATACAACAATGCTTTCTTGTATAAATTCAAGGAATATCTAATAAGTCCTGCCCTAAACATTTTTTCTTCTTGAGTCACGGTCTCTTCCATGCTCCACGCTGCCGTGTGGCGACGAGGACTAAACAGATTAATGTTGATATGCTCGAACTTGCAACGGCGAATAGCATCCATTGTCAAGAGCACATCTTCAGATGTCTCCCCCGGAAAGCCTACGATGATTTGTGTATGCTTGCTAACCGGGTACTTATTCCTATTCATATCCTCCATGCAACGTATGAACGGTTCTATATCCGGATTCCTGTTCATGCGTTTTAATACCGCAGGACTTGCCGACTGTATGGCACAACAGAAGTAATTAACAAATCCTGTAGCAAAAAACTTTTTCAACCTGTCATACAAATTGACCAATATGTCAGGATGGATGTACCGGATGGAAATGACGGCTTTCCCATTCGACAAATCATACATCTGCTGAAGCAAATCGGGCAACGACGTATTTATGTCACGCCCATAAGCTCCTATTTCATCCCCCATAAGCATAAAATAAGTGTACCCCTTGTCCAATCCCTCGACAAATTGCTTTATTACAAAATCTTTATCGACACTCCTGAACTCCCCTATACCCAATTTGGTGGCGCAATAACTGCAATTGCCGGGGCATCCGTATGATACTTTTATCTGGAATGTTAGGCTATCATCCCACATATATTTGCGCAATGTCGATATATTCCACGCCCGCTCACATTCGCTGCCGCCACACAATCGGTCTATTCCGCGCATCACACTCAGGTCTTTATCCTTGTCGCACACCGAGCTATCCTCAGTTTCAAGCATGGGATGTGCATTATAATAAACCGACTCGAATGGAGTATCTGCCATAATTATGCCATCAAGGCATGGAAGCTCGGCATACTTCAATATGGTGGCATTGGGCGAAACGCCAAGGACCCTGTCTTTGGCAAATGCTGGCATACACCCCGACACTATGATTTGGCTATCTTTTGCGCGGACATTTTCCAATTGCCTTAGCATCTCTATGGCCTCGTCCTCCTCATTATGTGTTACCCCGCAACAGGTCATAACCACCACGTCCGAGCTTTCGGGCCCCTTTGCCAACACCCACCCGTTCAACTTGAAATACCGAGCTATACGTTCTGTTTCATGCTTCAATACGGCACACCCGTTACTGTTGATATATACGGTCTTCATAATTTGTATTTATAGATTAGATAATATGCGAGGAAATGCCGCATGGATTCGCAATAAGCTTCATGTTCCTTCTTGTCGATATGGAAATGGTCGGCATAACAACCGCCAGCGCAATGCCAACGAGCAGGACAGTCTTCACATGAAGCATTGTGGTAAACGTCATGCCGGAGTATTTTGGAAAGTTTGTTATCATCGATAGTGACCTGCCCGGTCAATTCATCTATATGCCCGAATACAAACTGGTCGTATAAGTCGTCGTGCTTCGAACCGACCGTGTGGCATACAGAAATATCTCCATCGGCGGTAATGACAAATTTCCCGTGGCAGTAACGGTCTGTAAGGGTTATGCAAGTGTTCATATAAGAGCAAGTAAGCCAAATGCCATGCTTGTCGGCCACTTTCTTTGCTTTGAAAAAATTTGAAATAAAAGATTCGTAGTATTTGCAACGGCTTTCAATGTCCTGGAAATAATTTTTGGCAATCAATGTTTTAAACGAAACCTTCTTTACCAAATGGTTATGAATAAGAAGATGCTCTACCATTTCAACCATTCTCGCAACATTCCTGTCGCTGATGACCGTATTGAGAGCCACATCAATGCCAGCTTCTGCAAAACGATTAATATTGTCCGACACCTCTTTCCAATGCCCGCGTTGCATATCCTGCACATCCGGCAAAATATCGAACGAGACACTTATGCTTATATTGTTATTGATGCAAAACGATGCAATTTCATCCGAGTATATCGACCCATTTGTGACAAGAGAAATCGGACATGCTTTTGTTCGCTTTGCGCTCATTGATAGAGCATATTCAAGAGCGGGCCTAAGTATCTTCCACGACAATAACGGCTCGCCTCCGCCCAATACCGAGATGGACAGCCGTTCATTGTTCGCCCTTTGAGGATTAAGGAAATAAGCAAGGCCCGATTTCAGTATGCCCGGGGATATTTCGCCATTTGTCCGTCCTTTGGCCGAATAACAATATGAACACTTGAAATTGCATTTGTTATTAGGGAGCAACATCAAACTACGCATCCCATCGACCGTGCGAGGTGTTTCACGCAAATGCACAGTGTCCTTGTTCAGCTTTCCGATAATTTCTGCCAAATGAGGAGAAATATGGCTCCTACTTGTTTCCGAAATGGCCGACTCCAGGCATGACAATTCCGCCAAATCTACTACCGTTGCATATCCTGCAAATGGCAGATATACAATTATATCTGGAGAACCAGGCTTAGGTAGCAGTGCTATATTGTTCTTTGAAAATATGTTCATACTTTGCTGGTTTATAGGGCAACACCTCTCATATCCTTACCGACAGCTTCAGTAATCCGCACCATCTGGAAAGAACCACTTTTCAATGGGCGACTACTGTCAACTATGATTTTAGGGTCGGCCATAGGTGTACTGTGTTCAGTGCGACAGTGGTACTTGCCATCTTGGCAACAATCCACAATAACCTTTTGGACACGCCCCACAAGAGAGGAATTAAGCGATTGGTAATATTCTTTTTGTATATCCATGAGCGTGAAAGCCCTTGATACCTTTACATTTTCGGGTACTGTATCTACATAGTTACTATGACTGTAAGAACCTTGCTGGGCAGAATAACAAAAAACACCCATCCGTTCAAATTTCTGTTCTTTGACAAATGCACACAGTTCTTCAAACATCTCGTCGGTTTCTCCCGGAAATCCAACCATGAGAGTCGTCCTCAAATAGATACCCGGGACGCTGTTGCGAATTTTTGCGAGCAGAGTGGCAAGACTTTCTTTCGACATACTCCTGCGCATAAGCCTGAGTATTTTTGCATTACAATGCTGCAATGCCATGTCGAGATACTTGCATACGTTGCTCCTCTCTCTCATTACATCGAGCAACCGAGTAGGAAATCCTATAGGATAAGCATAATGTAGCCTAATCCATTCAACACCCGGAATGTCAGCAACACGCTCCACAAGTTCGGCTATTTTCTTATCCCCGTACAAGTCAAGTCCATAGTCCGTAAGATTTTGTGCCACCAACTGTAATTCACATACACCTTGACCGACAAGCCATTTCACTTCCTCTATCAATCGTTCCATGGGAACAGACCTCAATGGACCGTTCAAGACAGGTTTGATACAATAAGCACAAGGCCTGCTGCAACCTTCCGAAATTTTCAAGTAGGCATAATGCGGGGGAGTTGTTATATGCCGTTGCACGCCGATAGCATCGACCAAGCCTATCCTGACCAGAATTTCATTCCAGTTGAAGTTGCCAAATACCTTGTCAATTTCAGGTATCATCGTAGCCAATTTCTCACCCATTTTTTGCCCATAACACCCCATTACCCATAATTGGGAGATGGTTCCTTCCCTTTTCAGTGCGGCATAACGTGTAATGAGCGCAATCGAACCTGTTTCTGCATCATTGATAAAACCACAAGTATTGATGATGGCAATGTCGGCAGAATCGTGCAACTTGCCGAACGAAATCTCAATTCCCATTTGTTCAATCGCATAAAGCAAACGCTCGCAATCTACGAGGTTCTTAAAACAACCGATGTTTTCAACATGCACTTTCATAAGCACAATTCTCCATACAATTTGCCGTCTTCAACACCTCGAACCACAATATCGCACTGTTCCCCTATAGCCATCCCCTGTTTTGGAACAAAATAAATTGTCCTGTGGCACATATCCCGCCCACTCCACCAACGGGACTCCTTATATCGGGATTCCGCCACTACACGTTGCGTCGTTCCTACAAGGTTACGAGCCGCCTCGTTACGGATTTTTTCAACCAAGGAATATACCTTGCGCCGCCGCTCTTCTTTTACATAGGGGGGCACATCATCGCTATACTTCTTGTGCGTCGGTGTTCCTTTTCGCATCGAAAACTTAAATACATTGATATCGGTCAGACGTATTGTATCAAGTAACTTAAGCGTCGCTTCAAAATCTTTTTCCTTTTCACCGGGAAAGCCCACCATAATGTCTGTGACAATGTTTATATCTGGTACTATCTCTTTTATCGCATAAATGCGTTCAACAAACTGGGCTGCCGTATATTTCCGGTTCATCCTGCGCAGAACCTCATTCGACCCCGATTGTACCGGAAGATGGGCAACCCTCATGATATTTTTGTGCCTCGCCATCACATCGGCCATTTGGTCGGTAAAAGTCAAGGGATGCGATGATATAAACTTTATGCGCTGCTCGGGACAGGCTTCTGCTATGTCGGACAACAGCTGGGCGAAATTCTTGGGCCCCCCGTCATGTTCACCTTCCCATAAATCCACAATATGCCCGAAAAGGGTGATTTCTCGATAACCTTTATCTCGTATGTCGGCAATCTCTGCCATAATCCCTTCGTAACTGCGGTTTGTCCGTCCGCCTCGCGTGTATGGTTCTATGCAGTAGCTACAATAAAAGTCGCAACCTTTCATTATTGTGACCGCCGCCGTAACATTATCTTCCAATAATCGCAAAGGCAACTGCCGGTCGTATATTTCATCATTGTTGTCACCAGTTACAATAAGATGCGTTGATTGGTTTCGGGCAAGTGCTCCTATTGCCTCGAAAATATGCTTATAAGCCGTAGAGTGTATGACAAGTTGCACACGCGGATAGGCAGCAAAAAAAGAATCATCAAGTTGCGTGGATACGCACCCTGCAATAATGAGTATAACGTGTGACGCAAGAGTTTTTTCAAGCTCCGCAATACGCTCAAATACCTTTGTATGGCCAATTTCACGGACTGAACAACCATTGAGAATTACACAATCGGCATCGGCCAAGACACCAGTATATCCATATCCATGCCCCGACAATATACCGAGGATAATCTCGCTGTCACAAAGGTTCATCCTACACCCGTATGTCTCGATATATACTTTCTTCATCACATTGCACGCTGCTGCTTCAAGAACATTTCATACCGCATTTCCATCAGTTTCTCCATACTCGACTTTTCGGGGCAGCAGTGATTTATATTCGTTCCTTCGTATTTGTTGCGCATACGCACTAATGGGCAACCGCCACCACAAAGTGTGACAAATTCGCAGTCAAGGCATTTCCTGTCTTGCGTATAATCGGCCCCGACAAGGTAGCGTGAAAATTTGGCCATGTCCATGGCACCTGTATTTACGTTCCCTATTTCTTGTTGCTTGTTTCCTACCATACGCCAACATTTGTAGAGTTCGCCTTCGGGGCCTATGACAAATGCCCAATACTTGCTTGCGACACAACTATGGCGCCTATATTTAGGCAAAAACGATTTTATCTCTATGCCGTAGTTGTTGAATATGTCAAGTGCGAATTGAGCTTTATATCCCCCTGCACTGATATTGTATTCCGCCGATACGCATTCCGAAGACAAAAGGTCGGACACAAAGCCTGGGTAAAGATTTATGCGAGGGTCGTTTACTTCAGCTTTAAACTGCCGATAAAAAGTGTTGTACTCAGCCATATTGCGCCTATCCACATTTGTGCGTACATCAACCGTAATGGTTCCGTTGACACTTAGAAGATATTTCAGATTCTCCATTATGCGACGATAGGTAGGTTGCCCTCCCAGAAGCATCCGCCGTTTGTTGTGGACCGCCTCCGGGCCATCAAGTGTAATTTGTATATTGCGGATAGCGAGCGTTTCCAATTTTTCCGCAATTTCGCTTGTCAGCAAGTATCCATTTGTAACCATCTTTGCCGAGTACTCGATGCCCATAGCGAGGAATGCCTTGGACAACCTTTCTATCGAATGGAAATTAATAAGAGGCTCACCTCCATACCACACAACGCTAAGGCGTTTCAGATGCTTGTTGGATTTTACAAAAGCCAATATTGCCCTTTCGGTTTGCTCATCCATATTTATCATGGGGCGGTCCTGCTCATAACAATAAATACACCCAAAGTTGCAGCCACGTGTCGGCAGAATCGTTAGCGCCATGTCAACAGGGTTGTACCTGTTTTTCAGGATGTCGGCAAGATATACATTAAAATCGTCTTCTTGGTTCTCTACTATTATATGCGCTTTTAGTAAAAAGGCATAATTGCTGAAGTTCTTATATGCATCCGGGGTATCTTTGAGTTCCAACCATGTTCCAATATCATCTTTGCCAATCCGAATAAACGCCAACGACATCGTGTTGAACAAAAGATAATCGTATTTTTCTGATTTTGATAATATATTATATTTTGACCAATACATAGTCTGCAAGAATATGTTTTAGAAAATGGACGAGGAAAACAGTAGCTCCATTTAACCTCGTCCCTCCGGCTTAAAGGCTTAGGTCTCCCCAGCACATATCACACGGTCCACTCTCGCTAAAGTTGCTGTACTCAAACATTGAGTTTACATTCTGAGCAGCAGCTACCACTTGGAAATTAAGAGTTTTCATATCTTCTGATATTGAATTACTTCCTACTCTATTAGGGCTTTTCGGATTCCGCCAGTGTGGATTTAATTTCCATCCGTTTCCTTGCAAGAAACGGATGGCTATAATGCAAATGTATGAAAAAGTATTGAACCATAAGAAAAAGTATTATACTTTTTTCTTGTAATGTAGAAAAAAGATTTTTGTTGCCTATCAAAATAATGAATAAACAGTCTTAAGATATTGAATATTAGATTGATACACGACCGTCCGTTTCTTGCAAGGAAACGGATAGATTTTGAACAGTGTTTACTCCATAAATTCTTGTTTATCAAATCATTAACACCATCAACAACCCAATTAAGGCGTTCTTGCTTGCCTTGGCATTGCCAACATTCATAAATAATTTCATGGCAAGCAAGAATTGACGAACCCCGAAAAATCTCAGGTGTTCAGGCCATATCGCACATTTTAACACTATACGATTTATGAGGCATAAATAGGTAGTTTGGTTATGACTTTTCGCTGAGTTCGAGCCAGCGCAACTCTTTCTCGTCGAGCAGGCGGCACAGCTCGTTGTAGCGATTTGAGCGTTCGGCAATGTCGGGGATTACTTCGCCGCTGTTGAATAGTACATCTAATGCCTCCTTCTCGGCAGTGAGCTGGGCGATTTCGCTGTCTAATGCCTCAAACTCCTTGCGTTCCTTGAACGTCATCTTGTTGGGATTGCTTGGCCGCGGCTGCTGTGCCACTTGCGGCTTGGCAACCTCCTTTTGCCGGGCAGCCTCAATGCGTTTTTCCTCCTCGCGTGCCGCACGGTAGTCGCTGTAATTACCCGGGAAGTCGCGGATAACGCCACCGCCCTCGAAAACAAACAAGTGGTCAACAGTGCGGTCCATGAAAAAGCGGTCGTGCGACACTATTATCACGCACCCCTTGAAGCCGGCAAGGTAATTTTCGAGCACTTCGAGCGTCTTTATGTCTAAGTCGTTGGTCGGCTCATCGAGTATCAAGAAATTAGGCTTGCGCATCAGCACCGTGGCTAAGTACAGGCGACGTTTCTCCCCGCCGCTCAACTTGAAAATGAATTTCTGCTGGTCGGCTGGCGAGAACAAGAATAATTGCAGGAATTGCGATGCCGTATAGGCCGTTTTCTCGTCAAACCGCACATATTCGGCAATCTCGCTCACCGCATCGATTACTTTCTTGCTTTCGTCAAACTTGATTCCCTCTTGGCTGTAATAGCCAAATTCAACCGTTTCGCCCACCTCGAAATAACCGCTGTCGAGCGGTTCGCGCCCCAACAGGCATTTTATAAACGTTGACTTGCCTACCCCGTTGTCGCCCACAATGCCCAACTTCTCGTAACGGGCAAATGTGTAATTCAGCCCGTTGAGGATTACCTTGTCGCCAAACCTCTTGCACACATCGTGTGCAACAAAAATCTTGGAACCTATGTACGAAGCCTTTACATCGAGCTCTACGTCACGGTCGGCGCGCACAGACTGCGCTCGCTTTTCCAACTCATAGAAGGCATTGATGCGGTAACGAGCCTTGCCGCCACGGGCTTGTGGCTGTCGGCGCATCCATTCCAATTCGGTACGCAACAAGTTCTTGGCACGGGCCACGTCGGCATTTTCGGCATCTATCCGCTCCTGTCTTTTTTCAAGGTAATATGAGTAATTCCCGTCATATTTGTACAGTGCACTGCCGTCGATTTCCACAATCTTGTTGCACACACGGTCAAGAAAATAGCGGTCGTGCGTCACCATCAAAAGCGTCATGCGCGAGTGCGACAAGTACCCCTCAAGCCACTCGATTACGTCCACGTCTAAGTGGTTGGTCGGTTCGTCGAGCAGCAGCAAGTCGGGCTTGTCGATAATCACCTTTGCCAATGCCACACGCTTCAACTGCCCGCCCGATAATTCACCCACGCGCTGGTAATAGTCCATAATGTGCAGTTGGGCAAGTATTTGCTTGAAGTCGTTTTCATAGCCCCACAAGTCGAGGGCATCCATCTTCGACATCGCTTCGGCCAGCACCACGGCATCGCCCATTGCCACGGCACGTTCATACTCCTTTATCACCGCGGCACGTTCGCTGCCATCATCGAGGAAAGTGTCAATCACTGCGGCATCGGGGTTCATGACTGGTTCTTGTTCAAGGTAGCCCATGCGCACACCGCCACGCATCACCACCCTTCCGCTGTCGGCCGCTTCCTTGCCAGCCAATATTTTCAACAGGGTCGATTTCCCGGCCCCGTTTTTAGCAATAAGCCCAATCTTTTCACCTTCGCCAATGCCCAATGTGACATCGGCAAACAAGACCCTGTCGCCAAACGACTTTGTGATTTCCTCAATCTGCAATATGCTGTTCATAGCCCGTAGTCATAGATTTTACGACTGCAAAGTTACAAAAGTGCGCACATAATACACCTCCGTCCGCACAAAATTAACCGTGCCGCCACCAGCTCATTCATTTATGCGACATCATGGGCAGCAACCCGCCCCCAAGTTTGTTTTATTTGAAGTTGTGGCAGTTCCTTAATTTACCGACAAATCTCAGGCCTTTTTCGCACAAGAACTGTTTCACTGCGGCATTCTTACATTTGATGTCGTAGCCACGCGTTTTTTCGCATATAATGGGAAAAATGCTTATCTTTGTGATTGCGGAAATATGTTGCGCATCGCTTATGCGCCTGAATACCGCCATATTACAACGTTGTCACATCGTTTATACTTAAAACTATGGTTTTTGAAGAAGATGTAAAAAAATGCGTCGAGGTGATGAAACGCGGTGGCATAATACTATACCCCACCGACACCGTGTGGGGCATAGGCTGCGATGCCACCAACGCCGATGCTGTAAAACGGATATATCAATTGAAGCAACGTGCCGACAACAAGGCCATGCTGGTACTCGTTGACGACATGGCTCGAATAGAACGCATCGTTGACGAAGTGCCTGAAATTGCCTACCAATTGGTGGAAGTCGCAGATAAACCTCTGACTATAATATATGACAATGCCCGCAACCTTGCTGCCAACCTCATCGGAGCCGACGGCAGCATAGGCATCCGTGTCAGCAACGAACCATTTTCCCGCGAATTGTGCCGCCGCTTGAACCGCCCCGTGGTATCGACATCGGCTAATATCAGCGGCAAGAAACCTGCCCCATTCTTCGACGAAATCGACGATGCCATCAAGCAAGGCGTTGACTACATAGCCCAATACCGCCAAGACGACAAGACACCGCATCGCCCGTCAAGCATCATAAAGCTGAAAACCGATGGTACAATAAGCATAATAAGGGAATGAACCACACCGTGGGAACAGCGACGGCGACAAACAACACACGCACACAACGCATGGCCTACCAAATCGGCGACTTCGTAATGTCGAACGTCGCCATGGCCATATATAACGTTGTGCGTTACCACCTGCAGCGCGACATAATCGCGTTGCAAGGCTTCGGCACACTCGGCTCATTCCTGTCAGCCGACATGGTAATGGTGGGGCAAGTGTGTTTCCCTGTGGCAATGATGGGCATATACTGGCTGTCGGGATATTACAACAACGTGCATCGCAAGTCGCTGCTGCAAGAAGCCACCACATCGTTCATGTCCACATTTGTGTGCATGATGCTGGTGTACTTTGTGGCATTGATTAACGATGCCGTCATCGACCATTACCGCAACTACGAGATATTATTGGCCCTGTGGGCAATCTTGCTCGTATTCATCTACCCCATTCGCCTCGCAATCACCCTGAGCGAGAAACGCCGCATCGCACGGTCGCTAATCGAATTTCCCACACTCATCATCGGCTGCAATGACAATGCCATCAAATTTGCCGACGAGCTCGACAGCCTGAAGCCCAGGCTTGGCTACAAAGTGGCGGGATTCGTCAACAACCTCGGCAGCAATATAGCCCCGGACCAAATCGGAGGGAAGCCCGTGTATGAGTTCGACAAGATTGAAAACGTATGCCGACAATTAGGCATAACCGACCTAATCGTGGTGCCACAAAGCAATGGAATCGACAACGTGCTGCACACACTCAACCATCTGTACCCGTTAAACATTCCCATAAAATTATTGTCGAACGAAACCGACGTGTTCCTTTCGCGCGGACGCTTGGACACCGTGTATGGCACTCCGCTCATCGACATCTCGTCGAGCAACATGACAGAGTGCGAAACCAACCTGAAACGCGCGTCCGACATGGTGATTTCGACAGTGGCACTGCTGCTGTTGCTTCCATTTCTGGCAATAATAGCTATTGTCATAAAAACGACAAGCAAAGGCCCTGTGATATTCAAGCAGCAACGCATAGGCTTGCATGGCAAGCCATTTACAATATACAAGTTCCGCACCATGGTGGTTGATGCCGAGCAGGGCGGACAGCCTCAATTGACATCAATCGATGACAAGCGCATCACGCCAGTCGGACACATAATGCGCAAATACCGCATCGACGAGTTGCCCCAATTCTGGAATGTGCTGCGCGGCGACATGGCCCTCGTGGGGCCGCGCCCCGAAAGGCAATATTTCATCGACCAGATAATCGAACGCGCACCGCAATACATATTGCTGCAACAGGTGCGTCCAGGCATCACATCATTCGGAATGGTAAAATATGGCTACGCATCGAGCATCGAAAGCATGGTGGAACGAATGCGGTACGACCTAATCTATATTGAAAATATTTCATTCGCAACCGATATGAAAATAATGATTTACACCATTTGGACGGTTGTGACAGGCAAAGGATTGTAAAATGAAAAATATAGCACTAAAACTTTTCCCAACATTTGGCGAGAACTCTGGCTCGTGGTACTTGCGGCTATTGGTGTGGCGCGAGAAGCATATCAAGGAGCGCACATTTGTGCTGATACTCGCCCTGATAGTCGGCATAGTTTCGGGATTTGCTGCCCTACTGCTGAAATATCTCATACATGTCATTTCGGGCGCACTCACATCGAGCGTAGCCGTCAACGAGGGTAACTACCTGTACCTGCTATGGCCGGTTTTAGGCGTTCTGTTGACAAGCATATTCGTCAGATATGTGGTGCGTGACAACATTTCACACGGCGTGACGCGTGTGCTATATGCCATATCGCAGAAAAAAAGCCGGCTGAAGCCACACAACATGTGGTCGTCGCTGTTTGGCAGCTCGGTGACAATCGGCTTTGGCGGGTCGGTTGGAGCCGAAGGCCCCATCGTTTATACTGGGGCGGCAATCGGGTCGAACCTCGGCAGCGCATTCCACATGTCGCCACGTGTATTGATGATACTCGTGGGGTGCGGAGCGGCTGCCGGCATAGCCGGAATCTTCAAAGCACCCATAGCCGGGATGTTGTTCACCATCGAAGTGCTGATGCTCGACCTCACGGCAGTGTCGGTGATGCCGCTCATGATTTCGTCGGTGGCCGCAGCATCAATTGCCTATACTTTCACAGGCTACGATTCCGAATTTTTCTTCTCGCAAAGCGAAACATTCGTCACCATGCGCATCCCCTATGCCATAGCATTAGGTGTGTTCTGCGGTTTCGTGTCGCTCTATTTCACCAAAGCCATGAACATGATGGAACGCATGTTTGGCCGCCTTGGCAACCCGTGGTTGAAATTTGCGGTAGGCGGAGCAATACTCAGCTTGCTCATATTCCTGTTTCCTCCGCTCTACGGCGAAGGCTACGGACCAATCAACTCGTTGCTCAACGGCAATTATGCGCAAATTTTCGACGGCAGCGTCTTCTATGATTACCGCAATAACGTGTGGATGGTAATCACATTCGTCGCATTGATTATTCTGACAAAAGTATTTGCCACCAGTGCCACAAACGGAGGCGGCGGTGTCGGCGGAACATTCGCCCCGTCGCTCTATGTCGGGTGCATGGCAGGCTTCCTGTTTGCCATATTAATCAACACCTTGGGCCTTGCCGAGGGTGGGTTGTCAATCAAGAATTTCGCACTGCTTGGAATGGCCGGAGTGATGTCGGCCGTGATGCACGCTCCGCTTATGGCTATCTTCCTCACCGCCGAGATGACTGGCGGCTACCAGCTGTTCCTGCCTCTGCTCATTGTTTCGCTCGTGTCGTATGGTACAATACGCCTATTCCTGCCTTGGAGCATATACAATATGCGTCTGGCGCAACGAGGTGAATTGCTAACCCACGAGAAAGACAAAACCGTGTTGACACTGCTCAAAATCGACAATGTAATCGAAAAAGACTTCTTGCCGGTTCATCCCGAAATGTCGCTCAAAGAGATGGTTGACGTCATTTCCCACTCCAACCGCAACCTGTTCCCCGTCACCGACAACAACGGCACTCTGCTCGGAATCGTACTGCTCGACGACATTCGCAACATCATGTTCCGCCCCGACCTTTACCGCAAAATCTACGTCAGCAAATTCATGACAGCCGCTCCTGCCAAAATCGAAGTGGGCGAGACGATGGATGCCGTGATGAAAAAATTCGACGACACCAATGCTTGGAACCTGCCTGTGGTCGAAAACGGGAAATATGTGGGATTTGTTTCTAAATCCAAGATTTTCAACTCCTACCGCCGTGTGCTGAAACATTACACCGACGATTAAAACACTTCTACATAACTAACGATGACATACAACAAAGAAACACTAAGAATAGTATTTTTCGGCACTCCCGACTTTGCCGTAGAAAGCCTGCGCCGCCTCGTCGAGGGCGGATACAACATAGTGGGTGTGGTGACTATGCCCGACAAAGAGGCCGGACGAGGCCACAAGTTGCTGCAATCGCCAGTCAAACAATATGCCTTGCAACACGGGCTGCGGCTATTACAACCCGAGCGGCTGAAGAATCCACAGTTTGTCGAAGAACTGCGCTCACTGCAAGCCGACTTGCAAATCGTAATCGCATTCCGCATGTTGCCCGAGGTGGTGTGGAACATGCCTCCTTTGGGCACTTTCAACCTGCACGCCTCGCTGCTGCCTAAATACCGCGGAGCAGCCCCAATCAACTGGGCGGTAATCAACGGCGAAACCGAAACAGGTGTGACCACATTTTTCTTGAAACATGAAATCGACACCGGTGACATTATACAACAACGTAAAATAGCCATTGCCGATGACGACAATGTGGGCGACGTGCATGACCGCCTGATGATGATAGGTGCCGACATGGTAATCGAAACTGTCGATGCCATAATAGCCGGAAACGTAAAACCCATTGCGCAGGAAGAGCTATGCAATGCCGGTACAGAGGCTACCCCTGCTCCGAAGATTTTCAAGGAAACATGCAAAATCGACTGGAACCGCCCCATGCGACAAGTGCGCAACCTTGTGCGTGGACTTTCGCCCTACCCAGCCGCATGGACCGAAATCGCCGATACCGCCGATACAATACACACGGCAAAGATATTTGCGGCAGCAATCACCGACCTGCCATTGCAAGACCATAAACCCGGTGAAATGTGGGCAGAAAACGGACATTTATACGCAGCTTGTACCGACGGCATCATCGAAATCACACAACTGCAACTTGCCGGCAAAAAGCGAATGCCGGCAGCCGACTTCCTGCGCGGATTCCACCTGAAGTAACAACAACCCCAATCATATACATTTATCAGGGAATTGTGATATTTCCAATTCGTAGGGACGGCTCGTGCGCCCGCCTAGCAATCTGACATACACTCTACTTATTTGCAGACAGTTAACAACATATACAGCACACTGACGCACGAGCCGTGCGTTCCTACGAGTTGGGTGGCTAAGCATTTTGACACACCCTCAAAATAAGAACACAGTACCCTTCCCCAATATACGACTGCGGCGTGGCTCGGATACCCTCCAGCCACGCCGCAGTCTGTTGCTACAATAGGTGCCTCCTTTACGGACGAGTGCTCGACACCTGTATCTTATTAAGGAAATATGCTTGCGATTTGAGCAGATTGCGCGATTGCAACACCATATTCTTGGTTTCATTCAAGATGTTAAGGTACAGCTCGCTGGCACGCGTGCTCATCTCCTGATTCTTCAATCGGCGTATTTGGTTCTTTATGCTCTCGGCAATAGTCGAGAACAATTCGTCACGCATAGTCATCACCTCGTCAATGCCAGTAAAATCCTTGTTACGCAACATTTGGTTGATAGTTGCAAATATGTTATCAACCTCGTCGTTGATAGTTTTCAAGTCCATTATCTGGCTTTCCGATAAGCTGCGGTGGTTGTTATTGATATGCTCGTATGCCGGACGCGTGCAGTGCAACAACGCCTTCGACACCTCGCTCAGGTAGTCCACCACTTGCACATAGAAGTAGCCCGTTTCGATGTTCTGCTCTTCGAGTCGTTTCAACGTGACCGACATATTGTATTTGCGCTTATTGGCTTCGTTATACAAGGCTTCCGACTGCGCAACCGTTTCTTTCAGCACTTTGCGATTCTCGGTATATAGAGCGACAAGCATGTGGTTGTAAATCGACGACACATCTTCCATGGTGCTGACCACAGTTTCGGTGCATGAGTAAAGCACGTCCTCGGCATTGGCATCTTCTTTGAGCTGCAAGCGTTCAACCTCGTCATCCTCTTTCTTCTTGGATTTGAAAATCAGATTATAGCACAGCACATACCCGCATATTATGAGTATGATGACAAATGAAATCCAGCCACCCCACATCAACAGAATGCCGATAATGAACGAAGCCGTGAATCCCACAACCGCAGTCAGGAACCAACCCGAAATCACCACCATCACACCAGTGATGCGGTAAACGGCACTATCGCGGCCCCATGCACGGTCGGCAAGCGACGAACCCATTGCTACCATAAACACCACGTAGGTGGTGGAAAGCGGCAACTGGAACGATGTGCCGATACATATAAGGATAGCAGCCGCCGTGAGGTTTACAACGGCCCTGATGTGGTCGTATGCTGCCGACCCACGCTCCTCCTCGGTCAACGGCACGAAACGCTTGTTGATGCGTTCGAGCAATGCCTCGGGCATAATGCGCTTATAGAATGTATTAAGTGCAAGCGCTGTACGTACCAACGAACGTGATGCCGGGGATGAACCGAAACGCTCCTCCTCGTCGTGCTGCGACGACAGGTTAAGTTGTGTTTCGGCCACACGCATCGCCGAGCGCGAGAAAAACAGCGTCAATATCATCACTATGCCCGAAACGACGAGGAACCAAATGTTGGCTTGCGCAGGCTTGGCAAGTTCGCCCATCAGCATATTTTCATTAGCTCCATTGTTAAGGGCAATCATGTATGAATCGAGTCCGGCAAGCGGAACACCTATGAAATTGACAAGGTCGTTACCTGCAAACGCAAGTGCGAGTGCCATTGTTCCTGCAAGGATGGTGATTTTCATTATATTCACCTTGCACAGTTGCAAAATCCACATTATCAACGACGAAACCACCCATGTTACGAAAAGTACCACATAGATGTGGTCGTTGATATACCCAAGCACTTCGGCCGAGAAAAGCCCCGAACTCTTCATGCCTTGGAAAATAGCAAAATACAAAATGCCTACTATCGAAATTCCGCACCACACTGCACCAAACCGTTTCAAACCTTTGGCATAACGGAATGTGAAAAGGATGCGGCTAAAGTACATCAATATCGCACCGACAGTGAATGCTATCACCACCGACAACAATATGCCCGATATGATTACCAACGCCTTGCCGCTATTGATAAACGACCCTAAGTCGGATATGCTCAGGCTTGGGTCGGCATAAATCTTGAATGATGCCACCGCAACAGCACTACCGAGCAACTCCGAAATCAGCGACACGGTGGTCGAAGTGGGCAAGCCAAGCGAATTAAATGTGTTCAACAAAATCACATCGGTGAGCATCACACCCACAAACAGGAACATAATTTCGCGGAAAGTAAACATGCCCGGGTGCATCACACCGCTGCGGGCCACTTCCATCATGCCGTTTGACGTCACGACACCAATCAATATGCCCACCGAAGCCACCGTCAAGATGACCTTCATCGGAGCAATTTTTGCACCCAACGCCGAATTCAGGAAATTCACTGCATCGTTGGATACGCCCACTATCAGGTCCAAGATAGCAAGCAACGCCAGTACAATAATGATTACTGTGAAAATAGGACTCATAATATAAAGTTATGTGTTTTACTTCTATTTATTTTTCATTTGTGGATAGTAAATGTAAACTCAAGTCCACCGGCCTGACGGTTTCGCACCGTCACAGTGCCGCGATGGAAAAGTATGGCATTCTTCACAATTGCCAATCCCAATCCCGTACCCCCGAGTTTCCGTGAACGGCCCTCGTCCACACGGTAGAAACGCTCAAACAGGTGGTTGAGATGTTCGGGAGCTACGCCCACACCGTTGTCGGCAAAACGGAACTTATAATATTCGGGGGTTTCCTCAACCATATCGATAAATATGTCGCGGCCGCCAGAGTACGACAGGGCATTAATGAGCAAATTGTGGAAAATTGCCTCGATAAGCGTGTCGTTACCTTGCACAACCATTCCATCGGGAACATTCACGTTCACCCTCATTCGCTTTTCGGGAGGGAACTGCTCGACATCATCGACTACCGATGCAAGCACCTCATTGATATTCACTGCCGACTTCTTGATTTGGTCGCCAGCTTCGGTAATGCGCGTGATTACCGATATGTCGTGCAACAACGAGCACAACCGCTGCACATTCTGGTAGGCCTTGTCTATAAGCCCCAATATAGTATCCTTGTCGAAACTGTCACGATTGTTCACCACAGTTTCCAAACAAGCCTGTATGGCATGAACCGGAGTTTTAATCTCATGGTTTATATTGCTGGTAAGCTGCTGCTTGATGCGCACCTTCTCCTGCTCCTCGAATATGGCGTTACGCATATTGTCGTCACGTTCCTGTATGGTCTGCTTCAACTTCTTGTAAAGGCTTATGATTTGCCTCGATATTTCACCCAATTCGTCCTGAGGGAAGCTCGAAGTGTCGTAGGTAAGTATGTTGCCCTGTTCGGCCTGCGTGGCAAAATCGCTCAAGTTCTGTATGCTTTGTCCTAAGCGGCGGGTTGCAAAATAAGCCACCACGCTCACTATCAGTGCCACCAGCACTATTATCCACATATACACCGAATCCACTCTGAAATAGTCGGTCAACGCCTTGCTGTAAGGCAGGGCTGTACGCACCACTACCGAGTCACCCCTCGTGGCCGAATAGAAGTATTCGTTACGGTCGGTATCGGAGCGGCGGCGTATGGTGTAACCTTCGCCATGGGCTATTGCATTCTCCATTTCCACGCGGTCGATATGGTTTTCCAACTCTCCGCTGTGCGAATTGTCATAAAGCACATTGCCAGCCATGTCCATGACAGTCACCCGCACCGAGTCATCGGCCAGCAGACTCTCAATATGCAACCTGTCGATGCTGTCGTGGTTCTCGATGCTGTGCAACACCTTCATGTTGAGCATTTGCAGCTCGTTGTTGAGCGTTTTCACTTTATACTCCTTTTCACGCGTATATTGCAACGTGAAAAATGCAAACGTCAAAATCCACGTAAACACGATGATAAGGAAAAACAGTCTTGTCTGATAATTAAACTTACTCTTTGAAACCGTATCCATACCCCAGTTTAGTTATAATGTTGTTACCATATTGTTTTAATTTCTTTCTCAACCTATTGATATTCACGTCAATGGTACGGTCAATTACCAGCACGTCATCTTCCCACACTTTGCCCAATATCTCTTCGCGCGAGAATATACGCCCCCGGTTTTGCAAGAACAACCGCAATATTTCAAATTCCTTCTTGGTGAGTGAAATCTCTTCACCGTCGATGGAGCATAACTTCTTCTCGGCATCAAGCACCAGCGTGTTGTATGTTAGCGACGATGCACCTTCCTCGCTTTCAGCACCTTTGGTGCGGCGCAGCACACTCTTGATGCGTACCACAAGCTCACGCACCGAAAATGGCTTTTTCACATAGTCGTCTATTCCACGGCTGAAACCGTCGAGCAAATCTTCCTCGCTATCCTTTGCCGTGCATATTATAATCGGAATATCTTTCAGTGCTTCGGTCATACGGATTTTCGATGCAAAGTCGAAACCGTTCATCTCACCCATCATCACGTCTATGATATACAAGTCATAATCGGCAAGAGGCATCTTCATGGCTGCCTCGGCCGAATTGGCGGTATCGACATCATAGCCGGCTATCTCAAGGTTGAGCTTCAACACTTCACAAATAGTATCTTCGTCATCCACGACTAAGATTCTGCTTTTCGTAGCCATACTTAAATACGTTTATGATTTGCAAAATTACCACAACTATCCTTAAATCGTATGACAATCATGTAACATTTCGCATTGCCGAAATTAATAATAACTTTTCAAATACACCCCCTTTTGTCTATAAAAAATTGTCACACACATCACATTTCCGCAATTTTAAGCTCATCATTGCCATTTACCGAGATGGGATTTTGAACATTTTGGAATATTAATTAACTTTGTCTTCGTAATAAATTTTCAAAATACCATTACAGTGAAAAAAATATTGGTCAGGGCTGCATCGGGCAGCATTTACGTCGCTTTGATTGTCGCTGCATTGCTGCTACAATCACCTTACTTGTTTTATGGGCTTTTCGCCATTTTCACTGTGCTGGGAATTATCGAATTGCACCACTTGGTTGACAATAATAGCCGCCACAAGCTTCTGGTAATCATTCTCGACTGCTTTGGGGGCGTGATGCTATTCTCGGCATTTTTCCTCCACGGACAAAAATACCCCAGCCCTCATGCCGTTAGTCTATATGAGCTATTTACCGCCTTGTGCATCACCTACATAGTGGCCCGCATCATTTTACAAATATACATCAAGGCCGACAACGCCCTGCAATCGTTTGCACACTCGTGTTTGGCACAAATATATGTGGCACTGCCGTTGGCAATGCTCAATACGATATACTTCTGCAGCTCCAAATTGTTATTAGCCATCTTTATAATGATTTGGCTCAACGACACAGGAGCATTCTGCGTGGGCAGCCTGCTGGGTCGCCACCGCCTGTTTGAACGCATATCGCCCAAGAAATCTTGGGAAGGATTTTGGGGTGGATTGGCATTCAGCGCAATTGCCGGATTTCTGCTATACTACTTCGGCGAAGAGCTCTTTGGCCCACACATGCTCTTACCACTCGAAGCATTCATTGTGCTGGGCATCATTGTGCCAGTTTTCGCTACATGGGGCGACCTCGCCGAGTCGCTGCTCAAGCGCACAGTCCACGTCAAAGACTCGGGGCACTTAATCCCTGGCCACGGCGGAATACTCGACCGAATCGACAGCTTGCTGCTGGTATCGCCAGTTATCGTGGCATTCCTCCTAATGTTGGATATAATGATAAAAATCTAAATATACACATCGCTATGACTGACCAACGTTATGACCTGCGCGGAGTGTCGGCATCGAAAGAAGATGTACACAATGCCATCAAGAATGTTGACAAAGGCTTGTACCCAAAGGCTTTCTGCAAAATAATTCCCGACCTGCTTGGAGGCGACCCTGAATACTGCAACATCATGCACGCCGACGGTGCCGGCACCAAATCGTCACTCGCATACGCCTACTGGCGTGAAACAGGCGACTTGAGTGTGTGGAAAGGTATTGCGCAAGATGCCTTGATTATGAACATCGACGACCTGCTGTGCGTGGGAGCTACCGACAACATACTGCTCTCATCGACAATCGGCCGCAACAAGATGCTCATTCCCGGCGAAGTGATTGCGGCAATAATCAACGGCACTGAGGAGCTGCTGCAAGAATTGCGACAATTGGGCGTTAATATTATTTCGACAGGGGGCGAAACTGCCGACGTGGGCGACCTCGTGCGCACAATCATCGTCGATAGCACAGTCACATGCCGCATGCGGCGCAGCGATGTGATTGACAATGCCAACATCGCCGCCGGCGACGTGATTGTTGGGCTGGCATCGTCGGGGCAAGCCACCTACGAAAAGCAATACAACGGGGGCATGGGAAGCAACGGGCTGACTTCGGCAAGGCACGACGTGTTTGCAAAGGCAGTAGCCGAGAAATATCCCGAAACATACGACCATAACGTACCCGCCGACCTTGTTTACTCAGGCACGATAGGACTCACCGACACCGTGCCGGGCGTTCCATTGGATGCCGGAAAGCTCGTTTTGTCGCCCACCCGCACCTACGCACCTGTAATCAAAAAAATCCTCGACACGATGCGCCATCGCATCCACGGAATGGTACACTGCTCGGGCGGCGCACAAACCAAAGTGATGCACTTTGTCACTGGCAAGCACGTTGTAAAGGACAACTTGTTCCCAATTCCGCCGCTATTCAAGCTCATTCAGGAACAATCAGGCACCGACTGGAAAGAGATGTACAAAGTGTTCAACATGGGCCATCGCATGGAAATCTACGTCGCTCCGTGTGATGCACAAGCCATAATCGACATCTCCCGCAGCTTCAATATCGACGCACAAATAGTTGGGCACATCGAGGAAGCCCCCGAAAATCTCCTGACCATCAAAAGCGAAATGGGCACATTTGAATACCGCTAACCCGCAACCAAGGAAATCACATTTGGCAAAATAGGCCGTACCACAGAGCTACAATTATAATTGAGCATGAGGACTGCGCCAAAACAGCACTCCCGCGCCCAAAATGTGGATGCCTGTAATGTGAAAGTTGACAGATTTTTGCTTACTTTGTGGAAAAAAGTATTTATGCTATGGAATATGACAGCAGGAAGGAGCGGTACATCAACCCGTACACCGATTTCGGATTCAAGAAACTGTTTGGCTCCGACATCAACAAGGAGCTGCTCATCAGCTTCTTGAATGCGCTGTTCGAGGGTAGCGAGCGCATCAAGGACATCACCTACCTCAACACCGAACACCTTGGGAACTTGGAACTCGACCGTAAAGCTGTGTTCGACGTGTACTGCGAGAACGACATGGGCGAGAAATTCCTTGTGGAGATGCAAAAGGGCGAACAAGAATTCTTCAAGGACCGCAGCATATATTATCTCACTTTCCCCATCCGCGAGCAGGCCAAACGTGGGAACTGGAACTATGAGCTGAAAGCCGTATATGCCGTGAGCATACTCAACTTCGTGTTCGACCGCAGCGACGACGGGATTTACCGCCACGAGGTGAGGCTGACCGACTCGGCAACTGGCACGGTTTTCTACGACAAGTTGGCTCTCTATTACCTTGAGATGCCAAAATTCAACAAGGCGGAAAATGAGCTTAAAACGATGTTTGACAAGTGGCTCTTCGTGCTGCGCAACCTCTCGTCGCTGTTCGAGCGCCCGGCCGCATTGCAAGACCGTGTGTTCACGCGGCTGTTCGAGGCGGCCGAAATAGCGCGCTTCACCCCCACTGAGATGAACCAGTATGAAGACAGCTTGAAGAACTTCCGCGACATGTACAGCGTCATCACCACCGCCGAGAAGAAAGGCCACGCCGAAGGGCTTGCCGAGGGGCTTGCCCGGGGGGCCAATCAAAAAGCCATTGAAATTGCCCGGGAAATGCTGGCAGCAGGGATGCCATTAGACGTGGTTTCGCAACTGACAAAACTCAACAAAGAGCAATTGGGCAACATCTAAAACCTCACGATTCACCGGCTAAAGGCGACAAAGCCAAGACATACAAAACAGGCAGTCCGCACATAATGGGCTGCCCGTTTTGTATATGTAAGAGAGGCCAATAACCAACCGATAAGTCTTCCCACTTCGATTGCCGTATAGTAACACCCTTGCTTACTGCCAGCTTTATTGCATATTTCCCCATTTCACGCTACGCCGTGCGTAACGAACTTTTCTGGCAATGTGCAAACTGACCACACCGAAGAAAAGCGGCGAACAAAATGCCCACAATAAAAAACTGGCAGCACACCGCAGTGACCGCCAATCTCTTATATCAAATGCGCAGTTTTGCTATTCAAACAGCGACTTATGCGCCTCCACCGTCGCCCTGAATTTCTCAAGGTGGCGCACAGGTTGCAACGAGCGCAATGGCATCTCGTTGTCCATCACGTCGTAATAGCTCCCATAGCCAAGCGTCAAGGCGCGGTCTAAATAGTCAATGGCACTGTCGTCACGTCCACACTGCGCCATCACCACAGCGGCCACAAAGCATGCTTCACCGCCGGCGCGTTTAGCGTCTTTCGCGATGCTCTCGCACCATTGGGCGGCCTCATCGTCACGTCCGAGTTCGTGCAAAACGAAACCTCGCAGCAGTTCGCCACCATCGCCGGTAAGCAATATTTCGTTGAAATCGCTTTTTGCCGACGTTTCATCGCCAAGGCAATTCTTGCGCAGCCAGCCGCGCATATACCTTGCCCTCGCCCACGAGGCATTTGTCATTATTATTTCGTTCAGCCCCTGTTGCGCCGTGCGATATTCACCGGCATCGATGTCGAGCATGGCACGTTGATAGAGCAACTCCATATCATCCGATTTAACCATCAATCCCACCTTGACCGCATTATAGGCCTCATCGGCACGGCTCATGGCACTCAAGATTTGCGATTTCAGCACATAGTAATATGGCAGCTCACTCTGCATGTTTATTGCCGTGTCGATATAAGTCAATGCTTCATCGAAGCGGCTCAAGTTGTAAGCCGCAGTTGCAGCATCATAGTAGATGCCGTGGTAGTCATACAACTTGCGTGAAATGATTTCCTGCAACGTGCGCAATCCATTGGCATAGTCGAAATGGCTCACTTGTACCGACGATTTTATGTAATAAAACATCCCAGTCTCGGGCGCATTAGAAATGCTGGCATCGAGGGCAGCTACCACATCGCCGTATGCCACGTCCGACAGGCGCATCAGCCGCCTGATGGCATCCCCGCCACCGTCCGAAATGCTCAATGCCATTATCAGGTCTTGGGCAGCCTCTTGGTTTCGTCCAAGCAACTCATAAACCTCTGAACGGCCAACGTACACAGCCATGTCGGCAGGATACAATTCCACCGCCCTGTTGGCATATTCCATTGCTTGCCCTGCATTGTTCAGTTTCACCTCCGAGCGTGCAAGCCCCAAAATGGCCTTATAGTTTATATTGCTGCGGCGGTACAGCGACATGTAGCAATTGCGGGCATTGCTCCAGTCGCCGTTTGTGTAATACGAGTCGGCAAGCATGTTCAGCACCGCATCCGACGAAGGGTCGAGCTTGTTGGCCTCTTGCAAGTCGGCAAGAGCCAACTGCGCTTTACCTGTAGCATTGTATATTTTTGCCCTCAACACATATTCATCGACAAGCATCGGCAAGTCGCTGCGTGTTGTGGCATTTATGGCTGCATTCACATCGGCGAGAGCCTTAGCGTAATCTTCGTTTATGAAATACTGGCTGGCACGGCTGTAAAGCACGGCATAGTCGTCGGGGTTCTTTTTCAACTCTTCGGCATACACCTGCATCACAGCATCCATGATTTTCTGCTGCGAGCTTTCTTGCGCCATCACAAAAGTTCCCGACAATGGCATTATGGCACAAGCCATTGCGGCCACGACAATTTTCCTCAACATTCTATCCATGCCTGTCAATCTTGTTAATCGTCATTCTTATCTCGGTGAGCCGCTCAAGCAGGCCTTCTATAAGGTCGAGCCGCAACATATTGGCACCGTCGCTCTTGGCGACCGCTGGATTTTGATGCGTTTCGATAAATATGCCATCGGCACCGGCGGCGACTGCGGCACGAGCCATCGGCTCAATCAAGTGCGGCAATCCGCCCGTCACACCCTTGGGCTGGTTGGGCTGCTGCAACGAGTGCGTGGCATCATAAATCACCGGACAGCCTGTAGCCTTCATGGCCGTGAAGCCGCGAAAATCGACCACCAAGTCGTAATATCCAAACGTCGTGCCGCGCTCGGTCACTGCCACATTGTCGTTACCGGCATCGCGCACCTTCTGCACGGCAAATGCCATTGCCTCGGGCGAAAGGAATTGTCCTTTTTTGATATTTATCATCTTGCCTGTACGTGCGGCGGCAACCAATAAATCGGTTTGCCGGCACAGGAACGCCGGGATTTGCAACATATCGACATACGCCGCAGCCATTGCCGCTTCTTCGGCACTATGTATGTCGGTCACGACAGGTATGCCGTATGCTTCTTTCACTTTTTTCAGTATTTCGAGGGCCTGCAAGTCGCCGATACCTGTAAAGGAATCGAGCCGAGAACGGTTGGCCTTGCGGTAGCTGCCCTTGAACACGTATGGGATATCGAGCCGCCTTGCGACTTCCGACACCCTGCCGGCAATCTCCATAGCCATTTCTTCTCCTTCAATGACACATGGCCCTGCCAGCAAGAAGAAATTGCCTGTGGCCGAACTCATCAAATCTTTTATCATAATCGAAACGAACGATTGTTTTTTACAACATCAATGCAATCTTGACCGCATCGCAAGACACAAATGCGCCCAAAATCAACAATGTGCAAATTTACAACAAAAAATGAAAAGGCGAAATCGCCATGAAGCGAAATCGCCCTTCCATTATTTATCTAAAACATCTTTTTCACTTAAAGCAGCGACACCGAGCGTTGCAAGAACTTGCTGAGGGCCTCGCCCTTGAGCATTCCATTACCAAGCAATGCTATGTCAACAAGTTGCTTGATGCAATCCTGCGTCGATGCGTAATCCGAAATGACTGCAGTCTGTTTCTGGCGCAAGTCGGCAGCTTTGGCTTCATTGTCGGCAAGCTGCTGTTTCTGGGCTTCATCGAGTTCCTTACCGTCGGTCTTGGAGTCGTTGATTGCCTTGATGGCCGCATTGGTGGTGGCCAATTCATTGTCCAAGTCGCCGACTTGTGTGCCTATGGCACTTTCGGCAGCTTCAAGCACTCGTTTCACCACAGGGTGGTTGACATTGAGTGTCAGGTTATAGCTGTCGGGCAATTCTCCATAAAAGCTCATGCCTGGTTGCAGGGCGGCCATGTCTTTCATGCGTCGCATGTATTCGCTTTGCACAATTACAATCGGCTGAGATTCGGGGCTAAGTCCTTCAAACGAGATGAAAAACTCGCTCTTTTCGATGGCAGGAATTTGCGACTTAAACAATGTCGTCAACATGGTGCGCTGCAACGATGTCAAGTCAACCTCTTTCTTGTCGGCCGACGGAATGATGTTGTCAATAACATCGGCATCAACACGCACGAAACGGCTCTTTTCAACTTTCTGCTCAAGCATTCCGATGAAGTGCACGTCGAGCTGCCCGTTCATCAACAGCACGCTGTAACCCTTGTCGGTAGCCGCCTTGATATAGGAATATTGCTGCTCCTTGTCTGTGGCATACAGGTAAACCACATTGCCCTCCTTGTCGGTTTGTGCCGACTCGATGAGCTTGCGGTAATCTTCGAGCTTGAAGAATTTGCCCTCAGTGTCTTCAACCAACGCAAACTTCATTGCCGGCTCGCAGAATTTCTCATCGGTGAGCATACCATACTCGATAAACAACTTAATGTCGTTCCACTTTTCCTCAAAGTTTTTCGGGTCGTTCTTGGCAATATCTTCAAGCCTCGATGCTACTTTCTTGGTGATATACGAAGCTATCTTCTTCACATTCGAGTCGCTCTGCAGGTAGGAACGCGACACATTGAGTGGAATATCGGGCGAGTCAATCACACCTTGCAACAGCATCAGGAATTCAGGAACTACACCCTCTACCGAATCGGTAACAAACACCTGATTGCAATAAAGCTGGATGCGGTTCTTATTGATTTCTATGTTGTTCCTAATCTTAGGGAAATACAATATACCAGTCAACGTGAATGGATAATCCACATTGAGGTGAATCCAGAAGAGCGGGTCATCTTGCCCCGGCAGAATGTCGTGGTAAAATTTCAAATAATCCTCATCTTTCAACTCCGTAGGCTTGCGAGTCCACAACGGTTCGATGTTATTGATAACGTTATCCCTGTCGGTATCGACATACTTGCCATCTTTCCACTCTTGCTCCTTGCCGAAGACTACTGGCACTGGCAAGAATTTGCAATACTTGCGCAACAAAGCCTCGATGCGTGAAGTTTCGAGGAATTCCTTGTCTTCCTCATCTTCGATGTAAAGTATAATATCAGTTCCACGTTCGGCTTTCTCTATTTCGGCCATCTCATACTCGGGCGACCCGTCGCAAACCCAGCTTACGGCTTGCGCACCATCCTTGTAGGACAACGAACGTATTTCCACCTTTTTGGCAACCATGAATGCCGAGTAGAAACCAAGCCCGAAGTGGCCTATGATGGCATTGGCATTATCCTTGTACTTGTTAAGGAACTCTTCGGCTCCCGAGAATGCTATCTGGTTGATATACTTGTCGATGTCATCGGCAGTCATTCCTATACCGTTGTCCGACACGGTAAGCGTGCCTTTCTCCTTGTCTATGGCTACATTCACTTTCAATCCTTCGAGCTGGCCATTAAATTCGCCATGCGCCGCAAGCGTCTTCAGCTTTTGCGTGGCATCGACGGCGTTAGACACAAGCTCGCGCAAGAAGATTTCGTGGTCGCTGTACAAGAATTTTTTTATTACGGGGAATATATTTTCGGTCGTTACCCCTATAGAACCTTTTTGCATATCTTGATACTTTTAAATTGTTTTGCTATGATTATACACCTGTAGCTATTAGCAAAAAAAATGCCATACCATGCGCGATATGACATTTTTACTTATTTCTATGTGGTTTTATGCCAACCGTTGCACACTGTCGGCAACTTCCACGTGCGCGGCAAGCCGGTCTTCGCCAGCCACCTTGTCAACCATTATGGCACGTTTTTCGGCAGATGGACCAATGGCAAGCAACACCTCGGCAAGAACATCTTCGAGATACGTCTGAATTGCTCGTTTTAACGGGCGTGCCCCGAATGCTGGGTCGTATCCCTTGTCGGCAATGAAATCCTTGGCTTCCTGCGTGAGCTTCAGGTCAAAGCCCAATTCTGCCACACGCTTATAGAACGACGCCAACTCGATGTCGATGATTTGCCCTATTTCGGTGCGGCCGAGCTGTTCAAACATTACGATGTCGTCGATACGGTTCAAGAACTCAGGTGAGAAACGACGGTTGAGGGCTTTCCTCACAATCCCTTCGTTATACTCCTTGTTATTGACAGCAGTGTTGAATCCCACGCCGCCATTCATCTCTTTCACTTCGCGCGAGCCGATGTTTGACGTCATGATTATAATCGTGTTCTTGAAATCTACCCTACGGCCAAGGCTGTCGGTAAGCCGGCCTTCGTCCATCACCTGCAACAACATGTTGAACACGTCGGGGTGAGCTTTCTCAATCTCGTCGAGCAAAACCACCGAATAAGGGTGGCGGCGCACTTTCTCGGTCAACTGTCCACCCTCCTCATATCCTACATATCCCGGGGGCGCACCGACAAGCCGCGATGACGAGAATTTTTCCATATACTCACTCATGTCGATGCGAATCAACGCATCTGGCGAGTTGAACAAAAATTCCGACAATTTCTTGGCCAAGTGCGTCTTGCCCACACCTGTCGGGCCAAGGAACATGAATGTGCCGATAGGTCTGTTAGGGTCTTTAAGCCCCACCCTGTTACGACGTATGGCCTTGGCAATCTTGTCGATAGCGTTATCTTGCCCTATTATTGACTTCTTCAGCTCGTCGCCCATTGTGAGCAAGCGCAAACCTTCGGCTTGGGCAATGCGTTGCACTGGCACGCCAGTCATCATTGCCACCACTTCGGCGACCTTGTTTTCATCGACAATTTCTCGATGGGTAGCCAATGTAGCTTCCCATTTTTCCTTCTCGTCGGCAAGCTGGTCGCTTAGTTTCTCTTGCAAGTCGCGATAGTTGGCTGCGCTTTCAAAGTTTTGTGCCTGCGCAGCCTTTACCTTGTTGCGCTGCACATCTTGTATTTGTTTTTCTAATTCTTCAATCTCCTTGGGTACTTCCACGTTGGTAATGCGCACCTTGGCTCCAGCTTCGTCGAGTGCGTCAATAGCCTTGTCGGGGAAATTGCGGTCCGATACATACCTTTCGGTAAGTGCCACACACGCCTCGATAGCCTCGGGCGTATAGGTAACGCCGTGGTGTTCCTCATATTTCCCCTTGATATTGTTCAATATGGTAAGTGTTTCCTCTGCAGTTGTCGGTTCGACCATCACTTTTTGAAACCTACGTTCGAGTGCGCCATCCTTTTCGATGCTGTTGCGGTACTCGTCGAGCGTAGTTGCACCTATGCACTGTATTTCTCCACGAGCCAACGCAGGCTTGAGCAGGTTGGCGGCATCCATCGAACCAGTCGCACCGCCGGCTCCCACTATGGTGTGGATTTCGTCGATAAACAATATCACATCTGGGTTCTTCTTCACTTCGTCGATAATCGCCTTGATGCGTTCTTCAAATTGCCCGCGATATTTCGTTCCGGCAACGACAGCAGCCATGTCGAGCGCAATCACACGTTTGTCGAGCAGCACGCGAGCCACCTTGCGGTTGACGATGCGAATCGCAAGCCCCTCGACGATTGCCGACTTGCCCACACCAGGTTCGCCTATCAACACCGGATTATTCTTCTTGCGGCGGCTCAATATCTGGGCAAGCCGCTCGATTTCTCGTTCACGCCCCACCACCGGGTCGAGCTTGTCGTCCTCGGCATCGCGAGTAATATCCTTGCCATACTGGTCAAGCACAGGCGTTTCGCTGCGGCTGCGGGTAGCAGTGCGACTTTTGGCTTCGCTACCTTCGTTGCCCGACGGCTTGCCTGCTCCTCCCGAACGGCCATTTCCGTATGCCGCATCGTCGTCCTCGTCGTTCTCGGCAAATCCTGCTCCCGACGTAGGATAGTTCTGCACCTCATCGAGGTGGCTTTCTATTTTCTTATAATCAACTTTCATATACTTCAAAATTCTGTAAATAAAACTTTTATTCGAGTCGCGCAGCATGGCGAGCAACAGATGCTCGGCATCAACTGGCGACTGGCGACGCATGGCAGCTTCCGTCACGGCATCGCTCAATATCGAGTTGGCAGTCTTGCTGACCACTATCTTGAAAATTCCGCTGTCATCATCGTCATCGTCACTCTCCTGAGCCTTTCCCGATTCATAAACGACACTCTCGGCATTTGCCTCCAAGAAAGAACGCAAGTTGTCGAAGTCAACACCTGCAAGCTGCAACAGCGTGGCTGCATTGTTGTTGCCGTCACGAAGTATGCCCAGCATCAAGTGTTCGGGCATCACCACACTGCTGCGCAACCTTGCCGCCTCGTCCTTGCTGCAAGCCAAGATTCTTCTTATTGTTGTCGAAAATGATTCAAACATAACATTCACTCCTGTTTATAGACTTCTGCAATTATTATGCCAATCTTAAACTATTACAATTTTCGACGCATCGGAATAACAAAACCTTTATTTTTTATTAACTTTGTAATCATACCAACATCATGCGACATGAAAACCTTGTTTGCCTCGCTCATCGCTTGCTTGCTGCCATGCATGGCTGCATTTTCGCAAAGCCATTATGCCTCATACCTGAATGATTTTGCGCCGTTCCTGCACAATGCCGCAATAGCAGATGGCTGTAACATGCAACGTGCCGGACACTCACTGATTATCAGCAACAACTTTTCCAACGACCTGATTATCACCGACACAATAGCCACAGGGCAAGACAAATTCAAGTTTTATGCCCGCATAGCCAACTTGCATAACGCCGAAAACAAAACCTACAAATACACCGACACGACAAGCAGAAAAACGCTGAAAACCAGCAGCACTGCATTCGGATTAGTGTGGGGATATACCGACAGCCTCAACTTTCATGCCGTAATACTCCGATGCATCAACACAAATCCCTACGACGACCTGACCGCCTACCGGCGCATGGCAGTCAACATAATCAAAGTGGCGAACGGCAAAACTTCTATATTGAAAACCGTGGAAATCGACAAGGGCGTTGACCTATACACTGGCTTCAACGTGGTCAACGTGGAATATGACGGGCAGTCAACATCTGTCGCTGTTGGCGACAAAGTGCCTATATACATAGCCCAAATAGAAGGCACTTCCTACCCCGCCAATGCCCAATATGGAATTTTGGCCGGGCCTGCTTCAAGACTGGAAATAGAACGAATAGTGCTGAAAAAACAACCCATCATGAAGCTGAAACTTGGCACCGCATGGACCATGCAATCGCTCACGCAGCACTTCGACCAATCAAGCGACGCATACGAGGGCTTTTGGACTTTTTTCGACAAAAATCTCGATGAAACAAAGCTCAAGACTGGAGGCCGCTACACAGTGGCACTCGTGAAAAATGGCGACGGGTACGACATCATATATGTCGATGGCGCACAAGTGAACCAGCAGCAATGGACTTGCGGAATGCTCAAAGGACACATCACGCCATCTCGGTTTATCGACAATTACAGCCTCACATGGTACGATGCCATGATGCGCCCGTTCAGCAACGATGTATATGCTACCATCGAAAACTTCACCTTGCTCACACTGCATTTCCCCCACAAAGGCGGATACTTGCGATTTGCCAAGGCTTTGTAACACGATTCCATGCACACGCATGTCGCACAAGCATCTCCGTTGTGATAAAAAAATTTAAGTGCAAGAAAGTTTTGTGCCATTCAAAACCCCATATTGCTCAAAAATGTGTATTTTTAGCAAAAATTTCTGATACTCATAATTCAACTAATATCAAGATTAAATTTTTCACCAACTTATGAAGCTAACATTTTATATCGATTATCGAACCAACTGGGGAGAGTCGGTTTATTTGGTAAGCTGTAATTCCATCGGGAACGACGAAGAACACCTCATAAAGATGGACTTTGACGGACAAAGCACGTGGTCATACACGCTCACGCTGCCCGACTCGATGAAAGAGTTCACTTATTGTTATGTTGTAAAAAACGACTTCAGCCAATTTGTACGAAACGAATTCGGCAAACCCCATTGCCTTTTATTGACAAGCGGAATAGACTGCGAAATCCACGACATTTGGCAGGATGTGCCAGCCGACAAGCCTTTTTATTCATCGGCTTTCACACAAGGCATTTTCTCTCGCGAAAAAACTCCAAGCCCCATCACAGGCAATGCCGGTGAAATCCTGTTCAGAATCAATGCCCCTATTATCAAGCACGACGAGGTGCTGGCTGTATCGGGAAGCAACGAGGCGCTGGGCAAGTGGAATCCCAAGATGGCCGTAATCCTAAATGATTACAGTTTCCCTCAATGGTTCTTTGCCATGAAGGTAGCCGACATCGACGGTCCATTTGAATACAAGTTCCTAATACTGAAAAAAGACACACACGAAGTGGTGGCGTGGGAAAACTGCAACAACCGCTACTTCAACCCCATCTATTACAAAATAGGGCAAGGGTTGACTTTCATCACCCTGCACGGTTTCAACAACCCGTTGCCCAACTGGAAGGGTGCCGGAACAGCCGTTCCTGTGTTCTCGCTGCGTTCAAACGACGACTTCGGCGTGGGCGATTTCTACGACTTGTTCAAGTTGGTTGACTGGGCATACATTACCGGACAAAAGTTCATACAAATATTGCCTATCAACGACACCACGATGACACACACGTGGGTCGATTCGTACCCCTACAGTTCAAACTCGACTTTCGCCTTGCACCCAATGTACTTGCGCCCCGAAGCTATCGGAACGCTCAGCGACCCCGAACGCCTCGCCGAGTACAAAGCCAAAGCTGCCGAGCTCAATAGCTTGCCAACTGTCGATTACGAACAAGTGAACGAGTGGAAACTGCGTTACGCACGCGACCTTTACGCTCAATTCGGCGACGAAACACTGCAATCCGAGGCTTTCAAGGAGTTTGTAGCCGCAAACGAATACTGGCTCAAACCTTATGCCGCATTCTGCGTGCTGCGCGATGCAAAGGGCACGGCCGATTTCTCGCAATGGGGCTTCTATGCTTCGTATGACGAAGAATCGGTAGGAAAATTCTGCAACGAAAACAGCCAAGAAATACTATTCTTCTACTTCCTGCAATTCCACTTAGACAAGCAACTGCGCCAAGTGCGCGATTATGCTCATTCCAAGGGCATAGTGCTGAAAGGCGATATTCCTATCGGCATAAGCCGCGAGAGTGTCGATGCATGGGTAAACCCTCGACTGTTCAACCTCGACTGCCAGGCCGGTGCCCCGCCCGACGATTTCTCGGTGCTTGGGCAAAATTGGGGATTACCTACCTACAACTGGGAAGAAATGAACAAAGACGGCTTCAAATGGTGGAAAAATCGCTTCCGCAAAATGTCGGAATACTTCGATGCCTACCGCATCGACCATATATTGGGATTTTTCCGCATCTGGCAAATCCCCATGAATGCCACCCACGGGTTGCTCGGCACGTTCTATCCAGCCCTGCCATATACCGAGGATGAAATGCGCTACCAGTATGACTTCTGGTTAGACAAGGACTTGCACACCAATCCATACATAATGGATTACTTCTTGCAAGATTTCTTCGGCGAATACACCGAGGAAGCCAAGAACCGTTTCCTCTACGTCCGCGCACCAGGCAGGTATGGGCTGAAAGAAGAATACGACACGCAGGCAAAAGTTGAGAAATACTTCGCTACACTCGAAGCCAACGACAAAAACAACAAGCTCAAAAATGCCCTGCTTGGGCTTATCGACGAAGTCCTTTTCATCGAAGACGACGAGCAAAAGGGAAAATACCACCCGAGGATTTCGGCACAGTTCACCTACGTTTACCGCTCGCTCAACGATTACGAACGCTGGTGCTTCAACCGCCTTTACAACGATTTCTTCTACCACCGCCACAACGATTTCTGGTATGGCAAGGCCATGTGGAAATTGCCGCCGCTAATCGGCGCAACCGACATGCTTGTGTGCGGCGAAGACTTGGGCATGATACCCGACTGCGTTCCGGCCGTGATGAGGCAGTTGCAAATCCTCTCGCTCGAAATACAGCGTATGCCCAAAGACCCCAAAGAGGAATTTGGCAACCCGTTGAACTACCCCTACATGTCGGTATGCACGACTTCGACACACGACATGCCGGGCATAAGGGCTTGGTGGGAAGAAAATCGCGAAAAGACGCAACACTTCTTCAACTACATGTTGCATGAATGGGGCGACGCACCATATTACGCCGAACCGTGGATATGCGAGCGCATCGTAGCAATGCACCTCAACTCGCCGGCAATGCTCACAATATTGCCGCTGCAAGACTGGCTCTCGACCGACGGAAAAATAAGGCGCGAGAATCCTAACGACGAGCAAATCAACGTTCCCGCAAATCCTCATCACTACTGGCGTTACCGCATGCACCTCACTATCGAAGACTTGATGGACTGCAAGCAATTCAACGACAAAATAAAATCGATGATTACAAACAGCGGACGATAATATCTATTTGACTGACAAAACAAAGGGCGGACTTCATGAAATAACCTCCATGCAGTTCCGCCCTTTGCCATAGGCAAACCCAATATTCATAATGTTATGAAAAATATATTCCTATTACTCATTATCATTTTCGCAGCCATAGAACTCCCGGCACAACAACGCATCGACCAATTGGGCGAAGCTGTGGGCAATTATGCCAAGTCGCTCACAGCCGACAAATTGCAGCGAGCCACAAGCATCACCTACAGCTATGGCAATGGCTCGGTCGCACCCGACTACCACTACGACTATTACATAATAGTGAAACCAACAAGCATCAACGTGACAATAACCCATGGATATGACGGCACTGTGGTATATGACGAGTCGGCCGACCTGCAACCGACCGATTACCGCAAATTCATCAATCGCTTGGCAAAACAGAAAATACGCATTTCCGATGAATTATATCCGCCCCTCGCCGGAGCCAGCACATCATACATTTCTGTGAAAGCAAACGACACGACAATATTCTCGGGCGATGAATATGACCTCGAAATAGGCAATGGATATTTACGCGATGCCTTCTACGACCTCTTGCCCACCGAATTGCAGCAAGTCGTGGACAACGCCAAACAATACATCGGACTATAAAGAAATTTCTTGTAGAAGGTGTATCAAAATAGCAAATACATTTACTTTGCTATAGGGGCTGTATCAAAATTGGCAGTACCCACCTCGTAGGGACGCACGGCTCGTGCGTCCGTGTGCCGCAAGGCTCTATTAACCATTTGTAAATTAACAGGATATGCGTCTGATTGCGCAGCGGACGCACGAGCTGTGCGTCCCTACAAAATTGCGCAAATCTGCATTTTGAAACACCCCATACATTACCACCTCCCAGCCATTGCCGGTTGCTTCAACATCGAGGCCACGCCAGAAATTTTGGCGTGGCCTCGATACAACATGGGTACGTCGTCATTTTTGACATCCCCTTACTATGTCTTATGCGTCCTATTGGACGTGCAGCAAATTTCCTTTCGGTCGATAACTCCTTTACTTGTTCACCTGAAATTTGTTCCAGCCATCCTTGAGGTAGGCTACAACCTGCTCGGCAGCGGCAATGCCGGCCTTGATGTTGGCCTCGGCAGTCTGTGCTCCCATTTTCTTCAGGGTGAAGAACACACGGTCGCCAAACCGCTCTTTCATCACATCGGCTGCATCGGGTTTCACATCGGCCAAGTAGCGCAAGTCGCTGCGCTCGGCCAATGCCTCCATCAGGCTATCCTCGTCAATCACTTCCTTGCGGGCGGTGTTGACCAATATACCATTCTTCGGCAAGCGTTCCACCAGCGATTTAACCACCGATTTGCGTGTGGCATCGTTAGCTGGGATATGCAGCGATACTATCAGGCTTTTCTCATAAAGTTCTTCTACGCTGCCCACAGGGGTTACATCGTCGGCTTCCATGACCTCGGCACTTACAAACGGGTCGAAGGCAACGACATTCATCCCGAAACCGTGAGCAATCCTTGCCACGTTACGACCTACCTGCCCGTAGGCATGTATGCCTATGGTCTTGTCTTTCAACTCAGTACCCGACGTGCCATTGTAATAGTTACGGCACGCCATGACAAGCATACCAAACACCAATTCGGCAACGGCATTGGAATTTTGCCCCGGAGTGTTCATCACGCATACGCCTTTAGCAGTAGCCTCGGCGAGGTCGATGTTGTCATATCCTGCACCAGCGCGCACCACCACTTTCAGCTTCGGGGCGCAGTCGAACACTTCCTTGTCAATCTTGTCGCTACGCACGATTAGCCCCTCGACATCGGCCACAGCCGACTTCAGGTCATCTTTTGTGCCCTTTTCGAGCAACACCAATTCATGCCCTGCGGCCTCAACCACATCTCTAATTCCTTTCACAGCCACCGGCGCGAAAGGTTTTTCGGTAGCCACCAATATCTTCATAATGTTACAAGCTATTAATGGTCGTTTTCAAATTCTTTCATCGCATCAATGAGTACCTGCACACTCGACATCGGCATCGCATTGTAAATCGAGGCACGGAAGCCACCCACACTGCGGTGACCCTTTATGCCCACTATGCCTTTGGTTGTAGCGAAGTCGATAAATTCCTTTTCGAGTTCCTTGTACTCAGGTTTCATCACGAAGCACACGTTCATGATTGAGCGGTCTTCTGGCACGGCAGTACCCACAAACATGCGGCTGCTGTCGATTGCGTCATACAGGGCTGCGGCCTTGGCCTTGTCAAGTTCTTCGAGCCGTGCCACTCCGCCCATTTCCTTGTACCACTTCAATGTCTGCAATGCAGTGTAAACTGGCAGCACCGGCGGCGTGTTGAACATCGACCCTTTCGAGATATGTGTGCGGTAATCGAGCATCGTGGGTATTGCACGGTCAACGTGGCCCATTGCCGATTCCTTGACAATCACCAGCGTCACACCTGCCGGGGCAAGATTCTTTTGCGCACCGGCATAGATAACATCATACTTCGACACATCTATGCGGCGAGAGAAAATATCGCTCGACATGTCGGCAACCAATGGCACAGGCGCATCGAGGTCGGTGCGGAGTTCAGTGCCATAGATTGTGTTGTTGGTCGTGACATGGAAATAATCGGCATCGGCTGGCACAGTATAGTCTTTTGGAATAAAAGTATAGTTGGCATCTTTCGACGAAGCTACCACGTCAACCTCGCCAAACAGGCGAGCCTCCTTGATAGCTTTGTTGGCCCATGTACCAGTATCGAGATATGCAGCCTTGGTATTCAACAAGTTATATGGCACCATGCAGAACTGTAAGCTCGCGCCGCCACCAAGGAACAACACATGGTATCCTTCGGGGATTTCCAACAATTCCTTCACCATTGCGGCAGCCTCTTCAATCACAGCCGAAAATTCCTTGCTCCTGTGCGATATTTCCAAAATCGACAGCCCAGTACCGGCAAAATTCTTTACCGCTTCGGCTGTATTGTTAATGGCGTACTCGCTAAGGATTGACGGCCCTGCATAAAAATTATGTTTCTTCATAATCAATGTAGTTAGGTTATCTATCTTGCAAATTTACAAGTTTGCACTTGTATTTTCAAACAATCGCACAATTATTTTCCACCCACACGGCTTTTTCATTTAGCCTATGGAAGGGCGGTTCAGCCGCCCACACCCGATGTTGCTTTAAATGAAAGAGCCGTGAAGCAGCAATGACCGAGAATCAATAAAAATAACACACATGCGAGATTAGCAAAGTGCAAAAAATAAAGACATGATTTTGAGCAGCCAAAGAGCTAAGCTGCGCAAACATTAGCTTGCTCAGATATATCTCATGTTTTTGTGCTATATTTGCGTCTGCTATGGAAATTACACTCAAGGAAATACTCAATAGCTTCAGGCGTCAATTGGCGGCGCACTACCCTGCTGGCGAAATCGACGGGATGGAGTTGATTATGCTCGACCACGAATTGGGCTACAGCCGCGTGGACGCAATATTGCACAGCGACAGCACGATGCCCGAATTTGTCGCCGACAAATTCAATGCCGTGGCACAACGGCTGCTCAACGACGAACCCTTGCAATATATTCTTGGCGATGCCTATTTCTATGGCCGCCACTACCATGTGACACCTGCCACACTCATTCCTCGCCCCGAAACCGAAGGGCTAATTGACATGATTGCCGATGAAAACACCTCGGCTGACCTGCGCGTACTCGACATCGGCACCGGCTCGGGCTGCATTGCCATCTCGTTGGCACTCGCCTTGCGGTTTGCCGACGTTACGGCCATCGACATCAGCCGCGACGCACTCGCCGTCGCCAAGGAGAATGCCACCCGGCTGAAAGCCCGTGTGAAATTTGCCGAAGCCGACATACTCGCAATGCCTTTGCCACAAACGCCGCTCTACGACATAATCGTGAGCAACCCCCCATACATCACCCTGAGCGAACGTACCACAATGGAACGCAACGTGCTGGAGCATGAGCCACCCGGCGCACTGTTCGTTCCCGACAACGACCCTCTGCGGTTCTACAATGCCATAGCGCACTATGCCAGTACGTCCCTGCTACCGGGCGGCAAACTATACCTTGAAATCAACAGCCGTTTCCCTGCCGAGACATGCCAGTTGCTTGCAAGCCACGGCCTTGCCGATGCGCGAGCGTTCAACGATTACCGCGGCCAGCCACGCTTCGTCAGCGCCACCGCAGCTAAATAATGAACTCCATCACATAAAAATAAAAGTGGAACGATGACACACAGTGCCGTCATTCCACTTTATCATACCGACTTTTGGTTAATTTTAAGTTTTTTTACCCAAATGTATATATACCTATGATTGATTCATCGATTTTTACTTTTGTGGAGTAAGGCGCATTGCAAACCCTCCGCCCGGGGCAATCGCTTGCTTGATGCGTGACTTGCGATTTACCTTCTTTGTAGTGATTTGGTAAGACTGCGGATTATCCTTGTAATGCGCATCCTTGCCATCGGCATAGATTGTTGCTACATAGTCAACCCCCTCGGGCAGGAAACTGAAATCCACCACGGCAGTGCGGGCATTCTCGTCGGTTATGCCCCCCACATACCAGTCGTCCGAATTCTTGTCCTTGCGAGCCACCGTGATATAATCGCCTGGCTCGGCCTCAAGGTAGCGGCTGTCGCTCCAGTCAACCGGAACATCCTTTATGAACTGGAACGCATCGGCAAAACGTCTGTAATTTTCGGGCAGGTCGCAAGCCATCTGCAACGGGCTTGGCATGGTGAGGTATAGCGCAAGTTGCCTTGCAAGCGTCGTACCTGCTTGCCCAGTCTTACCCTCGCCATAATAGCTGAGGCGTGTTTCAAATAACCCCGGAGTATAGTCCATCGGTCCACCTTTCAAGCGAGTAAATGGCAAGATAGTAGTGTGTTCTGGCGGATTGCCTCCCATCGACTCAAATTCGCCGCCGCGAGCCGACTCCTGCGCAAGCCAGTTGGGATAAGTGCGGCACAAGCCTGTCGGGCGCACAGCTTCGTGGCTGTCAACCATTATCTTGAAGTCGGCAGCACGTTGCACCACATAGAGGTAGTGATTCACCATCCATTGCGACGAATGATACTCGCTGCGCGGAATGATTGCACCCACATAACCGGTTTTCACCGAATTATAGCCGTGGTCAACCATGAATTGGAACGCGCGGTCCAGCTGCCGTTCATAATCGGCCGCATTTGCACCAGTCTCATGGTGCATCATCAGCTTCACGCCACGACTAGCTGCATAACGCTGCAACTCGTCGATGTCAAAGTCGGGATAAGGTTTGTCGAAAAGGAACTGGCGGTTCTTCAAGAAACTTGCCCAGTCTTCCCAACCTTCGTTCCACCCCTCGACAAGCACCGACTGCAATCCATTCTCGGCAGCAAAGTCGATATATCGCTTCACATTGGCCGTGTTGGCGGCATGGCGGCCATTGGGCGACAGCTTGGCGTAATCAGTTACGCCGGGTTTTGCCTTGTAATAGTCACTGTAGGCCCATGTACGCTGTTTGCCGATAAACATTTCCCACCACACGCCCACAAACTTCTGCGGTTTTATCCACGACGTGTCCTCTATCTTGCATGGCTCGTTCAGGTTGTATATGAGTTGCGAAGCAAGTATATCGCAAGCGTTGTCGGCAACTATCACAGTGCGCCACGGCGTGTTGAACGGCAGTTGCAAATAGGCAGCTACCCCGTTGCGGTCGGGCGTGAGGTGTGCCGATAACCCGTATGTCAATGTATCAACATCGAGCGACATGGCAGGATAGCCCACGAGCGCAGCCTCATGTATGTTGATATACGTCTTGCTGTCGGGGCTTTTCATCATCAGCGGAGTTTGCACCGTCACGCCATCAATGGCATGACTCTCGCTGTGGCGGCCTCGCAACGCATTCAACGGAGTGGCAACCTTCGACAACGCGGAAGTCACATACAGGTACTCGTCGGTGTCGTAGTCGCCCGGGATGCAATACATCGTGTTGTCGGCCACAAGGTTAAACTCGGTTGCTTCATCGGTCACAGTCAAATAATTGACCGACGGCTGTTCGGGCAGCTCGTAACGGAATCCGAGTCCATCGTCAAACAAGCGGAAACGCACAGTCATCGTTACACCGTTCTCCCGAACTTGCACGAAAGTCACGGCAAGCTCATTGTAATGGTCGCGCACCTGCTCATATTCTCCCCACACAGGTTTCCACATATCGTCGTGCGATGCCGTGGCTACACTGTCAATCGTGAATCCGGTGGCGAAATTCCCCTGTCGCCCAGTCAGCCCCAACAGGCTCGGCTTAATAACTTCATTGCCGTCAAAATCGAGCTTGTAACACGGTTGGCCGTTGTCGTTGACATCAACAGTGAGCTGCAACCTGCCGTTGGGCGATGCCAGCTCACTTTTGGCAACAGCCATCAGCGGCACCGCTGCCAACGCAGTCAGCATGGCTATATACATCAAACGTTTCATATAGATTGCACTTTAATCAGTTTATTCATTTGTAATAAATAGCATATCCATAGCCGGCAAGGTCAATCGACACAGGCATTGTGGCAGTAGTGCCGCCGAGCATGTCCTGCATCTGTGTGCCGGCAAGGGATATTGGCACCTTGGCCGAAGCAGCATTGCCGCTCGTGTTCACCATCACAAGCAAGGTGTGGTCGGGGGTAAAGCGGGCAAACGTTGCTACATCGCCGGTGGAATATGTGCGCAACTCGCCGCCACGCACCTCGGCAGTCGAGGCATACACTTCATTGATTCGTGCATAAACGGCTTCGCGGTCGCTGTTCCACACGAGCGGAATATAATCGAAGAACGACAATGAGCCACCGCCAAGGACGGTTTCCATCGACGAGTAAAGCAATGGCACTCCGTCGAGCATCGTAGTCAACACGTATGCGGGTTCTATGGCGTCAATAGAGCCATAAAGTGTGGCAAGGTCGTTGCTCATCGCCACGTCGTGGTTGACGGCATAGCGCATCACCTGCTTGCCATCGGGAACCGACGTGAGCAGCTCTGAGGCATCGTCAAAGAAGTTCTCGGGTGTCGTCTGCCCATTAAACAAGTTGGCAAGCAATGTGGCATACGACCAGTCATATACCATGTCGAAACCATCGGCGAAGTAATCGCTTCCCTCCGACTCCGACAGCATAATCAGTTCCGAGTCAATCGTCCTCAACTGCGCAATCGCATCAGCCCAAAAGTCGTGAGGCACACCATCGGTATAGTCGCAGCGAAAACCGTCGATGTCGGCAGTGTTCACCCAGTATTCCATTGCGTCAATCATGGCAGCCCTCATCTCGGCATTATCATAATTAAGGTCTGCAACGTCGGTCCAATTCTGCCCCTCAGGCGAAATAATGTTGCCATTCTCATCCTGCGTGTACCAGTCGGCATGAGCCGTAATCCACGCATGGTCCCACGACGTGTGGTTGGCAACCCAGTCAAGTATAACCTTCATGCCACGCTGGTGGGCATTGCCAACAAGTGTCTGCAAGTCGGCCAGTGTGCCGTAACGAGGATTTATAGATGTGTAATCCTTTATGCAATAGGGCGACCCGACCGAGTTCAATTCGCCCGGAGTGTATATAGGCATTATCCACAACACGTTTGCACCCATTGCTTCTATTTCGTCCATTCGGTCGTTGATGGCGGCAAGGCAGCCATCGGTAGCGAAGAAACGCGGATTGGCTTCATATATGACCATCGTGCTTGCAGTGTCGCCTGCAACTGGAGTTTCGGGATTGGTGGGCATTTCCATGCCGTTGTCCGAGCAGCCCCCCATGGTAAGGAGGGCGCTCGCGAGCATTAATGACGATAAAAACATTCTCATTTTCATTATTTAGTTTTTTTATTGTCGTTCGGCCACGCCATCGGCAGTGACAGTGAGATAATAATCACGGTTAAGTGTAACGGCAAACTCGGCAAGCTGAGTACCATTGTTGTCGTTGAATATCAATTGGTCGGTTCCGCCGTCGCCTTGTACTTCCCAGTATGAATAGGTCACACCGTCAATTTCGGTTGTTCCATCGGCTTCGGCTCCAGGCCACGCACCGAACAGCGACGGGTTGCCATCCCTGTAAGCATACAGATAGAATGCGCTCCAACCAGTCAGATTTTCGACATAGATTGTGTACGTGTCCGATGGTTCAGGGTCGGGGTCGGGATTAGTTACTCCTCCGCCGGTATATGTGTCAGGGTCAACCTCTGTTCCGCCTGTGCTGGTAATCGAGAAGTAATAATCACGGTCGAGCGTAACTGCGGCAAGGTCGAATTGATTACCACCATTGTTGTCGTTCATTATGATGTTTTGCGTCGTGCCTTCGTTCTCTGCACCAGTATCGAAATACTTATAAGTGACGCCATTGATTGTTACCTCGCCAGTGGGAAGCGCGCCCGGCCAATCACCGAAAATCGACGGGTTGCCATCGGCCCAGGCATACATGGTCAAATCGCTCCAGCCGCTCAAGTCCTCGATAAAGATTGCATAACCGTCATGCTCAACCATGTCGCTTTCATCTATCTCCGACACTCCATCGGCTGTAAGTTCAAGGTAATAGTCACGGTCAAGAGTAATTGCGAAATCGGGCAATTGCGAACCTACTCCATTGTCGTTGAAAATGAGGTTAAGCGCAAGTCCTGCATTGGCCTCGCCCGTGTCGAAATATTTATACTCTACACCGTCGATAGTTTCCGTACCAGTTGGAGTCATGCCCGGCCATGCGCCAAACGCTTCGGCATCGCCCCAAGCATACATGGCAAGTTCGGCATACCCCGTGTTGTCGAGTACATAAATCACATGCCCGTCATGCTCTACTTCCGGCTCTTCGCTTGCAAAATATGATGCCCAGCGAGTGACAGTGATATTGGTACGAGTACCCAAGTCGGGATTGTCATAGTGCAATGTGCTGTCGCCTTTCAATGCACGTTCTTCGCCCTGTGAAACCGAGTAGAAGTAATATCCGTCGGCAAGCGATGTACCTTCGGCATAAGTCGATGGGTCTAAGTAGATGCCATATTTGTAGTCATAGCCCGAGGCCATTTCCAATTGCCATTGCTGATTGCCTACTACGGCACTTGCATCGCCGCCGTTGATAGCCCCCACTATATACATCTCGTCGTTGAGCGGCGTTGTCGATGGCACTATCACTTCGAGCAGCACCCGGTCGGCGCGCAACTCAAACTGTGGCAACTCGCTCTCAAATATAATTTCTTCCTTGTCGTCGCAACTTTGCAACATCGCCATCAGAGGCAACACTGCCATGAGCAACATGTAGCATATATAATTCTTTTTCATTGTATTATAGATTGGAATAATTAATAATTAGGATTTTGCACAAGGCCGGGATTAACCATCAATGCCGATTCAGGCAATGGGAACCACTCATAACGGCGGTTGCGTTGTGCCGACAGGTCATAACCTGTTTCGGTGTCACGGCCGAAGAACCACCATTGCCCCTGCGTAAACTTGTCGAAGCGGCGCAAGTCGGTGCGGCGGCGGCGACCCTCATTGAGGAATTCGAGTCCCCACTCGCTAAGCATCCAGTCTTCGTCAAATGCCGTGAAACCAGGCCCCGGCTGCTCGACAATGCTGCTATCGGTAAAATAACGGCTGCGCACAGCATTGACAAGTTCCTTGGCGCCATTGGAGTCGCCCGAGCGCAAGCGGCACTCGGCAAGCGTGTAATAAGCCTCGGCAAGGCGGAATTCGACTTCGGCGATATTGAGGTAGCTAAGGCCTGTCGATTCGGGAAGCATAGGGTACTTCATCAAGCGTATGCCCGAATTGGTTTCGCCCCAGCGCGGGTTCATAACTGTGGCAAGTGTGCGTCCTTGGTTCTGGAATGTTCCCACTTGGTCAACATATACCAGCGGCTGCCCGTCACGGTCGGCATCGGCAAGCACTGCCTCGCCAGTAGTGCGGTTGAGCATCGCTCCTATCAGGAACATGCCATAATATTCGCCAGTGGCATCGTCGTAGTGGAAATTCTGCTTGCGTATGTCGGCATCGTTAAAGCGGTCCATCACAGCCCCTAACTTGTCGCCGTAGTCGAAAAGGAAGCTCTTTGGATTGTCGGTTCCGCCTGTCGTCTGCACATTGCCCGAATTATCTTTCGACGGAACAAGGCAGAAACAGTTCCACCCCGAGTTGGTGAACGACTGGCCTATGAATTCATCATAATTGTAAGGCAGGAACGGCGTGTTGCGGTTGTTATTGGTAATGCGCCCTTCTTGCTGAGCAAATGCGAAAATCACTTCGGGGCAAGAGGTGTTGTCGTTGGAATATATGTCGCGGTAGTCGCTGGCAAGGTCATAATTACCATATTCCCCATCGATAATATCCTGTGCAAGCGTAGCACACTCGCTATAATGTTCCTCGCCGATAAACACCTCTGCATTGAGCAACAAGCGCATCTTGAGCATGCGGTTCATGCCTTGGTTCATGCGCAGGCGCGAGCTGCCCGAGCCATCTTCAACCATCAGGTCGCCGCACGACTCGTCGAGTTCGGTCGAAATGAAATCATAAATCAAGCGGCAACCTTCGTCGAAATCGGTAGAAGCCGACCCTGGCACATCAGCCGCCGTGCTTGTGTTAAGTGGCAATGCGCCACCCCACAACTCAAAATTGTTGTAGTATGCCCAAGCCCTCAACGTGCGCACTTCGGCTATATACATCGCCTTGGAATCTTCGCTCATGCCGATTGCTGCGGCATCGAGTGCATCCAAATCTTCGAGCAATGTGTTGCACAAGCCTATCACAGTCCATGCGCCCTCCCATGCTTGGCGAATGATGACCGACTCGGTGTTCCACGACTGCGACGAAAGCACAAATTTCTCACCTTCGTCCCAACCCCATTGACCGCCGTGCCACGACCGCCATGCAACTTGGTCGGCACTCAACTCATTGAGGTACCAGAAATATTCAAGGAAACTCGATGTGGCATTGGAATATATCGAGGCTACAGCACCCTTCACGCTGTTTTCGTCTTGATAATAGATTGACGAGTCGATGCGGTCAAACACTTTCTCATCGAGGTCGGTGCAAGATGTCACCGCTGGCACAAATGCTGCCACTGCCAATGCGCACGACCATATATGTTTAATTCGTTTCATAGTCTTTTTTATGATACTAAATATGTTATGTGTGATAAATTATTTGAAGCGGAATGTGACACCGAGCGTCAACTGGGTGGCTTGCGGATAAGCCGAGTTCACGTCCACACCAGGAGTAATGCCTGTGGAAGTAACCACCGACGGGTCGTTGCCCGAGTAGCCAGTGATGGTAAACACATTCTTGGCTGCAAGATACACGCGAAGACTTTCAATAAACTTGTTGTTCTTGTTGAACGGCACAGTATAACCAAGCGTCACGTTGGCGAGCTTAAAATAATTACCGTTTTCAAGGAAGTATGACGATATTACGCCGCCACCGCTCTTTACATCGCCATCTTCGAGGTAGGCACTGCGCAGCACGTTGTCGGTGCCGCAATCCTGCAAGCCCATTCCATACTTGCGCATATTGAATATCTCATACCCGAATGCGCCTTGGAACATCAAGCTGAGGTCGAAGTCGCGCCAGCGCAAGGTGTTGTTCCATGTGAGGAAATGCTTGGGCGCGCCATTGCCGATGTAACGCTTGTCGTCGGCTGTCGCCTGAGATGTGAGCACCTTGTCGCCATCCTTGTTGTAAACGAGCATATTTCCCTCGCTGTCGGTGCCGGCATACTCATAGCCATAAAACTGGCCTATCTCGCCACCCTCTTCTACTCTGAAGAAATATTCGCTCGTGCCTACGCCTGGCTTATGGTACAAGTCGAGATAGGAAGCTTCGTAAATATCGTTCGACAACTTGGTGAGCTTGGTTTTGCCATACGAGTAGTTGATGCCTGTTGTCCACGTTACTGGGGTTTTAACAAACACATCGCCTGTCAACGACAATTCCATACCTGTGTTTTTGGTTGTTCCCACATTCACCAATATAGTAGAGTAAACGTATGGTGGTTGTGGAGCGGTATAGGTGTAAAGCAGGTCGCTCGAACGGCGGTCGAAATACTCGATAGAACCATATAGCCTGTTCCACAACATGAAGTCGATGCCATAGTTGGCACTTGACGACTTTTCCCAACCAAGTTCGGGGTTGGCGTTGTTCGACGGGGCATAACCAGTCACCCATTCGCCATCAATGAGATAAGTACCATTCGACGAATAAGTGGCAATCGACTGGTAGGCATCAAAGTCGCTACGGCCCGTAACACCATACGAGAACCGAGGTTTCAAACTTTGCACGATGTCGCTATAATCTTCCATGAACGGGGTTTTGGCAATTTCCCAAGCCAACGATGCCGACGGGAAATATCCCCACTTGTTGTCTGCACCAAACTTGGTCGAACCTTCATATCGCAACGATGCCGATGCAATGAGCATATCGCGCCAATTATAGTTCACCCTGCCAAAGAATCCCACAAGTGTCGATTCGCTCTTGCCGGCATACATCTGCGCCATGCCCTGCGACAGGTATGAACCCGAACCGATACCATGCCACAGCATGTTGTCGAATGTAAAGTCGTTGTTCTGCATGAACATCTGTTCCCAGTTTTCACGCTCGTAGGAATAACCGAGCATCACCTTCAGGTCGTGGTCGTTATATGTAAACGAATAGTTACCTATCCACTCAAGCCTGTTCACCCACCACTTCTGGTAAGTTATGGATGCACGACCCTTGTAACCGTTCCAGTACGATTCGCTCGAAGTTGACGGGGTGTAGAAATCGCTCTTCAAGTCGTTGTAGTCATACGAATACGATAATGTAGTGCTTATTGCATGGTTCTCGTTGCTCCAGATGTTGTATTTTGCATCGACAGTTCCGAGCAAGTAGGTACGGTTGCCCTCGCTGGTTTCTTCGGTCAACTTACCCACTGGGTTAGAAACATCGGTCGGTGAAGTCGGTTGGTAGAACGACCCGTCCTCGTCATAAACCGGTATTGTTGGGTTCATAGTCAAGGCTGTGTCAAACATGCCGTTGTCGCCCCATGTTTCTTTCACCTTGCGTGCATTGAGGGTCAACGTCAACTGCAAATGGTTGTCGAGTACCAACTGCTGCACTGCGAGTCGCCCGCCATATTCCTCGCGCTCGCTCACAATGTCAAGGCCTGTGGCACGTTTGTAGTTAATCGAGGCATTGTAATAGCCACGTTCGGTAGAACCGTCGATTGAGATATATTGGTTGGTATCGTAGGAGAAATCACGCATTATTTCGTCATACCAGTCGGTGCTTGCACCATAGTCGGTTCCACGGCGTGAGCGTCGCCACTCGTCGGCCGAGAGGATGTCGGGCTTCCCTTTGGCGAGGTTCACTGCAAAGTAGCTGTCGTATGTAATTGTGGGCTTGCCAGGTGTACCTGAACCCTTCTTGGTGGTGATGAGAATCACACCATTGGCTCCGCGCGTACCATAAATAGCAGCCGAAGCGGCATCTTTCAACACAGTCATCGACTCAATATCTTGCGGCGCAAGAGTGCGTATGTCGCCACCAGCCACACCGTCGATGACGATAAGCGGAGAGTTGCTTGCCGAGATGGAAGTAGCTCCACGTATCTGCAAGTCCGACGTCGAGTTAGGGTCGGCCGATGCCGTGTTGGCCACGTTCAAGCCGGCCACCTTGCCTTGAAGCATCTCCATGACGTTGTTCATGCCTCCTTGCTGGAATTGGTCTTTGTCGATTTGCACAATGGAACTTGTCAACTCCTTTCGGCTCAACGAACCGTAACCCACCACGACAACTTCTTCGAGGATTTGCTGGTCGTCGCTCAGCACAACATCAATTGTCGCGCGGCCTTCTACTTTCACTTCCTCGGTCTTATAACCGATAGACGAAAACACGATGATGGCATCATCTGGTACATTCTTCAGCGCATACCGGCCGTCGATGTCGGTTGCTACGCCGTTATTAGTTCCCTTCACCATTACGGTGGCACCGATAACAGTTTCTCCTGCCGGGTCGGTAACTGTGCCGCTTACCGTTTTTTGGGCATACGCCGACATGCACGTTAGCGTCACCCACAACAGGATTAGCAATTGCCTGAATAAGCTTTGCTTGGCTTGATTAAAAATTTTCATTTGTTGAATTTTAGATTTTAGTAAATAGTTTACATAGGTAAAAGAATGATTTCATAATAAGGTAGCTATTCATAAAATCATGCTACTGCAAAAGTATTAAGATAATATGCCCCTGCATAACGCCACAAAGTCAAATCTAACACTACTACAGCATCAACACACTAAATCACAAGCACTTAATTCACCAGCGAAATACCAAAATTCTAAATATTATCATAAACTAAGACAAGCCGAAACAGCCATAATTCCACCATACCCCACGCCGCATCACCTGCGCCGCCATCAGAAACTGGCGATTTTCATCACTTGGTCGTCGAAATCGACAGGACACAACGAGCGTTTCTTGCGCTTTGAACGGTAGGTATAAATTGTAGTTATGGAACAACGCAAAAATCCTGCAATTTTAGCACTGTCGGTAATCCCGAGCCTAATCAGCGCAAACACGCGCAACTCGGTGTTCAACTTCTCGCCCTCCTTTAGCTGTATATGGTCGTCCTGCGGCAACAAGTCGTTGAAACGCTCCACAAAGTCGGGGAATATATTAAGGAATGCCGTGTCGAATGCCGAGTAAAACTCTTTAAGCGTTTCATTGACAATGCTCGTTGAGCGCAGCGACTTGTGCAACTCGTCGGCGCGCCCCGATGCCGCTTGTTGATACAGCATCTTGCGGTATTGTTCAAGGGTGGATATATACTTGGAACACAATTCCATGAACTTGCCTATATACTCTTCCTTGATGCAACTCGATTCTATAAGTGCCGTATTAATCTGCTTGAGGGTTGCATTTGCCTGTTGCAATTCCTCGTTCAGTTTCAGCAACTTGTCTTTCGTCACCGACACATAGCGCAAGCTGCGCGACACCGTGCGCAATTGCTTTACAATGAACAGCACAGCCACAATAAGCCCGACAGCCAGCGCACCGATTACGATTATGTATGTCTTCAGCTGCGATTGCATCTGCTTCTGCAACGCTTCATACGACTGGATTACCAGCGGCAGCGCATTTGCCGACTGGTTTTTGCGCATTCGGGCTGAAAAATAATTGGCATCTTCCATGCTTTTCTTCAGATAATGGTAGGCATGGGGCACATCGCCATTTTCAAACCGTAACTCGGCAAGCGACCTCAATGCAAGGTTTTCCTTTACCGACCCTTGGATGTCGGAAATCGCACTCAGCACCAAGAAGTGTTCATATTGCTCGCTGTCGCTCAATTGATAGACATAGGCCAGCAACGAAGCCACGACCGAATATTCACGCGTGCCAAACTGGTAATTATCCAACTTGTCGGTGAAAAACACAATCGCCTCGTCAAGTTTACCCTGACCTATCAACCACGACCCATATTCAGTGTCATAAATAAATGGGTCGGCAGTGGACATGCTCAGCACCGAGTCGCGATAAGCGGCAATCTTGATATTATATGCATCGACATACTCGCTCCCTTCGGCATATTCATTCATATACTGATAGGTAGTCCCGCATATTTGGTAATAATTATCCTTAAGGCTATCGGGCAGAGTCTTGGCATCTATCTTCGACAATATATTCAAGGCCTCGGTGAAAATTCCTGCCTTTGCCACCAAGTCGGCTTTCTCCACCAGCGACATCATGAGTTTTCCATTGTCACCAGCACTACGCGCATAATCAATGTTAGCGTTTATATAGTGCATAGCCGAGTCGCACACAAACGACTCATACTCCAAGAATAACTGACGGTTCAACTCAAATTGTCCCTCGGGCGTATCGACCACCGAGAGTAAATAGCGTAAACTGTCAATTCGGCTTATTTTGGCCTCGTCGTATGCTTCACTGCGGTCAATCGCCTCATCAAGATAGTCAAGCAATTCGGAATTGGCCGTCCTGCCACCACAACTTTGCAGCGACACGGCAACTACAATGGACATCAAACACTGCCAAATGTAAATATATAACTGACGATTATGCGGCATTATCGGTTTATGTGGGTGCATATTAAAGCCTCTTTGCACAAAGCAATCTGGCTCTCAAGTAAAAATGTCACGTTTCACATTCCCAAAGGAATATAAATCGAATAGGCAAAATTAAATAAAATATAGTTTTTTCACAACTCCATTTTTTACCATGCCCCACACAACACGTTCAATACCCTAAAATGGATAGCCTATGGCAAGGTGGAACGCAAGGCTGTCTTTGAACGATGGCATGTTGTAGTAACCACTGCGCCCAGTGTCGTATGGAGCGTGGATACCTATGCCGAGGTCGGCACGAAGCACAAGCACTTCCATGTCGAAGCGCAACCCAAGTCCAGTGCCAAGTGCTATATCGTCAAGGAAATTGGCGGCAGTCAACTTCGCCCCGGGCCGCAATTCGTCGTCTTGCAACAGCCACACATTGCCAGCATCGACAAACAACGCGCCATGCAGAAACCCAAGGATTGGGAAGCGGTATTCGGCATTGAGTTCAATCTTGAACGTACCAGTCTGGTCGTAATAGCCATTGGCCGTACCATCGGAATGGTAACTTCCTGGACCCACCGAACGCACGGCAAAAGCCCTTATGGAATTGGCTCCGCCGATGTAGAATTGCTCGGCGTATGGCACTTCGGCCGAATTGCCGTAGGCATGTTCGGCACCGATGAACGCACGCGTCACTATCGAATGCCCCATGCGCATCTTGCGCGTATATATCAATTGTGCTTGAGCCTTGACAAACTGCGAGAACGGCGTGCCAAACAACTCCTTGCTTCCCTCGCCGCCATGCTGCCCGGCAAGAGCCCATATACCCGAAAAGATGTTACCCGCCTCCGACACCGTGAACGTGAAATTGATGCTATTGCGCCGGTCGATGGCACGGTCGTAGGTATAGGTGTAGCTCATCATCGGTATGAACTGGTCGCTGAAACTATTTTCCACCGCACGGTTTTGCGAGATTATAGAATCAAATTCGGCAGTGTGGCTCAACAATTTGGTATATGACAACTTGAACGGCGTAAATGAGCTGGACGAAAACCTATTGGCATGCCACTCCCACACGAAACCGGTCGATAGCTGCACCATCTTGAAATAACTCGGGCGATTGAGCAAGTCGGCCGACAGGTTGACCTTTGTCCAATTGATGTAGCGGCGACTGCGGTCGATAAACTTAGGAGCAATCAGGCGAGGGAATGCAAGAGTAAAATTCAGCCCTACCTCGTAGCTGTTAAGGCGGCTCCCCCGTCCGCTGCCAGTCATCCACTCATACGACCCGTTTATCTGGCTCGTCAGTTGTTCGCCACCGCCGAATATATTCTTGTGCGTCAATCCGAACACAGCCGCCGGACCTATGTAACTATTGGACTTAGAAGCTGCCTGTATCTCAAATTTTGCCTCAAGAGGCATGTCGAGCACACATTCAATCTTCACATCGATTGAGTCGCTTTTGACCGAATCAATCGGCGTGGTATTAATGGCGACGCTGCTGAATATGCCCATGCGCGACAAGTTGTCCTGCGTCTGCTCTATGGTCCGCACCGAGAACGTCCGGCCTTTGCGCAATGTCAGACACGATGGTATCAAGTCATCTTTTAATTTCAAAGGCATGTATTTTATGACCCTGCCACGGCGCGTTTCGATAGTGTCGGGCGTGCCTTGCCCATGAAAATCCTTCACTATCGTTACCACATTGCCTATGCGGTATTTTACCTTGGCGGCCGCTGGCATGTTGTCGGCAAGTTTCATCTTCACCACCACGCTGTCGGGAATGGCTGTGCTGTCGGCAAGATACTCGATATACTCGGGACGGAAGAAGTAATACCCCCTGTTGCGCAGCCGGTTGGTGATATTGATGCGCACGGCTTCGAGCGAGTCGGTGCAGTAGCGGCTGCCCACGTGCAAGTAGTGCGAGCGGCGCGCCAACGAATCGATGAATTGCTCCACGGCGGAACTGCCGCCAGTGTACATAACACGCCCCAGCAAGCGAGGTGTAGTTAGGTTAATCGTGTAATTGATGCGCGCCTTCTTGGGATTTTTCTTGTCATATTGCAGCTCGTATGAAGCTCTTGAACCGAAATAACCATTGTTTTCGAGCGTGGTGTTAATCATCTCCACGCGCAATGCCGGGCGCACGTCGGAAATCAACACAGGCTCGGCAACGAGTTTCTCGTAAATCCAGTGTTTGAATCCCTTGGTGGCAGTATTATCCCAGTGGTTATACACCCACAATCCAATGGGGAACGGATGCCGAATGTAGGGCGAATAAAGGCTATTGTTGGGCTTCACGTTGATAGTGGTGAACACCTGGTCCTTCACGTCGCTTATTATTTCTTCACCCTCGGGCGCGTTATAAGTTATATGCTTCACTCCGGTGTAAAGCACCTCATCGTCGGCAAGCCGGCTTGTGGTAGAGCAACTACCCATCATCGTCAGCAATATCGTGGCAATTGCTGCTACCACGGCAATATGTGATAAATTGTAATGCCTCATCATTGCTTCACTTCGGTTTGTGTAGAATCATTTTCTTCATCTTCCTTGGTGGCGACGGCGGCGTCTTTGTTGCGACGACGGCCGAAGTTGAAAAGATATTTCAACTTGGGCAACTTGCGGCTGATTACAAAGCCTACACCCGTCTGCGTCACCTCGCCTTCGAGGATACTTTCATATCCCGTCTTGTTAAACAGCCTCACATACATGCTGCCGTTTGCCGTGAGGGCATATTCGAGCGACACGTCGTTGAACAAGCTTTGTGCTATTTCATCGTCGCCCGTCATGTCGGGACTGTAATTGCCACCAACCACAATCTTGAAACGGTCGTTGAAAAGCGACTTCGACACCTGATAGCTGTAACGCATAGTCGATGATGTGACCCCATTCACCGTCTGGTCATACTGGTCGATGCCAAACGACAAGTCAACGCCTTTTATATTGTTGGCAGCCCATGAGTTCAGCTTAGATTGCAAGAACGAATAAAGCTGGTTGCTGGCAAGGTTGCTCGATGCCGACGTGCTTGGCCCAGTGTAAGTGCCATACAGCAACAAATTCATCGCTTGCGCACTACGCTGTGTTTCCGACATGGATTGAAGCTCGTTCTGCACAGTCACGTCGCCCGTGGTCGATAGGTCGAATTTCACGTCCATGTTGCTAAGCGTATTGGTCACCGACAGCGAGATGAGGAAGTCGATAAGGCGCGAATCCTGTCCCTCCTGTGTCACGTTGGCTTTGGTGGTCTGCACGGCGGTAAGGTTGAGTACCGGATTCATAATCTCACCATTGAACTGCACATAGCTGCCCTCCTGCAAGTTAAACAACACTTGCGAAATGAGTGGCGGATTATAACGCACGAAGCCATTGCTGATGGTGTAACGCCCTGTGAGTGTCATGTCGCCAAGCTGGTTGAGGGCAAACGTCAGGTTGCCACTGCCTTCAATCTCGGCACGGTCCGAGCCATTGCTCGACAAAAACACATTCACACGCGACCCCTGCATTATGTTGAGCCTTGCAGCAAGGTTCATGTTGCTTGTCGTGGGAGTCTTCAACGAGTCGGCCTTGACGTATGTCGTCGAGTCGCTGAACTGCACAAAAGTCACCAATTCTTCGCTATTCTGCTGCGTGAGCGTGTTCACGTCGGTGGGCATGACATACGTTATGTTTGTTCCCGACAAGACCGACACCGTAGCATCAACGTCGAGGTCGCTCGCCGAGCCACGCACCGTGGCATCAAGATTGGCAAAGCCTCGACCAAACAGCTCGACATTCTTTGACTGCTTGCTGTTGACAAATTGTACATTCTGCCCTCGGAGCGCAAGGTCAATTCCCATTGCCCCGAAATCAGCCAGATTGACAGAACCATTGACAACCAGCGGATTGTCGTTAAGCATCTTTATGGAATAGTTGTCAAATTTTATCACGCTCGAATCAATCGGAATTTGTGTGCTTGGCAAGTTGATGTTGGTGCTGAATACAGGCACACTGATATACGTCGAGTCGCATTGCAAATAGCCGTTAAGCGTCGGTTGTCCTTGGCTGCCCGAAACCGCCATCATTCCATTAAGGTAACCCGATGTCCTGAGCAAATTGGGCGGCATGAATGGATTGGCTATCGACAACGGGAAACGGTCGAGTTCAACCCACATATCGTATGGGTTGACCGATGCTGTATCGTTCAATGCGCCATACACAATCAGTGCCTGCCGATGGTCAACTTCAAGGGCAGCCGAAATGTTGGTACCTCCCGTCTGCGGGTCGAGGTCAATCAACGAATTGATGGTGAAATCGCCAACACGCTTCTTGTCGAAATAAAAATCATTGAGGTTGACGACACCATCGCCCCACAAGTTGTCACCGTCAAACTTGACCTTGAGCGTTACTCCCAATTCACCTTTTATGGGTGGTGCAAATGGCGAGAAGGTGAGCCAGTCGCTTATTTGCACTTTCGATATGTCGAGCAATATGTCTTCTTGTTCGCCTTCGCTGCCCGCACCTTCCACATGCTGCGTCGTGAGTGCCACCACGCTCGAATCGCACTGCAAGCGCAAATTGGCATCGAAATGGCGGTCCAAGTAGTTATACGAGATGTGATTGTCCTTGTTTATCAACCAGCGTTTATAGCCTATGATGGGTGTTTCGGGTATCAATTTCAACAACACTTTGCTTGTATCCATAGTGGCATCGATGCCGAAACGGAAACCGATGCTGTCGTTGAAATCATATTGCCTGAGCAGCACAGTGGCCCGGTTGCCTGCCACAATTCCCAATAAGCCGGCCGACGCTATGCCCGAACCATTGCGGTTGTCACGGTTGGCGGCATGCAACAGGTAATTTATGCGGCGGTTGCGCTCGGTAGCATACATGCGCACAGTGTCAATAGTCAGTCCGCTTGCCGTGAGCATATCTATGTCGCCGGTCATGCGGAATGTGCTATCCTTGGTGACATTGAAACGCATATCGTCAAATTTCACACCGCTGCTTTCGAGCAGTTGGCTTGCAATATTCTTCTTTCCCACGCGTATGCCACAGTCAAATTGCGGCATAATATCACGCAACGTGTCGGCATCGATAACCATTTTCTCGAATTGCGACATTGCCACCTCGCTACTACGGGCGAAACGGTCGAGCAAAGTGTCTAAGCAGCACGGCGAATTGAGCGACAATTGCATATCGCCATTCACAATGCTCCCCTTGGTGTGCGTGGAATCACTTTCAAAATCGATGTCGATTGCATCGGCATAGTAGTAATCCTCGTCCATTGTAAGCCCAAGGTTCTTTATGCCAAACGTACCGTCGTATGTGGAAGTAGCCAAGTCAACCATGCCATTGCAGGCTATAGCGGCATTACCTCGTAACACCGCACTTGACATACCCATGCGTTGCAAGTCGATATGGCTTATATCGGCCGTCATATTCACATCATACACATCGGGCGTGAGCGACCCACTGGCTTTGAGCGATAGGGCGACAGCTTCGTTGTCGGTAAGCATGTTTATGCTGAATTTCCCGTCGTGCAGACGTGGGGTGGCCTGCAAGTTGTAATCCACACCGCCCATTTCAAAATTCTCCACTGTCACCGAAGCATCTATCGCCGTGTTTTTGTCAAACACATCAACCCCATGCCCCCTGACATCGACTTGTGCCGTCAGCAGTCCAAAGTCGCTAAGCGGCAGCAACGCTTTCAGTGGCAACGAATCGACCTGCAGCGCAAGGTCATAATCGGTAGTGCGTCCTGCCCAATCGGCATCGAGAGCCATTCTGCCCGATGGCAGTGCAAGCGACAATGCGCCTTTTATATCCTCGCCACGCATCTTAACACGTCCATCGAGCGTCAGCGGCGGGAAATACACCATTTCTTGCTGGGCCGCCTCAAGCATGGTAGGTTTTATGAAATTAATGTTGTCAAACTGCCCCTGCAAAGCCACATCTAAAGCCAAGTCATCGACCGACATGGGATTTTCAACATTGCCAGCAACCGACACCGACGCATATCGTGGCAACGACATCCGGCATTCGCCGATGGACAATTTGCCCACTGTGCCACCTATGCCGATTGCGACTTCGACTGGGCGGAATTGCGGTATCATCGACAACATGGGGCGCAATGCTGGCATAGCCCGTTCCACCTCGGCAAGCCCCACGCTGGCTTCAAGTTCAAGTTCCACACCTCCATCGGGGTCGCCGGCAAGGAAACCATTGCTGACACGCCCGTCGGCATCCAATCGCGACAACAATGTGGCAATATGCAACCTGTCAAGCTCAATGCCATTGTCGTCCATAGCAAACGTGCCACTCATTTCCGATAATTTCAGCCCGCTGCGTTCTTCCATTTCAAACTGTTTTATCGGCACTTTTATTGTCGTTCCGCAATTATACAGGCTGTCAATGGCTATATTCACGTTGTTCACTTGCAAGTAATTCATGTCGAGCCCTTCGACAGGCCTGACCCCTCTGGCAGCATATACGCCTCCCGACCTTGTGAGCCTGACAGCTGCACAACGTATCTCCCACGGAGCCGACTGTGACATAGTGTCGGCCTCCGTCACAGCCACGCTATCGACTGGGTGAGCTGCCATATATGCCAGCGACGGCGTGAAGTAAGCGCCATGCAAGCTGTCAACGGCCAGCGTCATTGCTTCGATTTTTTGCTTCCCAAGGTCGATAATGGCACTGTCGAGCGATGCTCCGCCAATCACCACGCCGAGGCTGTCGATAGTTGGCAACATCGCCATGGTGTAGCGAATATCTTCAAGAGTCACATTCCCGACTGAGATTTTGAACGGCGATGCCGCCGAAGTGTCGGGCGGCGCAGGTTGCGCCTTGTCGTTATATAAATCGAGATTTATATTGCCCCCGCTCACCAATGCACTTGCTACGTCGAGATTGCCCTCCACAAGGTCATAGTCAACATCTGCAATATCGACAAGTGCCATGCGAGCGACAAGGAACATGGACGAGTCGGCACTCGCCATAACATACTTGGCATTCTCAAGCCTCACGCCACGCACTTTCACCTTGCCATGCAGCAACGGCTTGAATTGCACGCCTGTCACAAGGCTGCCGGCAGCTATGATGGTGTCGCCATGGTCGATTATGTTTACGTCATCAACCCTCAATTTGAGTGGATACTGCAAACGCACCAACCCCACCTCGACTTGCCAGCCTGTCGCCTGCGACACTTGCCCGACAGCAATGTTTTTTATTGTATCTTGGACAAACGGCACATACAGCAATGCCGGGATTAAAATCAAAATCCCCACCAATATGCACAAAGTCCACAGCAATATTTTTCCTATACGTTTGATTTTCAATTCTTCAATACATTAAGTAATTCATGTTAAAATTGAATTATTTCATGCTCACCTCGGCATCATTCGCCGTCGTGGGGCATACTTGCCATGCAAGCCGCCCTCCCGGGCAAGAGCAAAAGAGCATATTCCTAAATCAAAAATACAGTATTTTTCACAATCCAACAAAATATTCCCAACTAAAAACGTTGTTCAATTGTCAATTGTCAATTGTCAATTTAGAAAGCATAGCACACATTCAGTGCAAGGCGCGTAAGGCTCAATTTGTGCTTGTTGACTACAGTAACACCATCCAATGTTTTCCTCTCGACTGGCACATAATGGCTATGAGTATAGACATATCCCATGCCCACTTCGGCTTCGAGCGCAAACCTGTCGCTCAACTTGAAACGATGCCCATAAACCAATCCAGCAGAAAACACCTTCCCATCATAGTAACGGTTTTCAAAATTGCCGCCAAGCAATGCGATATTGCCAATATCATAATCCACATATCCAAGATATGCACCGATATAATCGCTACCAAACGGCTCACTGTTAAGCCAATACTTCACGGTAGGAAATAGTGCCAAATGATGCAACTTGGCACCGCCGATAGTCCAGAAACTGGCACTTACAGGCAATTCCAACGATAAATGCCGCCCTACTGCCACTTCAAATGCCACATTGGCCGACGTGGTGGCAAGCAACAAGAGATTGGTCTTCAATTGGAAATGCCGCTTTCCCTCCCTGTCACCATGCAGGATTGCGCCTTGTGAAGCATGAGCCTCGACCTCACATCGGGGAGCGACTGGCATCGAGGGCATGAGCAACGCGCCACAAACAGCACTTTCTTTGGCCTCTTTACGACGACAATATGCCTCAATCCTTGCACGTGCCGCCGATTCGGCTTCTTCTGCCCGTTTTTTACGCTCAAGCGCTTTCTGCTTGTCCATTTTCAAAAAAAAGCACCCCTCGGCTGCCTCCACGCATACGAAATCGGTTTCTACGAGTAGTTGCTGCAGGGATTCACCTGCACTGCCACACACAGGCACTGCATTCACTTCGACACCTGCAATCAACGAGGGGCTGTAGGAAACAACGACATCGTGCTGCTGTGCAATCTGCTGCAAGGCTTCGGACAAAGAAATTGCTGCCGCAGCATTCATGCCCGACAGCAACACCATAAATACCACATATAATAGTTTTTTCATACTACTTGCTTTTTCCTAAGGTCACTTTATCATCATCGACCGTGTAATCCAAGCCGCATGCCCCGAACACCACTTTTAGCGTCAAGTCCTTGTCGCCAGCATAAAATATGCCCGAATAAGTGATGCCCACGCACAATTGCTTGCCTTCGATTTTTATCCCGAAACGTTTCTCCATCTCCTCGACAACGGTTGCAAGCGGTGCATTGTCATACGTGATTACTTCGGCCTTATCATTATCATCGTTGGCTTTGCCATTGTCGTCATCCGTTAATGCCCGCACAGGAGCCACTACGTTGTCGGTCACCACGGTTTCTTCGCCAGCCTCTACTTCCACCGGAACGGCATCATCTACTTCTACAGCCACTTTCCCCCTGAAACAGCGCACTGTGGTTGTAACTTCATCTTCCTGCAAGATTTCAAATTCTGTACCAAGCACCGACACACAGCCAAATTTCGTCTTTACCGAAAAACGCCCATCTCCCGGCATCACCGAGAAACGTGCCGAACCTGTTGCCAACTCCACCTCCCTGTGGCCTATGTGCCACAAAAATGGCATATACTTGACCTCGCCGCCTTGACCGACAGCAACGACCGACCCACACGGCAGCGTGACAGAACCTCCGCCCACGATAGTCGAAACGCGCAAAGCAAACACGACAAACAGCACTGCAGCAGCTACGGCACACGACACAAAAGCGGCAACCACCCTGTGACGATGCTTGGCAGCACCACGAGCCTCATACCTGAGCCGGACCAGCCTCTCGCCAAGCTCCTGCTTGCGCACGAATACCTCATGCTTTAGCGGGAAATGGGTAATGTCGATTCGTCGCGTTTCGTCCATAATGCGTTAGCTGTTAGCAACTATAAAATATACAATTTTCCTATACTTAACATATACAGCAATGCCGCCTCGCCAAAGTAGCGTGCCAACACTTGATTCTCGCGCAGCCGTGTGAGCGCATTGTTGGTGGTGTTATACACCGTCCGCTTACTCACAGCCAATATTTCGGCAATCTCATCAACTTCAAGCCCCTTGTAATAGCGCAGGTAAAGCATTTCACGCTGTTGGTGGCTCAACTTGCCCAATTCGGCCTGGAAAATGGCGAAACGCTCCCGCTCGCCCTCACTGGCTATCATTGCATTCTCGGCATCGAGTTCCAAGTCGAAATCATAACCATCGCTCAAGTTCTCGTCCAATGGCCGCATATTGCGCACTGCCGCACTTTGCAACTCGTTGAGCAATATGTTTTTCAACGAACGGCACAGGTAAGCGGCTATCGAGGCCGGTTCCGACAAGTGGCGACGCTTGGTGAATATGTTCATGAACAGCGACTGAATGGCATCCATGACCACATCCTCGTCCTGAACGATTTTCATGCCGTAGCCATATAGCAAATCGCTATACGACTCATACAGCCCCGTGAAGGCATCTTCACGACCGTCCACTATGTCGCTCCATTTTACTGCGTCTTTCATAAATAAGACAATTTACATGTCGTATTTTACCATCTTGCGCTACATTTTTTATACTAAGTATAACACTTGCCTCAATTTACAAACCTGCAAATCAAGGTTACAGGTACAACGAGGGCAAACACCTCGGCAAAGGTACATTTTTTTCTTACACCCTGCAAACCGTCTAAACCTCAAGCACAATTTAGCTTCTGCAATAAACAGCTGAGTAACAAGCGCATTGCCACAAATACGATATTTTTTTCTGTGAATTTGCAATTTTTTTGTCGTTAGGATTGGTAAAACACGACACACCTTTTGTCATACCTATGAAATGACATACATGCAAAGTACAAAGTAGTTTCTCACTCAAAATTTGATAGATGTAATTGGATAACATATGTGTAGGTGTTGGCCTGATGTGAATCAAGCCAACATTTTTTTATCCTCCCAATTTGCACATTTAAGAGCCTGCTTAATTTTACGACCGCCTTATTTCTGCAATTTGCGCAATATTCGCTTTTTTGTATTACCTTTACGGAAATAATACCGGCTATAATGAAACGTATTAACACGATATTAATCGCATCGGCAATAACTGCCATGTGCTGCAACTCATGCGCGCTCATGGCCGACCAGCCTGCACCACCTCCGCCGCCAAGGCACGAAGCTCCGCCACCACCTCGGCATGAAGCACCTCAACGGCATGAAACACCGCCAAGGCACGAAGCTCCGCCACCACCTCGGCATGAAGCCCCTCAACGGCATGAAACACCGTCAAGGCACGATGCCCAGCCCCCATCACGGAACGATGCTCCACCAAGCAAACCCAACTCTAAAGAAAACAACAACAGCCACCGGCGAGGTACAGCAACTTTTAATCGCACAGAATGACACAACCTACATTAACGACTAACGATGCCAAGGGCATCACTTTGCGCGAATTTAACAACCGCATCAAACGTCTGCTAAACGACAGTTCGGTGCAAAACTGTTGGATTATTGCCGACCTGAGCGATGTGGCAATACGTGGCGGACACTGCTACTTGGAACTTGTAGAGAAAAATGCCGCCGGTGCAACTGTCGCAAAAGTGAGAGGCATTATATGGTCGGGACGAGTGCAATACCTGCGCAGCAAATTCTTGGCCGTCACAGGGCAGGACCTTAAAAGCGGGTTGAAAGTCATGGTAGAAGCCAGCGTGAACTACCACGAACAATATGGCCTGTCGGTGATTATCTCCGACATCGACCCATCCTACACCATCGGCGACATGGAACGGCTCAGGCGAGAAATTCTCGCTCGCTTGCAAAAAGAGGGAGTTATCGACATGAACCGAGGCCTGCCAATGCCGTCTGTGCCGCAACGCATAGCTGTCGTATCGGCTGCAGGTGCCGCAGGATATGGCGATTTCATCAACCAGTTGCACCACAATTCCTACGGCCTGCAATTCTACACATGCCTGTTCCCTGCCATCATGCAGGGAACCAACACGTCGCCAAGCATAATTGCCGCTCTCGAACGCATTGCTGCCAACTGCCACCTTTTCGACTGCGTAGTGATTATTCGTGGTGGCGGTTCGACAAGCGACCTGAACTCATTTGACGATTACAACCTTGCTGCCAATGTAGCGCAATTTCCGCTGCCGGTAATCGTCGGCATAGGCCACGACCGCGATGTGACTGTGCTCGACTACGTTGCCGCAATACACGTCAAGACACCGACAGCCGCCGCCGAATGGCTAATATCAAAAGGCGTGGAAGCACTCAACCTCATCGACACGCTCACCACGCGCATTGCCGACACAGTGCGACAATACCTCGCCGCTGCAGCACAACAATTGAGCTATTTCTCGGGCAACATTCCCACCATAGTAGCTTCAAGGCTCGAATATAACCGCATAAAGCTCTCACACATGGTGGAAATGATACCAACTGCCACTGGCGGACGCATAGCCACGGCTAACGAGCGACTCAAGGCTTTATGCGCCATCATAAAGCAAGCCAAAGAATTGGCAATAACACGTGAAAAATTGAAACTGAAAGCAATATACGAGAAAGTGGAAATATTGTCGCCGCAAAACACACTGCGCCGAGGATACTCTATCACCACCGTCAACGGCCGCGCCGTGAGCGACGTTGCCACCCTGCACCCTGGCGACAACATTACCACAACACTCGCAAATGGCTCTATAATATCAACTATAACACAAACAAACGACTCTCAAGAAAATGGAAAATAACAACGAAACAATGACCTACTCAAACGCGATTGCCGAACTCGAAAAAATCGTGCGCGAAATGCAAAGTGACTCCTGCAGCATCGACAACTTGTCGGCTCTGACTTCTCGCTCGCTGAAATTACTGAAATTTTGCAAGGCCAAACTGCAAACCACCGACGAGGAATTGAAAAAAATACTTGCCGAACTGGAGGCCTGACATAATCTCACGACAAATTTCTGACGGGGTATGAGCTACGATTATCTAAATGACCTATTCGGCAAGTTTCGGAGAAAAAAGAAAACGAAATTTACCGATGTGGAAAATGAAGCCCGTAATATACTGAACCTAACTTACAATAGGCAAATCACATACGACGAATTTTACAAACGCTTTAACAAAGTGATTGCCGATTTTCTTGAATTGACCGGCAACTGCATCGACGAAGATACTCCGCTGTGGATTAACCAGTTTGGTGGAAATGTGTTTGCACGTTGGCGACAATGGCATATTTTGAGGGTTGCACACTCTCAGCACCCAGAACAATTTAACACCCCCGAATTAGAAGCCCAATTCCGTGAAATCGAGGCAATGAATTATGACAGGTGGTTAATGGACAAGATAAAATATTGCCTTAACAATTTGTAACGTTAAACAGATGTCGCCAATCTCATGAACTTAATATATTGGAACCTGCTTAAAGGCTCGGTTGCTGCAAATGCAGTATAGGGAACGGCTTGCCCGAAGTATCGCATTCATCCCGTCCTACAACCCTATATCCCATGTGCAAATAAAATTTGTAGGCCTGCTCGTTATCTTCGTTAACGTCAACTTTATAAATATCGCATTGGTTGATTGCATAATCAACGAGTGCTTTGCCATAGCCTTTCCCTTGCTCCTCGGGCAAAACAAACAGCATTTCCAGCATATCATCACTTAATCCCATAAATGCTGCGATTTTCCCACCAGCGTTGCGCATCACAAAAAGCCTGACAGACCCGAAATACTGGTTACGTATTAAAGGCTTAAAATATTCAATGTCTTCCTCTTTCAAGAAATGATGCGTGGTGCGTACCGACTTTTCCCACAACGCAAGCAATTCGTCCAAAACCTCGTCAGACAAGGACTGCAATCTTTCAATACCCATTTATCGTTATAGTTGTGCATTAATAATACGAAATGGTGCGTTCCACTATGCCGTAAGGACTGCCATTGCAGCGTATCACAGCGCGAATCCAATTGCCATGCGCATCGATATTGGTGTAGTCGTATGTGTACAAATATTCACCGTCATAGTTTAGGCTTATGCGCCAACCTCGCTCGTTGTAGGTATATTCTATTACACTGCTGTAGTCGTCCATCTCGCTGTACGACGACTCTTTGACTACGTTGCCACGCTGGTCGGTTATGCAATAATCATTAGGTGTGTCGCCATACTCTATGCGGTAACCACCCTTGTATCGCACTTTAAGTGTATCGACTGGATACTCGTTGATTGTCTTTTCGCCACAAATATACAGCTCCTCCACCGTGTTGATTCGCTGCCCGTGTTCATAAATGTACCGGCGGTCATAAAACAATTCTCCGTTTTGGTAATATTTCTCCTCGGCCACTTTCTTACCCTCGTAGCTATATTCATACCTATACCCTATGCCATCGGCGATACCACTGACGAAGCTCACCTTGCCCGTAGTGTCATACATGCAAGTGTCCTCATTGGGAAATGCGCTGTATTCACGGTCATAATCGGGCTTGCCGGCCTTGACAATGCTGTCATTTTCTTCTTTTGCTGCAAACACCGTTGTGACCACCTCATATATGGTATCGCTCATACCGCCATGCAGCAATTGCCGCTGCCCTTGGGGCAACGTGTCCGACTTCAGCCCCCCGCCGCCGCGCTGCTCATCTTCAGCATCGCTGCGTTGACCGTCTATGCACGACACTGCCACGGCAGCCAAGGCATAAGCAAGGATAAGATATAATAGTCGATACATTAACCTGACTTTTTATTAAAGAATCTTGCCCGAAGATATGATACATTTACCGGCATCCATCTCATACAGGCAACAAAAGATTACTTTTACATGAACTCAATAGTTTGCACAGTTTTTCAGAACTGTGATTTCAGCATCAAAAGTAATAGCATTTTTTAAATCTTGCAAACAAAAATTGTCATTTCGCTAATTTTTACACATCTTGCCACTATATGACAGTCCAAAGCGAAAGAAGTCATAACAAAATGCCACGTACAACCAATCTACCATTGCTCATATCAAAAATTTCATAACTTTGTCGAAGAAATCATTGCTGTCCGATAAACTCGATTAAATATAAAAGAGTATCGCTCGACCATTGTGTATTCAGTAGTCGAGTCTTATTTTTTATCGGACAGCAATAAAATTTTTTATCAAAAAAAATCTAATCTCCTTTGATTGTATATAAAGCCATATAACCGCTTACAAACTACTCACAACGAAAACATCAAAAAAGTGGAACTGCGCATCATAACACAATTCCACTTTATATCATTGATTAAAAAACTAACTCCGCAATCAACGGCGTTTCTTCTTCATGCTGCGCATTGCTTTCAATGGGTTCATCGTGGTTGCCATGCGCATCATCTTACGCGTTTCTTCAAATTGCTTAAGCAATCTGTTCACCTCTTGCAGCGAAGTTCCGCTACCCTTTGCTATGCGTTGGCGACGACTGCCATTGATGATTTCGGGATGCTCGCGCTCGTATGGAGTCATCGACTGTATGATTGCCTCGATGCCTTTGAAGGCGTCATCTCCGATTTCTATGTCTTTGATTGCTTTTCCTACGCCAGGTATCATCGATGCCAAATCCTTCAGGTTACCCATCTTCTTGATTTGGGCTATCTGGCTCATAAAGTCGTTGAAGTCAAACTTGTTTTTTGCAATCTTTGCCTGCAACTTGCGAGCCTCTTCCTCGTCGTAGTTTTGCTGCATACGTTCCACAAACGACACAATGTCGCCCATGCCCAATATGCGGTCGGCCATACCCGACGGACGGAACGGGTCGATGGCTTCGAGCTTCTCGCCAGTACCAACAAACTTGATGGGCTTATCGACTACAGTGCGAATCGAGAGTGCCGCACCGCCACGGGTGTCACCATCGAGTTTGGTGAGGACAACTCCGTCAAAATCTAAGCGGTCGTTAAATTCCTTGGCTGTGTTAACGGCATCTTGACCAGTCATTGCATCAACCACAAACAATGTTTCGGTCGGATTTACAGTCTTTTTAATTGCCGCAATTTCGTCCATCATCTTCTCATCCACAGCAAGGCGACCAGCGGTATCGATAATCACAAGGTCATAATTCATCTTGCGTGCCTCTTCGATGGCATCCTTGGCAATTTTCACAGGGTCGTTGCACCCTTCCTCGGTGAATACAGGCACATCTATCTGGCTGGCAAGCACTTTAAGCTGTTCGATAGCAGCAGGACGATATACGTCGCAAGCCACGAGCAAGGGTCGCTTGCCGCGCTCGCTCTTGAGCTTGCGCGCAAGTTTGCCCGAGAACGTAGTCTTACCCGAACCCTGTAATCCCGACATGAGAATGATGGCTGGCTTGCCTTCAATCTTGAATTCGGCTGGTTCTCCTCCCATGAGCTGGGTAAGCTCGTCATGCACAATCTTTACCATCAATTCCTTCGGCTTCAACGAATTGATGACATTCTGCCCCATCGCCTTGGCCTTGACAGTATCGACAAACTGCTTTGCCACCTTATAGTTGACATCGGCATCAATGAGGGCACGGCGCACATCTTTGAGCGTTTCGGCCACATTGATTTCTGTTATCTTGCCTTCGCCTTTTAGTATCTTGAATGAGCGTTCAAGTCTTTCGCTTAAATTTTCAAACATCTATATATTGTATGTAAGGTTGTTATCTCTGTCAAATCAGCCTGTTTGTTCCCGTTTCGGGAAATATTATCGACGGCTTGAAATCTCGGGCTTCCTCGGGAGTCACCATGGCGTATGCCATTATAATCACAATGTCGCCTGGCTGCACTTTTCGTGCGGCCGCTCCGTTCAAGCATACTACACCCGAGCCTCGCTCGCCGGCAATGACGTATGTGTCTAACCGCTCGCCATTATTGTTGTCAACAATGAAAACACGTTCACCAGGCACTATTCCTGCAGCGTCAATCAGGTCTTGGTCGATGGTAATGCTGCCGATATAGTTAAGGTTGGCCTCGGTTACGGTAACTCGGTGTATTTTCGATTTGAGGATTTGTATCAGCATTGCGTCGGTGTTTTATAAGCGATATTGTCAATCAGCCTTACTCCGCCGCAGTACACAGTCACGCAGCCCACTATGTAATCACTGCTTTCCCAGTTATCCACAGGCATGAGCGACGTTCCGTCCACTATCTGGTAATATTCCACCTCCATGCCGGGGAACGAATTAATCGTGTCGATTACCCATTGCTGTGTTTCAGCAACGGTGTGGGTTGCGGCATAGTCAAGGCTCTGGCGCAGAGTGTCATAGATTTTCGGGGCTTCGGCACGTGCCTCAGCCGATAGGCGCACGTTGCGGCTGCTCTTGGCAAGTCCGTCGGCTTCACGCACAATCGGGCATGGCACTATTTGCAACTTGAACCCTTCGGCCTTCACCATCTGCCTTATCACGGCTATTTGTTGGAAATCTTTCTCGCCGAAATAAGCACGGTCGGGCTTCACCATCATGAACAGCTTGCTCACGATTTGTGCCACGCCATTGAAATGACCCGGGCGCATGGCACCCTCCATCACTTCGGCTACTGCTCCGAGGTCAAACACGCGAGTGTCGGGCTCTGGATATACCTCTTCTACCGTGGGCATGAATACAATGTCGCACCCGGCGGCATCGAGCAGAGCCTTGTCGGCCTCTTCGGTACGCGGATAGGTGCGCAAGTCCTCTTTGTTATTGAATTGAGTGGGGTTAACAAAAACGCTCACTACTACTACGTCGTTCTCTTTACGGCATCGACCTACAAGCGACAAATGCCCCTCATGCAACGCACCCATCGTGGGTACAAGCCCTATCGACTTGCCCTCTGCACGCAACGCATCGACGGTACGCTCTAATTCTTTGACTTTGCTTATTACAATCATTGTGATGATAGTATTTCAAAAAGACTTGCAAAGGAACAACTTTTTTGCCACATACACAAGTTTTTAGACTCCCTTTGACATCCAAGTCACTTTTTACCTGCATTTTCCGCACATTTTCCAAGTCACACAATCAACGGCAAACCAAACCTCGTATAAAGCAAGATAAACACATCTAAATCCTACCGAAAGAATCAAAACCGCCACCATACTGACAACTTTTTTCATCAAATAAGCCCTGTTTTCAATCTAAAAGCATTAAATTCGGAGCAGGATTAACCTTGCCATATCCTAAGACGTATTAATAATTTGACGTATGAAAATCCTCCACTTGTCCGACACACACGGGTGTCACCATCGGCTCTGGGATTTGCCCGAAGCCGACGTGGTGGTACACTCCGGCGACTTCTGCATGGTGGGAACCGAGCAGGAAGTCATCGACTTCCTCGACTGGTTATGCGACCTCCCATACCGCCACAAGATATTCATTTGCGGCAACCACGACGAATGCCTGTATGGCGCATCAATCAGCGGCCTCGATGCCAATGTGCATTACCTGTGCAACTCAGGGGTGGAAATCGACGGCATAAAGTTCTATGGAGTGCCCATGTTCTTGCAAGATTGCGTGACCGACCGGCAGGCAAGGAACATATCAAAAATACCCACCGACACCGACGTCCTTGTAACCCATTCGCCAGCACTTGGCATCCTCGACTATGACGACGGCATCAACTACGGCACCCCCGAAATACTCAAGCGGCTCACAGCCGTAAAGCCACGGCTTCACCTTTTCGGCCACATACACGCTCAGCACGGCACCACCAAAATCAACGGCACCGTCTATTCCAACGGCGCAATCATGAGCAGCGACTACACGAACCTAAACACACCGAACGTAATAAAACTATAACCACCAAAACCTTGCCGCAGCTATCCAACAGCACAAAACCACCT
>CALUMJ010000003.1 GCA_944321715.1 uncultured Muribaculaceae bacterium | reverse complement strand
TTGAAGCCCGGTGTTGCGGAATGTGTAATACTTGCCGTTGCGCTTGAACGGAACACCCATTTTCTCATAGTTGAACAACTGCGACATGCGTTCGCGTAATGCCGCGCGGAATGGGATTTTCTCCAAATATGAGTCGGTGACGGCATTCTCGGCCTTAACCCATGCTTCGGTGGCTGCCGAAGTGTCGTTTTCAAGCCAGCGGTATGGGTCGGCCACTTTAGTGCCAAAATAATCATCGACAACAGTCGTGTCGCGCGCCGTTTCGGGATAATCCACGCGCCCTTGTCCTGTCGAGCAACTTGTTGCCAACATCGCAGAACCAACCATTGCTATACAAAAATAAGATTTCATTGTTAGTTTGAATTATTTAAAATTGTAAATCACATTCAGCACCGTCTGCCCCACCGCCTTGAGCGTGGCAGTGTCAATCATGTCGGGTGTGTCGGCAGTAGTGTGCCACTGCTCGAAAAAACCTGTACCATTGTCGCTCTTCTGGTCGATGATGTCGATACACGGGATTCCGGCACGGTTGACAAAAACATGGTCGTCGGTAACCGCACCGCCACTGCCGTCGATAAAATAATCGTCATAGCCAGCCTCGGCTGCCACACGCCACACCTCATCAACAATGCCCTGCGCATAGTACATCGAGAAATACTCCCGCGCAAACGTTGCACCACTGGCACCAACCATGTCGAGCAATATGCCATACATCGGGCGGTAGCCAGGCCGGTGCGGATTGGCCACCCAATATTGCGTACCCAATGCCCATGTGTCATCATTGCCACCGCCCGAATCGCCCCAGTCCTCGGCATCGACAAAGAGTATGTCCACACCGATTGATGGCAGCCTGGAAGCGAGCTGGCGCGACACTTCGAGCAACACAGCCACTCCGCTCGCCCCATCATTCGCCCCCATCACAGGCTGGCTGCGGCGGGCAGGGTCGGGGTCGTTATCGGCCCACGGGCGGCAATCCCAGTGCGCGAGTAGCAAAATGCGCCGTTGTGCATCGGGATTGTACTCCCCTACTATGTTGCGGCAGTCGAGCCGTGTGCCGTCGAATGCCACGAGTTGCATACGCTGCTCGATGACAGCCGCGCCATGCTCGCGCAACTTCTGCGACAAGTAATCGCCACACAAGCGATGCGCCTCGCTCCCCGGCACTCGGGGGCCGAAGGCACACTGTGCCTGAACGTAGGCGTATGCCGAGTCGGCATCAAATTCTACTGTGGTCACTCTATTTTCGACTGTGGGCTGCTTCTCGCTTTTCGCCGAATTGCTTCCCGATGAACATCCCACAAGAGCTATCGCTACCATAAACAGAATACAGAAATATCTCATGACATTACATAATTTACGCCCAAAATTAGTAAATTCCACCTCATCAGCCAAATCGCAACGTTTCCGACCGTGGCAGCCTACACACCAATTAACGCATAAACCTTGCAATTACAGAACTTTTTGTTTATTTTTGTCCTATTATATGCACATCTATACCTTTTGAATATCGTGCCATGCAGCCTCGCCACAGAGGATGACGATGAGCCAACAAACCTATTCTAATGGATACGTTCAAGTCGTTGATTGACAAGGAAGATAACATTTCGGTGGAAACGCTGAAACACATTGCAAGGCAAATGTCGGATGACGGTTTGCCCGAAGAGCTGCGCAATGTGGCTTCGGCCGAAGAGCAACGACTCAACCTATACCTTGCCAATAATATCGACACTTTAGCAGGGTGCATCGAAGCCGCTTTCGGACTAATAAACCCAAAGTATTTTTCCGAGCCAATCAATGTAATAGACTGGAACTGCGGACAAGGGGTATCGACTGTAGCACTTAACGATTATATAGGCAAGGCATACCCTACATCGGGAATAAAAGCCGTGAAACTGGTCGAGGCGTCGCTGCCATCTTTGGAAAGAGCCGCAACTGTGGTAAAAAAGTCTTGCCCAAACTGCGATGTCAGGACAGCCAACAAGGCTGTAGGAGAAGTAATCAGCGACAACCTGCGTTTCGCAAGCGGTGTAGTGCTGCACATATTCAATAACTTGTTTGACCGTGAGGGCATAGACTTCAGGAGCCTTGCATCACGCATCACAGCCAACAGCAATTGTACCAATATTGTCGCAGGCTGCGGCAAATGCCATTTCCAAGGCAACCGCCGTGCCTCGGCATTCATCAATTACTTGCGCGAAGCCGCCCGTGATGTCAAAATGTGCCGCAACAACTCGGGCAGCGAAACCATCTTTGCTTTTACAGTAGATGCCGACAAGTGCGCCGAGTTGCTCAAGCAGCAGCTTCCCACACCCACATATATGAGAGCGGCATACATGCTCGACTGCGTTGACGGGAATGCCAAAGCTGCGCAGCAGATGGCACGATGGGCGAGTTTTGAAGTTTACAGCCCGTTTTATATCGCCTCGGAGGTCTGCGACGACATACACCCACTACTGGCCGTTGCCAACAATATAGTCACCCGCGGAGTGCCAACATTGGCGTCGCCAAACGTGGAACAGTCTTTCTCTGTGTTTTTCGGACTCACCCACCGCATACACCGCGGGGCAAGGCTCAGATACGAGAGCAACATGGAAAAAGCCTTGGGCAAAGAATTGCTGCAATGCCTGTCGCGCGGACTCTCAAAAAATGCGGTCATCAACCAGATGGCATTCTCACCCATCGAGGTGGCCCGCATACACAAGGTGGCTATCGAAGCCATGTTATCGGGGCGGCTCGACATAAATTCGCAATATTGGAACGTGCTTGTCATCGAGCACGACGTGCCTTGCGGTGCACTTGCCATGCGCGACCTTGAAGAGCTCTTCAATAACCTATCGGGCATGGCATCGGAATACGGCCGAATGGCTTTGCCTCAAATCCGCCTCGAAATCGTTTCGCCACAAGAATACGTGTCGTCGCCCTTGCACTTGGGATACGCCCCTACAACAAGCCTGCAAAAACAGCATTATCGCCGCAAATACGATTTGGTAATCGAGACATCAATAGCTCGATGCGACAGCAAAAGTTATTCCCTGCCACAATTGACGGTGAAAAACGGCTGCATATTTGGCACATTTTCGGCAAAAAACCGCATTCCCAACCCACCCAAAACGGTTTATACCTGCAAGCGGAATATCATATACGACAAAGACATCACGCGCAACATCGACTATATGCTCGCATTGCTTTTCAGGCACGACAAGGCCGATTGCGACGCGACGGCAGCTTTGTCGCACGCCCTGCATGGACAGCCAATCCTCATCCAAACCAACGACCCGTGCGCAGGCATAATCATTGCCACTGCAGCCGCATTGCTGCAACCGGGCTTGACAATAATGGCATCAGCGACCGGGCAGAATGCAGTGCTAAGGTGCCGCGAGCTGCAAAAAATGAAGATTGACTGCTGCCACCTGGGGCCGAAAATGGCATCTGATGAGTTCAGTTTGGCTCTGTCGGGCATAGAAAGTTCATGCTGCCAAGTGGTGAGCGTGCCTTCACACCTATTTGCCGACACTGGCATTGCTTGCAAATTCACATCGTTGGAACGGCAACACATATACTTGGCAAGATACGTCATACACGATGCCGATGCCATTTCGTTATGGAGCCAGCATTTCGACCCATTCCACGACATGGCACTCCGCACCGCAACAGGCAACTATGCAATACCAGCCATCGCCATATCGCAAATCATGCCTTCCGACATATCTTACGATATAATGGCCGCCATAGCCCCGTCAGCTTTATCACCAGTCAAAACGGCGACACTCGGCATTGCCGACCGATGCCAGGTTCAATTCGCAGTGGAACGTGTTCCGGCATTCGGCGATAACGAAACTCCGGCCATAGGCAGCATCGATGATTTTGATGCAATACAACAGTCAAAGCTGAATTTCCTATGCGACTATCTATGCAAATTGCCACTGATGCTGCGCGAATTCCAGACCACCGACGCACTGATGCGCATCAACGAGAACTTTGCGACACGTACCGGAATAACGGCAATGGCGGCAACCATTCCCATGCCCGACAACTATTTAGAGCAAAAACCAACAGGATATGAGCATGGCGGAACGGTATTCACTATACGCAACAACAATCGCGAGGTTGAACAACACCTTAGCTCGGCAGGGATTAAAGCCATCTCGATGTTTACATCGGAATATGACGAAAACGACCTACCTATTGAACGCATCGAAGATTTCGCTGCCGACAAATACCCGATTGCCTTGTCGCCAATGGACATGCCACTGTGTTTCGAGAAGCCCAACATACGTTTTGCAGTCAATCTATGTTACCCCGATTCGATTGAGCAACTGATGGCAGTCGCCAGCGTATGCGGCCGCGATGGCAAAATTGCAGTCGTATCTACGTTGCTGCCCCACATCGACCTATGCCGCTTGCGCGACGATAATGCTGCTTCGCTGCCCGAACCTATGCTGGAACTGAAAGGGCACTGGACTACAATGGGCAAATTTGAAGAATTATGCCACCATTGCGGAGTATCGCCATCAGAGTTTAAAGTAGATGTTTTCGACATGGCACACGACTTGCTACGAGTCAATTGCGCCATCGACAACGACATATATATGTCGCACTTGTGCAACTACTGCAAAGAGAATGGCAATTGCACTTTGAGCAACAACACCACACTGCCGTCGCTGTGGCTCAAAGCCAGTGATTATGCCGATTTTCTCCAAGGAAACGGCATCGACAGCTCTCGCACATTACCCGAATCGCTGTTTGGCGGGTACAATATCGCCATGCCTTGCAACGACTTGAGGGGCAAAGCCATGATTGCATGGCACAAAATGATGCGTAAACTGCTGCACGAAACCAGTTTCGACATTAAAGGCAACAAAGCCACCGGATTAATCGAAGCTATCGACACGCTCAATGACGGCGAGACAACAGTCGTGACACTGCCCTTAGACGAAAGTTTTGCGACCAGCGACACCGAAACCATAATGGCGGCCATGTACATGTTTGTGCAAGTAGGCGTGATAGACAATTGCGCCATCGACAATGCGCGAAACACCTTGTCGGTCACAACGACAAGGCAAGACGACGGTCACTATTGCCGGCGTTTGCTGCAATTGCTGCTGCGGTATCTCCCCCAGCACGAAGCCGAAGACCTCGCATCTGACGCATGCAACAACGTGGAATACAGCGAAGCCGAGAGCGCAGTGGAAGCATTATGGCAATTTGCTCGGCGCAAACATTCCATCGTGCGCCGAAGGGCAGCTATCGACATCGAAGACATGCTATTCTCGGCCGCATACAACGGCAATGGCAACCGCCGCAGCGTGAACGAGTATATCAAAGATTACTTGCACTGCTACTACCACTCGCCATTTTTGCTGCCTGCATCGGACGACATGACTGAATACTCATTGGCCGACGATACCTGCGGCGGACACATATCGTCACTCGAAATATTGGGGAAATACACAGCCCTCATAAGCACATTCGACGATACCCCAGGTCGCTTGCTCCAGCTCCACGGCGCAGTGCGGCGGCTATTGCGTTCGGGGTTGTCAAATGGCACATTGGCAATTCTCGACACATTGTGCATGATGGCATTGGGCTACGGACATATCGCTTTGCTTGCCGGGCGCATTGTCGATGCCTACCGCTATGGCTATGCCCAACTGCGCAAGCAATATGGCGACGAGTTTGCCGACCTTTGGAGCCAATTTAAGCCGCAACTCGAAATAAACGATGAATTTGCTGCTTGCTTGAAAATGCTCGAAACGCACGAACTCGACATAGAAATAAAAGCTCACACTGAATGGTTGAACAATTTTATCAAGAAATATGGCACCTGAAAATAACGTCCAAGAAATATTGAAATCGTTGACAAAACTCGAAACGTCGCTCGAACAACTCGACTCGGCTCGAAAACAGGTCGAAGATGTGGTGGATGCTGCCGCACGCATCAACAGCTCGCTTGGCGAATATGTGCAATCGCTCAATGCGGTAACCGATGCCGTGAAAGACTTTGCCTCGACTGCCAATGAAGCACACAAGAAACTTGCAGAGGAAACTTGTGACCGAATGCAACAATTATCCGGCAAACTCGATGCAGCAATCGACACATTCAAGCAATTGGCACCAAGCAACGAAAAGAATGCCGAACCCACCGCAACAGCCTACGAGCAGCCTGCTGCGCCCGATGTTGCAAAAGAGCTCAACGACATCGTTGCCGAACGGCTTGCCATACTTCCCGAGTTCAAGGATAGCATCGACAAGTTGCGCGACAGCATCGAGGGAATAAACAATATCGCCCCAAACAAGCCTGACGGAAGTGGCATCGATTACAACGACATCATTTCACAATTGTCCGCCATAAGTGGCAAAATGGAAATGGTGAGCACTCAAATCGACAATATGGCAATGCGTCTGCCTTCAAGCCATGCTACAGCACCCTCTGCCGAAAATCGCAACACACAGCACTACAGCGACGAGGCTGCCGCGGTGAGGCAAGAACTGTCGGAATTTGAAGAGAAACTCAACCTGATTGCCAAGGATGTAATGGTGATGCGCAACAGCACTCACTCCATTTTGAAGAATATGGAAACACAACTCATCGACCGTTCGAGCAAGGAGGGTCGTGCTTCTCTCATCATAGCCACGGGCGCGCTTGTGGCATTCGTGGTCGTGCTGCTAAGACTTTTTGGAGCCATTTGACCCAAATCGGGCATTAGATTTGGGGGAAACTACAGCCAACCTGCCTGTCTGTACCACTCCACGGCCTCGGCAACCCCTTTCTCCAATGTGTATTGCGGCGAAAAGCCGAAATCGCGCACGGCATCGCTCGTGTCGCAAGCCCAGTTGCGCTGACGCATGATGCGATATTTGTCGCGGTTGAGTGTGCTGGGCTTTAGCGTGAACTTGCTTATGGTGCCGGCAATCGCCGACACGGCATACAATATCCACAACGGGCAGCACACAGGCAGCACCAATCGTTTTCCCAATGCCTTGGCCACTATCGTGCGGAACTCTTTTTGCGTGTAGCTGCGCGGCTCGGCTATGAGGTAGGTTTTGCGCCGGGTGTTTTCACTCTCAATAGCATCAAACACGGCACAGGCAAGGTCTTTGACATAGATAAACGTCAATACTTGTTTCTTGAATCCAACACTGAAGTCAAAGCCATACTTGATGCAACGCATCATCATGTAATAATCTCGTTCGTGCGGGCCATACACACCAGTGGCGCGAAATATTATGTACGGGAAGCCGCTCAGCGATTGCAGATAGGTCTCGGCCTTGAGTTTCGACACTCCATAGCGCGTGTCGGGCAGAGCTATCATGCGCGTGTTGAACGGGGTATAACCCTTCTCGTCGCCAAGCCCCATCACGCTCAAGCTACTCATGAGCAGAAACGCATCAGGCGTGGCATCGGCAGCACGAAGCGCATCGACAAGTGCGCGCATATATTCATAGTTCACCCTGTTGAAATCAAGGAAATTGACACACTTTGTCGCGCCCAAGTTATGCACCACATAATCCCAGCGTCCGCCCATCTTACCGACGGCCTCGGTTATCTGGCTGCACAAAGTTTCACCATCTGAATAATCAAGCTCGATGAAATTAATACGCTCATCTTGCAAAAATTGGCGAGAAGTTGTCGCCCTCACCGCCGCCCAAGTTTCGTAACCGCGACGCAAGGCCTCGGCAACTATGAATCCGCCGATAAATCCACCAGCTCCTGTAACAAGTACACGTTTTGCCATATATGTAGTGCCTATCTTTTTTGCAAAATTAGGAAACTGTTTCTATTCATTCCACGTTTTTCCGTAAATTTGTGGATAACAAAGCAAAAAACTTAGAAACTGTTTTGAAATTTTGTTCGATGGCTTGAGATGGATTTTCGAGGCGGTTTTGATTGTTTTTTTTGTAAGTTTAAAGAGTTTAACGCCGAAGAGAATAAGCCGAAAAGACACTCAAAACATGAACAAATAACTCCATACAAAACCATTTCTGCAAAATTTCAAAATAGTTTCTAAAATGGATATAGAACAAGCCCGGCTGTTTGCATTGTCGTTGCCTCATGCCACCGAAGACATGCCTTTTGGCGACGATTACATCGTGTTCCGCATCGGAGGCAAGATATTCATGGCATTGCCGCTCGACGGACAACTTGACACTCGCATCACCATCAAGTTGCCTCCCGAATTAGGGCAGGAATTGCGAGAACACTACGAGGGCGTGCGCCCGGCATGGCATTGGAACAAAAAACACTGGAACGACATCATGCTGGAACACAGCGACTTCACCGATGCCCACATAAAAGAATGGATTACAACGTCCTACAACACTGTTCGTGACAAACTTCCCCGCACCATCCGTGCCACACTCTCGCCTGCAACCTGACAGCCTGTGGCTACTCGTATAGGTAGAACATACGTTCCATGAGCCGCCACTTCTGTGCTGAAGTAACTCCCGGAGCCGACATTTGTAATACCGACATATAGTCCTCCCACTCTTGCTGGCGCGGCAGCGTGGCAAGTCGTGCCATTGCCGTATCCCAGTCAAAGTCGAGCGGTGTTTCGACAATCATGAACAACCGTGTCCCTATGATATAAAGCTCCATTTCAAGTATGCCCACTTGACGTATTCCTTCAATCACTTCAGGCCAAGCCTCGCCACGGCTATGCCGCCTACGGTACTCGGCCACCAACTCGGGGTTGTCGCGCAAGTCGAGTGTCTGGCAATACCGTTTCACTGGTTCCCCGTATTGTTTAACCCTATATCCTTCCATATCCCATTAAGTCAAATTCGCTAAATAAATTTCAAGTTATTACAAACAGATTAGAAATGGCAATCCATACAAAAAGCCATGACATCCATACTATCTCCCAAGCAAAGTTACATAAAAACAGTGAAATATCCGTCGGATTTCGGCTGAAATACAAATTTGAAATTGAAGCTTTTCTTTTAGCGAAAAGTTACTGAATTTTCATAATCCCCAAAGATTTCATTACTTATGAACTGTTTTGCCTTTTATTCAATGATTTGAGATGGATTTTCGAGGAGGTTTTGATTATTTTTTTGAGTAAGTTTGCGAGCAAAACGTCGAAGAAAATAATCGGAAAAGACCGAAAAGATGCTCAAATCAGAAACAAAGAATCCCATTATAAAACTATTTCTGTAAAATTTCAAAACAGTTTCTTAGCCATAGTATTCTCTTAGATGCGACGATGAACGCTCTATCTTTAGCCACCAAATAATTCTAATCTTTAACCTTATACTTTTGCCTTGGGTGATTTGGTGTGCCAGGATAAAGCATTTCTATAGTTTTTTCTTTTAACATACGAGGAAGCACAACATCCGATACATATTTCACCGTTCTATTTAGTTGCTTAGCTATTTCATCTTTATCCATCCAATCTTGACAAATACTTATAACCAAAGCATCCATTTGCTGTTTTGGCAATCTTTTTTTAGAGAAATGCGACCTATCATTTTCATGAAACGACATATCAACAGAACTTCCCCTATTACAATCAGAACTTCCCCTATTAACGTCCAAAACTTCCCCTGTTAATTTAGAGGTTCCCTTATTTTCAGATGAGAAATCTTCCACTTGCGATGCAAACAGGTCTTTATTAGGCTCCTTGGGAAGATAATATTTCATTCCCCTACCATATCCTTGAGCCATAAGCAGCCCACTCCGACACATTTGCTTCAATAAAATTGATATTTCTCCTTTATGTAAATTTAACGAATACCGTAACCTTTCATTAGTTACACTACCTTCATCACATGCCAAAGCCAAAACAAATAAGACATCATGCGAGAATGTATTTACTATGTTACCGAACTTTTCTTCTAATCTTAACTTTGCACTCTCCGACAACAATGATTCCATCGGCATAACAAGCACGACTTTGTCAGGATTTTGGCGTTCATCTATTATTGGTGCTCGCCAATTAGACTCTTTCCAACCCCTTAATATTTTATCAGTACCACTCCCCGCTTTTTCAGCAACACCAAGCATTGAAAACATTTTTTGTAGCGACTTGTTTCGACACACACTTTCTCCTCCTGAATAATACTGGTCTTTAGAAACGAGCAAAGTTCCGGGATTTGAAAATATAAAAGCATTTGTATTATGCATTACAACAAGCGAAGCATCTTCCGTATAATCGGCATGAACACAAAGATTAATAAGAGCCTCTCTAACAGCTACATGAGCAGGTGTTTCTTCCTTTCGGATATTTCCCTCTAATTTAAATGGCTTTGGTAACACAGATTGCAGACGAGGTAACACTCGCTGATAAAAATTAAATAAATTTGCCTCCCATGTTCCGTCTGCACATATACGGTTTGTCCATCTTATATTCTCATCCTCCGTCAGATGTTCGCGATAATCAGGGAAAAAATTGGGCGTACATTCGGCATCTGTTATAGACTCGCTTTTCCCAAACATCAGCAGACCTGCAACAGTAAACCCCTCCTCACCTGTTTCTCTATCTTTACGATACCCACCTAATCTCTTAAGCAAATCAATATCACTAAGTGTCAACCATGGATGGTCGGGAGAAGATACACTAAATTTTTGGCGGTATGCTCGTACTGTTTCTGCATCAATATCGTCCATAGTGTAATTCATCAAAATCCGGCTATCTGCAGGATGTCGTTCATCAGCGTCAGCAAACATACGTTGCACTTCTCTCCTTGAGCATAAGTAGTCACCTTCATGATTACGCTTAAAAGTACCATTATACGGATTCATAGTTTTAAACACAGGTCGCTGAGCTTTGCTTGCTCTCGGGACAAAAAACAGTAGAAACCTATATCCCTTATACTCGGCATCACATACACTATTCTCTTTCATCAAATTGCAACTTACAGTAGACCGGTTGTTTACGTTATTCCAAAAATCTTTTTTGTATCTCTCGATTTGCTCGTCAGACAATCCATTTAAAGAGAACTTACCTTTTATTTCTTTTACCCCAAAAACAATAGTACCTCCATCAGTATTGGCGAAAGCCGAATAAGTTTCCCAAAAGCTGCCTGGGAAACCTCCTGCCGCACTTTTAAACTCAATATCGTCACTCTCTGTCTGGCTAAGAAGAGTGTCTAAATAATCGTTAAAGTCCTGTATGTCTTTTATATCTATCATAGTACCTTTTCGCTCATTACACTCTATGCAAAAATATTATAAAAAATGAAGAATTCATACATCTTACAACAAAATCAAATTAATTTAAGCAAAATACTACATCATAAAACACTAACGCGACAAACAAATCAACTTTGTTCGTCGCGTCCGTGCTAAATAATTTTCCTTATCAGCTCAATACTCGTCCTCGTTGAAGAAGAAGTCGTCTTTGCTGGGGTAGTCGGGCCAAATATCTTCGATGCTTTCGTAAGTTTCACCTTCATCTTCCATCTCTTGAAGGTTCTCGATTACTTCGAGCGGCGCACCCGAGCGCATGGCGTAGTCTATAAGCTCTTCCTTGGTTGCCGGCCATGGTGCATCTTCAAGTTTTGTAGCAAGTTCCAATGTCCAATACATAGTGTTTCGATGTTTAAGATTATAGTCCAAAAATTTTGCGCAAATATAGCGCAACCATCGAATAAAACAAAAGAAAAACAGCGGTTTTTTGCTTATAATTGTTAACCCGACAGGCATTATGTGCAAAACAATGCAACACAATGCAAACAAACACTAATGTTGCCCCCCATGCAGCATTTTATGGCGTATCGCCTGACACAGAAAAACACAGGAACAGAAACCAAATTTTCTTTCCTGTGTTTTTTTATATAAATGCTAATACAGGTTACGAGACGTTTACCTCTTTGTACTTAAATCAATCAATTATCAATTCTTCCTCAGTAGGTACGAACACTTCTCGTTCAGTAGTAAGAGGAGGTTCTGGCTCTTCAACAAAAACTTCAAAATCATCAATTTCTATAAAACGTTTCATAATAATGCTTTTTAACAGAATTAATTATTTAACATATCAATTCATTAAACACATACAAGAAACATTTACCATTGATTTTGACAATTAGTCGGACCTCCTGCACATGTTTCATTCAAAACATGTCCACAATATTCCTTTATGTCATCTAAACCATTCTGAACTTCCGTCAATTTACTCATCAACTCTGAACTTAACATATTGCGCAGATTTTAATTGTTATACCTACTCTGTTACTGGATTTTCGGCCTCCTCCATGAACCATAGGAAAGATAATCTATCATAATCAAATTTTCTCTCCTGTAATTTTAAGTAAAAGTGCTAATTGAGGTTTAACACTTTTATGCAAAATTCAATTTATACCAAGTAATACATCCTCAGTAGCATCCCATGCTGTTTGAGCTTCAGTTTCTTCAGCATAAATCTCCTTAATCTCATCATTTGTAGGTGTTGCCATGATAAATCTTTTTTTAATCTAATTAATTATTAAATACTTACATAACACTCAGACATTGTCTTTAAATTAAAAGACAATTGTTGTCAATTACCACTGATTTTGGCAATTGGTAGGACCTTTCCCACATGGGCTGTCTCTTACAGACACATGGTAAACATTCTTGGCTACTGACGTAAAATTTGATTGAACTTTCAGTAGTTTACTCATCAACTCTGAATTTAACATATTGCACAGATTTTAATTGTTATGCCTACTCTGTTGTTGGATTTTCGACTTCCTCCATGAAGTATTTGCCATATTCTGGCACATATAATTCTTTAATCTTCTTTATCGCCTCAATAGTATGATAAACCTTTGTCGCATCATAAAGGCTTGGATTTTTAGCAATCCTGCGAGCCTGCAATTCAGCAACAGCTATTGCCAATATCTTTTTAAGTCCACAATTGCGTTTATTGTACATATCGAACCGCCCATGTAACATATAATTTTCGGCAGCACATGTTCGACATACATTATATAAATAACAATTTGCTTTACATTCTTTATCGGTGAAATTTTGCACATCATTAAAATCCACAACAAGCATCTCTTGTAAATCTTTTAGCGGAAATGCCATCGGAGCTATAAACGTACAAGGGTACTTATTACCATCAGTTTCATAATATGAAATAGATGTACCGCAACCACAACATTTTCTATCCACACGAGGTGAAGTACACGATGCCAAATCAATTTCGAACAAGCTATTTTTAACATCATGATTATTTTCATAATAATCAACAAGCTCTAACAATTGTTTTGCATATACATAATATAGTTGCTCTTTATCCCACTTATAATTACCCACACATACATCGCCGCCATTAACGCCAATGCCCAAAGAGTGTATAAACTTAACATCATGAGCGTAATTCCGAACAGAATACTCCGAAATTGTCAACTTGAAAAATTGGTTTGGCCAATTCCTTGCAAAATACTCAATGTCTATCGCATCAAAAGAGTTACTCCTGTTGTGATTTTGCGAATCTCTGTCGCCATCCAAACTAAGGCCTAAACAAAACTTATCCTTTCGTTCGAAAAACCATTGCTTCATTTCTTCCGATAACAAAGTGCCATTAGTCGAAGCAAAAAACGAGACATTACATTCTGGATAATTCGCTTGCACATAATCATATATCTTCTTTATCAATTCAAACTTCAATAGAGGCTCACCTCCAAACAAGTTCAAATTGACGGTATTACCATCTTTCAAGCAATTTGTTCCAATAATCTCATCAACACATTGACAAGCAACTTCAAATGTCAATTCATGTGTACTATCCTTCTTTTCAAAGCAATATACACAATTCAAGTTACAGCTGTGAGTCAAACATAATATAGCGATATGTGCATTGTTAATCATACAAACGGTTATTTGCGGTGCCTTTGCGTCTGCGGTTCCCGTGAACAGACATGTTTTTTATAATAGCATTCAGTTACACACATAAAAAAGCGCGGGAACCTGTACCTGTTACTCGTCCCACACTTTGAGGCCTTCGCATTGCCCTTCCTGCCGGAACGAGCAACGCAGAAGCCCACGCTGATGAAAGTTGCGAAATTTCAAAGTGTCAAGAACAAAACGCCAAGTAAACGTCTTTCCTTATATGTCCGCCACCCCCGCCCAGCCCTAACGAGGCTTCCGCAATGGGTGGCATTTGCAAATATATACTATTAAATTTTAAAATGCAAAATTTATTTTTTCATTTTTCATCGGGCAAATTAACCAGAATCGCTAACCAGCATCCCCCCTCTCGCTCGCTATAGGTGCATTTTTCCGCATTCTGTTGATTAAATATGTAATGCCGAGCGGCTTGGCTACACAGTTGCTTCTTCAGGGAACTTATACCCTGTAATCCTTTATCATAACTGATGTCAAGCCACCAAGGACAATGCCGGAAAAATGATTAATTGCCGAGGAACAGGAGTTCGGCTCCGTCGCTGCCGACAGTGAGCGTCACTTGCGCGCCCTCGACCATGGGATAGTTGGCATCGGTGTGACCCACGGGGAAGCCGTAAGCCACCGGGAAGTCATAATCTTTGACGATGCTTTGCACCATGTCATACACATGGGCAAAGTCGGGAGTGTATTTCACATCGCTGAACGAGCCTACAATCAATCCCTTTATGCGACTGAATGTGCCATTGATTTTCAAGGTATAAAACAACCTGTTAAGCCGTTCGAGCGACTCACCCACATCTTCAACAAAAAGTATTACATCACGGCCGGCATAGTGGTCGAGCATATCGATGGGCGATGCGGTGAAACTATTGAGTAGCGCCAGGTTTCCACCCAGCAGCAAACCGCTTGCCTGCCCATGACGATTGCGGGCATCGGCAGCCACCTTGTAGTGCGGCATGATGCCAGCAAGTATGTTGCGCAGGGCGCGGCTGCACGAGTCGGCACCGTCAAACTTGTCGATATGTTCGCACATGGGCGCATGCAAGCTCATGACACCTTGTGATGTGATGGCTCCGTGCATCGCCGTGATGTCGCTGTAACCTACCACCCACTTGGGATTGCGGGCAAAAATGCCCAAATCCATCTCGCACAGCTCCTGTACCGAGCCATATCCGCCTCGTGTGCATATTATTGCCTTGATTTCGGGGTCGGTGAGGGCTTCGACCAAGTCGCTCTTGCGCTCCTCTATCGTACCCGAAAACGACACATTCTTGCCCAATGCGTGCCGTCCAAGCACAGGTTCATATCCCCATTGCCTAAGCACTTCACAAGCTCCAATCACATAGCTCTCCTTGCATGCGCTTGCCGGACTAATCACAGCCACTTTGTCGCCCGGCTTCAACGCAGCAGGTTTCACGAGCCCCTGCGCAAGCACATCGGCTGCCGTTAGAATGGCGGCGGCGAGTAATAAAAATTTCTTTACGTTATTCATTTATATTTGCCGTTTTTTAACAATAGGCAAAAATAATCAATTCTACCCTACCATCAAAGCGTCACGGCAAATCATATCTTCTGCAACTCCTGTTTCTGCTCGACATCATCGTCATCGACAGTGCCACCGGCATCGTTAGGCACTGCCTCGTCGATGGGTATAGTGCGCAACCGCCCAAGGTGATAGGATTTTATTTCGCTCACCGAGCCGTCGTAATAGACCCTTCCCGGGCCGCAGCCCTTGGTGACAAGCGTTCCGCCACCGACAAAACACCGCACAGCCCCCGTACCCAATATCATGCACTCCACGTCGGTCGCGCGCAATTCGTCGGCATCAATATGCCCAGTGCCAGTGCAGCGCAAGTAGGCCTTGCTGCATGCCCCGTGCAGGATTATGGCGCCGCTACCTGTGAATATCTTTGCTTCAACTTCGTTGGCAGCAATACCTTTCGCAATTATAGTACCATTGTCGGTCAACTTGAACTTTACCTTGCCATCGGTTTCTATGCCACGAGCCACCACGGTGCTGTCGGCCTTGTTTTCAATCTCCTCGATTGAACTCGAATAGATGGTTATCCATGGCATAGGCATTTCGTCCATCAAGTGTTCGGTAGCCTCCTGCACCACCAATGTTTGCCGTTTATTGGTGAATATGAGCGACTGCATGTCGTTCTGCGATGCTTCAAACACTGCCATTCCTGCCGAGTCGGCATTAACGCAATATATGACATTCAAATTGTCGGAAACACGCAATTTCTTAAAATCGCCCACATTTATTTCATATCGGCGCACACTGTCCTCGGGCAGCTGAGCCTGCATGGCAACGCATGCCGACATCGCAACACATACAAAAAGTAAAAATCGTTTCATATCGACATTAAGTTATATTATTGCAAATATTTTTCCTCTATGAAATTCAATATCGAATCGAGTTCTTCGTAGGTATCGGCACGTAGCATGGCTATGCGTGTGTCGCGGAAGTTGGGTATGCCCTTGAGCAGCGGTGTGGCCGCAAGGTGGCGACGTATGTGCAAGATGCCGCGGTACTCGTCGATGCGGTCGATGCTCTCGCGTATCTGGCGGCGTATGAGCCGCATCTTCTCGGCAGCGGGAATTACAAGCTGCTCGCCGTGTTGCATATAGTGCTTGATTTCCCTGAAAATCCACGGCGCGCCTATCGAAGCCCTTCCCACCATCACGCCATCGACTCCATAACGGTCGAAATGCTCCACGACTGCTTGCGGCGTGGTGATGTCGCCGTTGCCGATAATCGGGATTGTGATGCGCGGATTGTTTTTCACCTCGCCTATCAGCGTCCAGTCGGCACTGCCGGTGTACATCTGGCTGCGTGTGCGCCCATGTATTGTCAACGCCTGTATGCCGCAGTCTTGCAGCTGCTCGGCCAGCGTGGTGATAATTTTGTTCTCGCAATCCCAGCCAAGGCGAGTCTTCACTGTGACGGGAATTTTCACCGCATTGACCACGGCCCGTGTTATGTCGAGCAACAGCGGCACATTGCGCAGCATTCCGCTGCCAGCCCCTTTCGAAGCCACTTTCTTCACCGGACAGCCAAAATTGATGTCGAGCACGTCGGGTCGTGCGGCCTCGGCGATACGTGCGGCCTCGACCATCGAGTCGATGTCGCGGCCATAGATTTGTATCGCGGCAGGACGCTCGGCCGGGTTGATATACAATTTGCGCGTAGTGCTGTCGATATTGCGGATTAGCGCATCGGCCGACACAAACTCGGTATAAACCATGTCGGCACCCTCTTCCCGGCAGATGAGCCTGAAAGAGCGGTCGGTGACATCTTCCATCGGAGCCAGCAGCACCGGGCGTGCACCAAGGTCTATGTTTCCTATCTTCATTGTATTGCAAAATTAGCCCAAATCTACGTGAAAGAAAAATAGCACACCTATTTGTAATATTAATTCGGAAAAATAGAACTGAACTCAAGCCGTTTTAAGAGTTTTTAAGCAGCAGCTGTTTGCCATGTCGCCGATATTGCATAATTTTGCAAACTCAAAATGAATATAGTGTTTAACAACTTGTGGAAAAATTTGGCTGCTTGCAACCACACAAAAAAATGCTAAAACGCTCAAAATCCTGTACTTGGTTGAATATCTCACACATTTTCAACGTCAACACTCATAGGGGCATAAAAGTCGTTTAGCATTTTTCCACAGCAAAAAAATGTTTGGAAAAATGAATTACTTGTTTACGTCCGAATCTGTTTCGGAGGGCCATCCCGACAAGGTGGCCGACCAAATCAGCGATGCCGTCCTCGACCAGTTCCTCGCCTACGACCCTTCATCGAAAGTGGCTTGCGAAACCCTTGTAACCACCGGGCAAGTGGTGATTGCCGGCGAAGTGAAGTCGAGTGCCTACATCGACCTGATGGATGTCACCCGCAGCGTGATTAACCGCATCGGTTACAACCGCAGCGAGTACAAGTTTGATGCCGACGCCTGCGGTGTGCTGTCGGCCCTGCACGAACAGTCGCAAGACATCAACCGCGGCGTGGAACGCAGCACCCCCGAGGAGCAGGGTGCCGGCGACCAAGGCATGATGTTCGGTTATGCCTGCAACGAAACCGACAACTACATGCCGCTGACGCTCGACCTGTCGCACTTGCTGCTGCGCGAACTTGCCGACATTCGCCGCGAAGGCAAGGTAATGACCTACCTGCGCCCCGACGCAAAGAGCCAAGTGACCGTGGAATATGGCGACGACCGCCGACCCGTGCGCGTGCACACCATAGTAGTCAGCACACAGCATGACGAGTTTGTCCTCCCCGACAACGACACTCCCGAAGCGCAAGATGCCGCCGACAAGGCGATGCACGACCGCATACTGGCCGACGTGCACGACATATTGCTGCCGCGCACAATGGCCAAATTGCCCGAACGAGTACGTGCGCTTTTCGATGATAAGCTGATTTTGCTCGTCAACCCCACCGGGAAATTCGTAATCGGAGGTCCCCACGGCGACACGGGGCTTACCGGGCGCAAAATCATAGTTGACACTTACGGCGGGCGTGGAGCGCACGGCGGCGGCGCATTCTCGGGCAAAGACCCCTCGAAGGTTGACCGTTCGGCAGCATACGCCGTGCGACACATCGCCAAAAACGCTGTGGCAGCCGGCATTGCCGACGAAATGCTGGTGCAAGTGGCATACGCAATCGGCCGGGCCGAACCTGTGAGCTTGTACGTCAGCACTTTCGGCACGAAACACGTGCCGCATACCGATGCCGAGATTGCCGAACGCTTCGCTCGAATATTCGACTTGCGCCCAAGCTCAATCGTGCGCGACTTGAAGCTGCTCAACCCCATCTACGAGGAAACTGCCGCATACGGCCACGTTGGCCGTGAGCCGCGCATCGTGGTGAAACACTTCCACTCAAAGTATGAGGGCGACAAGACCGTCACCGTCGAGCTGTTCACATGGGAAAAACTCGACTATGTTGACCGCCTGCAGCAAGAATTCGGGCTGGCATAATCCCACCCGTCAAGAAGTACCAACATCACAATCACACACACATTTAATGTAGAGCCGTCATATCATGGCGGCTCGATGACAGCCTGATAGCGACCGCAATGGGTTGTAATCGTACAGTCGGGGGTGTATCAAAATATACAAGGTTGCTATTTTGATACACCCCCATTAATTGTATTTGCACACCCTTCAGAATGCAAGGATTGGGCGGCAATATTCATCGCCGTCATACCAGTTGCACATGCACTCTATGAGGCCGTCGGTACCGATGTTGAAAATATTCACGCTCTCGGAGTCGTATGGTGTCGAAGTCAATATACCTCCATAAGTGTAACGTTCGCCATCGGTCGTGAATAGCTCCTTGTCGGCATCCGGTATTTTTTCCATCGTTGAGTTGATGGTGGCAATTACGTCGTAACTTACATATTCAGAGCAATACCATGTGGCATCGTAGCCGTATGTCTGCCACTCTTTCATATATTCGGCAACTTCGCCGCCACACAAGTTTGCCATCATATCCCATGCTTGTCCGGTACTTGGCAAGAACCAGCCGCTTGACGACTCGGGAGCCGCAATAAAATCATTTACCATCCAGTCAAATGCCGGACACATCGACAAATCGTCTTGGTATTCGTCAAGCACCGTTTGAGTTTCTTGGCGTCCATTTACATTGGAATACCACGTCGATGCCAACTTTGCAGTGTCAAGGCAATCAAAACTATAGTCGGTGGTGTACCATGTTGTCATCTTATCGGGACCGTGGGCAAACTTGACGGCCATGACATAGCCATGCGTATAACCTGCGTCAATATCGGTCTGGGCCATTCGCGACTGGTCGGTTTGGAACACAATCCCTATTACCGTCTTCCCCTCGATTGGGGCGGGCTTCTCTTCGGCCCACACAGGATTAAGCCCATCGGCATCTATGCTGATTAATCCGCCATCGCTCCATGTGCCGTCGGAATAATAATAGTCACCGATTTTTGGCGGTACCGACGGTTCGGGTGTCTTGGCCTTACGAGTGATTGAAGCCACACCGGCTATGCTGTTTTCGGCCTGATAAGTGTCGCCTATTGCATAGTCGCCTGTCGATTCATCTTGCGAAAACGTCACATTGCCTTCAACTTCTTGCGAAGTACCATCGGTTCTTTCAATTACAAACTGCGCCATCGCCGCTGTTCCAGTCATCAGCATGGCCGATATGAGAAGTATAATCTTTTTCATTTCGATACAAAAGTGAATGGTTTAACGTTTTATGAATTTAACCGCTTGCTTGCCAACCTTGAGAAGATAACAACCCGGTGCCAAATTGCTAACATCGATTGCCGCATCGCTGCCATCGACAGTAGCCGAAATCACCGTCTGCCCCGCGAGCGACACCACTTGCACTGCGGCACCACTCTTGCAGCCCGATATATTAAGCGTAGAATTTACCATGGTAGGGAAAACTGCTATCTCGTCAGATACACTCACATGTCCTAATCCAGTAGTGGAATGCTGTGCAAACGTAGCACGTGTAATTCCATCGTATGAGGTGTTATCGACAGTCACTACCGAAAAATGCGTGTCGTCGTCGGCAGCAAGCAAAAAAGCCACACCCGACATGGGAATACTCACTTCGGTGTCGGTTTCAAGATACCACTCCTGCTCGGTTTGTTCGGCTCTTGCCGTGAAACCTGCCACAAAAATGGTGGCAAGCAGCAAAACCAGTCTGTTTCTTAGTTTCATGATTTCTAAATTGAAGATTAATTGATTTTTACATATATAGGAATCTATTTCCCTCTATCGGAAAGCAAAGATAAACAATAATTATCAAAATGCAAATAATAATGTCGAATATATGTAAAATTGCCACAAAAAAATAGCACAACAAAACAACTTTATAACACCAATTACTATTATTAGGTTGTAAAAAGCATGGACGCACTTGTAGGGGGCACAATAACAATTGCATTTATATGCTGTAGAGCCGTCATATCATGGCGGTTCGTTACTACCACAGTTTCAGCATATTGTGCTACAATCGGGCGGTAATCGAGCCGCCATGATATGACGGCTCTACAATAAATGTATGCAATTACTATTTTAAAACACGGCCAACGTGGCTACCACGAGCCGCCGGCACCGCCGCCGCCGAAGCTACCGCCGCCGAAGCCACCAAAGCCCCCGCCGCCGAAACCTCCGCTGTCGAAGCCGCCACTCCTGCCAGAGCCACCTATATGCCCGAATGGCAATCCGCCAAGGAATATGCCGCCGGGGCCAAACGTGCCTGTGCCTCCCAAGCCATCACTGCGGTTGCCGTTATTGCCACCCGACTTGCGCATGACAACGACAATAATGAAAAACATAAACAATGCAGCTCCGAGTGCCAACAGGCCAGCCACGGCACCGCCGCCATCTTCCTCATAGCGTTCCTTGCTATATTCCCCCGCGGCAATCGGGCACACTACTCCCACGGCCGCCACGATGCCGCCAAAGTAATCGTTCTGCTTGAAATGTGGTATCATCTCGCGCTCGACAATCATCTTGCACGTGGCATCGGGCAACGCACCTTCAAGCCCATAGCCTGTGGCAATGAACGCCTGTCCGCGCGAGCTGGTCGTCTTGGGCTTCACGAGTATCACAACGCCATTGTTGTCCTCGCTCGTGCCCACTTGCCACTGCTCGCCTATTTCGTATGCCATCTCGGCCGGGTCCATGTCACCGAGGTCGGCAAGAATGACAACGGCTACCTGATTGCTCGTGCGGCGGTCAAACCTCGCAAGCGAGTCTTCAAGCCACTGCTCTTGCTGCGGTGTCAATATTCCGGCAAGGTCGTTGACAAGCCGCGGAGGGTCGGGGCGTGGCGGCACTTGCGCCATCGTGGCCACTGCGACGAGCAACATTGCCGACAGCACCGCCGCAATTCTATTCGGTATATGAAATTTCATCGCTTTGTTCGTTTATGTCATCTTTTTGCCACGGGAAATATGACGACAAGCTTTCGCCAATCTGCCCGATTACCTCGCACAATCCGCCCACCGGGTCGCCTTGCCGCAAATAGGCGGCAAGTGTATCCTTCTCCTTGTTCCAGAAACCGGCACCGACGCGCTCGTTGATGCCGCTGTCGCCGATAATGGCAAACACATGCGAATCGTATGCCACATACACCAACACGGCGTTACGCTGTCGCGTTTCATACATTTTCAGCTCATTGAACACCTGCACGGCACGTTCGTATGGGTCGCCGGCTTTGCATCGCGGCTCGACGTGTACACGTATCTCGCCCGAAGTGCGCTTTTCGGCGGCAACTATCGCCGACACCACCTTGGTCTGCCCCTCCTCGGGGATAAAATCATTCAAAGCCATTGCCTCGTACCGTTAAAACTCCACCTTTGGAGCTTGTTCCGCACCGTCGGCAGCCTCGAAATATGGCTTGGTTTCAAATCCGAAAATCATCGCAGCAATGTTGCCTGGAAACTTGCGCACCGACACATTATAAGCTCGCACCGTTTCGTTAAACTTCTTGCGCTCCACTGCAATGCGGTTTTCAGTGCCTTCGAGTTGGGCTTGCAACTGCAAGAATTGCTCGTTGGCTTTCAAGTCGGGATAATTTTCGCTCACGGCAAGCAATCGGCCAAGAGCAGCTCCCAGCTCACCTTGCGCTTCTTGAAACTTGCGTAGGTTTTCGGCATCAATCTTGTCGGGGTCAACCGTGATTTGGGTGGCACGTGCGCGCGCATTCACCACGCCCTCAAGGGTTTCCTGCTCATGCTCGGCATACCCCTTAACGGTAGCCACAAGGTTGGGAATCAGGTCGGCACGACGTTGATACACATTTTCAACTTGCGACCATGCGCTAGCTACTTCCTCTTCTTGGGTAACAAACCCGTTACGCAGCCCTGCGACCCACACGCCCACAAGAACTACGACTACAACAACTGCAACTGCAGCAATTAAGCATCCTTTTTTCATATCAATTCAATTTATTTTTAATCGTTAAAGGCAACAAATATCATGCCTACAAGCCTCCATGTCACACTTCGTTTTGCACCCATATATATACCGCCATATCTCTCATTTCCATTTATTTATATTAATTAATAAATTTTATTATGCACTGCAAACATAATGTTTTTGCAGCATAATCGCAAGCACAGTATATGTTCAATAACATAAAAACACGGGGCGGTCACGGTGGGCGGTTGTGTGGTGTGCCGTAATTTAGGATTTTGTGATTTTTGTAGAAATGCGATTTATCCACTCAAGGGCGGCGAAGCCGTCCAACTTTCATATAACCGGCGGTGACAAGCCCCTCGAAGAGGGCGCAGGAACCGTCGGTAAAGGCATCAATATAGAATGGGCCTCAAGGAGGTCCAACGTGCCATTTTATCAGTCTTTGAGCAGGTAGTTTGTGTCATACGGCACATCATGCTCTTGGAAGATGCTTTCCAATTCGTCCACCAATGACACTTTACGGTGGTGTTCTTTCTGGCTCTTTATATAATTGATTATGTGACCTTTGTTGCCATACGACACCGACAAAGCGCAATAAGATTTTCCCCAACCGTTGAATAATGGGAACTTATCGCGGTTATCGGCGACAAAACGGTGTGCAGCGGTTTTCATGTCACGAATAAGGTCGGGAATATATTCTGTGATTGGCACCTGCACAAGAATATGCAAATGGTCGGGCATTCCTCCAATCCTGTATAGATGGCAAGAACGGTTCTTAAAGAACCCCCAAATGTAGGCGTACAATGCCTGTTCGTGTTCCTCGCAAATTGCGGGGAGGCTATGCTTTGTGCGGAATACTATGTGGTACAGGACTTTGGAGTAGCTCATCGTGCTATATGTTTGTGCCGTAAATTTAGAAAAAATCTGTGGAACTATATGCTTGGCGGAATACTTTTATTTGAGAAATTCCCGTCTGCGGCAGTGTATCGTTGGACCTCCTTGAGGCCCGTTCTATATAGATGTCTTTCCCGACGGTTCCTGCGCCCTCTTCGAGGGCTTGTCACCGCCGGTTATATGAAAGTTGGACGGCTTCGCCGCCCTTGCAAGGTGCATTTATCCATTACAATTCGTAAGCTATCCATGGCACAACGGCAAACGAAAAATCAAGCGAAAAGTTCCTCGGACTATTTTACTACATAATATACGCATAATCAACCATTACATCAAATATATCAATGTTCCTGTGGTAGACGCGATGAATCGCATCGCTACGTGAGAGCATAAAAAAGTCCCGTTCTCACGAATAGGACTCCTCTGTAATAGAATCTGTATAGAAAAGTATTATCAACCAAATTACGTGTGTTACTATTTGTGTGTGTTATCGTCGTTGCAAATGTCGGAACTTTCTGCGGCTTCGGAAAGGATTATTTGTGCCTAATTTTGTACCAAAGTGCCGAACTTGTACAAACTGCCACAAAAAAGCGGACATCGACCGCAACAGCCAATGCCCGCTTGATGTCATATCAGGATTGCTTACTTTACAATGAGCTTGCCGCTGTAGTTGCAATGCGCGCCACGCACTTGCAACACATATATGCCAGCTGCCAAGCCACCTTGCAGGTCAACGTCGATGCTGCCGTTGTCGGTGGCGTAGTCACGTGCAAACACCTGTGCGCCGCCCATGTTATAGATGCTCAGCGACACATTCTCCTCGCCTTGGGCATATACCTTGAATTGCCCGTCGGTGGGATTAGGACCTACAAGCACCATGTCTTGCTTCTTGGTCACGTCGTTAACGCCAGTGTTGCCAAGATATACAAGCCCCGCGTATGCATCAATCAACCCATTGGGACCCCATTGCTCGGGAATGACAGTGCCGAATGCTTCGGGCTTCTGTGCCGTGGCAGCAAAAATCTCCTTGATGTCGGCAGGTGTCAACGTCGGGTCATATTCGAGCCATGTGGCTATGATGCCTGTCACCACCGGGCAAGCCATCGATGTGCCTTGGCTGATGCAATAGCGGTAAGTTTCGCCGTCCTTCTCAATTTCGTTGACAAACCACCCATTGCTATATGTATATCCGTATTGGGGTACTTGATAGTTATAACGGTTGTAGGCCGACACCACGCCATAGCCCGGTGCCACAATTGTGGGATGCTGCACCCCGTTAAGGTCGGTACCATAGCTCGAAAACGATGCCATAGTGCCCACAGTGCCATCAACTTCGCCAGTTTCTCTATTCCAATACCAGAACGTCTGTGTACGTCCCGAACTGTCCAATAACGCGTCCCACGACAGCTTGGTGGTATATGCGCCAACCGAAATCAAGTTTGCACCAGTACACATGTCACTGTATGAGCCGGCCGACGAGCCATCGGTGAACTCGGCATTGCCATTGTCGGTGAATTGGGTGTATGAATCGGTCCACATATAAAGCTCGTCGCCCTGTGTACCATAGAACTTCAAGGCAAGCAAGTAACGTTGCGTGAAATTTGACGACCCAGGTGTCATATACAAGTTTATGATAGTTTCATACTTGCCGTTGCTATTGCGCATAGATTGTATGGTGTTGTAGTAGCTATACCCTACCGAGAAATAATTGCTAAACGTTCCATCAAATGTCAGGTTGCTGATATATTCAGAGTTATAATCGCTAATGTCAAACAATTCGCTCTCGCACACCACTGCATTGTCGTTCCGCGTGTCAACCACGGCGAGTCGCAATTGCGCCGGTTGCGAGGTATAGCAGTCGATGGTCGTTAAATAATATCCGCTATCGTAGTATGGCGAGCCGTCAATGATAGTCTGGCACTGCACTTCCTCGGTCGAGGCGTTTTCAAATGCCTTGTGAACATACAGGTTAATATCGCCCTCGTTGCCTGCGGCGGAGACAATTATTGCACCCTCGCCAGTCATGTCGCTCAGTTGCTGTGCCACACCCGTGCCGTCGTGCGAGCCTGTGTTGCTACCGAGGCTGAGGTTGATTACTGCCGGCTTTCCCTGCTCACGGGCATAATTGATAATCGACGCCGTTTGGCTGGTAATGGAAGTAGTGTACATCTCATCGCCCAATCCGCACAGATACAGGTCGGCACCCGGTGCCATGCCTTGCAACCCATTGCCGACGTCGCTGCCGCCAGCCGTGCCCGATGTGTGAGTGCCGTGGAAATCATTCTCGTTGTCGGTGGTGAGAGCCGCAATGGAGGTAGGGTCGCTGTAGGTACGCTTGCCCACATAGGCGCGCACGATGCGCGTGTTTCCTTCATCGTCCTTGAATGCAATGTGGTTGAAGTCAATCCCCGTATCGACAACGCCCACGACAACGCCCTCGCCAGTCATCGGCGATGCCAAGCCAGTGCCAGCATGAACCATATCGACGTGCGTAGCTTCACGAGCCGCATCGTTATACTTCTGCACCGGTCGCGCAATCTCGATGCGCTCAACGCTTTCAAGCTCGCTAATCTGCTCGATGGCATCAACAGGCAGCTGGGCGACAACCACGTCGCCAAGGTCGGTAACGACAACTGCACCGGCAGCCTCGATGTCGGCAGTAGATGCACCATCGGCAAGCATCACGAATGCCTCGACCATCTGCGTGCCATTGACATCGACAACTTTTGTAAACGGACGTGCTTGCGGCAATGCCTTGACCGACTTGGTCGAAACATCACCAACTGGCATCGGTATTGACTTCAGAGTACCATCGGCTGCAATCTCGCCACGCTTTTGCAGCTCAATAAACATATTAGTGTAGGGCGACAACTTGCTGCCATCGCCGTACACAACATTCACAGCCGAACACAACAGTGCCGCTGTAAGCATTTTTTGTAAACTATTTTTCATTAGAAATCCCATTATTATAGCAAATTGCGACAAAATTACACTCTTTAAATCAATATGCAAAAACATAAGCTAACAAATTTCACATCACATATTGATTTAACGCCACTCCCAACATCTCACGCCCTAACGACACCACATCATTTAGTCATATTTAACAAAATAATACGCAATTACCTGCCAACACACATTAATTTACCTGCAACCATTTTGGCTTTACAACTTGCATATCCGACAAAATATGCTTACCTTTGCACCCCAATAAGGTGGCATTTGGTCCCAGCCACTGCAATACAGCTTGTTACACACGATTACTTACGATTAAAGATTAAAATTACAATATGACATTTGAAGAATTAGGAGTCCGCGAGGATTTATTGAAGGCTATAACAGAAATGGGGTATGAAACCCCGATGCCAGTACAAGAAAAAGTTATTCCACACTTGCTGAACGAAGACAACGACGTGGTTGCCCTTGCCCAAACAGGCACAGGCAAAACGGCAGCTTTCGGCTTGCCAGTGCTGCAACGCATCGACGTAGAACGCAAAGTTCCTCAAGCACTCATCATATCGCCCACACGCGAGTTGTGCTTGCAAATCGGCGGCGACCTCGCCGACTATTCAAAATATATCAATGGACTGAAAGTGCTGCCCGTTTACGGTGGGTCAAGCATCGAAAGCCAAATACGCGCGCTGCGCAACGGCGTGCAAATCATCGTGGCCACACCTGGCCGCCTGCTCGACCTCATCAAGCGTGGCACAGTCAACCTTGAGAACGTGCACACGGTAATCCTCGACGAGGCCGACGAGATGCTCAACATGGGATTTGTCGATGACATCAACGATATCCTCACCCACGTGCCGGAAGAGCGCAAGATGCTCATGTTCTCGGCAACTATGCCCCCCGAAATTGCCAAAATCGCTGCGCGCTTCATGCACAATCCCGAGGAATATGTAATAGGCACCCGCAACGAAGGTGCCGAAAATGTGCGGCACATATACTACCTCGTGCATGCACGCGACAAGTACCTCGCATTGAAACGAATAGCCGACTACAACCCCGCCATATACGGCATCATATTCTGCCGCACTCGACGCGAAACGCAAGAGATTGCCGACAAGCTGATTGTGGACGGCTACAATGCCGACTCGCTGCACGGCGACCTGTCGCAGGCACAGCGCGACGCAGTGATGAAGAAGTTCCGCGAGCGCAACCTGCAATTGCTTGTTGCCACCGACGTGGCAGCACGCGGCCTTGACGTGAGCGACCTGACGCATGTCATCAACTATGGCCTTCCCGACGACGTGGCCACCTACACCCACCGCAGCGGCCGCACCGGCCGCGCTGGCAAGACTGGCGTGTCGGTGTCAATCGTCCACTCGCGCGAGAAAGGCAAAATCAAGGATATAGAAAAACGCATAGGCAAGCAATTCGAGCTGCGCGAAGTGCCTACGCCCGAACGCATCATCGAACGCCAACTCTACAACCTCGCCGACCGCATCGAGAAAGTCAAGGTAGATGAAGAGGTAATAAGCCAATACATCCCCGGCATACAAAAGAAATTAGAATGGCTTTCGGGCGAAGACCTAATCAAGCGCGTGCTTTCGCTCGAATTCAACCGCCTGCTCGACTATTACAAGGACGCGCCAAAACTCGACATCGTGACCGACAAGAAGGGCAAGGAAAAAGGCAGCAAGAAGCGTAAAGGCGGTGCCGAAATGTCGAAAGAAGAAAAAGACCGCCGCACGGGTGAACCCGGATATGACCGAGTGTATATCAACGCCGGCAAGGCCGACGGGTTCTTTGCCGCCGACCTCATAGGACTCATCAACGACAACGTGCAAGGCGAACGCATCGAAGTGGGCCGCATCGACTTGATGCCGGGATACTCGCTATTCGACGTGCGCAAGGGTGACGGACAACGCGTGGCAACGGCTCTGCGCAACTCCGACTTCTTCGGCAAACGTCTTTACAGCGAAATCGCCGACCCCGACAAGGACTATGCAGCCGAAAACCGAGGCAAGGGCGGAAAACGTTCGTCGAAGGGTGAAGGACGCGACCGCGACCGACGCGGCAAAGGCGGCATCGACCGACGCACTCGCCGCGACCAGGAACGCGGCTTCAAGACGCGCGAAGCCCGCAGCCAGCGCGGCAAAGAAGCAAAAGGTGGCGAGCGCAAAAAAGAAATGCACGGCAATTATGATAAATTTATAAAGAAAAAACGATAAACTGCGGTTTATTTCTTAATTTCACGACCTGTAATTCCACTATGACTATGACAATCGTGAAATCAGCCATAACCACACTGCTGCTCACAGTCGCCGTGGCTTTGCCCACGGCGGCTCGCACTGTGCGCGACTTCTTTGCAGCCGAGCAAAACGGGATTTTCATGTCGCTCACGCATGACGACAGGCTCGATATGCTCGACTATTACGAAGCCGGGCAGAACATGCCGATAACAAACAATTTCGGCGGAACAACCTCTATCGACACACTCTCGGCCAATTACATGAAGTTGCGCACATCGGCCAGCAGCCACGTGGAACTGCTAATGGCCACGTCGAAGCGCGATACAGTGCTTTACGTCGTGCAAACTGTATTGCTGCCAGCAGCCGACAGCCATGTCGTCGCTTACGACACCGAGTGGAATGAATTGAACACCTCCAAACATTTCAAAATGCCCTCATTGGACGACTTCATCGTCATCCCAAAGGGCGACAAAACGCATAAAAAAGCCGACTTGGCCACAATGGTAAAAATGCCATCAATGGAGTGCAACATCGACCCTGCCACAGGGCGAATGACCATAACCCCGACTGTGCAAGGCACCATGACCCGTGAAGATTACGACATACTGCGCCCCTACCTCACCGACAGCATCACCTTCGAGCTAAAAGGCACGAAATACAGAGCAATTGACAATTGACAATTTCTCGGATAATACGACCTATTCGTAGGAGGGTGTATCAAAATGCAGATTTAAGTGATTTCGTAGGGACGCACGGCTCGTGCGTCCGCTGCGTCAATATGTATATATTGGGTTGAATCATAGCGATTTAATAGTACCTTGCAGCACGCGGACGCACGAGCCGTGCGTCCCTACGAACCAGATTGATGCTAATTTTGATACACCCCGTATGGCACAGCGTCGATAACGCACTACATTTCAGTGTAATATATCATAGTCGCCACGGACGCACGAGCCGTGCGTCACTACAAACACAATAGACACCATTGTCAATTATCAATTGTCAATTGCTAATTGTATTGTGCGAGTGCTGTACGCAATTCATTGACTACCATAGCCTTCAGCTCGGGAGGAGCGACGACCTCAACTTGCGACCCATGCGAAAGAATTTCTTGTATGAAATCGTATGTTATGAGCAAGCGATAGTGGAAAAGCGAGTAACTATCGTGTATTTCCTCATTTTGCGAGCGGTGCAGCGGCAATGCACGGAAATACTTAGCTTGGTTGCTCGTAACTTTCAGCACCACCTCCTTAGGCTCTCCTTTGCTCTGCATGATGCCGAAACAATCTTTGAAATAATCGGCGGCACTGAACCCTTTCGGCATGGAGAAATGCTCTTTACGAATTACTACGTCGCTCATGCGGTCGAGCGAATAAGTCTTAATCATACCATCGCGGGTGTTATATCCTATCACATACCATAATTGCTTGAATATGCGCACAAAATATGGTTCAATGGTAATATTGCGCTTTGTATTGACTCTGTTGTAGGCCCGATATGAAAAGTTTATGCGGTTAGATTCCTTGATTGCCTGGATTACCACTGGCAAGTTGCCACGCGCGCTCGGCACATCTTCAAGCACTATACGGTCGGACACGTCACGCGAATCCGACAGCATTCCGCTCATCGAGGCAGCATCGAGCAACCAGTTTCGCAAACGGTCGTCCTGCTCGTTCCCCGAAGTGTCGATATAATACTCAAACGTCGATGGGTCACATTCCACTTCCACGTTGAACGTGTCGGCAATGCCCTGACGATAGTTATAGAACGTGCGCCGTGCAAGAGGTTCTCCGTCGCTAACCGACGATTTCACCCACAGGTTGTTAAGTTCCTCACGAGTGATGCGTCCATAGCGTTGGATTGTATCGATAATCCAGATGTATTTATTTATCAAGTTCCTTGCCATCAGCACCCCTCCCTGTCGAAAGCAACAACAATCCTACCATCGTCACAATCGCATTGAGCAGCAGCAACTCAAAGCTCATCGTGTAGCCATAATGCACGAGCAGCGCACGCTGCACGAAATAGCATATCACCGGGGCTGCGATGCACACCACAGGCACAAAGCGGTCGCGCACACGCAATGGCACGGCAAGCCCGAACGCAAACAACCCCAGTATAGGGCCATAGGTATAACTGGCAAGCGTGTAAACTGCACTTATGGCATCGCTGTCGCTGATGGCATAAAACACGACTATCACCACCCCCATTGCCACCGACATACCCACATGTACCCAACGGCGAGTGAGCGTCAGACGGTGTTCGTCGAGATGGTTGCCACCGAGTATATCGACAGTGAACGACGTGGTGAGCGATGTGAGCGCCGACCCAGCAGCCGAATAGGCCGCTGCCACAAGCCCGAGAATAAACACCACGCCAACAATCACAGGCATCGAGCCGTGTGATGCGACAAGCCCAAACAGCTCATCGCTCTTCTCGGGAAGCGACAGCCCCGGAGTATGCCGCACATACATCACCAGCAATGTGCCAAGGACGAGAAACAAGGCGATAACAAAGAATTGCGAAACGCCACTCACTATCATGTTTTTCTGCGAGTCGCGGCTGTTGCGGCACGCAAGGTTGCGCTGCATCATATCTTGGTCGAGCCCCGAGGTGGCAATCACCATGAAAATGCCGGCCACAAACTGCTTCCAGAAGTATTCGCCCGACTTGGGGTCGTCGAAATAAAACACTCGCGACGTTTCGTCGCCAGCTACAGCCGCCACCATAGTAGTAAAGTCCATTCCAAGCCCATTGGCGATGAAAACGATGCACAGCACCACCGACATGACGAGGCAAAACGATTTGAGCGTGTCGGTCCATATCACAGTCTTTACCCCTCCCTGCATCGTGTAAAGCCAAATTAGCGCAATGGTGATGACCACATTCACTGCAAAAGGCACTCCCAACGGCCCGAATGCAAGGCTTTGCAGCACCACACAGACGACAAAGAAGCGCACCGAGGCTCCCAGCATCTTCGACACAAAGAAGAACCATGCGCCGCTGCGATACGTGGCCATGCCGAAACGTTGCTCAAGGTAACCATATATCGACAACAAATTGCGCTTGTAGAACAGCGGCACAAGCACAAATGCTATCGCCACATAACCCACAATGAAGCCAAGCACCATCTGCAAGTAGCTGTAGCCCTTGGCGACGACCATGCCCGGAACCGAGATGAATGTCACTCCCGAGATTGCCGCACCCATAGTGGCAAACGCCACAACCACCCAAGGGGCTTGACGATTACCTGTGAAGAAACTCGCATTGTCGCTGCCTCGCCCGGCCAAGGCCGAAACGACAAACAGCAACGCGAAATATGCTGCTATGGTGGCGAGAACTATTATAGGTGTCATAGATGCGCATTTTATTCGGCATACAACAAATAGCCACGGCGGCGAGCCTTAAAGGCCTCAACGTCGTCGCTCCATGTTGTCTTGATTTCGGCAGCACTTTTCCCCTCGACTATCATGCGACGCACATCGCCATTGCCCATGAGCAGGTCAAAAAACGATGTAAAGAACTTGTCGCCAAGCCCAAGGTTATTGTAAGCGTCGATGACATATTCAAGGTTGATTCCGGCAGCAATCACCGCTTCGTTGTCAAGTCCTGTAAGGTCGCGACCATAGCACTTGCGCCCAAGCAACGGCGGATTTTTAGCACCTGCAATGCTCTGAGGCGTGAACGAGAACGAGCACCCTTGCATGTCGGGATGGCCATAAATTTCAAACGGATGGTCGGTGCCGCGCCCAAGGCTTACCACCGTGCCTTCAAAGTAACATGTGGACGGGTACAAGTATATGGCAAGCATCGACTTCAGATTGGGCGACGGGAACACTGGCAATTCGTAACGGGTCTGGTGGGTGTAACCTTTGCAAATCACCACAGTGAGGTCGTTGCCGAGCCGCCGGCCGCCATCGAGCCACCCTTCGCCGTCAATCATCAGAGCAAGTTCGCCAAGTGTCATGCCATGCACCACCGGAATAGGCAATGCGCCGACTCCCGACTTATATTTCATATCAAGAATTGGCCCATCGACATACATGCCATTGGGATTCGGACGGTCAAGCACAATAAACTCCTTGCCATACTGGGCGGCAACATTCATCAGCCGCAACATCGTCACATAATAGGTGTAATAGCGTAATCCCACATCTTGCAGGTCGGTGACTATCACATCAAACTCGGCCATCGTTTCGGCCGATGGCATTCGCTTCTTGCCGTCATAAAGCGACGCTATTGGTATGCCAGTAGCTTCGTCCACGCTGCTCGACACATGCTCGCCGGCATCGGCACTGCCGCGGAAACCGTGCTCGGGTGAAAAAATCGTGGTGACGTTGATACCGTTGTCGAGCATAACGTCAAGTGTGTGGCGATTACCCACCATGCTGGTGTGATTGCCGAGCAGAGCCACACGCTTGCCTGCAAGCAACGGCGCATAATCGGTGACACGTTCAGCGCCCACGGTGATTGACTGCGAGTGCATCACAAGAGGAGTCAACACCATCAATGTCGCAATGATGCACATAAAAAATCTTCTACTCATAATTTAATTGTTGATTCAAAATTATAATTCTATGGAAGGTCAACGTAATATCCGCGTTGCAAGCCGCCATCGACCGCATCGCTCACAGCACCGTTGAGTTCACGCTGCTCACGATACAATTCTTCGTAATCTCGCGTATAATCGGCATCAGGCACCACATGCACGTCAAAGCGCAACTCGGCGCGCCCCTCGGGCGCAATGTTGCCGTAGCAATAAATGTAATGCTTCACAAGCCCGATGTTTTTGGTACTGTTATACTTGATGTGGATATAACCCTTTTTGCGAGGCAATATCACTATCGGCAAGTCGTCGTTGACAAACATGCAGCCGCACGACGTTTGCACCTCCCTTATGATTAAAGGGTCTTCGCCAAGGTTTGTGAACCCGTAATTCAGCTCCAGTTCCTCGCCTTGCAAAATAGGGTAATAATGGCGGTCTTGGTCTTCTATCTCGATTGTGGTCATTTCCACTGTTTTCTTGCACGACGATAAAAACACCGTCGCACAAATGGCAATCGACAATATGGCCGCAACACCTAATGCTTTATTTATCATATCTATATGCTTTTTTATCGTTGTTTCAATCTGATTTCATCTATGGCTATATGGTTGACCTTGCCACGTGGGCGTGTGATTCGCAGCACCAAACTTACAGCTCCTGTAGCTGCGATTTCGCCCACATCGAAGCTGTAAACGAGCCTGCGGCTGTCTTCCCTCAACAAATCCACTTCGGCTGCATCGTCGGCCACTTGCCGGGCAACGACAATGCCGTCATGCAACAATTCGACCGAAACGGGCAGTGCTATCCTGTGGCGCGTCAGCTTCATGAACGACACCTCAAGCCGCCGGGCATTACCCACCAATGGGAACTCCAATTCAATCTTATCGCCAAGCGACGAAATGAGCCACCCATAATGGTAACCACATGGCAGGCCGTTGGTGCAGTCGGTCAGCACCGACAAGTCGGCATATCCGCTATCGAGCTGCGTCAATGCCTTCACACTATACCCGGCAAGCAAGTTGTCTTGCTCATGACCGAGGATTGACATTTCCCAGCATTTCATATAGTCGTCCACCGTAAGCCCGCTTTCCGATATTTTGCCCATGTTGTCATACCTGCTGGCGCGGGATAGCATTCGTAACCATCCTTTCACATTGGCAACATCGGTAATTGCTCCCGTGGCACGTGCCATTTCAAGCATCGTATATGACATGGCAATTGTCAAGCGGTCAAGTTGTTCTCGCTCTTCACCCTTTGCGGTATCGGCGGCGGCGCGCAACGTGTCATAGAATCCCTTGAACTCGTCGTAGCTTCCAAGGTAGCCCATCGCCTGGCCTATGGGTGCATATATGTTGAGTTTCTTGCATTTCCTGGCCTTTTCTTTCCATTGCAGATATTGCGACGCAAGCATTGCTCCAGCTGTGGGATAATGCTGCGTGAAATATTCATGTACCAATTCATCGATACTGCCATGCGGGTCGGCCATCAATGCAGCCAGCACATGGTTGTGTAATCCCGAGAATGCCGAATAATCTTCGCCGCTGCCATTGAGGAAAATTCCATCCACGCCTATTTCCTTAAAATGCTGTAACCGCCGCTGCATAATGCCAAGCACCGGGAAAGGTGTGAAATAATCGTCGAAATTATTGATGTAATCCCACACATACACACGATGGCACTTCGCAGACCATTCCTCGACAGCGGCATCGAAATCGGTTAACCGTCGCCCCGACATTACAGCCAATGGCAAACGCATGGCACTGACAATGACACCCACATTCGCCGGCATAGCCTCGGCTGGAGGTGTAATCGTGCTGCTATAAGCCCCCATAAAAAAACGATGGCGCGGAAATTCTCTCGCAAGCCGAGCAACAAACAGTGCCACGGCAGGTGTGGCATCACCCACGGTATTGCCAGTTTTTATGCATCGGTCGCAATTGCAAGCTACACCATCGTCATTAGGCATGATTACAAACTGCGATGAACCGGCGGTTCCATCGCCGAATTTGTGCAAAATATATTCTTTCACAATACCATACAGCGTTTCTGACGAAAAACAGTATTGACCGTCGTATCGCTTGCCATCGACTGTGGCATATACCGAAGCATCGGCGTTTTCGCCCACCGCCTGATATAGATTATGCCCCCATATACCCCAATCACGACCCACGTTGTTCTCACCATTCTTTTCCGATTGCTCCCAACTGATATTTTCGGGCAAGTATGCTTCACGGTATTCAAAAGCCGGAATCTTCGATGAATCCGTTACGGATGCCAATCCATCGGCTTTATCGGGCACATTATTATCGCTGTATGAGCCATTTACGTCGGCATTGCTGCCCTCTCTGGCCGCGGTAGACGCATTTCCACAGCCAGCAGCAATCATAAGCAACAGCGCAACCGCACCGGCTTTAGAAGTTGACGTATAGCTGCAATTCCACATTATATATATTCCTGTGCTTCGATGCCGTGCTTATGACATCGCTATATGGGTTGAAATAGTTATACCATGTTCCCAGCACTCCCACCGAGAAATTGCGCGTGAGCATGACTGTACCGCCAAGCCCCACCATCGACGACATCTTGTGATACTGGTAGCCAGTCACGATAGCATTGTCGAGCAGCGTAATCTCGGGATAATTTCCCACTCCAGCCATAGCAGTGATGTTGGTACGCCTGTCTTGGTTAAGGAAGAACTTGGCCTGCCCAGTGAGGTTGAAGTAAAACTCGCTATTGGTGGTGAGCGCATCAAGCCGCAAACTCGCAAGGACAGGGTCCCACATCTTCGATACCGTGGGCGACAATGAGAACAAATTGCTTTCGTCGAGCAATCGGCGATAGCCTACATTCAAGTTCAGCTCCCACTCTTTTTTAAACGTCCGTGTCGCACCGACGTTAGCCACCCACTCGGGGAAATAGTCGCTTGCCCATGCAAGGTTGGCATTCAAGCTCCACTTTGAATTGAACCTATGTGTCCATGCAGCCTGGAATTGTAACGCAGCACCGCCTTCATCGAGGTCTTCGTTCACCTCATCGAGATTCATGTTTCCATCGATGCTTTTGTAGTTGATGCGTGCAATATAGTCGTTTTTGGCGGTAATGTGCGTGTATTCCACCGAAGCAATCGAAGTAATCACATCTTCACGAGCCGGGCGCGAATGCAAGTAGTAAAGCCCTATCTGATTGTTATAACTGCGATTGAGCAATCCACGCATGTGCTGGTTATAATCGTCAACTTCAGTTATTGCCGGCTCATAATGCAATTGATATATATATGCCGAGTCAAGGTTGTGCATCTTTTCGAATGCAAGCCCCTTGGTGTACAGCAAGCTGTTGTTCTTTTCATCAAATATCAAGGCCGAATCCACAACTGCTATGGCAGCCTCGGGATTGTTGTCACGTATAAGGTCGAGCGCATACGACTCGCTGCTTGCCGAATAAGCCCCAGTAACATCGGGATTATCGGGATAATCTTCAAGTTGCCCACGCAGCATTTCGAGCGATTCGTCATATTTGCCCTTTTCATCGAGCGACTGGGCTATCTTGACCTTATAGAACAAGTCGTTGGGATATTTTTCGGCTCCGGCTTGGGCATATTGCTCAAATTCCTCGGTTTTACCGAGCAATGCAGCCGAATTTATCGCATATCTCAACCCCAAGTCGCTGTCGGGATTCACTTCGAGCAATCGTTGTGCTTCATAGTATGCCCTGTTTGTTGCTCCATCTTCCAGCAATTTCTTGATATACGGAACGGCGGTTTCCTCGTATGCCATTGCATAAATACTTCGATTAATTGCGGTAGTATCGTTGTATGCGACATAATACAGGTCGAGTGCTGCGGCTGTATGGCCCATCTGGTTGAGTATGTCGCCCTTACGTTCCACATACAACGGATATGACGGCATGTATTCCTTCAAAGCCTCGACTTCGGCAATAGCCTCATTGTAGCGTTTGAGCATGGTGTAGCACGTGATGATGCGTTCTCGGGCCGAAACCACAAGTGCGCTGTCCTCTTTCTCGTTTCTCGCCACGAATTGCGCACATGCGATGGCTTCGCCATACTCGTTGTTGTTCATGAGTCGCTGCGATTGCTCATATTGTTCTTGTATCATCGCGTATGTAACATCGTAATCGCTCGGATTTGCCCGATAAATGCGATTAAGCAATGCGCTGGCTTCGCGTTCATTACCGAAACGACGTTCGAGCATATATTCCTTGTAAAGCAACTTAGTATTATCGCGTCCATCGAGTTTTTTAGCCTCCGACAGGTAATAACGCGCGTCTTCATAGTAGCCGCGTGTCAGCGACGTGTTGAGCAAATAATCGAGAGCTTCACGACTGTGGGTCTGCTCATATATCTTGCCATACATCACGTATGGGTCGCTGTTGCGAGCCGCGAGCGCGGCATCGGCAAGGAGCGAATTATAATATGAGCGCAACGCTGGCGAATTGTTACCAGCCATGCGGTTTTCGATGTATGTCAGGGCCTCGGTGTACCGCCCCTGCTCGCACAGTATGCCCACTTTCTTGCGCAATAGCTCCATGTTGCCCGGGAACCGCTCGGCTCCACGCGAAGCAGCATCGTATGCACGGTCGGTATAGCCCTGTTGCAAATACATATTGCTAAGTGCAAGGTAAATCTCGGCATTGTCGGGATTCACTTCGAGCCATTTTTCGAGATATTTCGTAGCTTCGGCAAGGTTGCCCGCCTTGCGGTATTTGAGATACGACATTTCGTAGGAGTAAGCCAAATCTTTTTTCAGCCCGCTGTCTTCGGGATAAATCTGGCTTATGCGCACAAGCAGACGGTCGGCTTCCACATCGTTGCCCATCTTGCGGTAAAGCTCAATCTTCTTGCGCCACAACCCACGCCAATATGGGTTGACTTCAAGTAACTCATTAACATAGCATATAGCACTTGAATAGTGTTCCGACTCATCTTCTACTTTCACAATCAGCTGCTTAGCCTCAACATGATTGTAGTCGCTCTCAATGGCTTTCACCAAGTTATAGCGAGCCATGTCGAGGTCGTGCTTCTCGTAGTAATAACGACCCAGCAACCAGCGGATATTGGGGTCCACCGGGTGCACTTTTACACCTTTGTCGAGGATTAACTTGGCCTCCTCGTTTTGCTGGCGGGCAAAGCATTGCTTAGCAGCATCGACGTAATATTCGGGCAAATGCACACTGTCATCGTCGGTAGCCGACAAGAAAAACAGCGAGCACACAACCGCCAATATCCAATATGCAAATCTTTGTCGCTTCATGTGCGTACATCTATGTTAATTCATTCCTATATCTTGCTGGGAGAAAACCATTTCTCCCACACTTTTGTCATTATTTTCTATCTGTATCGCCGGCTTCTGGTTCGTCGTCCTCGGCCTCTTCCTCTTCTTCGCGCCGGCGACGTTCCTCCTCTTCGCGTTGCCGCTCTTTTCCGAAGCCTTCACGCTTGATATCCTCCCACTTGAATGAACGCTTGGTGAGGAAGCTGAAGTAACCTTTTACCGAGAAAAACACGATAATCGGGTGGTAAAATATCGGCTCGAAGAGCGATGCCAAGAATAGCCACACATAATCCCACTTGCTGACACGGTTGCTCGAATCCTCAACATAATAGCTGAAGAAGCATATAACGAGCAACATAAACTCGTTGAACGTGTAGAGCATGAGCAGGAGTACCCAGAATGTCGTCCAGTTGACCGCTCCTATCAATATGAACCAGATAAGCGAAATATAGCCTATTAGCTCGATGATAGGCGCAATAAACTCAAAGACAAACATGAACGGATAGGTAATCAACCCTAATCGCTTATAGCGGGGATTGAACAGCAATTTGCGATGCACAAGCATACATTGCATGAGCCCTCGCGCCCAACGTGTACGTTGCTTGTTCAACGCCCACAATGTCGGTGGGCCTTCGGTCCAACACGTAGTTTCGGCCACATGTGGAATGCGGTAGGGCTGGTTCAGCTCGCACATGTAAGAAATCATGCGCATTATCAAGTCCATATCCTCGGCAAAGCTTGATGAATCGTAGCCTCCGACAGCCACCACCACATCGCGCCGGAAGAATCCGAAACCTCCCGACACATTGTTCACGGCATTAAGTGCCGACCACCCCATCTTGCCGACGAGGTATGAACGCAAATATTCAACCTGCTGGAAGAGTGGGATGGGACGCTTCGACACACGCGGTTCGACCATGCGTCCATTCTCCACCTTACAGCCATTAACCATGAGCATCGTGGAGCTGACGGCGATAACTGGCGTTTTCTCTTTAAGCACAGCCCACACAAGCCTGTAAAGCGCGTATTTATCGATGATACAGTCAACGTCGGTATCGATGAAATAGGGATAGCGCGCGGCATTGATGCCGGCATTCGACGCATCGGCCTTGGTGCCGCCATTCTCCTTGTCAACTACCGTAAGTTGGTCAAATATCGGCTTCGTCGATTTAAATACGCGCCTCACTGGTGCACTTTTCACCGACTCGTGATAAGCAAACGGCACCTCCACAAGGCTGAAATACTCTATGAGCTTGTCGAGCGTTGAGTCGGTACTGCCGTCATTGACAATCACCACTTCAAACTTCGGGTAATCGACCGAAAGCATCGACACCACGTTGTCTATTATATTGCTTTCCTCATTGTAGGCCGGGGCGACAATCGACACGCCAGGCGTGTAGGGCGAGTCGCTGAGCATCTTCTTGATATACGCAATGCTAAGGAATGTCTTTTCCCTGCGTTGTGAATTGAAGCTCAAGAACATGAGCACAGTGTAGTTGATAATCAGCAACAAGCTGTAGAAAAACACGGCGTAGCCGTAAATGTCAAACAAAACTTCTTTCATACGGCACACCTCCTGTTGATTATCGGGTCGTTAATATGGTCGAATATCCATTGATATTTAGCCCCTGCACTGCGCTGCTTGCGCTCGAAAATGGCCCTGCCCTCTTCGCCATACTTAGACAATGCGAGAGCCGCGGCAAATTTCACCGAATAGTCGCCGGCAGTATCATAACATTGCTCAAGGAAGCGGGCTTGCCGGCCGGTTCCCATATCTACTATTGAATTGATAATGGCCACTTTCACCACCTCGGTCTGGGCCTTGTAGGCATCCACTAAGTTTTCCTCGTCGGCTATGTGCCGCATTTTTCCGAGTGTGCAGGCAATTTCACATTTGAGCTCACTGTCACTCGTGCGAATGAATGTGTCGAACAGTTCGTCACATTCATTCACCTTGTTCAGATAACGTATTTCGCTCGCAAACAACGGCTTGAGTTTGTCGTTTTGCGAGTCCTTCACCCAGTGCGCCACATTGGGGATTGTCAACCCCACCTTGCGGCGGCTCACCAATATTGAATGTATGTCGATTTTGTCCCAGTCGCGGTAATACTTGTCATAATCGCCATTGTCGAAAAACCGGAACGGCTCGACAACGCTATTCCACATGAAAGTGGCTTGCGCAGCCTTCCGCAAGTCGTTGTTGCGTGAATAAAGCAACGGCGTAACCACCGCATCGGGTACATTTTCTTCGAGGAAACGCACCCAGGTCAACGCCCGTACTTTATACTTAGTATGCGAGAATTGCAACTCACTTTCAAAGAAGCTTTGCAGCCCGAATGCCTTTATGATATTGTGGAAATTAGTCCTGTTGATGGTTTCGCCCGCATCGGTGCGTGTGTCGGTGATTTCGGTTTTAGTGTCGGCTATCATCTGCACAAGCAGCCGTTTCTCTCTGATAGTCATAGGTTTGCGGCGGTCGAAATTCATCATCTCGGCTATCTCGTCGGGTTCGTGGATTACATCGTCGTTGCCGATTTCAATCATCGGGTCGCGATATAATTCCAAAAACCTGTCCATTATTTTTTTCTCCTTATGCTTGATTATATAAAGATAAACCGTCTGGCACAGCAGGTATATACCCACACAAATGCTAAGCATTATGATGAGGATACAAATCTGTATTACCAACGGGAAACCTACAAAAAGGTCGTATAGGTACCAAAAATAGTAGGAAACCACATTCAGTGCGTATGTACCGTAATCAATTTCCATAAAGGCATTAAATTTTTATGTTATAAAACATACCAGACAAAAGGCTTGCTTTATGTTAAACTTCTGCTAAACTCCAATAGATAGCAATACAAATATAACGCAATTTCCTCGCAGCAGCCAAATATTTTTTATTGCTTTTTGTCAGTATTTCAGCATATTAGCGAATTAATCGAAGAATTTCGGCAATTTTTATCAAAATACACCGCCACTCTGATTTTTACACATTTTCACATTAGTGTGCGATATTTATGTGCCAATTGTTACACCCATATATCAACCACATGCGAGGATTTTCCCCATTTTATCGAATATTTCAAGCACTTTTTTAATATCTTTGCAGAAGTATGGAGATTACTATCCTGTATTCTACTTGCAGCTACAGTGCGTCAAAAATCAAAATTACCGCAGAAGTTTACTTTGCACAAAACAAGACACACCACTCCGCCACGATTCTACCATTAACATCGGGCGGAAAAGGCTTTATTGACGCTGTAGCATCAATGCCAAGCACCAACTTTTCGCGCACAACGGCAATCGTGCGCGACCTGCACCTAAAACCTACAGAAATAACATACCTTATCTCGCACGACGGAAAAAGTGCATACATAGAGGGTGCAAAAATCTGCGGCTTCGACGCTGCCGACACCCTGTGCAACCCCGCCACGACATTCTCGCACGGCATAGGTGATGCAATCATCGACGCACTTTCACGGAATTGCCGCAATTTCACAATAGGCATCGACGCACTCGCAACCATCGATGCAGGAATGGGTATGCTCGACGCACTCGGCTACAAGATGCTAAACGAGCATGGCCAGGAATTACAACTGTGCCGCGGCTCCGAAATGTTAAGGGTACACTCTATCGTCGATAGCAAAAACGCACCACTACTCAAACGTTGCCGCTTCACTATCGCGCACAACGACAATGCGGCATTCTATGCCGCTACTGGCCCTGCCGTGCTTCACGCACGCCAGCTCGGAGCCAACGAGGTCACAACCGACATACTCGACAACGGCCTGCGCAACATGGCATCGGTTTACTTCAAGCACAATGGCCGAGATGTGTCGTACATAGCTGCAGGAGGAGCAGGAGGAGCGATAGCAGGAGCGTTCGCTTCGTTTTTCAATGGCAAATTACGCCCTGCCACATCAGTAATTCCCGGAATGGCCCAGATAGCCAAAGCCTCACGCAATGCCGATGCCATCATAATCATCGGCAACTCAATCACTCCGGCCACCATATCAAGTCCGGCACTTGCGTCACTTCTCGCAACTGTGAAGAAAAACTGCACCAATATATACTATATAACCACACACGCCCAAGACACTCCTATGCTCGAAGCCATGGACGTGCGCAACATCATCGCTACCGACAACCCTTCGGACGAATTGGTCAAACTACTCGACCGCATTGTGGACAAATAAGCCGATAACAACGCAAAACTGTGACGGATTAATCGTAGAATTTAGGGGGAACCTCAAAATTCCTCGAAACTCAGCGGAAGCATGGTGCGAATGCCATCGACGCAATACACCTTGTTCCTGCCACAGAGAAATATCTCTATTGCCTTACCGCCGATTTTCTCATATTCCAATATAGCCTGCCGACACACACCACATGGCGACACAGGCTCCTCGACAAAATCGCCACCCTGCCATGCGGCAATGGCAAGTTTCTCGAAACGCACACCCGGGTAGCGCGCGGCGGCATAAAATATGGCTGTCCGTTCGGCACATGTTCCGGCAGGGAAAGCTGCATTCTCTTGGTTAGCACCAGTCACGACCTCGCCATTGGCAAGCAGCAAAGCAGCCCCCACATGAAACTTGCTATACGGTGCGTATGCTCTCGAACAAGCCTCACGGGCTGCATCGGCCAACTTTTTATCATCTTCGTGCAATTCATTATAAGAGTAAACCCTTATCTTTGCAGGTATAATTATTTCTTCCATGGCTATACTATATTTATGCAAATATATCCATAATTTTTGGATTGTCAAGTTAACGATACTTATTCTTTGCATAGCTGGAGCAACAGCTGTACAAGGGCAATCGGCCGCATACCTTGAATATATCGAGAAATACCGCCACATAGCCATCCTGCACCAGCAACAATATGGCATTCCCGCCAGCATAACCCTCGCGCAAGGATTGCTCGAAAGCCGCGCCGGGCGAAGCCGCCTTGCCACCGTGGGCAACAACCACTTTGGCATCAAGTGCCACGGACGTGCATGGAACGGCGACAAAATATATGCCGACGATGACGAACGCGACGAATGCTTCCGCAGCTACCGCTCGGCCGACGACTCGTTTGAAGACCACGCCCGCTTCCTCAAGCAGAAGCGATACGCGCCTCTGTTTGACCTTGACGTTACCGACTACAAGGGCTGGGCGCGCACCTTGCGCAAGTGTGGCTATGCGACCGACAAGCGTTATGCCGACAAGCTAATCGACATCATTGAAAGTTATGAATTATACCGCTACGATACAGGGCAACCAGTAATAGCGCAACCCAAGCACCTCGAAGGCGACGAGTCGCTGCAGCACTCCATCGACAGCGAAATATACGAGGAAATCACATCGGCGCACGACATAGTGCAGCGCAATGGACTGTATTGCGTCATCGCCAAGGAAGGCGACACCTATTCAAAGATTGCCGAAGAATTTAGCATGCGCACTCGCCGGCTCACATCGTTCAACGACATCAGTTGGCGCAAACGCAACAATGAAATTGCGCCAGGAAGCATCGTATATCTCGAAGAAAAGAGAGATGCCGCCCAACTGTCGTCACCAAGCACCTACACGACACGCATAGGCGACACTTCCTACGAGGTCGCACAACAATTCGGCATAAAATTGAAACAGTTATGCAAAATGAACCGTCTATCGACCAGCAATTCACATCGCTCGCTGAAACAGGGCATCACACTGCGCTTGCGATAATGCTACAAATAATAGGCGCAATGCGGCATAATATCGGTAAAAAATCAAGACAGGTGAAAAAGAATTACTAATTTTACCGGCTCAAAATCATGCACGATGAAAAAAAATTATCTTCATGTGGTGCTGTGGCTCGTTGTGGCAGTTATAATCACCCTGCTTGCTATGAACAAGTTGCCACAATTGTCAATCATGGGCACTCAATTGAAAAAAGTTGACATACTCGCCGACATAAAACCATCAACAAGCAATGCCGACCCCGAAGATGCCGCACTTGCCGAAATAATCGACCGCCGCGCCGACTCGATAATCGCGGCAAAAAAAGCGGCCGCAAAGGTGGCACAAGACTCTGCAAAGCAAGACAAAGTCGTCAGACACGCAGACACGCGCCGGCAGACACAACCAGCAAGCACCGACACAACGTTGCATGGCGGCACAGGCAACGCGGCAATCGAGGACTTCAGCATGGGCGACGGCTACGGCATGGAGCCATTCTACTCGGCACTCGACCGCATGGCCAATGGCGACGGCGGCACAGTGAGAATTGCCGTATTGGGCGACTCATACATCGAAGGCGACATACTCACCGCCGACCTGCGCATGATGCTGCAGCAGCAATATGGCGGCTGCGGTGTGGGATATGTGCCTATAACGTCCGAAACCTACGGCTTCCGCCGCAGCGTGCGCCACAGCTTCTCGGGCTGGAACTCCCACAAGGTCACCGACACAGGAAAGGGCTTTGACCGCAGTCGCGAAATCATATCGGGCGAATATGCCATCCCCGACAGCTCGGCGACTGTCGAGCTGAGCGGCCAACGCAAATATTACAGCCACTTGGACAGTTGCGACCAATCGTCAATCTATTTCCGCGCATTCGCCCCATGCACCATAACAGCATCTATCAATGGCGGACAACAAAAGCAAAGATTCGACATTGAACCTCGGCAAGAGATGCAAATGCTCACAATCAACGCCGACGACGAGAAAATAGGCCGCGTGCGCTGGTCGGTCGGTGCCGCTGGCAATGACTATACATTCTATGGAGCAACAATGGATTGCAACAGAGGCATCATACTCGACTGCTACTCGATGCGCAGCACAGCCGGCCCCAACCTGTTGGGAATACCCGAACAGAACCTTGCCGAATATGACAAGCTACGACATTACGACCTAATCATACTCATGTTTGGGCTGAATGCCATAACGCCCGACATCACCAACTATGCCGGATACAAAGAGCGCATGTGCGACGTCATCGACCACCTGAAGCGAAATTGCCCCGGCAGCGGCATATTGGTGGTAAGTGTCGGCGACCGTTGCGAACGCCGCGACGGCGAAATGCGCACCATGCGCGGCGTGCTGGCAATGGTGAAATACCAGCGGCTGATTGCTGCCGAGAGTGGCGTGGCATTTTGGAGCATGTTTGATGCAATGGGCGGCGAAGGCAGCATCGTGAAAATGGTGGAAAACACTCCGCGCGAAGCAAATGGCGATTACACTCACATCAACTTCCTCGGTGGCCGACGGCTTGCCGGATATTTCTATAACGCTTTGCTCAAAGGTAAAGAAGAATATAATAAAACCACAATGACAGATGATTGACTGGAACTACATAACCGACGCATTGGCTCGAATCGGCGACTTGCTCACATACGACCCTGCCGCACCGATGATTTTCAGTAGCGGCGTTTTCTTGTGGCTATTCGTTGGCTTCCTGGTTGTTTACAATTGCCTCCAGCACAAGGATAACGCCCGCATAGCGTTTGTAATACTCTTTTCCTATTATTTTTACTACAAAAGCAGCGGGATGTTCTTTTTCTTGCTCGCGCTCGTCACTGTGTGCGACTACTTTATCGCACGGTGGATGGGACGCACATCGGGACGCTGGGCTCGAAAAGGACTTGTCACACTCAGCCTTTTAATCAACATTGGATTGCTGTGCTACTTCAAATACACCAACTTCTTCGGACAGGTGTGGGCCGACTTCACAGGCGGGCATTTCGAACCGCTCGACATATTCTTGCCTGTCGGCATATCATTCTTCACATTCCAGTCGCTCAGCTACACCATCGATGTTTACCGCCGACGCATCGAGCCACTCGACCGTATCATGGACTACGCTTTCTTCGTATCGTTTTTCCCGCAACTTGTGGCTGGCCCCATCGTCCGGGCCAAGGATTTCATTCCACAAATCCGTCGGCCGCTCATAGTCACTCGCGAAATGCTCGGTACAGGCATCTACTTCATAGTGTGTGGATTGTTCAAGAAAGTGGTAATCGGCGATTACATCAGCATCAACTTCGTTGACCGCATCTTCGACAACCCTGCCCTGTATTCTGGGCTTGAGAACCTTGTCGGATTATACGGATATGCCCTGCAAATCTATTGCGACTTCTCGGGCTACAGCGACATGGCCATCGGCATCGCGCTGCTACTCGGTTTCCACTTCAATATCAACTTCGACAGTCCCTATAAATCGGCATCAATCACCGAGTTTTGGCGACGGTGGCACATATCGTTGTCGAGTTGGCTGAAAGATTACCTGTATATCTCGCTTGGAGGCAACCGCAAAGGCCGGGTGCGCCAATATATCAATCTCATTCTGACGATGTTCCTTGGCGGACTGTGGCATGGAGCCTCGTGGAACTTCGTGCTGTGGGGATTGCTCCACGGCATAGCACTTGCATTCCACAAAATATGGATGGCCGTGACTGGGCAGAAGGTCGGGCAGAAGCACGGCTTCTGGGCGCAGACATTCTGTGTGTTCATCACGTTCCATTTTGTGTGCCTGTGCTGGATTTTCTTCCGCAACACCGATTTCGACAATTCAATGGCTATGCTGCGCCAAATAGGCACATCGTTCCACATCGAGCTGCTGCCGCAACTCGTCGAGGGCTATTGGAAAGTATTGCTTGTGATGGCAATTGGTTTTACGCTCCACTTCCTCCCGGCATCGTGGGAATCAGCAACCAAACGCCTGATGGTGAAAATGCCCGTCATCGGCTACTGGCTCGTGCTGGTCATTGCCATCTACCTCGCCATCCAAATGAAAAGCAGCGAAATACAGCCCTTCATCTATTTCCAATTCTAACATTATCACAAGGACCACTCAACTACATGGTTAAGGCACTGTTTTTCGATATTGACGGCACTTTGGTCAGTTTCGACACGCACCGCATTCCGGCATCGGCCATTGAGGCACTCAAGGCTGCCAAGGCGCGCGGGGTGAAGATTTTCATCTCGACAGGGCGTGCATACCCGCTGATTAACAACATCGACGCAATAAAGCCACTCATCGACGGCTACATCACCACCAACGGGGCACACAGCTTCATGCTCGATGGTTTCGAGCAGTCCACACCCATCGACAGCACCGATGCTGCCATCATAGCCGACTACCTGCGCACTACAGGCACAGCTTGCATGGTGGTGGGTCGCAACGACATCGTTTTCCACAACCTCAACGACAAATTGGAACGCCAGTTCGGCGAAATGCTCGACTTGCATTTCCAGTGGAGCGACATGCCTCTCGACGAGGTGGTGCGTCAGGGCGTGCTGCAATTCACACCAATCATCGACGAAACTGAAGAAATGCGGCTCGTGACACACCTGCAGCATTGCGTGTCGAGCCGATGGTGTCCCTATTTTGCCGACATTACAGCCCGTGGCGTGAACAAAGGAAACGGATTGCTGGCAATATGCAACCACACGGGCATCGACCGCAGCGAAACAATGGCATTCGGCGACGGCGGCAACGACCTGCCCATAATAGAAATTGCAGGCATAGGCGTGGCAATGGGAAATGCCAACGAATCAATCAAGCCACATGCCGACTATATCACCACGCCGGTCGATGATGACGGCATCGCCCGAGCCCTCGCCCACTTCGGCATCATCTATCAATGACAAAACCGCACAAAACCACATTCAGACAATCACCTAATTACCAAATGATTGCACCCAAAATTTGGTCATTTGGCGCATTTTTGTCTGGTCATTTGGACCGATTTCGTTTGGTCATTTGGCAGTCGTTACACATTAGCAATGTCAATCTTTTAAACACCCGATAGGTACTACATATACACCGTCCTGACGTTGATAAGCATACTTCCCCACACCAACTAACACCATCTTGAATGCCGGTGTTTTCATCTTTGTAGTGTCAATCTTATCGCTTAACGTCAACAAATTTTTTGAACCTTCCTCAATTAATTTGTCACCGCCAAGTTTTACTTCAATCAATCCATACAATCCATTACGCAAATGTATAACGGCATCGCATTCCAAGCCCGTTTTGTCTCTGTAATGATATACCTTGCCACCAAGTGCATCGGCATACACACGCAAGTCGCGCACACATAACGTTTCAAAGAATAATCCGAATGTATTCAAGTCGTTTATGAGGTCCTCTGGTCCAAGCCCCAATGCGGCACAAGCTATTGAAGGGTCTGTAAAATAGCGCGTATCTGCCGTGCGTATTGCAGTCTTACTGCGTATGTTGGGATTCCAAGCTGGCATATCCTCAATCACAAATATCTTCCTCAAAGCATTCAAATATGAACTGACAGTTTCGTCGCTCACATCTTCTGCTTCATTGACGGCAATATCAGCAAGGATTGTTGGGATGCTTGCCTGCGAACCTTGATGACGGGCATACGAACGCAATAAGCGTTTGGCGCGTTCCTCGTTGCGCTGCACATCATCAACACGCGAAATATCAGTCCGGACAATTGCCTCATAATATTCAATAGCTTGCATCAATGCGGCTTTTTCGGTCTTTTTAGATGTTGACCTCGGCCAACCGCCACGACACACAAGGAAAGCCAACTGTTCGATACCAATATCATTCACGCCAGCTATATCGCCAAGCTGCTTAAATAAATCCCCTACGCCCACACTGCCATTCGACTCTCCCGACTCCCATAGGCTCATAGTTCGCATTGTCAGCCAACCATAACGTCCTGTACCTGTATGATTTATTTTTTTTATATCGGGCGGTACTGCCGAGCCTGTAAGAATGAATTGACCATCGGCATTACGATGGTCAACTTCAAAACGTATGGCATCCAAAAACTGTGGAACAATTTGCCATTCATCAATCAATCGCGGTGTCCCGCCACGCAACAACATGCTTATATTAGTTTGTGCCATTTGCTGGTATTGGGCGGAGTTGACTGGGTCGTCCATATACAAAACGCTACCCGCTTGTTGCTCGGCCGTAGTGGTTTTCCCGCACCCTTTAGGCCCCTCTACCAATACCGCCCCCATTGCATCAAGTTTGTCTGCCAATAATTGGTCGGCTATCCTATGCTTGTATCCTTCCATTGCTTTGCACATTTGTGAGTTTACAAAGATATGCAATCAATCCGTGATAACCAAATATTTGCACCCAAAATTTGGTCATTTGGCGCATTTTCGTTTGGTCATTTGGACCGATTTCGTTTGGTCATTTGGCGCATTTCTGTTTGGTCATTTGGCAGTAAACGCATGGCAGCGTCAAGTGCAAGACGCTCGGCTACCCGTCGATGATGGGGCTTGACGGGCTGCCTCAAGCCATTGGACAAAAAAAGCAAAACAATTTCTCTGTGTGCAATTTCAATCATCAGGCAAAGGAACAACCAAAATAGTGTCGCTGCACCTTATCCCATAAAAATGTAATTTGCAGTCAATAAGCCGCAAATTTTGCGATTTATTGACTACATCATGGCGCAATTTGATGATTATTAACAGATTGCAGTAGTAATCGCTGAAACGCTGCCGTGCGGTCAAAATTTATATGTGAGCATGGCGTGGATGTCCACTTGATGGCTTTTAATCAATATGTTACTGCTATTGAATGGGATTCCATCTTCCGATGGCAAGTCACGGAAATAATTGTCGTAGTTTGAGAACCTGAAATAATGATTGATGCCGATTGTGGCATAAATCCTGTGCCACAATCGGTAACTCGCCCTCACCTCCAAGTGGTTGAATGAGGCTGTCGAAGAGTTGCCCTGCACGTTTACCGGTTCTCCCGACGGAGTCTCGTCTAACCTTGTAGGGTCATAGCCATTCCACGTAAAAAGTTTATAAAACTGGTCTTCGGCAGATATTATAAACCTATGCTTTAACAAGTGCAAGTTTAAGCCCAATTTGACCGAGTAGCCCGACCCCCAATTGTAATTGCGATGGTAATAGCGGTAAAAGTCACTCAACACACCGCCCAATATTATGCCGTTGACATGTGCGTATGCGTCGAATTCCAACTGCCGGTCATCGAGATACCTGAACACCATTCCGCCGCCTACCGAAGCCGGAGTACCCAACTTGTAAGGCACAGTACACGGCTGATAAAAGTATTCGGGACCTTTGTCGCTTATGGTATCGGAGTCGAAATAGTCGAAATGCTGATACATTCCCACCGACAGGCTACACTTGGACTTATCGACCAATTCGGCCGACATCAGTCGCCCCATGATTTCAAAGCGGCTCAGTAGCGGTTGCGTTTTCATTGCATTCAATTCGATTAAGAACCTGAAGTTGTCGTATGGCGTCATAGACGATGTGAATGGGTCGCCATATTCGATGTCAAGGCGCATGGCTGCACCAGCCTTTGTCAGGTTGTCGTCGTTATGGAACAACAATATGCGCGAGCCAAGCGACAGGTCGATGCTGATGGGTGGCACTCCAAAACGTCGGCCAGTAGTTGCCCGCTTCTCCCAAGCCCTCCCGGTGACGATTCGCGTAAATCCACGCATGGGCGAGATAATGAATGCTGCCAACTCGCGCCCAAAGCGTTTGCCGCCAGTCGCGCGGTCGTCAAGCACGAGGTCGGATGTGCGGTAAAGCACCTCGCCGATGGCCGCACCGCCCACCGGGGTGGCAATGATGTCGTTGGTAGATGGGTATTCACACTCCATGAACATTTCCCACATCGCGCTACCACCAATTGCAAACAACTCGGATTGCCAAAAGTTGTAACCGTTGGAACGCCCAGCATTATAGAAGAGCGAACCATTGTAGGGGTGCGCAAACATATTGGTGCTCAGGTGGTCGTTATCCCACTCAAATCCATGCTTGAAATTCTCTTTAATCGTATTGAAATTTATGTAGGCATAATGCCCTTTTTGCACATAACGGTCGAACGCCCACAGTCCGATATTGAAACCGACAGTTTCGGCCGATGCTCGCCAGAATGCCTTCTTTTCAAGCCTCGCAACATCGCTACTGTCGGGCGCAACAGGTGTGCTGACAAGATGCCTCGGAATGTCATACGCACACAACACACTATCCTGACGATTACGGGCAAGCATCATAAACGGCAATACCACAAACACTAACGTCGTGTAAAATTTAATCCCCATAGTTGATATAAGAAACACACTAATTGGTAAAATCTAAATATGCTTATACGCTGGCAAAGATACTATGAATTGAATAAATTATAATAAATCATCCTACATAATTGGCTATTACCTCTCAAAAGGCGTAAGTCAGCATCAGGTGCACTCCGGCCTGATGGCTGTCGATTGTAGTCTGCGACGAGCCTCCTATGACCGTGCCGTTAACTTCGATAGGATGCGGACGGCCTGTATAAACAGTCTTGCGATAATACCAGTCGAGCCCTACCGTAGCATATAACCCTTTCCACAATCTGTAATCTGTACGAAATTCCAGGTGGCTGAAACGCGCTTTGGAATAATCGCCCTGCACGTTCACAGGCTTCCCTTCGGGCAGTAGCGACCAATCGGTGTCATAGCCATATCCTTGCCATGTGTACAACTGGTAGAACCTGTTTGCAATATTTATAGAAAATCTGTTTCCGAGATTGCAACGCACACCCAGCTTGAATGAAAATCCCGAAGCCCAGTTGTAGTTACGATGGTATTGGCGGTAATAATCACTCAAAATACCCCCGAGTATTATCGCATTGGCATGAAGATACGCATCAAACGACCATTGCGGAGTAGTGGCATAGCGAAACATCAACCCGCCCCCCACCGAAGCCGGCGTACCTAACTTATAAGGCACGACGCAAGGTTTCAACGGGTCGTCCTGCGGCTCGTCGCTGATGGTATCGGAGTCGAAATAGTCGAAATGCTGGTACATCCCCACCGACAAGCCACATTTGCGCGTATCGACCAACGAACGCGACAGCAGCCGCCCGATGATTTCGACACGGCTGAGCAACGGCTGCGTTTCCATCGCATTCAGTTCAAGCAACAAACTGAAATAATCATACGGAGCCTTGGTAGTCATCGCAAAACGGTCGCCATATTCAACGTCGATGCGGGCTGCCGCCCCAACCTTTGAAAGTTTGCCATCGTCTTGAAACACAAGCATTCGAGAGCCAAGCGACATCGACACGCTGATGGGCGGAACGCCGAAACGTCGGCCAGTTGTCGCCCGCTTCTCCCAAGCCCTCCCGGTGACGATTCGCGTAAATCCACGCATGGGCGAGATAAGGAATGCCGCCAACTCACGCCCGAAGCGTTTGCCGCCTGTCATGCGGTCGTCAAGCACAAGGTCGGATGCGCGGTAAAGAACTTCGCCTATGGCCGCGCCTCCAACCGGGGTTGCAATGATGTCGTTGGTCGATGGGTATTCACACTCCATGAACATTTCCCACATCGCGCTGCCGCCCAAGGCAAACAGCTCGGATTGCCAAAAGTTGTAACCGTTGGAACGTCCGGCATTATAGAAAAGCGAGCCATTGTAGGGGTGCGCAAACATATTGGTACTGAGGTGGTTGTCGTCCCATTCAAACCCGTGCTTAAAGTTTTCTTTAATCGTGCCAAAGTTTATGTAGGCGTAATGTCCTTTCTGCACATAACGGTCGAACGCCCACAAGCCGATATTGAACCCAACAGTTTCGGCCGAGGCCCGCCAAAACGACTTCTTTTCAAGCCTTGCGACATCGCAACTGTCGGGCGCAACAGATTCACTGACTAAGTGCCGTGAAACATGGCTCACAGATAGCAAACTGTCAGGGAAGCTGCTGGCAAGCACCATAACTGGCAATACCATAAGCGCAAGAACCGTGTAAAACTTAATTCTCATAATTGTTTTGATAAAAAAAAACGACAAACCGATGCAAGGTTTGCAGCATTCACGGGTTTATGGAGAAAATAATTTTCGTTATGTTGAAAAAATGTATCGCATATTCCACACTGGCACTGTCGTTGACTATAGGAATAACCATGGTTGCCAATAAGTCGTCGCAACAGGTGGAATTTACAATTGCCGATTGCGTGTCGCTGATTGATGGCGACAACAACAATATCAAAAGCCAACCCGACACATCTGCCACTGATAGCATATATGCCGCATCGGCACACGACGAAGTCCTTGTAAGTCTTTGACTGATACCCGGCTACAAATCCATGGCAAGTTGTTCGATAACAGCCGGGAAAGTTTCGTATTCAAGCTGGTGCACACGCTCGGCAAGCGTTTCGGGAGTATCGCCGGGCAATACCGGGCAGCGACGTTGGCATATTATCGAACCGCCATCGACCACATCGGTCACGTAGTGTATGGTTATGCCGCTCTCGCCGTCGCCAGCTTCAAGCACCGCCCGGTGTACATTCATCCCCCACATTCCCTTGCCTCCATGCCGAGGCAGCAGCGACGGGTGTATGTTGACGATATTACCGCCAACGGCATCAATTATGGGCTTGCGCACCATGCTAAGAAACCCGGCAAGCACGACAAGGCGCGTATCAAGCCGTCTGAGCTCGTCAACCACGTCGGTGGGGCAATTCCACTGCTCGCGCGTGAAAATGCGGCACGGCACGCCATAACGGCTCATACGCTCAATTGCGCCTGCATGTGGATTCCCAGTAAACAACGCAGCAACCCTCACACTGCCGCTCCCTGCAAAATAGCGGGCTATGTTCTCGGCATTAGTGCCATTGCCCGATGCGAAAATTACGATATTCACCATGATTGATTAGAATTTTTGCATATCAACGAGTCGCTTATAATGGCCGTTGAGAGCTATAAGTTGGTCGTGGGTCCCACGTTCCACAATCTCGCCCTCGTGCATGACGCATATAAGGTCGGCGTTGCGTATTGTCGATAGACGGTGTGCTATGACGAGTGTCGTGCGGTCTTTCATCAACCGGTCTAATGCTTCCTGCACCGAACGTTCACTCTCGGTGTCGAGAGCCGACGTGGCTTCGTCGAGTATCAAGATTGGGGGGTTCTTCAATATTGCGCGCGCAATGCTTATGCGTTGCCGTTGTCCGCCCGACAATCGGCAGCCACGGTCGCCGATGTTGGTATCAAACCCTTCCTCGGTGTCCATGATGAAATCGTATGCGTTGGCAATGCGTGCCGCCTCCTCCACTTGCTCACGAGTGGCATTCTCCACGCCGAATGTGATATTATTGTAGAACGTGTCGTTAAACAATATTGCCTCTTGGTTGACATTACCCATGAGCGAACGCAAATCGCGCACCCGCAACTGGCGAATGTCGGTGCCATTGATGGTAATCTCCCCCTCGTTGACATCATAAAAACGCGGCAGCAGGTCGGCGAGTGTCGATTTCCCCGACCCCGATTGCCCCACGAGCGCGACAGTGTGACCAAACGGTATTTCGAGCGACACGTTTTTTACCACCCAGTTTTGCGAATACTTGAAGCTCACGCCACGATAGCTGATTGACGGCTTTGCAGCAGGAACTGGTTTAGGCTCGGCAGGGTCTTTGATGGGATTGTCGGCATTCAATATCATGTCGATGCGTGTCATCGATGCCATTCCGCGCTGTATCGAATACACAGCCTTCGACAAGTCCTTGGCCGGATTGATGATTGAGTAGAAAATCACCATGTAGTAGATAAACTTTGCCGCACTGATGGTACTCGACCCCGAGAGGATAAGCGACCCGCCAAACCACAGCACAATGGCAATGGTGAGTGTGCCAAGGAACTCACTCATGGGGTGCGCAAGCTCATAGCGTCGGTTCATGCGGTTGGATATGCGCACAAACTTCTCGTTTTCGCGTTTGAAGCGGCCGCTGACTTTCTTCTCGGCATTGAATGCCTTCACTATGCGCAAGCCGCCGAGCGTTTCCTCGATATTGGATAGCAACACGCCCCATTGCGTCTGCCCTTCGAGCGAAGCCCGTTTGAGGTTCTTGCCCACCTTGCCCATGAAATACCCGGCAATCGGAAGCAGCACAAGCACAAACACTGTGAGCTGCCAACTTACCATTATCATTGTCGCAAGGCACGCTATTATCATGATGGGATTCTTGAACAGCATGTTAATCGACGAGGTTATGGAGTTCTCAACCTCGGTGACATCGCCGCTAATGCGAGCCATCACGTCGCCCTTGCGCTCGGCAGTGAAGAAGCCCATCGGCAGCGATACCATTTTGTCGTAAATCAGGTTGCGCATATCCCGCACCACACCCGTGCGTATAGGTACGCTGAAGAATGCGCTCAGATAGGCCGTACCGGTCTTGAACATTGTCATCACCACGAGCAATGCGGCTAATGCGGCAAGTGCAACCGACTGCCCATAACTGGCAATAACCTCTTGCGTATAGTAATAAAAATTGTTAACCACCACATCGTTCAGCTCGCCGTCGCCCCATGCCATGTACTCATAGTGGCTCGGGCTGATGCGAAACAGCATTTCAAGTATGGGTATGATTATAGCAAACGAAAACAGAGTGAGAAAAGCCGACAAGATATTGAAAAAAATATTCAATACGAGATATTTTTTATACGGCGATATAAATCGTTTGGCCAGTAACAGAAAATCTTTCATCGTTTAAAATTGTAGTGGTAACATTTTGCAAAGATAAGTACAATTAAACTTTGCCGCTAAATCTGCATCTAAAAAACTGTATTGGCGATGCCACAATTGCCGACATTATTACCAACGGCACGCTGTGGTATCGCACAAATTTGCTTTGTAATTTGATATAACATAAGTCGAGATGAAACATTTTTGGGCCATAGCAGGTTTGATTCTATTGGCAAACATCACAGTAGCCGCCGCAGTGGTGAGCGGCACTATAGTGTCGGGCACCGACCAGTCGCCACTCGCTGGGGCTTCGGTAAAACTCATGCGCAACAATGCCGACAGCACATTCGTGGCAGCTGCATCGGCTACCAGCGACGGTACATTCAAGTTTAATAGCGTGACGCGAGGGAAGTACATCGTCAGTTTCACATTCCTCGGATATGAAACATTGGTGAAAGACATCGAAATGAAAGGCTCAAACATCAACATGGGGAAAATAGCCATGAACGAGAGCAGCATATTGCTTGCCGAAACGACTGTCGTGGGCGTAAAAACCGAAATAGTGGTGAAAGAAGACACTATCGAATACAATGCCGATTCATACCGCACGCAGCCCAATGCCGTGGTCGAAGACTTGCTGAAACGACTCCCAGGCGTAGAAGTTGACAGCGAGGGCAAAATAACTGCCAACGGCAAGGAAATCACAAAAATACTCGTTGACGGCGAAGAATTCTTTTCGGACGACCCCAAAGTGGCCTTGAAAAACCTGCCCGTGAACATTGTGGACAAGCTGCAGGTCATCGACCGGAAAAGCGACCTCGCACGGCTCACCGGCGTGGACGACGGCGAGGACGAAACAGTTATCAACCTCACTGTGAAAAAGGGCATGAAAAACGGGTGGTTCGGCAATTTCACGGGTGGATATGGAACCGACGACCGATATACGGGCAACTTCATGGTGAATTACTTCCGCGACAAAAACCAATTCTCGATTCTCGGAAGCGCCAACAACACTAACGAAATGGGATTTACCGACCGCGGAGCATCGCGGTTCACACGCTTTGGCGGCTCAAACGGCATCAGCTCCACACAGTCAATAGGCCTTAACTTCGCCGTCGGGACCGAAGAGAAATTGCGCATAGGCGGCGACCTGTTCTACTCACACAGCGACCGCGACAGCCGCAATAGCAGCAACCGGCAATACCTCTTCACCGACTCCACTTCATACTACGATGCTGCCGGCACCTCGCGCGACCGCGGACACAACATCTCGGGCAACTTCCGCCTGAAATGGGAAATCGACTCATTCTCGACACTCGAATTCCGCCCGCGTTTCAACATCAGCTTCAGCGACTCGGAAAGTGCCGACAGCTCGGCCACTCGCGCCGGCGATGCAGCCCGCTCGCTTGTAAACCGCAGCATCAGCAACAAAATCAACGACGGCACAAGCTATGAATTTAGCGGACGGCTCATATTCAACCACAAATTCCGCAGCCACCCCGGACGCAGCTACAGCGCAAGCCTCAACTACCAGTTCAGCGACACCAAGGAGAACGGCAGCACATACACCGACAACACGTATTACCTCGTAAGCGGCGAAGACGAGAACATCAACCAAATATACGACAACCACCAGTGGAGCAACAACGTGCAAGGGCGGCTCACATGGACCGAACCATTGGGCAACGTCAAGAATGCGCGGTTTCTCACATTCTCCTACAACGCCCAATATCGCTTCAATAACGCCGACAAGTATGTATATGACCTCGTTGCGCAGGCAACAGGCACATCGGCTGCCAATAGCGCATTGCTGTCGATGCTCGGCGACCCGGCTTTCAAGCGGGCTGTAATCGAAGAATATGGCTCGCTGGCTTGGACCAACCCCACAATGCTCACACAAATAGTGCAAGACGAGTTGCAACCCGAACTCAACGAAGAGCAGAGCAACCGTTTCCGCAACAATTACTTCAACCAATCGCTGCAAATAGGCTTCAAGCAAGTGCGCAACAACTATAACTTAGACGTGGGTGCAATGGTCAATTCATCGATGTCGAGCAGCGAAGACCTCATCAACGCCGACCGCAACATTGCCACTCGCTGGGTGTGGAACGTGGCTCCATACGCCCGCATACGGTTCAAGATGAACCAGTCGCGCTCATTGTCGTTCGACTATCGTGCGCGTTCGTCGCAGCCATCGCTTACACAATTGCAGCCAGTGGCCGACGTGTCTAACCCATTGCGCATCGTTGTCGGAAACCCCGATTTGAAACCCACATTCACACAACGCATCAACCTGCGTTACAGCGACTTCAACCAAGAAAGGCAACGCAGCATAATGGCAATGGCAAACGTGCAGTTTGCCACAAACAGCATCATATCTACCACCGACTACGACTCACAGACTGGCGGACAGGTAACCACCTACGAGAATGTCAACGGCGTGTGGAACGCCAACCTGATGGGAATGGCAAGCCTGCCGCTGCGAAACAAGAGCTGGTATTTCTCGTCGATGGCATCGCTGCGGTACTCCAACACAGTGGGCTACAACAACAGCCAATACAACCGCAGCGGCTCGTTCTCGATAAACCTGGCACCAGGAATACGTTTCAACACCGATGCCGTGCAACTTGAATTACGCCCCAACTACAACGTGCAAATCACCCACAACACCGTGCAATCGCAGAACGACCGCACAATACACAGTTACGGCGGAATGTTCAATGGGGCATACTACACGCCGTTCGGGCTGGTGTTCAACACCGACCTCACGTATAGCGGCACACAGGGCTACAGCGACGGATACGACACCAATCAATGGCTGTGGAACGCATCAATTTCCTACCAGTTCCTCAAAAACAAGGCGGCAACAATCACGGCAAAGGTATATGACCTGCTGCACCAACGCCAGAACATCAGCCGCACCATCAATGCGAGCTACATCGAGGATAGCGAGTACAACGCCATCACACGTTATGCCATGTTCACATTTACCTACCGTTTCACCACATTCAGCGGCAATGGCGGCGACGAACCTCCTGTGAACTACGACGGCCGCGGCCCGGGCAGCCATCGCCGCGGAGCCGGCGGCCCCCCGAGAGGAATGCGCCGCGGCATGATGCTGTGAACAACTTTTTTGTAAATCAACCACTTTGCATTTTTTTAACTGCCTTGCAATCACCTTGCAGGGCTTTTTTAGCTAATTTTGCAAATTGCAAAAACTCACGTTACCTTTATGTACAAAAATCACCTTGCAATAATGCTACTTGCGGCTGTACTACCAGCAGCGGCCGAAATCCCAGCTGGATATTACAACTCGCTCGACGGACTTCGCAACCAATCATTGAAAGACCAGTTATGCGAAATAATCCACTCGCACACGCGACTCAGTTACAACAGCCTGTGGGACTACTACCCCGAAACCGACGCATATCCCGAAGAAGTGAACGGCCGGCTGCTCGTGTGGGACATGTATTCCGACAACTGGAACAACCAGCAGTATTACTACTACGGCGGCACACGCGGACTCAACCGCGAGCATTCTGTGCCTAAGAGCTGGTGGGGGTCGGGCAACGATGCCATCTACAACTTCCCTGCCGGCACCGACATAATGCACATTCTTCCCTCTGACGGAGATGCCAACATGGCAAAATCAAACTACCCGTTGGGCGAAGTGGACGACTCAAACGTCACATTCAGCAACGGCACAAGCACCGTGGGATTGCCCGTGTCGGGACAAGGGGGTGGCTCATCAAGGGTGTTTGAACCCGACGACGAGTACAAAGGCGACTTCGCACGCATTTACTTCTACATGGTAACGTGCTACCAAGATTACACGTGGCGTTACACCTACATGTTCACCAACAACACATACCTGTCGCTGCGCGACTGGGCAATGGAACTGCTGCTCGACTGGTCGCGCAACGACCCAGTGAGCCAGAAAGAAATAGACCGCAATGATGCCGTGTACTCAATACAAGGCAACCGCAACCCGTTCGTGGACGACCCCGAACTGGCCGAATACATCTGGGGCGACCGCCAAGGCGAAGCGTATAGCGTGGAGCATTACGAGGGCGACCCTGTGCTGATAAGCCCTACGCAAGACAGCGAACTCAACTTCGGCGATGTGGCCGTGGGGTCGTCGCAGAGCGTTGACCTTTACGTCAAGGGCGAAGGATTGACAAGCAACTTGTCGGTGGCTATTTATGGCAACGACCGCAGCTTGTTCAAGGCTGCGGCAACCTCAATACCCGCCGCAAACGCCAATTCGGCAACCGGATTCCAGTTACGCATCACATATTCGCCCACGTCGGTGGGCACGCACTCTGCCCGCCTGTCGGTATATGACGGCGGCATTACCGGGAGCGTAGGCGTATCGCTGTCGGGGTCGTGCTTGCCTGTTCCGTCGCTTTCGACGCTCACCGCCCGCCCTGCCACAAATGTCACAGAAACATCATACCGCGCTCAATGGGATGCCGCTCCCGAGGGCGAAACTATCGACTACTACGTGGTAACACGCACCATCTACGGCAGCAACGGCTCGGCCACCACAACCACCGAACAATCGGAAGAAAACTACTTGGACTTTGACGACATGCAGCCAGGCGACACACACACCTACTATGTGCAATCGAGCCGCCTCGGCTATTTCTCCGACCCATCAAACACCATCACCGTCGGTACATCGAGCGTCGGGCTGACTACAGCCAACAGCCCACTTGCCGTGACAACCTACGATGGCCAATTGGTGCGCTTCACATGCAACGAGCCGCACACCGGTTGCCGCATATACAACATAAGCGGACAACTTGTACGCTCAATACCCACCGTGGAAAACGGTACAATGATTACACTCCCCTACGGAGCTTACATAGTCACCACCAAACAGCACCGCACTCCTATAAAAATACTCGTGCGGTAGGCTGCGAAGCACTACGAGAGGAAACTGAAATGGCCATTCAACAACATCGCATGAAAGCGTATATGCGTATTATTACGATGGTTGTTGAATGGCCATTTCGGCACGCCCACAAGCAGCAAGGTTATGTGGTTGATACATGACGAGCAAAATGGTCAAACTTTGTGCCATTATTGGTCGTTTGGCTTTGTTTTGTCAATGAAGTGGTTAATTGCAGAGAGTAGGCTATCAAGGTCGTTTTTCACTATATCAAAAACTATTTCGCCGTCAATATCGAAATAGCCGTGTGCAATGTTCGGGTGAGTTCACCGCGGCATTCCATGTTTGCAAATTAATTATGGCAACTTTTATCTGCTTAAAAATGTCGTGAATGCGATTATTTGATGAGGTATATGCCGTCATTTTCTATTTCTTTAAGTAGTAGTGGGTTGAGGTGTTTGTGTTGCCTTACAATATCAACTGAACAGCATAGTAATTTTTCCAAGAAACGTTTCAGTCCTTCTATTCTGTAGGCCTTTGGTTCCATTTCCACGCAAATATCAATATCACTGCCATTATGATGTTCCCCCCGGGATACCGACCCGAATAGGCGCAGCGATTTTATGCCGAATATCGTTTTGAGTTCCTCGGCATGTGACAATATAAGAGCCTCATATTCTTCTTTGGTTTTCACGACTGTAATATTTGCTCAAAGCAAAAATAATTAGTATTAGGTAAATAACAAACAAATTAGGTGTTTTTTTCAAGGCAATAGCATCGAATTTTGTGTACCCCGAAATGGCCATTCAACAACATCGCATGGCATACGGCTCCGCACATCATTTCCATACCGTAATGCGGCAATCACGTTGTTGTGCTACAAGAAAAGAGGATGTGCCGAAATGTTTCTGCAAGCACACAGATTCTCATTTCGGCACACCCTCCTAAATCATTACGTTGCAATGTTCGGCGAGGAGTCAGAACACGGCCTTTTGTTCACCCGTAATATCGGCAAACAGGTTGTTGGCAAGGCTCGATGCTCCGATGCGGAAATATTCGTTCGTGAGCCACTTCTCGCCCAGCACTTCCTTAACTATGGTGTAATATTTAAGCGCATCTTCGGTTGTGCGCACACCACCCGACACTTTGAAGCCCACCATGATGCCGTGACGCTCGTAATACTCTTTTATACATTGGCACATCACCCATGCTGCTTCGAGCGAAGCACCTGGATAAATCTTTCCAGTCGAGGTCTTGATGAAATCGGCACCCGAATACATCGACAATATCGAAGCCGCACGTATATTCTCGGCTGTTTTTAACGCTCCTGTTTCGAGAATCACTTTCAGCCTTGCACTGCCAGCGGCTTCCTTGATTTCGGCGATTTCATCACACAAATCCTCGTATGCGCCATCGGCAAAATAGCCGAGGTTGAACACTATGTCAACCTCGTCGGCGCCATCGGCAACGGCAAGCGCGGTTTCGGCGCATTTCACTTCCAAATGGGCTTGCGACGAAGGGAAATTTGCCGAGCAAACAGCAATGTTCACCTCGCTCACTTCGAGCGTCTGGCGCACAACGCTGGCAAAATTGGAATACACGCAGATGGCAGCCACATTGGGATACTGCGGATAATTCTCTTCGAAATCGTTCACACGGCGCGTGAATGCTGCCACCGACCGCTCGCTGTCGGTGCTGTTGAGTGTCGTGAGGTCTATGCAATTAAACATAAACTGGTAAACGCTCTCCGAGCGGTTCTCGTCAAGATGCTCGGCAAGCAATTTCTCCACGCTGTTTTTCACTTGCAAGTCATCGGTCGTGACATTGCTCTCGTTAATAGCCTGCACATACTTGTCGGTAACAGGCTGCTCATGTTCATGATTGTGTTCGTGTTCCATTATCTTAACGTTTTAGTTTCTCATTTTGGAGGTGGCGTGTGCTGTCACGGCGAGTTTTCTTTTCGATGCTCGCTTCCAGGGCTGCGGTGAGGTCAACTCCCGTCTGGTTGGCAATACACAGCAACACCCACAGCACGTCGGCAAGCTCCTCGGACAACGCATCGGGATTCTCACCGGGCTTGAACGACTGGTCGCCATAACGGCGCGACATTACACGTGCCAGCTCGCCCACCTCCTCGGTAAGGACTGCAAGATTGGTGAGTTCGCTGAAATAGCGCACGCCGTAGGTGTGAATCCATTCGTCAACCCGTTTCTGAGCCTCTTGTATAGTCATCGCTCCACAAATTTACACTTTATTCCTTGAATCAACAATGATTGTCACAGGGCCGTCGTTGACAAGTTCTACTTGCATGTTTGCGCCAAATTGCCCACGAGCAACGGCTTTCCCGAGTAGCGATTGCACTTGCTCGCAATAACGCTCATAGAGCGGCACGGCAAGCTCGTGGCTTGCCGCATGGATATACGACGGCCGGTTGCCTTTCTTGGTCGATGCGGCAAGCGTAAACTGACTCACGGCAAGCACTTCACCATTCACGTCGGCCACGCTGCGGTTCATCACGCCGGCATCGTCGTCAAAGATGCGCATATTCACAGTTTTCAGTGCGAGCCAATCTACATCTTCGGCCGTGTCGCCCTCGACAACACCCACCAGCACCATCAGCCCCGCCCCTATCGAGCTGAACCGATTGCCGCCAATTGTCACCGATGCCCGCGACACACGTTGTATTACTATCTTCATTTCGTTTCTACTATTTCTTCTCTTAATCCGTCATAAACTATCCGTGCCTTGGCTGGTCCCACGACAGCTGCAATATCTTCAAGCGAAGCTTCGCGCACACGTTTCAAACTTTTAAAGTGTTTGAGCAATGCGTCACGCGTTTTTTCGCCAATGCCTTTTATATCGTCGAATGCCGAATGTACCTGTCCTTTGCTACGCCGGTTGCGGTGGTGCGTAATGCCGAATCGGTGCGCCTCGTCGCGCAAGTGCTGCACAACTTTCAGCGACTCGCTATTCTTGTCGATATAAAGCGGCACGCTGTCGCCCGGAAAATAAATCTCCTCAAGCCGTTTGGCGATGCCCACGAGAGCGATTTTGCCACGCAGCCCCATTGCGTCGAATGCTTCCACAGCCGCGCTTAATTGCCCTTTGCCGCCATCGACGATGACCAACTGGGGCAATTCCTCGCCTTCTTGCATAAGGCGCGTGTAACGCCGCGTAAGCACCTCCTTCATCGATGCGAAATCGTCGGGACCCACAACGGTCTTAATGTTGAAGTGGCGGTAATCGCGCTTCGATGGTTTAGCATTCTTGAACACCACGCATGATGCAACAGGATTTGTACCCTGTATGTTGGAATTGTCGAAGCACTCTATGTGCCGAGGCAATTCGTTGAGATGGAAATCGCGCTGCATCGTTGTCAAGGTACGCATTGTGCGCTGTTCGGGATTGAGTTTTTCCGACGTTTTCAGTTTGTCGATTTTATACTGCTTTGCATTCTTCAGCGACACCTCAAGCAACTTCTTCTTGTCGCCTTTCTGCGGGATGGTGAATGTCACGCCCTCAAACTCCACATCGGGCAATTCAGGCACGATGATTTCACGCACACGACGTTCAAACTTGGTCTGCACCTCGTTTATCGCCATCGAAAGGATTTCGGCAACGGTTTCATCGAGTTTTTTCCGATATTCAAGCGTAAGGCTTTGCACAATCGAGCCGTTGCGTATGTGCATGTAATTGATGTAGTAACAATCGTCGTCGCTATCGACCGAATACACGTCAACATCGTGAATTGTGGCACTCACAATTACCGAGCGAGCCTTGTAACGCTCCACAAGCAGATATTTTTCCTTCACCTCCTGTGCTTCCTCGAAGCGCATTTCGGCTGCAAGTTTTGCCATTTCGTCTTTAAGATAATCGCTCACTTGCTGCACATTTCCGTTCAATATTTGCTTGATTTCATCGAAGTATTTGCCGTATGTCGCCGCATCGACCAGTCCTTCGCAGCAACCTTGGCAATTTTTGATGTGATACTGCAAGCACACTTTATGCTTGTGTCGCTCGATGCTTTCGGAGGTTATCGGCAAGCGGCACGTGCGTATCGGGTACATTTCTCGCAGCGTTTCGATTACAGCTTTCGCAACCGACAAATTGGAATACGGGCCGAAATATTTGCCGCCGCTCTTAGTCACCGTGCGAGTCAAGAACACTCGCGGATAAAGCTCGTTTGTAACACAAATCCACGGATAAGACTTGTCGTCCTTGAGCAAAACATTATACCGTGGCTTGTATTCTTTAATCAGGCTATTTTCTAAGTGCAGCGCATCTTCTTCACTTCCCACCACGATGTAGCGCAAGTCACGAATGTTGCGCACGAGCATATTGGTCCGCGCCACGCTGTGCACGCGGTTGAAATAGCTGCTCACACGGCGGCGCAGACGCTTGGCCTTGCCCACATATATCACCGTACCATCTTTATCGTAATAAAGATATACCCCGGGACTGTCGGGCAGCAGTTCTACCTTTTCCTTTAAGTCCTCACGCAAGTTCACCACTGTTCCCCCATCAGCACACCACGAGCGAGCTCACTTCGGCATCATCAGGGAATGCTTTGCGTCCGTCGAGCTCTTCCAGTTCTACAATAAAGCTGACGTAGATTTTCTTTGGGTTCATCGACCTTACAAGCTCGTATGCAGCGACCATCGTGCCGCCAGTAGCAAGCAGGTCGTCGTGCAGCACCACCACATCGTCCTCGGTGATTGCGTCACGGTGTATTTCGATTTCGTCCACGCCATACTCTTTTTGATAAGATTTCCTCACCGTGTCGGCTGGCAATTTTCCAGGTTTGCGCACAGGCACAAATCCGGCACCAAGTTCATGCGCGAGTATTGCGCCGCACACGAATCCGCGAGCCTCAATACCCACGACCTTTGTTACCCCGAGCCCTTCATAAAGGTTCTTCAATTCCCCGCACACCAAGTGCAGAGCTTCGGCATCTTTAAACAAAGTGGTCACATCCCAAAATAATATCCCTTTAACCGGGAAATCGGGAATTGCACGAAGTGACGCTTTTATTCTCTCTACCTTTTCTTTTTCCATTATTATGATGTTTTTAAAAATTGTTCCACGTGAAACATTTTGCTGTTATCTGCCTAACAGCAAAAGCAATATGTTGATGTCGCTCGGCGATATGCCCGGGATTCGCGAAGCCTGAGCAATGGTTTCGGGGTCGATGCGCGAGAGCTTCTGCCGGGCTTCGGTCGAAAGCGATTTTACGTCGTCATACACGATGCGCCCTTTGAGTTTGACATTCTCAAGCCGACGGATTTTGTCGGCTATGACGCGTTCGCGGTCGATATATCCCTGATACTTCATCAATATTTCGGCCGACTCCACTATCTCGTCACGACGCTCATCCTCTATGGTTTCGGATATGAATTGGCGCAGCGGAGCCACGATTTGCGACAGTTTGACAATGTCTAACTGCGGCCGAAGCACGAGGTCGTATAGCTTCACGCCCTGCTTCAGTGGTGCCGTACCGAGCGACTCAAGCGACGGATTGATAATCGAGGCTTTTATAGAAAACTCCTTGGCATAGCCAATCAATGCGTCGCGCTGCCCGCGCTTTGAAAGCATAAGGTCGTAACGCTCGCGTGTGGCAAGCCCAAGGTCGTAGGCACGTTCGGTAAGGCGCATGTCGGCGTCATCTTGCCGCAACAGTATGCGATACTCTGCGCGGGAAGTAAACATGCGGTAAGGCTCATCTACCCCCTTTGTCACAAGGTCGTCAATCAGCACGCCTATGTAGGCCTCGTCACGGGCCAGCACAAATGGGGGCAACCCGTTTATTTTCTGGTGGGCATTTATGCCGGCAACAAGCCCCTGCCCTGCCGCTTCTTCATACCCAGTAGTACCATTGACCTGCCCTGCAAAAAACAGGTTGGCAATACGCTTTGTTTCGAGCGTATGGGTAAGTTGCGTTGGGTCAAAAAAGTCATACTCTATAGCATAGCCCGGGCGGTAAATCTGCACGTCGCGCAATGCCGGAATCTTCTGCAATGCCCTGAACTGCACATCAAGCGGCAATGACGACGAGAAGCCATTGAGGTAAAATTCCTGCGTGGTTTCGCCTTCGGGTTCGAGAAACAATTGGTGCTGTGTCTTATCGGCAAACGTCACAATTTTAGTTTCTATGCTCGGGCAGTAACGTGGGCCTATGCTCTTGATTTGCCCATTATACAACGGCGAATCGGGCAATCCTGCCCGCAATATGTCGTGCACCTCGGGATTGGTGTAAACTATCCAGCAAGGGCGTTGGCGCAACGTGCGCTTCACTCCGGGCATAAACGAAAATTTGTGGAAATCCGCATCCCCTTCCTGTACTTCTGTGTCCTCGAAATGCACCGAACGGGCATCAATACGCACCGGCGTACCGGTCTTCATTCGTGCCGTTTCAAAGCCCAATTGTCGCAATTGCTCGGTAATTCCGTGCGATGGAGGCTCGGATATGCGTCCTCCGGGAATCATCGTGCGCCCTATGTGCATAAGCCCGTTAAGAAACGTGCCAGCCGTCAGCACCACGGCACGAGCTGTAAAAGTCACGCCCAGCATAGTGGTCACACCCGACACCGTACCATCGGTGATTATAAGCCCCGTTACGCTGTCTTGCCACATATACAGGTTATCGGTATTCTCGATTACAGCGCGCCACTCGGCAATGAAACGAGTGCGGTCGGCTTGCGCGCGAGGACTCCACATCGCAGGGCCCTTCGAGCGATTCAGCATTCTAAATTGAATGGAAGCACGGTCGGTAACCATTCCCATCTGGCCGCCGAGCGCATCGATTTCGCGAACAATCTGCCCTTTGGCAATGCCGCCCACGGCAGGATTGCAACTCATCTGGGCAATCTTGTTCATATCCATCGTGATTAACAGCGTGCGCGAACCAAGCCGCGCGGCAGCACATGCCGCCTCGCAACCGGCGTGTCCGGCACCTATCACGATGACATCGTAGTCAAATTTCATTATTTAATTTCAGTATATCTTGTTGTTTCTGCAAATCTTAACACTCAGCGGACATAAAGGTTCAGTTCAAAACTTGCCGCTGTAAAGCAACGCCAATGCGTCGTTTTCGTGCTGCTCCATCACTTCACGTTCGCCAGGCCCTTTATCGTTAATTCCCAGCAAGTGCAGCACTCCATGTATTACCACACGCCGCAACTCATCGTCATATTCACGTCCAAAAAGCGCAGCATTAGTGCGCACAGTGTCGAGCGAGATATACATATCGCCCGAGATGCGCCGGCGAGTGGAATAGTCAAAAGTGATAATATCGGTGTAATAATCGTGTTTGAGAAATTCACGGTTGACGCGTATAATCTCATCGTCATCGCAAAATATATACGTCAGCGTGCCGACAGCTTTTCCAAACCCTTTAGCTACGGCTACAATCCATTTCTCCACAACCTCACGGTCGAGAGCCGGCATATCCACGCCTTCTGTTTCAAAAACTATGTTTGCCATTCCCGTAACACGTTTATTGGTACAAATATAGTGCAAGTTGAGCGTAATACAAAAAAACAACTTGTCGATTTTTTTGCATTACCACGGCTCTTTCATTTAAAGCAACATTGGAGGGCGGCGAAGCCGTCCAATTTCCAGTAACCGTCGGTGACAACATAGTTGGACGGCTGCGCCGTCCCCCCCCGTGCCGCTTTAAATGAAAGAGCCGTGTTGCATTCCCGAAACACAGCCTATATTATCAAAATAATTGCCTTTCAGAATCGATTTTGTGCCAAAGACACTGCCAATGTAGATTTTTAACATGAACGCCGGCCATGCCGATTTTTCTCACAAATTTACCGAAACGGCAAAAATAGCGCCTATTACACTGAAAGAATGTACTTTACGCAAAAACAATCCCTCTGAGATTTTAATATTTAAAAATTCCCGAATAAATACACGAGAATTTAGCCTTGACAAAGAGCCACACTCCCCTACCCTAACGCTATAAAAAAATAAGCTCCCGACAGAATCTTTCCGACGGGAGCTTATTGTTGTAATCTCACAATGCTACATCATCACAAGCAGCACTTGAGCACAGTTTCATTCCCACTGTCGGAAGTAACAACGACCACGTACACCCCACTTGTGAGGTCCGACAAGTCGGCTGTTCCACCAACGATGCTACGACGAGCCACCAACGCACCCGATGCGGCATACACTTCTACTTGCGCGCCATCACCGACAGCTGCTGCCACAACTTGCTTGCCAAGACTATCGAAATAGCAACCTTGCGTAGCGACATCGGTCACGCTCGACGAACCCATAGGAGGCATAAATATTACCTCGCCAAGGCTGGCATTGTCATTCTTGTGGGTAATCACAGTTTCTATCAGTTCCTCGGTCTGTTCGGCCACGTTCCATTTGTTGCCCTGCGCATATATTGTATTTTGCCCATTGTTATAAAGGTCATACAACACGCCGCCGTTGCCATTATCGACAAAAACATTGCCACCGGGGTTGTAATCCTCGGCCGATGAGTCTTCGGTCTTGCCAATGTTCACATTGCCGCCGCCAATCACCGTTATTCCCCACAAATTGCCCTCGATGTGGTTTCCTGTAATTATAGCAGTCTGGTTATATTTCGAATCGTAGATGCTTATGCCGCTACCTCCGTTCATCGCATTCGACTCATACTTGTTGTCAACAATCTCGTTGTCGATTATTCTCACGTTCATGGCACCATTGGTGGTGATGCCATAACGGTGCTTGCGCATATCGTTGCCCTCGATTAGCACATTGTTGCTGCCGCTTGCACCAAGCATGTTCGACACGGCTATCGCACCCACCTTATTACGTTCGTTGCCGACGATGGTGTTATTCCTTATGACAATATCGCGGTCGCCGCCGACAGTGATATTGAGTTGAGGTTTGTTGGCATTTTCGGTATTGTTGTCATAAAAGTAGCAATCCTCAATCACCACTCCATAATTGAAATTTGCAGCACCACCTATGGCCGGAACAGCGTTTTCTATGAACTCGCACCCGGAAACGTCGAGCAAGCCTCCCGACTCGGCCATGCTCAATGCACCAGCCGACGATATTTCACCATTGCAATACTTAAACGAGCAGTCGCGCACGACTACTTCCTTTGTAGTCCAAGCACGCAAGCCGGCATACTCGAAGTTGATGCCCTTGACCACGGTAACATCCTTGGCTTCGCTAAACAGGCCTATGCCTTCGGGGCTGTCAGTGTCGGCATTGCGTGTCACAGTCACGGCAGTTGCAGCTTCAAGGCTTGCTTCGCCCTCGATACGCAACTGTACACCGTCGCCCATTTTCACGGTCACGCCATCCTCGATGGCAAACTTGTCGCCCTCGGCAATGGTCACATTATCGAGCATAACGTATGTGCTGCCATCTTTTGTCACACCACTTTCTGCAATCTGGCTCAAGGCATCGAGCGTGTATTCGGTCCCGTCGCCTAAGGTAACATACTCGGCCAAAGCTGTCGGCACGGCAGCAATCAAGATAGAAGATAAAAGTAAAGTTTTTTTCATGTTGGTTTCATATTTTAAATTACACAAAGCAAATTTACAATAAAATCCAATATTAACTATAAATTTGCCAACAATAATGCGCACATAACACCAATTTTCTTATACGCCACCTGCAACTTCTGCACATTTTTTATTATTTTTGTTTGCAACATCAATAAACAACTGTCAAAAACAAGCCACGATAATGACCGACATCGACACTTGGAAAGAGCAATTGCGGGCGGCGGCGCGTCCCGAGAAGGTGAAAATACTTTCATCGTTTTTCAAGACCGGACCAGGGGAATATGGCGAAGGCGACATCTTCATAGGCCTTCCCGTGCCCGATAACCGCGCAATATCGAAGCACTACCATTCGTTGCCACTCGAACAAATTGCCGTCATGCTGCATGACCCTATACACGAGTTCAGGCTTGCCGGGCTGCTCGCACTCGTGGAGGCATATAGGCGTGCCCGCAGCTACCAACCCCGATGCAAAGAAATCGCCAATTTCTACCTTGCCAACCTGTCGTGCTGCAACAATTGGGACCTCGTTGACCTGTCGGCCCAATACATCATAGGCGAATACATGATACTGACCGACGACGACTCAATCGCGCGCCGGCTGGCACTGAGCAGCAACACGTGGGAGCAACGCATAGCCATCACCTCGACCCTCGCCCTGATACGCAACTATATGTTCACGACTGCCATCGACATCGCCGAGCAGCTTGTCAACTCTCCCACCGACCTGCTACAAAAAGCCACCGGGTGGGTGCTGCGCGAGGTGGGCAAGCGCGACAAGCAGCTGCTGTGCGGCTTCCTCGACCACCACGCTGCCACCATGCCGCGCACTGCGCTGCGATATGCCATCGAGCGGTTTACCGCCGACGAGCGAAAGCATTACATGGCTCTGCGCCACACCACCACCCTACCCTAACTGCAATGAGCGACATATTCACTTCAATAGAATTTTACATCACGGCACTTGCCGTCGCCATAACCATACTTGCCTTCTTCGGCGCAGACAACGAAACCGTACACGCCACCACCGACCTCTACAGCCCATCTGTAACGCCTTGCGCTGACCAGGCAGACTCGATACCGACCATAGTGCTAAAAGCGGCTGACGATGGCCGTATCGAGGTCACACGCCATGGCATGGTGATACCAGCACACTGCTCGGTGTACATCAAGGCCGACATCGTTGGCGACCGTATTACACTTACCGAGCGCATCACAGCCGACAACCGTGCCACAGCCAATAACGACATGCCTTGCTCCCTCCATTTCGCCATACATGCCAAGTCAGGACGGAAATATTTCGTTCGCTACGAATGCCCCTCAAGCACCCTGTGGGCCGCCACCCACTTCGCCAACTATGGCGGCTACACCACCACCCTCCCCCTGAAAGCCTGAAACAATCAGCAAATACCGACATTCGGTTGTGTATGGGGCGCATCATAATTGTAAATACATTTACTTTGTTGTAGAGGGTGTATCAAAATTGGCATGACCCACCTCGTAGGGACGCACGGCCCGTGCGTCCGATTGCCGCAGGACTCAATTAATCATCTGTAAATTAATAGAATATGCGCCTAATTGCGCAGCGGACGCACGGGCCGTGCGTCCCTACAAAATTGCACAAATTTGCATTTTGATACACCCTCTGCAAGTAATAATTGCGGCCACGGCACTCACCATATACAAGAAGCCCCCTTGCCAAGTTGATGCAAGGGGGCTTCAAAAATGTGTGTATTTCAGTAAGATTTATTCAGTTGTAGTGTCATCGCCTGTTTCACCGCCATCGTCAGCAAACTCGCTATCCTCGGCAATAAGCAGGTTCTGAATTTCCCATGTGGGTGCCACTTCGTCGGTACTCTTGTAGCAGAATGCCACGTGGATTCGTTCGCCAACGAATTGCGACATGTCAATCGGGTCAACGGTGTAGAACGTCCAGTCGGCACCTTCCGACCAGCCGGTTGTCGTCACGCGAGTCCAGTTAGTCGTTGTCACGTCGCCAGTATAATCAGCCGATACATAGATGTAGAAGAAGTCGTCGAGCGGCTGCCCGTTGAGGAAGCGGTGAGCCTCGTCAAACCGCATCTTAGGAGCAGTGGCGCGAGTCAGGTTAATCATCGGCGAAACAATCCAGCTTTCGGTAGCATGGTTAGTGCCACCGACGTAGGCCGATGCCTTCCAACCATAACGTGCATCAAGTGCCCACACGTAGCTAAGGCCGCCTGTGTTCACATCTTGGATTTCAAAGCCGCCTGTCGAGCCGATAAATGTTTCGTTCATGTATGTACTCATGTCGGCACTCCAGCCATCTTCCTTATGCTCGAAGATATATTGCAGCACCTCATATTCGGGTGTCGGAATCCAGGTACCTTGCGAGAGCGTGTATTCCTTCACAGCCATGTCGCCAGCATTGTAAACCACGGCAGCAAGCGACCCGTCGGCAACAACGTATGGCAAGTTTTGCGACAAGTAAGCAGCTGCTACAGCATCAATGTCGCTACTGTTGATTTCATCGGAGCCATATTGTGCATATACAGCCGGCGAAAGCACAGCCACGGTTGCGGCATCGGTAGTGTATTCGCTCCAAGCCGAGCCGTCATATACATACAGTGCCGATGTATTGGCCTGCGAAGTGGATATGTTGCCCACAGCGCGCAGTGCCATGGTGTTGGCAGCCGTTGCAGCCTCAACCGATGTCACCATCGTGTTGAAATAGCGGCCACTCGATGTGCCAATGGCGTAACCTGTCACAACGACACGCTGTCCATCGAGTGACGAGTCGATATTCTCGGGATAAGACAAGCTGCCAGTCACAACACTTGTGCCATCAATGGCGATATTGTAATAATTTCCGCTTATGGTGAGCGTACCTTCGTATGTAACCATGCCAATGTAGGGTGAAGCAAGGTAGGCCTCCATCATGGCGGCGTCAAGCGGACGAGCGGCTGGCAAAGTGTATTCACCATCGCCCACCTTGGCAACCTCGGCGTCGCTGCCAAACTGGTTGAAACCGCCGTAAGCCGAAATGGCTCCGCTGACGGTAACAATGTCATTGGCAACTATGCCTGTGCCGCTCTTGTAAACGAGTATGTAGCCCGTTCCGTCGGTAACAAGGAAACCACGACTGTAAGTGGCAGCCACCACGCCACGCACTGCACATTGAGTGCCCGCCGAAGCGTAAGCAGCTTCGACAACAGGAACGAATGCAGGTTCTTCGCCGGCAAGAGTGACAGATGTTGCCATGGTGTTGGTGTAACGGCTGCCGCTGACACCAATCAGGTAGCCAGTAACTGTTACCTGCTGCCCGTCCAAACTGCTGTCAACAATGCCCGAAACAGGATATTGAATGCTACCAGTTGCGGTAGATGCTCCATCGACAGTCACATTGTAGTGATAACCGCTAATGGAGAGAGTTCCGGTGTAGCTGACATACTCAATCGTGGGGTTATTGACGTAAGCGTCCAAGTCGGCACCTGTAACTGTAGTCGGTGTCGGGTAGCTAAATGTTTCGGCACGGCCTTCGAGCGTAACCTCGGGCGAAGAGCCGAATTGCATCAAGCCACTATATTGCGAAGTAACGCCGCTGACAGTCACGATGTCGCCCACCGAGTAGTTGGCAGTAGTATTAAGGTACACTAATATGCTTCCAGTTTCGTCATTGACAAGGAAACCGCGGGCGTAAGTGGCAACCACAGTGCCTTGCACGGTGTAGTCGCCGCCACCAGTGTTGGCAATGACATCCGAGATGGGCGTGTAGCTCGGCTCTTCGGTGCCGCTGCCACCACCGATGCTCGGTTCATTCTCCGAGTAGGCATAGTTTACAACCACCATGTCGCCATCTTGCGCGTCGCTGATAGCATTGCCAAGTATTCCGGGGATTTGCGACACAGTGGCAGGAGTGATGTAGCTTGCCTTGGCAGCATCGCCCCACACACTCTCGTAATCGGCTTCGGTGAAGTCATACTGGCCGATTGTCACGCCGTCGAAATCGCTCAAGTAGCCCGATGGGTCTTTGTAGAAGTTCACATTCACTGTGAAACGCGAACCCACGTCGGCCAGACGATAGTCGTTCGACGTGGCGAGGAATGCCGGTATATAATCCTCGGGAGCAGCAAGCGAGGTGAAATAGTTGTTGCTGCCCACTGCGGCAAGTGCGTCAGCGTAGGTTGTACCGCCAGCCGCCTCGTCCAAACTTTTGGCAAGAGCTTGGTTAGTCGCATTGTCGGCGATTGATTTGTAATCACCAGCTGCAAGCGTGATAGTTGCATTACGCACATCGGTGAGAGTATCGTCGATGTTAAACTGGTCGTTGTAGTCGTCGCACGAAGCTGCCGACAACGCCACAAGCGCAACTGCCGATGCTAAAAATATCTTGTCTTTTTTCATCTTTCTTTAATGTCTTGGTTAGAAATTAATTCTCAATTTCATGCTGTAGGTGCGACCGAAAGCATAGTAGCAATAGATATTGTCGGCTGTTGCCTCAACAGTCGAGTTGTTGGGGTTGTAGGCCTTCGAGATATACTGGTAGTTGAACAGGTTGTTGACGTTGCCCGACAAGGTTGCATCAAGACCACCCACTTTGAAGCGGTAGCTGGCGTTGAGGTCAACGGTGCTTGCTGCCGGTATTTTCCACGGGTCATACACTTTCACCTCGTCATCGAGCTTCAAGGCACTACCGCTCAACGAATAGTAAGCATAGTTGTTGCCATAATAAGTCCAGTCAAACCCTACACGGATAGCCTTGGTAATCTTGAACGTAGCACCAGCACCCAGCGTGATTTGTGCCGAACCGCCTTCGTGTATGCCATCAAGCAAAATCGAAGCTTTTGCATGGTCGGGGGCACCCATTGTAGTTTCTTCACCAGCAGCGGTGAGTGGCACACCATTCTGGTTGAAGGCATATCCAGTAGCATTGTCGGTCCACGTCCAGTCGCCTATTGAAGCCATACCCCAAATTTCGAGCCAGTTGGTAGGACGGATTTTCAGGTCGAGCTCAATACCCATGTTGCGAGCATTCACGCCAGTCATGTTGATGAAATATTCCTCCTGATTGTCCATTGTTCCACGCTTGGTCATCGTCTTGTCGAGCCAGCGAGTATAGTAGGCATTGACATTGGCCGACAGCCAGCTGTTACGGAAGCCATAGCCGGCTTCTACCGAGAACACTTTTTCGTTCTTTGCATCGCGGTTGATGACATTGCTGTAAGCCGACGACAAGAACACGCCGCCCGAGAACTTAGGTGCGCGGCTGATGTAGCCGATGTTGGCAAACACGTTGTTGTGCTTGTCGATGTTGAAGTTTGCACCACCCTTTGCGGTGAAGCCCATGAAGCTCTTGGTGTCGCTCTTGGCATGTTCCTCGTCGTAGTAGAAGCGGTCGTAACGCCAGTTGGCAGTGTTTGACAACGAACCAGCCACGAATGCCGACCAGCGGTCACGATTATACTCGGTCTGGAAGAATGCGCCATACTGCATCACGTGGCCGTCATAGTCGCGGTAAACCACGTCACCCACGCCAAGTTTCTCATAAACCCACGCATCGTTGCCGCGGTTGATGTTGTTTTCAACGTATGCGTCGCCACGCGACGAGTCAACGAAATAATCGCCACCATAGAGGTCAACAATCTCATTGGTGTGCGTACCTTTATAATAACGGAAGTCGATACCGCCGTAGAAATCGAAATAGTTGCCGAAACGTGTGGTGTAGGTCGAAAGCAAGCCATACCAGTTGTGGTAGTTCTTGGAGTTACTCATCACGAGCATCGAACCGTTCTCGCTTGCCTCGTTAATGTCTTGGATTGCACCATAGTCAAACGTACCGTCCGACTTGCGGTATTTAGTCTGCAACGTACCATAGTTGGCACCATACCAGTCTTGGTAGCTGTAGCCGAAGTATTCGTTACCTTGACCCGAATAACCGCCGCCACGACCGAGCGAAACGTAGAACACCGTGCTGAGCGACGATTTCTCGTTGATTTGCCACTGGTGGTTAAGGCTCAATTGCGGTTTGTGGTAGTAGTTGTATTCCGACGAGCGGCGTTCACCGTTGTTGTCGAAACCGTATGTCGAGTTATATTTGTAGTTCTTCACGCCCCAAGTCTTTTCAATCATTTCCCAGTCTGAAATCTTGAGTGCTCCGTCGCGCTGGTAGTGCCATTGCGGTGCGCCAAATGCCGTGAACGACAATTGATGGTTATCGCCAAGGCGTTTTGCAACGTTCACAAACCAAGTGTAACCCTCAAAGTCGGTACCTTGCACATAGCCATCGCCCCAAGTGCGCGAGCCGAGCAGCGTTACCGACCAGTCGTGAGGCATCATGCCTGTCGAAGCCTTGAAGAGGATTTTGTTATAACCGTCGTTACCCAATTGGTAATATGCCGTACCACCACGTTTCGACTCGATACCGGCAGTAACGATATTGATTGTACCACCCACCGAAGGAATCGACACTTTCGATGCGCCCATACCGCGCTGCGTCTGCATTACGGTGGTGACGTCGGTAAGCCCCGACCAGTTGCTCCAGTAAACGCCGCCCCATTCCATGTCGTTCATAGGCACACCGTTCACCATTACACCGATATTCTCATTGGCAAAACCACGCATATAGATTTCCGAGTCGCCAAATCCACCGCCATCTTTCTGCGCATGTACGCCAGGCGTGGTCTTGAGGATTTCGGGGAACTCTTGCGTGCCAAGTTTCTCGTCGATTTGCTCAAACGACACATTCGACACAGCCACTGGCGTGCGGCGCTGGATTGCAATCTGCGAAGTAACAATCACATCACCAAGCACTTTAGAGTCGGTTTTCAAGGCAATGCTGCCCAAGTCCACATTGGCCTCACCGGGCAATTTCACGCTGCGGCTTTCATAGCCTACATACTTGAACTCAAGCGTTGCGCCACGTTGTTTCACTTTCAGAGTGAACATACCATCATAGTCGGTAGCAGTACCCTGTGCCGGGTCGCCAGCCACTTGCACCGTTGCGCCGATAAGCGGCTCGTTGGTCTGTTCGTCAATGAGCCTCCCGCTCACCGTTGACTGTGCAAGCATCGAGGCAATACCGCCCAAAGCCAGCACTAATGTAATTACTAAATGCTTTAGATTGATATTCATAAGCGTTGTTTGATAAGTTTATTAAACCGTTACAAATTTACCACACAAAAGTTAAACAACGCTTAGTTTTGTTGGCTTTAATTAAGCCACGCAAGCATATTTAACCACTTTATGTTAATAAATGCTACTATTAACAATACCGACAGACCCTCAGCCGCCTTTAATGGTTTGAATGCTCTTAGTTTAACCCACAAAACACTTTATACGTGGTATCTCACTGAAAGATATGCCGTTACAATCTTGTAACAAAGATTGTAAAATTTACATATCCCAAATTTCAAAAAATGTGAATTTTTCACTAACTTGCCGCTTTAAACCAAGGCCTGAATGCACATGGAAAAACTCATGCAATATGTGTGGCAGCATAAGCTGTGGGACAACTCGCAGATGGCCACCAACGACGGCCGCCGCGTGAAGGTTATCGACCCCGGACTACCCAACAGCGACTCGGGACCCGACTTCTTCAATGCCAAAGTGGAAATAGGCGGCGAGCTGTGGGTAGGGAATGTGGAAATACACACTCGCGCATCAGACTGGCACCGCCACGGCCACGACAGCGACAAAGCCTACGACTCGGTCATACTGCATGTGGTAGAGAAAGACGACGCCCCAGTGACGCGCAGCAACGGCGAACGCATACCGCAAATGGTGATGCGCTGTTCGCCACATTTCTACGACAGCTATGTCAACCTTGTCAACAATGCCGCATCGTCGCTGCCTTGCGCCACGATGATAAAAGAAGTACCCCAGCTCACAATCACCCAATGGGTGGAATCGCTCGCCTTTGAACGCCTTAACGACAAAGTGGAACGCATAATGTCGCTCTACGACACCTTCTGCGGCAGCTGGCAAGACATCTGCTACGTGACCATCGCCCGCAGCCTCGGGTTCGGAATCAACAACGACGCATTCGAGATGCTTGCACGGCGCACTCCGTTGAGGCTCATGCACAAGCACAGCGACTCGATTTTCCAGTTAGAAGCGTTGCTGTTCGGGCAAGCCGGCTTTTTCAACATGCCCATGCAGGGCAGCGACGAATACTACTTGCGCTTGGCCCGTGAATATGCTTTCCTCGCCAACAAGTTCCAACTGCGCCCGATGGAAGGGTCAATGTGGAAATCGTTCAGGGTGAGGCCGCAAAATTTCCCTTACCGGCGCATTGCTCTGCTGGCACGCTTTGTCGAGGATGGGTTCGACCTGATGAATTCGCTGCTCGAAGCACACGACGAGAAAGAATTGCGCAAGCTGCTGTCGGTGGAGATGTCGGGCTACTGGGCCAATCACTTCACATTTGGCGGCGCACCTGCCGAACTGCCCGCCAAGGTGCTAAGCAATGCGTCAATCGACATATTGCTCATCAACACCGTGGCTCCGCTTTATTATGCCTACGGCTCGAAATGCGGCGACTACGACATCGCCGACCGCGCAGTAAGCCTGCTCGAAAGCCTGCGCCCCGAGCGCAACAGCATCGTGGCCACATTCACCGCCGCCGGCATCAAATGCCCCGACGCACTCACGTCGCAAGCTCTCATTCAACTGCGCCGCAACTATTGCGAGGCTCGCAAGTGCCTTTATTGCGCCATAGGCCACAAGCTGCTCAGCGTAGCCGCATCGGCGCGATAAGCAAATACATTTTGAAAATAAATCAGTAAAAATCGTAGCATTATGCCACTACTCGTTTGGTATCTATGAAATTTTGCATATCTTTGCACGAAAATCGATTAAATAATGGCACTTATTATTCCTAAAAAATATAAACAAAAATTGTTACCCGAGACCACCGAGGTGGCAATAAAGTTAATAAAAGACAAGTTCCAGAAGCAATTGGCACGAGCCCTCAACCTACGCCGTGTGACAGCACCGCTATTCGTGCTTGCAGGAACGGGCATCAACGACGACCTCAACGGCGTTGAGCCGCCAGTAGCATTCAACATTGCTTGCATGGCCGGGCAACGTGCCGAGGTGGTACACTCGCTCGCCAAGTGGAAACGCATGAAACTTGGCGCTTACGACATTGCCCCGGGATATGGCATCTACACCGACATGAATGCCATACGCACCTCGGAAGACCTCGACAACTTGCACTCGCTCTACGTTGACCAGTGGGATTGGGAGCAGACCATCACTGCCGACGACCGCACTCTCGCCTACTTGAAGCAGACCGTGGAGAAAATATACTTTGCCGTGAAGGAAACCGAATGGATGATTTACGAGCACTTTCCCCACATCACCCCACGGCTGCCGCAGTCAATCACATTCCTGCACACCGAAGAATTGCTGCAAATGTACCCCACCCTGTCGCCCAAAGACCGCGAAGCCGAGGCTGCAAGGCGTTACGGAGCTGTATTCCTAATAGGCATCGGGAGCAGACTGAGCAACGGCGAGAAGCACGATGGACGTGCCCCCGACTATGACGACTGGACTACACCCAACAGCGACGGCTATTGTGGGCTTAATGGCGACATAATATTGTGGGACAACATTCTCGAAGTGCCTTTTGAATTGTCGTCGATGGGCGTGAGGGTGAACGCCGAGGCTCTGACACGCCAACTCGAAATATGCCACTGCACCGAACGCCAGCAACTGCCATTCCATCGCTCGCTGCTGCAAGGCGAGCTTCCCGAGTCAATCGGCGGCGGCATAGGACAAAGCCGCCTGTGCATGTTCCTGCTGCAAAAAGCACACATAGGCGAAGTGCAGGCCAGCATCTGGCCCGAAGAGCAAATCGCCACTTGCGCCCAGCATGGCATACTGCTGATGTAAACCACGCGCACGCTGCGCACCACACAGATTTTCTTTGTAATTTTGTGCCGCAATACACAAAACCTACAATGAACGAAAATATCGACCCTCCATGCTACTCCCACACGCTGCCCAACGGGCTGCGCATTTGCTACCTGCCATTGCAGTCGGAAGTGGCATACTGCGGACTCACCATTGATGCCGGCAGCCGCGACGAGCTGCCCGGGCAGCACGGCTTGGCACACTTTGTGGAACACACCATATTCAAAGGCACTCGGCACCGCCGAGCATGGCACATACTCAACCGCATGGAGCGCATAGGCGGCGAGCTTAACGCATTCACCACCAAAGAGAATACCACGGTATATTCCATTTTCCCACGCCAACACATAGAACGCGCCACCGAGCTGATTGCCGACCTTGTGGCATATTCCACATTCCCCGAGCAAGAAATCTCACGCGAGCGCGAAGTGGTGCTCGACGAGGCGGCATCATACCGCGACTCCCCCTCCGAGGCAATTTACGACGACTTTGAAGACCTCATCTGGGATGGCAGTCCGCTCGGGCATAATATTTTGGGCAATGAAACCGACCTGAGGCGATTCACCGGCGACGATTGCCGCCGCTACCTCAACGACCTATACGTGCCGAGCAACATGGTGTTCTTTGTCGTCGGCAATTACAAAAGCACAGCACGGCTGTTCAGCATTGTCGAACGCCACCTCGGCTGCCTCAACCACCCTCTTACACGGCACCGGCGCGAAGCCCCTGCCGCAGTGCCGGCATTCGACAAGGTGCAACAACTTGGCACGCACCAGTCGCACACCATATATGGCGCACCCGTGTGCAGCATGCACGACGACAACCGATATGCCATGCTGCTGCTCAACAACCTGCTCGGCGGCCCTGGCATGAACTCGCTGCTCAACATTGCCATTCGCGAACGGCGCGGATATGCCTACACTGTCGAATCGGGCATCACGCTGTTCAGCGACTGCGGATTGCTGCAAATCTATTTCGGCAGCGACTATTGCCACGTGCGCCGCGCAATAAAGGTTATCGGCGACATAATCGACCGTCTTGCCACAAAACCGATGAACGAACGCGCCTTGGAAGCGGCAAAAAAGCAATTCATCGGGCAATTGACCGTGGCCAGCGACAACCACGAGGCATTTGCCCTCTCGGCCGGCAAAAGTTTCCTATACAATGGCAGGCATATTACCAACCAAGAGGTAAACATGCGCATCAACGCCGTCACCCCTCAGCAACTGATGGATGCCGCCGCCACAATCCACCCCACACGAGCTTCAATCTTGACTTTCAAATAGCACCGTCACACCGACACCTTGCCGCTGATGTGTGGCCAAGGGTCGTAATCCTGCAACGTGAAATCGTCGTAATCAAATTCAAATATGTCGGTTATCGACCTGTTAAGCAGCATGTGCGGCAACGGCCGCGGTGTGCGCGACAATTGTTCCTCAACTTGCTCAAAATGATTGGTATAAATGTGCGCATCGCCAAGTGTGTGGACAAAATCGCCGGGCTGCAATCCAGTGACCTGCGCAACCATCATCAGCAACAAGGCGTATGACGCTATGTTGAACGGAACGCCAAGGAAAATATCGGCACTGCGCTGGTACAATTGCAAGCTCAAGCGGCCATTGGCCACATAAAACTGGAACAACATGTGGCACGGCGGCAGGTTCATGCGGCCGAGGTCGGCCACGTTCCACGCGCTCACGATGATGCGGCGCGAGTCGGGATTGTTTTTTATGTCATCGATAGCCTGTGCTATCTGGTCGATACAGCCACCGTCATAGTCGGGCCACGAACGCCACTGGTAGCCATAGATATGCCCCAAGTTGCCGTCGGGGTCGGCCCATTCGTTCCATATTCTCACGCCATGCTCTTGGAGGTAATGCACATTGGTGTCGCCGCGCAGGAACCACAGCAACTCATATATGATTGACTTCAGGTGTAACTTCTTGGTAGTGAGCAACGGAAACCCGTCATCAAGGTTAAAACGCATCTGGTAGCCGAAAACGCTACGTGTGCCGGTGCCGGTGCGGTCGGCTTTCAGCACGCCGTTGTCACGCACATGGCGCAGCAGGTCGAGATATTGTTTCATTTCGTCGTTATTCTGTTAAATCAAGCACAATATTCGCAAAAATTCCCGAAACCTGCAAAAGCCCGACACAAAATTACCGATGATGCCATTTTTTTGCTAATATTGCAACGGGAAAAACAATGGAATCGGTCTATGAAAGAATTTAACGTAAAATGGTGCAAGCGTGTGCGCTACATAAGCGCAATCGCCCCCGTCGTGCTGGCAGGAGCCTGTTCGGCACTGTTGTTGCGTGCCGACGGCAACGCACTCAACTACCTGCTTGCAGTCTGCATAGTGGCGGCAGTGGCATATTGCGCCTATATGTCGCCACTTAAAGTGATAGCCGACGATGAGAAAATCACCATCAAGAAAATCATAGGCAGCAAGTCTATCCGCTTTGAAAAAATCGAGAACATGGCCCTCTTTCCTGCCACGGGAATGCGCAGCATGGGAATAGGCAGCTGTGGATTCTTTGGCTACACTGGGCTGCGCTACAGCCCTCAAATAGGGCAATATGCCTCGTTCGTAGGGTCGTATGACCAGACAATCCTAATTGAAACCGGTGGCGGAATGAAATACCTCATATCGTGCGAACACCCCGAGGAATTAATAAAGCATTACCACACCCTCATTTCAATGCCATAAGGCAGCAATAGATTATACAAAAAAACAATGGAAACCTTCAAGAAAATGAAACGATTGCATTCATGCCTATTAACAGCATTGTGCTGCTTCACTTTCCTCGCAGCACAAGCGCAAAGCGATTACTACGAAACTGTTTTTGACGGCCCATTCATTGAAAACGACACTCTATTCCTGCGCAAGGTGGACTGCTACTGGGAAGGCAAGTACCAATACACCAACAAATTATATATCGAGCCGACACACGACAAGGACATCTATCACAAAAAATTGTTCTGCACAATCTACCATAGCGACTCAATAGAAATAAAAAAAGGCATTGACAAGCTCACCCAAAAATACAAACTACCTGAGTACAGCAAAACAGGCGCACCCAACGGGGCATTCGTCACACTGCATAAATACAATGGAAAATACTACGTGTATTCGCCACAGGAAGGTGCCTGGGAAGGTTGTCGGATGATAACAGGACAATACGTGATAGTGTTATACCTTGACGGCTTTTATCCATACGGGATTACCGAAATGACTCAAACATCCCCTACATCGTGGCATATCCAAGCAAATGCCGACCCAGACGACTACGACTACAGCACACCGCCATACGCCGACCTCGACATTTACCTCATTGACGCCGACAAAGGCATTTACCTGTGGTGCAGCCATGGAAAAGAACGGAGTGAATACGAGTTGGTTGTCGATATAGAGCACGCCACCGACTTCGACATGATTGTGTGGCACACCATAGAATTGACCGACGAGTTTGACGAATTTGAAACAATCAATTACCGCAAAATTTTAATGCAAGGCAGCTTAGAGCCTTGAACCACCTCGCCACTCCCCGCCTTTGCAACGAGGCACAGGCGACGTTTCCAACGCATTGCTGCGAGGCTGGTTGAGCGTCATTTGCGGCACCTTGCCGTCGATTTGCTGCATGAGCGGTGTCGAAAGCCGCTTACGGTTGGCCGTGAAGCGTATCGCACTGTCGCCACAGGCGGCAGTGCAATTCATGCACAACACGCAACGGCTGTAATCAATCGTATGTGCCTTTGAATCGATGCACGATGCCTTGCACACATCTTCGCAACGCCCGCAATTGGTACACGTGTCGGGGTCGATTTCAAGCTGGTAGAGCGATATGCGGCTCGCTATGCTCAAGGCTGACCCGACGGGGCAAATAGTGTTGCAAAACGTGCGCCCGTTCTTGAATGCCAAAGCCGCAACCACAAGCAACGTCACCACCGACAACGCCATCCCTGTCACTCCGGGAAGCACCACCTCGCCCAAGAATGTGTCGGACACCGGCGACACGATGTTCACAATGTTGGCATACACCAAGTATGGGTCGATGATTTCGGGCAAAAACATCTGCCGGGCAAGCACACATATTACCACCACGCCAAGTATGACATAGCGCATTCGGTTCTCGGCACGTGAATACCTGTAAGGCCGCAGGGAGCCATCGCGGTTACGGCGCAGCCACTTGCCCAAGCGTCCTGCCACGTCTTGCACAACTCCAAGCGGACACACCGTCGAGCAATATACCCTGCCGACAAGCAATGTCACCACCAACCAAAACAGGCACACTCCTGCAGCAAGCGACAGCAAGGCCGGCATCAATTGCAGCTGGCAAGCCCAGTCGAGCCACCCAGCCAGTTCAGGGTCGTGACACAGCAACGCCGCCGTCAGCAGCGCAACAAACACCACCGACAGCACTATGCGCAATATCTTCAACCGTTTCATCACTTCGATATGCCGTCCATCTTATCTTCACAAAAATAATACACACCAACAAGAATTGCAACTTTTGGCATAAGACATTTTTAACAGCTATGTTTTGCAACATAAAATTGGTTCATTGTTTTACTATTTCTCAAGAATTATATAACTTTGCACCCGCAATAGGGAGATTTTATATGGAAGGGATTGAAGCCAGAAAGCTGGCACTCGACGTAATACGCACCCGCAGGGCGTTCAAGCTGGCCGTATGCAAATCGTTGCGGCAACACGGCGTGAGCCTCACATTCGAGATGCTGCAAGTGGTCAACAGCCTATGGCAAGAGGAGGGAGTGAGCCAACAGACGCTTGCCGAGCGCATATCTAAAAACAAGGCAAGCCTCACGGCATTGATTAACAACTTGGAGAAAAAAGGGTACATCTACCGCAAACCGTGCGAGAGCGACCGCCGCAACAAGCACGTGTTCCTTACCGAAGAAGGTAGAATGCTCAAGGACACTGTCCTCCCAGCCATCGACGACGTATATGGGTTTGTCGAGCGTGAAATAGGCATTGAAAATATCAAGATTTACCAAAATTTATTAATGCGGTTATATGGCATTGTCGAAAGTTATTAAATCATTATTGTTGCTGCTGTCATTGCAGTGCGGCACATGTAGTGCTGCAGGTGCGATGTTCCTGTCGGTCGATAGCCTGTTCAGCCTTGGCATGGAAAGCAACTTGCAATTGCGCGCCGCAATGATTGAAGAGCGCATGGCACAAATACGCAGCACTGCCGCCCGCAATGCCTTGCTCCCCGATGTCAGCATCGACCTGCAAGCAGGGTACATAGGACAACCTATCGTGTTTGAACGTGGCTTGTCGGGAGCCACACGCCCCGAATCGCCACATTGGCGGCAAAACTACGCCATCAGCATCGACCAACCCATATACCATGGCGGCCGCATAAGGACTGCAATCAAGCAAGCCGACATCGAGCACACCATCGCCAACTTGCAGACGACCGACAACGAGGCCGACATAAAACTCGCATTGCTGCAGCAATACATGAACCTTTTCAGCTACTACAAGCAACGCGAGGTGCTGGAGCGAAACATCGAGGAATCGGAAGTGAGGCTCAAAGACATCAAGAAGATGAAAGAAGAGGGCATCATCACCAACAACGACGTGCTGCGCAGCGAGTTGCAACTCACCACCGACCGCCTGTCGCTAACCGAGGCCGAAAACAATATCGAGCTATGCTCGATGCAGCTCGACATACTGTTGGGCATTGACGAGTCGCTGCTGATTATCCCCGACACCACACTATTGGCACAGACACACATGCTACCCGACTACGAGAGCTGCGTGGCCGACGCATACGAGAACAATCCAAAAATGCAAATAGCGCGGCAGCAAAGCGCACTGGCACGGACACAGACGCAGGCGGCGCGCAACGAATACTTGCCGCAAATATCGCTGTATGCCGACAACACTCTTGCCCGGCCAATCACGCGCACAATGGCCGACCAGTTCAGCAACAGCTGGAACGTAGGGGTGAGAATCAGCTACTCGCTGTCGTCGTTATACAAAAATCGCAAGAATGTGAGCGAACGGCGCAGCAACGAGCTGTATTACCAAAACGAGGAGGAACGCATGAAGCAATCGCTGCGTGTGACCATACGCCAAGCCTACATAGACCACGCCGAAGCGCTGCAACGTGTGCAAGCACTGAACCTGTCGGTGGAGCAAGCGCGAGAGAACTACCGAATCGTGCAGAACCGCTACCTTGGGCAACTCGCAATACTCACCGACCTGCTCGATGCCAATAGCGTACTGCTATCAGCCGAACTGGAACTCACCGTCGCAAAAGTGACGGCACTATACACTTATTACGAACTACTTAACGCCTGTGGACGGCTATAACGAGAAATGAGGAACATAAAATGAGCACTTGGGAAGAAAAACGCAAGCGCATCAAGTTGCGCAACATAATACTCAACATCGTCTGCATAACGCTGGCGCTAATCGGCGCATCATGGACGGTCAATTATTTCTGGAAATATTTCAACTATGAAATCACCAACGACGCTTCAATCGACCAGTATATTTCGCCCGTGAACGTGCGTGTGGCCGGATATATCAAAGAAGTGCGTTTCAAGGAACACCAGCTCGTACATGCCGGCGACACGCTGCTCATTATCGACAATAGCGAGTACCTCATACGTGTCAAGGAGGCCGAGGCTGCCCTGCTCGACGCCCACAGCTCGAAAGACGTGTTACACTCCAGCATAAGCGCATCGCAAGCCAACGTCGCCATACAGCAAGCCAACATCAACGAGGCACAAGCCCGTCTGTGGCAAGCCGAACAGGATTACAACCGGTACGAAAAACTATACCGCGAGGAATCGGTCGCCAAACAGCAATTCGACCAAATAAAAGCCAACTATGATGCTGCAAAAGCACACTACGACGCACTGCTCGAACAGCGGCGCACCGCCGAATTGCAATCGGACGGCACACAACGGCAGCAAAAGAGTGCCGATGCCGAAATATTGCGATGCGAGGCTGGCTTGGAAATGGCCCGGCTCAACTTGTCATACACAGTAGTCGTGGCACCATTTGACGGTTACACTGGCCGCCGCACGCTCGAACCGGGGCAATACGTCGCCGCAGGACAGACAATCACCAACCTCGTGCGCAACCAGGACAAGTGGGTCACGGCCAATTATCGCGAAACGCAGATTGAAAACATATTCATCGGGCAGCAAGTGAGAATCACAGTGGACGGCGTGAGCGGACGCACATTCAACGGCCGCGTGACTGCCATTTCCGAAGCCACCGGCTCGAAATACTCGCTCGTACCCACCGACAACTCGGCCGGCAACTTCGTCAAGGTGCAGCAGCGCATACCGGTGCGCATCGATTTCGTGGACATCTCGCCCGAGGACATGGCCAAGCTGCGCGCCGGCATGATGGTCGAAACCGAGGCGGTAAAAAAGTGAGGTAACACTATGGAGCATAAACCGACTTTGGCCGAACGGCTCGACTTGCCGCTCAGGCATGGACTTCCAAGCTGGGTGGGCTTAGTGACGTTGTTCCTCGTGGGAATACCCATAATGATGATTAACGGCACATACACGGGTAGCATCCAAGAGGTGTCGGGAACATTGGGCGTGTTGTCCGAGGACATCACAATGGGCTACTATGCAGCCTCGGCAGGAATGGCTCTCGTTTACCCTATCCTCAACACTGTGATGGCTCGCATCACACAAAAAACGTTGCTGCTCATCGACTTGCCCCTGCAAGCATTGGTGAGCTGGATGTGCGCCCGCACCCGCAGCATCGACCTGCTCATAATCTACAGTTTCGTGCTTGGCTTCCTCAAGGGGTTCGCAATGCTGTGGTTCGTCAGGAAGCTGAGCAAACTTGCCAGCCCCAACAACGTGCGCAGCGAGTTTTATGCCTACTTCTACCCTATCGTGTTCAGCGTGGGGCAATTGTCGATGATAGTCACAGCCCAGCTTGCATACTATTACGACTGGAAATACATGTATTACTTCGAGGTGATCTTGCTGCTGGTAGCCGTGACAATGGTCCTCGCCACATTCCGCTATGCCAAGCGACCCATGCAGCAGCCATTCAAGGGCATCGACTTCCGCAGCATCTTCATCGCCGCTGTGTCAATCTTGATGGCAATGTATGTGTTCACCTACGGCCGAACGCTCGACTGGTTCCACTCGCCGCGGCTACGCTACTATGCGGTGGCATCGATCCTGCTGATGGTACTGTTCCTGTGGATACAATGGGCCCGACGCAACCGCAACCCATACGTGCATCTCATACAGATTACGCGCGTCAAGTCGCTGCTTGGCTACCTGTATATGTTCATAACCATGTTTTTCTGTTCGTCGGGAACACTCATTACCAACTATGTCACAGGTATTGTCCGCACCGATAGCGTCCACGCCAACACCCTCTACCTCTATGTCATTCCCGGATTCGTAGTGGGGGCATTCCTGTGCTTCTGGTGGTTCCGCTGGCAGCGGTGGCGTTTCCGCTACTTCGTTTCAGCCGGGATGTTTTGCTTCGTGGCATATTTTGCTATAATGTACTTAGGCATAGCCCCCGACAGCACCTACGAAATGCTCTATCTGCCCATGTTCCTGCGCGGCATAGGAATGATGATATTGTTCATATCGTTCGGCTTGTTTGTTGTCGAAGAGCTGCCGCTGAAATACATGATGTCCAACGCGTTCTTCCTCATTCTCTCGCGGTCGGTATTCGCCCCCGTAATCGGTTCGGCCTTTTTCAGCAATATGCTATATTACATGCAGCAACGTGGAATCCAACGCCTCGCCGACAACATCACCATGGACAACCCAGTTGCCGCCAGCCAATTCGACAGCTCGCTTAACTCGGCACTCGCACAAGGGCATGGATTCATGGAAGCCACACAAGTAGCAACCAACACCATCTACTCCACTTTGCAGCAACAAAGCCTGTTGCTGTCGATGAAAACCATCATAGGCTACATGGTCATCGCCGCACTGGTGCTTGCCGTGGCATCGGCATTCATTCCGTTCCACAAGACGGTGAAAGTCAAAATTATCCGTACTGGCAACGACATGGTATAAACCATGCCGTTTGCCTCGAAACGGTATCGTGCGTTGCAAAACAGAAGTGCAAAAAAAGTGGCTTCGACCACCCACCAACTCACATCACGATTGTAACAATATAGCCAATGATTGCGAAGAAGCCAACTCTACACTTAAACAAAGGTTATTATGGCAGGCATATCACCTGCCCGTCATACTAATTTTTTCCTAAGGCACTGCAACGCAGTTGCGTAAACGATTGGATTTTCGCCTGCAAATATATCAATTTTATTCATATTAAAAATTACCCCTCCCCGTTTTATATTTTGTTAACATAATTAACCCGATTTAAATAGCTTTACGACAAGTTAACCTAATTGCCATTTTATATTTTAAACATTACTTCACCCTGTAAACCGCATAAATAAAGTAACTTTGCAAGTGAGAATAATAAATCAAAAACGCTTGCTATAACGAGGAATCGAAGCCAAAATTCCTCAAAAGAAACGAATATAATTTTTTTATTTATCAATATGTCAACAAAAGTTACCAAAGAAATGGCCTTGGCCTACCACAAAAACAACGGAAGGCCCGGCAAAATCGAAATTGAACCTACGGTTCCGTATTCCTCTCAATCCGACCTCTCGCTGGCCTATTCTCCCGGGGTGGCATATCCATGCACCGAAATCGAAGCTAACCAGCATGATGCCTACGAATACACCAATAAGGGCAACCTTGTCGCCGTCATCTCAAACGGCACAGCCGTGCTGGGATTGGGCGACATCGGCGCACTCGCCGGCAAGCCTGTGATGGAGGGGAAAGCCTTGCTGTTCAAGATTTTCTCTGGACTTGATTGTTTCGACATTGAAGTGGACGAAAAAGACCCCGAAAAATTCATCCAAGTAGTAAAAGCCATTGCACCCACATTCGGCGGCATAAACCTCGAAGACATCAAAGCCCCGCAATGCTTTGAAATCGAACGCCGCCTGAAAGAAGAGTGCAACATACCAGTCATGCACGACGACCAGCACGGAACTGCCATCATCTCGGCAGCCGGGCTGCTCAATGCCCTTGAAATACAAGGCAAGAAAATCGACGAAGTGAAACTCGTCGTGAACGGTGCCGGCGCAGCCGCCGTGTCTTGCACTCGACTCTACATCGCATTAGGCATCAAGAAGGAAAACGTGGTGATGTGCGACAGCAAGGGCGTACTAAACCGCAAACGCACAGGACTCAACCCACAGAAACAAGAGTTCGTTACCGACCGTGACATCGACACTCTCGCCGAAGCAATGGTGGGTGCCGACGTGTTCTTGGGATTGTCGGTGAAAGACGTAGTAACTCCCGAAATGCTGCTGACAATGGCTCCGAAACCCATCGTGTTTGCTCTCGCCAATCCCGACCCCGAGATTGATTACAACACCGCCGTGCAGACTCGCGACGACATCATAATGGCAACCGGCCGTTCGGACTACCCCAACCAAATCAACAACGTGCTGGGATTCCCATACATATTCCGTGGCGCACTCGACTGCGGCGCAACAGCCATCAACGAGGAAATGAAACATGCCGCCGTGTATGCAATTGCCGAGCTGGCCAAGCAACCTGTGCCATCGGTTGTAAATGCCGCATACGAAATGGAAGGGCTGAAGTTTGGCAAAGAATACATCTTGCCAAAAGCACTCGACCCACGCTTGATTACGACCGTGTCGCCCGCCGTAGCTCGCGCAGCAATGGAATCGGGTGTCGCAACGCGTCCAATCACCGACTGGGATGCCTACCGCTCGCGTCTGCGCTCAATAATGGGATTTGACAACCAGCTGATGCGCCGATTCACCGAGGAAGCCAAGAAGAATCCGCAACGCGTGGTATTTGCCGAAGCCAACACCAACAATATGTTGCAAGCCGCCGTGCTGGCACGAAACGAGGGCATCTGCATACCTATCCTGCTCGGAAACGAAGAAATGATTGCCAAACGTGCCGACAAGTTGGGATTGAACATCGACGGCATCGAAATCGTGAACTTGCGCCACGACCGCGAAGCCGACCGCCGCGAACGATATGCACAAATCCTCACCGAGAAGCGCCAGCGCAACGGCGTGACGCTGCCCGAGGCTCGTGAAAACATGTTTGACCGCAATTACTTCGGCATGATGATGGTAGAAACCGGCGAAGCCGATGCCATGATTACCGGCTCATACCCGAGCAACCGCCGCCAAGTGGCCGAAATAGCCAAAAACGTGATTGGCATACGCCCGAGCTTCAACCACTTTGCCACGATGCACATCATGAACACTCGCCGCGGCACTTACTTCCTTGCCGACACTTCAATCAACGCCGACAACGACACCGACACTCTTGTCGATATAGCTCGCTTGGCACGTACTGCCGTAGAGTATTTTGCCCAGGAACCGGTAATTGCAATGCTGTCGTACAGCAACTTCGGCTCAAACATGGACCTCAAGAGCCCGCGCATGGTACACGAAGCTGTCGAAATCATGCAGCAACGCTACCCCGACCTGCTCATCGACGGTGAAATGCAAGTGCACTATGCACTCAATAAAAAATTGCGCGACAAGAACTTCCCATTCAACCGTCTGAAAGGGAAAGATGTCAACACGCTGGTGTTCCCCAACCTAAGCTCGGCAAACACCGCCTACCGCACCCTGCTCGAAATGGGTTCGGCCGAAATCATCGGCCCTATACAGATAGGCCTTAACAAGCCTGTGCACATGACCACAATCGATGCTTCGGTGCGCGACATCGTCAACCTCACCACAGTGGCCGTGATTGATGCCGCCGTTTACCAAAAGATGGGTTCCAGCGCATCAAACGACAAATAACAAAATCTGTTTCATACTTGAACGGGGGTGTGCCAATTTGCTTGTCAAATTTGGCGCACCTCTATTTTTTGTGCCGTCGAATACCGATAGTGCTGCAAGCATTGCAATTTTTGACGATTTTACATTGCCCTCTATGCACATTTAGCAGTATCTTTACCGCTATATTAACAATTTGCCTAAAACTAATTTTCATTGATGGATTCTGTAAAACACGAAAAGATTGGTTGGATTGACCTGTTGCGAGTAATCGCATGCTTCCTTGTAGTATTTTCTCATAGTTGTGATGCCTTCGTGGCACAATTCGATGCCGACCGCGCGTCGTTTCTCACCGGCACGTTATGCGGCAGCCTTGTGCGCGCCTGTGTGCCACTCTTTGTGATGATGACGGGTGTACTTCTGCTGCCCGTAGCCACTGGAAGCGACCTCACATCGTTCTACCGCAAGCGCGTAGGACGCATCATTCCGCCACTCATATTCTGGTCGGTGGTGTTGCCAGTGCTGATGTTCGTGTACTTCAATTTCATAAACCCCGACACCCGCAACCCACAAATCTCGGTCGATGCATACACACCGATGCTGATGGTGCAACGCATCTACACATTCATTTTCAATTTCAACTTCGACTCCACGCCGCTATGGTACTTATATATGCTCATAGGGCTTTACCTGCTAATGCCTATCCTCAATTGCTGGCTCGTGCAAGCCTCGCGCAAGGAATTGAGCACGGTACTCGCCCTGTGGGGCGTGTCGCTGTGCCTCCCCTACTTGAAAATGCTCGCGCCCGTGCTTGGCTACCAAGGCAACTTCGGCAATATGGAATTATTAGGCATGTGCGACTGGAACATTTACGGCACGTTCTATTACTTCTCGGGGTTCGTGGGCTATCTCATCCTTGCTTTCTACCTCAAGAAATACCCAGTGACATGGAGCAAAGGCAAGACATTGGCAACAATGGTACCGATGTTCATCGTGGGATATGCGGCCACCGCTGGCGGCTACATTCTCACGCAAGAGCATTTCCCGGGCAACTATGCCTACTTGGAAATAGTGTGGTACTTCACCGGCATCAACGTGTTCATGATGACACTGCCGGTTTTCGTCATAGTGCAACGCTGGGGTATGCGTCCGCGCCGGTGGTTGTCGCGGCTGGCATCGCTCACTTTCGGCATCTACCTGTGCCATTTCGCGTTCATATTCTTGGGTTACGACCTGTATGACACTGCCGCCATGCCCTACTGGCTGCGCATCATCGCCATCGCCGCCACCACGTTTGCCATCAGCACAGCCATCACATGGCTCATGTCGCGTAGCCGCTTCACCGCCATTTTCGTAAAATAACATCTCCGCCATATTATGAACCTCCGACAAACTCTTGCTGCCGCACTGTCTTGCGCCATTGGCATCACGGCACCACCCGTTACGAGCTTACAGCCCCAGTGTTTGACCGCATTGAAATCACACTCGACCGCCGATATGCCAATGCCGACCGGTTTGTAATCTCCACCGAGGGCAACAGCCCCGATGCTTGTTACATACAATCGGCCACATTGAACGGCAAGCCCTACAACCGCAGCTACATAGAACACAGCGACATCATAAACGTCGGCGAACTGCACATCGTGCTTGGAACACGCCCAAACAAGCAATGGGGCTTGGACAACCAGCAGGGTCGCGAATAATCGCAACAGCTACTGCTGCACACGTTCGGCAATTTTCAATATCCTGTCATACAGAACTATCGAACCTGCTACCGACACATTAAGCGAGAAGCGGCCGGGCAGTTGCACCACATCGTCGCAGCACTCAAGCACCGACTGCGGCAACCCATAATCCTCGGCTCCAAGCAGGTAAACAGCCCGCTCGGGATGGCGGTAGCCCATGAGCGGCACACTGCGCTCGTCGAGTTCTATGCCCACAAGCCGGGCATCTTTGGGCAGCGACGACCTGAATTGCTCGAAGCTCTCATATTCGAAAAGTGGAATATGCTTCCAGCTTTTAAGGGTGTCGGTTTTCATTGTAGAGTAACGCTTGCCTATGATGAACATGAAATCGGCACCCATCACGTCGGCCGAACGCCACAGTGTGCCGATGTTATGCGACACCTTTGCGGCATAAATGCCTATACCGAAGAATCCCCTGCCATGCTGGGGAATGATTACATTTGGATAACTTTTCTGCGCCATATCTTATTGAGATTTGTTGCAAAATAAAGCGGCAGTTGCGCCAAAACATGGCACAACCAATGAATTTCATGCTTCTGCCATCGTGACGAATCGAAAAAAAGGCATGAAATGCTCCCAATTGACAAAAAAACCTTTCCTTTGCAGAAAAATTGCAGTAACAAGATGACCGACGCACTTCTACTCAACGAGGGCGCACTATCGCCTTTCATGCTTGCCGCCATTGTGGCGGCCGTGCTTATCGTGGCATTTGTCATCACATCGACATTGCGCAACCGTAAGCTCAAACGCTACATGAAGATTACCAACCAGACCATAGCCGCCCTCAACGAGGAATTGATGCGTTCCAAGGAGGAAGCCGACAAGCTCAATGCCTACCGCGCCGCCTTCATCGAGAACCTCACACGTGAACTCAAAACGCCCATTAACACCATCGAAGACCTAACATCGACGCTGCTTGACCCCAATTTAAAGACCGAGGAAATTGCACGATATGGCAAAATCATAAGCCACTCGGCCCTGAAAATGAAACAGGCAATAGACGACATCACCGACTTCTCAAAATCATATTCATCATTAGGTTCGCACATCAATGTTGGCGACGTGTGCATCAACGACCTGCTTCGCGACATCTACAACGACTTCAAGATTATCATGAGCGAAAGGGCCGTATCGATTAATATAGTCCTGCCACTTAAAGACGAGGACAGCCACATAGTGAGCGACCGCGAGCGCATTTCAAAGATTGTTTACCACCTGCTCGAAAACTCGCTCAAATACACCGCGCAGGGCCGCATCACATTCGGCTACCGCATCGCCGACGACCGGCAAAGCATGCTCATCTCGGTCAACGACACGGGCATAGGCATTCCTCAACGGCGACAGATGCTCATAACCCAAATATTCGAAAACAAGCAACCCGACATCATGAACCTGCACGAGAAAATGGGGCTGGGCCTCACAATCGCTCAACGCAACGCATGCCTGCTGCACGGCTCGCTATCGTTCAAGTCAACGCTGGGCGTAGGCACGACTTTCACACTGAGGCTGCCGTTGAAAATCGACGACAAGGCAGCAACTTCAAGTGCAGTGATTGCCGACCCTAATTACCCTACCGTGCTGATTGTCGAGGCCGAAAGTACATCGTTCCTGTACCTTAAAGTGCTTACCGAGCGACTCGGTGCCAACCTGTGGCTGCTACATGCCCGCACAGCCGACGAAGCCCTCGCCACGTGCAAAAACAAGCCCGTAAACATGGTGCTGGCAGGTGTCAACCTGTCGTCGGACAACGGGTTGCGCGCCATCAAGAGCATCCACGACCTATCAGAGGCAACACCCATCGTGGCCATATTGCCATCGGGGTCAAAGTCGGAAATCGACGATGCAATGGCTGCCGGTGCATCCGACTACTTGGTGAAACCTGTCAACCGCAACGACTTGCTGTCGCTGTGCCGCAAGCACTTGAGCCATTTTCCTGCATTCGCCGCCAAAACAGCCAAATAGCCGCCAGCAGTAAAATCGCCCCCCGGCAACACCGCCCGACCATATTTTTTTAAGGCTTTGAATCGATTGTATGGTAGGAAATTTGTAAATTCGCAAAATAAACGGTCTGTGCCACTCGATGTTTCACAACACTCCGCCACGAGGCACGGACGCACACAAATACACTCGTCATGAAACCGATTACCAACATATTATTAGTCATATATATCATCGTTTACACGTTCTTGCCCATATTCGACGTGTCGCTCGTAGGAGGGCAAACGGGCTTTGACTATACTTCCCACACCATCACCAACAGCGACGAGCTGCTGAAGCAGATTTTCTCGCTCATTCCTTTTATCACCACATTTGCCGCCATCAGCCTCAATTGCATGAAAAACCGCTTTTGGGGCATTGCTGTGGCCGTGCTTATATGCTTCGGCATATATTTCTACGTCGATGCTCGCAATTTGGTGTTAATCCAGCAACCCGAGTTCTTCAAAATCGAATCGCTCGGCATAGGGTTCTACATCGGTTATGCTACACTAATCCTTTCGCTCATTTCGGCCGCTGTGTCGGTATTGCCATTCAAGTTCAACAAGTTCCATGCGCGCGAAATACGCTTCTATCACAAGCGCAGCAATGCGGCAACTGATGAAACACAAGAAAAATGAGCAGCCTTTCCGACACTACAAACGACATAAAAATAGAGAATCCACACTTGTGGACGCTCACGCTATTTGTCGATGACAGGCACATACACTTCATGCTGCACAACGACAAGGAACACGACTCACTAATCTGCCGCGACATTGAGATAGGCAAATGGAGCGATGATGACGAGCGGCTACGGGCCGTGGAGAATACCGTGTATGACAATCCATTGCTACTCAACGAGTTCAAGCGCATCAATGTGAGTGTCGATTCCATGCAATTTATTTTCCTCCCCCCAGGATATGGAACCGACGAAGATGCCCGACGCGCATTCGACGTGGCGTTTCCCGACGCAAGCGGCGACTTTGTGGTATCACGTGGCAACAACTGCCGCGCCGACGTAGCTTTCATGCTGCCACAAGGGCTGCACCAATTCTTGCGCCGCACTTTCAGCAACGCCACCGTCAGGCTGCACATAGAAACGATGTGCTCATACTTCCGCGGAAAGACCAACACGTCAAACATAAGCAAAGTTGCCGCATACATTCGCAACGGACGCATCGACGTGTGTGCATACAGGCGCGGGCAACTGCAAATGGCCAACACGTATGTATGCCGCACCAACGACGATGCCATATTCTACATACTCGCAGTGTGGAACATGCTGGGACTTGACGTGCGAAGCGACGAAATACAACTTGCAGGCGACAAGGCAGTGCGCAATGCCATCACACCACGCTTGCGCGAATACGTCACCTACGTAGTTCCTGTAATGGTACCTCCTGCAGCAATGAGAATGGCTTCAGATGCTGCAAAAGCTCCGTTAAACCTTTTAATTTTGGCTATATGAGAATAATTCGAGGACGATATGGCCGACGCCGATTCGACGTGCCACACAACATCACGGCTCGCCCAACCACCGACTTTGCCCGGGAAAATATCTTTAACGTCATCGACAACCTCATCGACCTTGATGGCGCATCGGCTCTCGACCTGTTTGCCGGAACCGGCGCAGTGAGCTTCGAGCTGGCATCGCGCGGTTGCAGCTTGGTGACCTGCGTGGAAAAAGCCACCGTGCAATACCGCTTCATAATGCAAGTGAAGCAGCAACTGAATGCCGACGAGGTGCAACCGCTCCGCGGCGATGTGTTCAAGTTTATAGAAACTTGCGGTCGCAGCTATGATTTCATCTTCGCCGACCCGCCATACGACCTGCCACGGTTGCCCGAAGTGCCGCAATTAGTGCTGTCGTCGCCATTGGTAAAACCGGGAACGGTGTTCGTCATGGAACACTCGCGCAACAACGACTTCTCACACCTGCCCTATTTTGCCCAGCACAGGGCGTATGGCAGCGTGAATTTCTCGATTTTCATAGTTCCTGAGGCTGCCGAATAAACCGTCACAACAACGCTGCGGCAAACTGCCATATAAAATAGCCACAAACGACGCATTTAAGCACTGTGCCGGCCAAGAAGCCCACCAACGAGCCAATGCCCGACTTGATGGCCGCGCTTGTCGTGCCGCCGCCAAGCAACTCTCCCACCAAGGCTCCAAGGAAAGGCCCCACTACGATGCCCCAGGGCATAAAGAAAAGCCCTACAATGGTGCCTACGACACAGCCGCGCGAACCCCATTTGCTGCCGCCGAGGTATTTCGTACCCATCATCGGTATGAAGTAGTCGAGCAATTGCACTACTACCACCACGGCAAGCCACACAAGCAACTCGGTAGGCGTGAAATCAACCTTGCTCGTAAAATGCAGCAACAGAATGCCGACATACGACAGCGGAGGCCCCGGGAGCATCGGTAAGATGCAGCCCAGCAAGCCCACCACGAGGCATATAGCCCCCACCACTATTAACAGTATATCCATAACGAAAAACATAGAGGGTGTGCCGAAATTCAGTCGGTCTAAATTTTGGAACGCCCCCCCCCCGAAACGTGGTTTCTTAGGATATTTTATAACCGCCAGCTTCGTCCAACGCCTTTTGCAACACGTCGAGCGACACAGGCTCGCCCTTATATCGAACGGTCGCTACTGGCGGTTCAAGCGTCACAGCAGCCGATTCCACTCCGTCCACGGCATTCAATGCTTTCTCTACGTGCATACGGCAATGGTTGCACATCATTCCCTCGATTTTATACGTCTTTTCCATCGTTTTATTTGTTTGTGTTTGTGTTGTTATTCGTTTGCTTTTGAGCCTCAAGCTGTTGGTTACGACGCTCACGCTACTCATCGCCATCGCAAGTCCACCAATCATCGGGTTGAGCAGGAAGCCGCACAGCGGATATAGCACCCCTGCAGCTACCGGAATGCCTATCGAATTGTAGATGAACGCCCAGAACAGGTTTTGACGGATGGTGCGAACAGTCAGCCGCGACAATTTTATGGTTTCATGCACTTTCAGCAAGTCGGACGACAATATGGTGACGTGAGCCGTGTCCATCGCTATGTCGCTGCCCTGCCCCATCGCTATGCTCAAGTCGGCCTGCGCAAGGGCGGCACTGTCGTTGATGCCGTCGCCCACCATCGCCACATGATGCCCTTGCCGCTGCAACTGCTTCACAAATGCAGCTTTGCCATCAGGGCGCACCTGTGCACGATAATGCTCGATTCCAGCCAGCATGGCCACTTGCCGTGCGGCACTTTCATTGTCGCCGGTGAGCATATACACTTCTATGCCATCGGCTCGCAATTCTTTCACTGCCTCCGCCGAGGTCGCTTTGATGCGGTCGGTAATGGCAAATGCGGCAAGCAACTTGCTGCCGTCGGCAAAATAAACCACCGTCTTGCCCTCATCGGCCCACTGCCGTGCTGTTTCCATAGCCGATTGTTCACATATAATGCCATTCTCGTCAAGCAAGCTCTTGTTTCCGACAAAATATACAGTGCCGCCACATACACCGGCAACTCCCTGCCCTGCAATGTCGTGGAAGTCCTCAATGTTTGCGTCATCGCCAAGTGGGCAGCCAAGATGCTCGGTTACGGCCGATGCAAGTGGATGTGCCGACAGCCGTTCTATTGCCAGCAATACAGGCATTGCGCCCTTGTCGCCACCTACCCACACGGCATCGGTCACTCGCGGGCGACCCTCGGTGACGGTGCCAGTCTTGTCAAGCAGCACGGTGTCGATTTTCCCCGCCGTTTCAAGGCTCACGGCATCTTTTATCAATATACCGGCTTCGGCACCTTTCCCTATTCCCACCATGATGGCGGTGGGCGTGGCAAGGCCCAACGCACACGGGCAGGCAATAATCAGCACCGTGACAAGCGCAAGCAATCCGTGCGAGAACCCTTCGGCGGGGTCGAGCAACAGCCACAGGACAAACGATAGCAAGGCAATCGACATCACCACAGGTACAAAAACGGCAGCAATGCGGTCAACGAGCTTCTGCACAGGAGCTTTGCTCCCTTGCGCATCTTGCACCATGCGTATGATTTGCGACAACACCGTATCCTCGCCCACTTTCTGTGCCGTGAAGTTGATGCTCCCTTGCAGGTTGACAGTGCCGGCATACACGTGCGCACCTTCATGCTTCTCAACCGGAATTGGCTCGCCGCTGAGCATACTCTCATCGACACTCGACGAGCCGCCCACTACCACGCCATCCACAGCAATGCGCTCGCCCGGTCGTGCCACTATCGTGTCGCCAGGCATAACGCTGTCGATGCCTACCGTTTCGTGCCGTCCGTCAGCGGCAATCAGCGTGACCGTGGCAGGGCGCAACCCCATCAACTTCTTGATGGCCGTCGTAGTCTGCCCCTTGGCCCGCTCCTCAAGCAGCCTCCCGAGCAATATGAACGCTATGATTACACTCGACGACTCGAAATACACATGCGGCTCAATGCCACGTTGCAGCCAAAAATCGGGGAACAACAGGTTGAAAACGCTGAACAAATAAGCTATGCCCGTACTATTGGCAACAAGCGTGTCCATGTTGGCCGACTTGTGCCGCAATTGCTTCCAAGCGTTGACAAAGAAGTCGCTCCCGAGCCAAAACACCACAGGTGTCGAAAGCAGCCAGCTCACCCACCCCGCCCACGGCTCATGGCCGAACGCCATGCCGACGACAGCCACAGGCACCGACAAGGCAATTGCCCACACAGTGCGCATTTTAAGCCGTCGCAAATGCTTGTTACGGGCCTCTTCGGCCTCATCGGCGACCTCTCGCCCCGAAGTTATAATCAATCCGTAGCCCTGCTCCTCAAGAGCCTGCCGCATCGCCTCGGGCGACACCTTCGCCGCATCATATTCCACGGCAACCGTGGCGGCAGCAAAGTTGACCGTCGCACTCGCCACCCCGGGCAACTGTGCGATTGTCTTTTCGACCCTCACGGCACAGGCCGCACAACTCATGTCGAGTACAGGGAAAACATCTCGCTTCATCTCCACATTCTCCATTTTTCTGCAAATGTAGCAATTTTGCCAATGCAACACTGCTGCAAACAGCAGCAAAGCACCCACAAAAAAAGCACAAAAAACAAAGGAAACGAAGAAATTTGCACTTTCGAGCAAAAAAATCGCCCAAACATTTGCAAGTTTCACAAATCAGCATTAACTTTGCACACGCAAATCAGCAACAATGGTGCCATAGCTCAGTTGGTAGAGCAAAGGACTGAAAATCCTTGTGTCACTGGTTCGATTCCCGTTGGCACCACTGTAAATCAGAGAGTTACGAAAGTGACTCTCTTTTTTTATGCTCAAATATGGTTGAAATGCAGGGTAAAACAGGGAAATGTTTTCTCCAATGTTTTAACCGAAATGACTACAGTAGATGTAATTTGCTACAAGTACAAACCATTGAAAAATGGAGAGTTACCTCTAAAGATTAAAGTATGTAAAGACAGAAAGACAAGGTATATCAACCTTGGTGTTTCTACCAAAGCAGAGCATTGGGACTTTGAAAAGAACCAGCCTAAATCCATATGTCCTGATAAAGAAATGCTTGAAAAACTCATAGCCAACAAAATAAGTGAGGTAAAGAGCAAGATTGTAGAGCTAAAGTCAGAGGACAAGGAGTTTTCTGCCACTACTCTTGTTGAAAAAGTCTCCCATCCAACCAATACTATTACAGTTGGAGAACTATTCAAACAGCACATTCATTGTCTTGAAGAGGAGAAGAGGACAGGTTACAGGCTATCCATCCAACAGACCTATAACTCATTGACCAAGTTCAATAGGCATTTGGATATCCCATTTTCTGAAATAGATTGCAACTGGCTAAGGAGATATGAGACTTGGCTAAGAAAACAAGGCAAATCTGAAAACACCATTGGAATAAGGTTTAGGGGGCTGTATCAAAATTCAGGATTATGTGACTTTTGTAGAGACGCGATTTATCGCGTCTGTCGTTGCAGCAATCCATTATGTTGTGAATCAAATAATTGCATATCAGCAGAAGCAGACGCGATAAATCGCGTCTCTACATTTAGCTGCGTTATTCCAATTTTGATACACCCCCAACTTGGCAATGAATATGGAGTTAGTAAAACCTGAAAATTATCCATTTAAGAAATTCAAGGTCTCAAAACTCTATCAAGACACAGCCAAAAGAGCATTGAGCAAAGAAGAAGTGTTGTCCATCATAAATTATCCAATAACTGGAACTGATTGTTATACTAAGTTGGCTATCAATCTATTCACATTCTCTTATTTTATGGGTGGAATTAACTTCGTGGACATGGCTTATCTAACAGAAAATAACATCATAGAGAATAGGCTTATATATCATAGAAGAAAGACAGGCAAACTTATCAACCTGCCTATGCAACAAAGGGCATATATGGTCTTGAAGGTGTATGAAAAGAGTAATGAGCCATACTTATTTCCCATCTTGTCTACCAAACATAAGACAGAGCAACAAAGACTAAACAGGCTTCATAAGGTCATCACAAAAGTGAATAAGGCTTTAAAATCCATTGGAGAAGAGTTGAAAATCCCCATTAAGCTCACAACCTATGTTGCAAGGCATTCTTACGCAACTGTCTTGAAAAGAGCAGGAGTAGCCACCTCAATTATCTGTGAATCATTGGGACACAGTTCAGAAAAGGTCACTCAAATCTATTTGGATGGCTTTGAAAACAGCCAAATTGACAAGGCAATGGAAAATTTGTAGAATTATTCATCAGCAATTTTGCATTCAAAAAGTCTTTTGTAATTTTGCAATCAACAATCCTTAATCAAACAATCAAATTTTCTTATTTCCGATTTAGGGTCAAAATCACCCTGTTACTAATTATGTACTAAATAATAAATAAGTAGATATTTAGTATGTAGGCATTTTTGACCCATAATTAATTGTTTAACAGTTAAATAATTTAATTATGGAAGAAAGACATCCAGATTTGATTGTGGCTAAAAAGGATTATACGCCATTTCCTATTAATGCCACTGGTTTATTCAAGCCTAAAGACCTGTATCTGCTTGCAGGTATGTATCTATCAACCTCTTATCAAATGAATAGTAATATTCTGCACACAGATATTACTATTTCACAGTTATCATCTTTAACAGGTGTATCAGAAGAATATATCTGCAACTATTTCTATCCAAGATTAAAAAGGAGTAGATTTGTTGGCTATAGATGTATTCAAGAACAACCTCTTGTAAAGAGAAATCATTTCTATTTACCAAATCCAACTGATAATTTTAGATTTATCAGAAAAGAATTGTTCTTTGACAGAACCCTATCTCCTGAGGAGAAAGGAATTATGATTGGATTGGATTGTATTGTCTTTGCATGAACAATACTTTCAGGATTTATTGGAGGAGGATAAGACCATCTACTATGAAAGGATGATGTTCTGCTTTGAAGTTCCCACTATCCACGAGGATATAATGGGCAACAGGCTCAACCTTACAATAGGTGGTGTCAGGGCATATAACCATGAGAACCTTTATAGCAAGAAAGGCATAGAGAAGTTCAAGGTGTTCATTGGCTTCAAGAATATGGTGTGCTGCAATATGTGTGTATCAACTGATGGCTACAAATCAGAGTTGAAAGTAATGAGCATCAATGACCTCTTTAGCTCTGCAATGCAACTGTTCCAAGAGTACAATATAAGCAAACACCTTTATTATATGGGTGCTTTCAAGGACAGCTATATGACAGAGCAGCAATTTGCACAGTTTTTGGGCAAGAGCAGATTGTACCAATATCTTCCACCTGCGCAGAAGAAAAAACTTCCTCAAATGCTCATGACTGATACCCAAGCAAGCATTGTGGCTAAATCATTTTACAATGATGATAACTTTTCTCTTCCTGACAATCAAGGGGAAATATCCATGTGGAATGTGTACAATCTACTCACCGGAGCTAACAAGTCATCCTACATAGACAACTTTCTGGACAGGGCTTATAATGTCACCCAGCTTGCAGATGGACTGAATAAAGCATTGCATGGGGAGTGCGAATATTCATGGTTCATTCAGTAGCATATTTTATGGAAACTGTTCTGTTTGCCATTGGCAATTTGGCATTTGGAGTAATTTTGTTATGTATATTTTGCTCCGATGGGGATGAAAACAAAAAATAATGCTTTAAATCATATCAAATATAGCAATAAAAGGCTCTTAGAATATATTTTTGCACAAGGATTGGAGAGATAATTCACCTCTTCAAGACAAGGGAAGCCAGCTCACACCGCAAGCTTTCTAATATGGATGTAATTTCTATAAAATGCCTGTCTGTCGGTTATTTGTCGCAAGAAAAATAGTATTTTTGCAACGACATAAACGAAAGAATGTGAAATGAAATAGAAGTTTAACAAGACATATTGGAAAAAGAAGTGTTTGCTTCTTACTTGATGAATTCTGAAAAATCGCCAATTTAGAGGAATATATCCATCAAATGTAAGTAAGTGAATGCTCATGCCATAAGGTGTGAGCTTTCCTTGTTTGTATGGATATGGGTGTTTGGCGATACCTTCAGAATGACAATCAAGGTTGGGCTTGCACCTTTCTTTTTGTGGTATGCCGCAAAAAGAGCATCAAATGGAAATTTTTCAAGAGAATGGATTGTTCGGGGCAAGGAATCAAAATGGAATAGTTATTATTCCACCTCAATATATGGAAATGCAGCTTTTTAGTTGCGGTCTATCTTTGGTCAGAAATCATCAATATCAGTATGCCTACATTGATATTAACAACAAACAAGTGATTCCTTTTGGCAAATATTCTTGGTGTGACCCACAATTTACCTGTGGATTTTCTCGTGTAATGAAATATCATTCTCTTGAAGAGAAGAACAAGTGGGGTATAATTGACACATTAGGGAATATTGTTGTACAGCTGAAATATGATAAAATATGGGCTATAAAGGAAGAATATATTTTTTCTCTTAGGGCTTTTCTCGGTGATAAAGAAGAAAGAATAAACCTTCATCAATTAGGCAATAAAGTCATTCTTGATGGTTTAGCTTATATTTGCACTTATTCAGTAGAGGCATTTAAGGAATTGGTACATTGCAATAAACTATATGTCAAGGCTCAATCTGCTACAAGACAATTGTATTTTACTTACGGAGCTAATATAGGTTTTGTTTCTTTAAAAGGGATGCCACAAGAGCCTGTAATCTCCATTGTAGCCAATAGTAATGGCAAGATATTTCCTTTGCTAATGGAAAAATCAGATATAGGCAAAACTACATTATCTCCTGCTAAGGTAGCTCCTAAAAGAACCATTTCAAAAACAGCATCCCATAAAACATCCTTTTGGGACTATGAATTTGAAAAAATGAATGACGCAGATGATTGGAGTGACCCTTATGGAGATGAACAAGCCTACTATGGAGGTTGGAGTAGAGAAGATGTTGAAAGTGGGTTGGCAGATGCTTATGAATGAGGATGAGAGAAATTATTGAAATATTGATTAACTAAAAACATATGCAATGAACAAGAAAATTTCCACTATTTTTATGCTGCTTTGCTGCATACTTATAGTTAGTTGTAGCAATGAAGATGAAGGAAGCAGTCTGTCTGTAATTGGAACTTGGAATGCCGCAACTTTAATAGAAGATGCGGTATATACAGATTTAGAAAAGGAAGAACATAATGAAGTTGAAATAAGTTATGGGGCTTATGTTTGGGAGTTTGTAGGAAATGGTGATGTTAAAGTGACTGGTAGTGTTGATGGTGAATTTCAATGGTATAATAAAGGAGAAAAGCCTACAGACTATCAAACCTTTGTCTTTGACAAAAATCAGATGAAATTGCTAATGGGATTTTCAGATGCTACAAAATCTCCTGCTATCTATGATGTATTGGAATTATCTGATACAGAAATGATATTAAGAGATTCTGCTAAATGGTTGAATGTGGGAGAAGGAGAAGTTATAATTACCCGAACTTTAACACTCAAAAGAATCAACTAAAAGATGGAATTTCCATTAGCATTAGGCTTGCAAAAGACAGGTTTACCACTGATTGTTACATCAGGAAAACTAAAGAATTTGTGCTTTCTTATAGATACAGGTTCTACCCATAACACCCTTTTTGACTTTGTGTATGAACATTTCAAAGATGAGTTTAAATTACTTGATAGTACTTGTAGGACAATGGGAATTGAGGGACATTACAAGGAAACTCCTGTTATAGAAGCTACATTCAACTTTGAGGGGATTGATTACACATCCACCTTTTCTGTGCTTGATGCTACTGATGCAATAATGCAAGTACAAGAAGAAACAGGTGTGCAGATTCACGGAGTATTAGGCACTCAATTTCTTATGGAGAATAAATGGATAGTTGATTTTGACAGGCTAATTGTGACACATGACAGAGAAAGATGAAATCTTCATCCAAATCAAAGGCATAGGCTTTACATTACTTCTTGACAAGAGAATGAAACACAACTTTATCAGTCCTGCATTCTTGGCTTTCTTCAATCTTGAAGAGAGGCAGATGTATTCACTTCCTGAGAATAATATAGGAGAAGTGAATACAAATCCTGTCTATGACAACTTGCAGCCCTTTCTTCCTGACTATGTGGATTCCATCAGCACTAATGATGTATTCCATTATATTGGGAAGAAAATTGGAATATGCAGGAATAACAGATTAAGGTTCTGCAAAGTATTTATGCTTAGATTTGAATATGAGAGGCACACTTTTTCTTTTCCTTTTCTTCTTGACAAGAGTTTGAATGTGCCTGCAATATTAGGATTTGAATCTTATAATAAACTAAGAAAAACAGTCATGAAATAATAATTAAATATCTGACAAGCAACAAGTATTATTATACGAGATAAATGAATTTATTATTAATCTGAAAACACTCTCTGTTTTCTCCCATGTATTAACCATAAGAGGTTGGATTTAAGTATCTAATTGATATACAACAATTTTATTGCATATTAATTTATTACTGAAAATCCTTGTGTCACTGGTTCGATTCCCGTTGGCACCACTACAAAAGCAGTTATCCTCCCCGATAGCTGCTTTTTCATTTCCCTAAATCTTTAACCCATACTTACAATCCTCCCTAAAATAATAGGCATACGAACAAGTTGGAAATAATAAACGGTGGAGTATTGCCCGAAGGATGGACGGTGGAAACATTATTGTCTTCACACCGGAGTATGCCGTACAACCCTGATATAGCCAACACATTCTTCCGCGCAGGTGAGATTGAGGCATGGGGACGCGGTATTGAGCGTATTATCACGGCTTGTAAGAATGACGGATTCTCCACGCCAGAGTTCCGCTATGACGCTTCGGGCGTTTGGACGACATTCAAGTTTGAGTACCCGGAAAGGGCTACGACCCAAAAAACGACCCAGAAACGACCAGCAAAAGCAAGAAGATGCCATTCTTGAACTAATAAAAGAGAATCCTTATATACAAAGGAAAGAAATGGTAAATCGCTTAGGCATACATGAAAGTAGCGTGAAACGTCGATTGGCTTCACTTCAAGAAAGGGGGATAATAAAACATGTAGGTCCGAATAAAGGCGGTTATTGGGAGGTTCAGAACTGACCAGCTCCAAGAGCTTGGTTTGCTGAAACGTGTAGGAGGCAGAGGGCAAGGGAAATGCTTTCGTGATTTACCCAAACGGCCGACAAATAGAGCCTTTCAAATAGTGCAAGAGATTGATAAAGTGACTACGCGAGCTGGCGCAATAACTGCCACGCCATTCGCTATTCATACTTTCTGTATTCGCTCGTTATTGGAGGCTTTATTTACAGTTTTTTGTATCTTTGCATCGGGCTACATCGCCACCAAGTGATGTGGCCAATGGAAAGACTAAAATCATCGTAAACCAGCACATTGAACCACACATGGCGCGAACCAAGTGTAAAATAGCGAGAATTTCCGCCAAACTTTTGTGTACAACATTCATAACTGCCTGGGCTTCAATGCAAACGAAGCTCACGCAGGACTCAGAGAATTACCTATAACCACCCAAACGGCACTTTCAACCAGTCTAATACGAAGTCCTCAACCAATATATGTTGCCACAGATTAAGAAACTGTTTTGCTTTCCACAGAAATAATTTTACGAAAATACATCTCAAACCACTGAACAAAAAATCAAAACAGTTTCTAAAGCGTATATAGTATGGATAAAACGACACAACAGGAAGATACAAGGCAATGGTTTGCAATGCGCGACCTCAAACGCAGAAATGCAAAACTACCAGCCTACAAGATGCTCGAAGGCATTGGGATAGAGTGTTTCACGCCAATGGTCAACAGTTTCTACACAGTAAATGGCAAACGTGAAGCCCATGAAGTGCCATTCATGCAAGACTTGCTTTTCGTGAAAGACACGAGGCAACGGCTCGACCCCATCGTGGAAGCCACACCGACACTACAATACCGTTACAAGCTCGGAGTCCAACACACGCCGATTGTAGTTAGCAACGCCGACATGGAGCGTTTCATCAAGGCCGTGAAATCGACCGATAACCCCAAATACTACCGATTGGACGAAATAACGCCCGACATGAAGAACCGCCAAATACGCATCATCGGCGGCTCACTCGACGGATACACCGGCACGCTGGTGACCATGCGAGGCTCGAAAGTGAAACGCTTGCTGGTGGAGCTGCCCGGCCTACTGGCCGCCGCCGTCGAAGTGCAACCTGAATACATACAGGTGATTTGACAAAAATGTCTGCGCCAAGTAAACCCAAAGGGATAAAAAAAATTGATTGTCTCACGACAATCAACCTTGTTAACCTTAAATCTAATACCATGAAAAACACAGTGCAAAGATACTACTTTTATGTTATCCAACATAATTTATGAGCAACAAAATCAGATATTTTGATTTTATTTTGCATAAACACCACGCAAACATATATATTTTAACATTCCATTACAATGTGTGCGGCAATCTGCTCTACACCTCAACGAATGTAAAAAATGTAACTTTGCCGCAATTATAGGCATAAATATATGGCATCAACACAAAATTTATCAGAAAATATTTATATATTTGCACAAGATTGTTGATGACAATACATCGGCAATCTTCAATTGTACCAAATATCTCTATAACGACATTTAAACCTTAAATCTACGATTAACTAACAATTCTCATTAGTTGGGCAAGGTAAAGCAGAGATTGCTTCACCTTGTTTTTTTATACCTGTGCAATTGCATGGCCGTCAAAACGGGCTGTGCACCATGTCGCGCGTGATTTCGGCAATGCTCGCTGCCCCGCACATCTCCATGGTGTCCTGCAATTCGTCGGCAATCTTGCTTATGTAGCATTTCACGCCATCTTTGCCGCCTCCGAATGCCGCTACCACCATCGGGCGGCAAATCAGCACGCCATCGGCCCCGAGAGCCAGAGCCTTGAACACATCCACGCCCGAACGTATGCCTCCATCGACAAGCACTTTGCAACGCCCATGAACAGCTTGCGCAATCTCTTCTATAACTTCGGCTGTCGCCTGGCACTGGTCGAGCACTCGTCCACCATGGTTCGACACCACGATGGCGGCCGCGCCGGCTTCTATGGCCTTCTCTGCACCACGCGCCGTCATGATGCCTTTCAATATGAACGGCCTCCCAGCCAACCGGGCTATTTCACGTAGCTCGTCCACACCTTTGCTTCCGGCAGGAGGATTGCTATTACGCAAGAATGGCAGCCCTGCCGCATCTATGTCCATTGCTATGGCCATCGCCCCACAATCGATGGCGTATGCCATTTTCTGCCTCACTGTGGCAGCATCCCACGGCTTTATAGTGGGAATGCCAGTGCCGCCGTTTCGGCCTATCACCTCACATGCCATCGGCACCACTTGTTCAAGCACCCCATCGCCGGTGAATGCGGCAATTCCGGCTTCGGCACAAGCCTCCACCATGATGCTGTTATACTGCCTGTCGTCATATTTCTCACCGAAATGGATGTTTACAGCACCAACCGGGGCGGCGAAAAACGGATAACTGAAATGCCGTCCGAACATTTCCACACCCATGTCGGGCAACCGATACTGGCATATAGTGTCCATCTTCACACGCACTTGCCGCCAAGCGTCGTAATTGCGCATCGCCGTGTCGCCGACGCCTTTGGCCCCAGGCCCGGGAATCATGTTGTGGCATGCCCGCCCATTGCATTCGTCGCAAGCACGGCACAATTTTCCGCCGAGTGCCGCGCGTGCATTCTTGATAATCTCGTCGTAAGTCATAGTCTATAAAAAAAACTGTCAGAGCCTGTTTAAGAAACTGTTTTTGAAATTTTTGTTCGATGGTTTGAGATGGATTTTCGAGGCGGTTTTGATTGTTTTTTGAGTAAGTCTAAAGAGCTAAACGTCGAAAAAAATAATCGAAAACGGCCGAAAAGACGCTCAAAACATTAACAAAGAATTCAATCTAAAACTATTTCTGTAAAATTTCAAAACAGTTTCTAAATACCACAAAGGGCGGTAGTCCCGCCCCTTGTATATGTTTCATGCAAACGTTTATTTCACTATCACAAGGTAATAGTTTTTCTTGCCGCGCTGCACAAGCAAGTATTTGCCATTGAGCAGCATCGAAGCATCGGCTACGGCCGAGGCATCGGCAAGTTTTTCCTTGTTTACCGACACACCGCCACTCTGCACAAGTTTACGCATCTCGCCCTTCGATGCAAACACCGGAGCGTGGGCAGTGAGCAAATCAACCAGCTGCACACCATCGTTAATCACACCTGCCGGTACCTCAAACGTTGGTACGCCGTCGAATATCTCAAGCAACGTTTCCTCGTCGATGCGGTGCAGTGTTTCATTTGCCTTGTTTGAGAACAATATCTGTGATGCTTCCACAGCGGCCTCGTAATCTTGCTGTGAATGCACCATGATGGTGATTTCACGAGCCAAACGCTTCTGCAACGGACGTTGCCCCGGGTCTTTGGCCTGCTCGGCTTCGAGAGCCTCGATTTCTTCCTTTGTGAGGTCGGTGAAGATTTTTATGTATTTTGCAGCATCTGCGTCGCTCACGTTGAGCCAGAACTGGTAGAACTTATATGGCGAAGTGCGTTTAGGGTCGAGCCACACGTTGCCCGATTCGGTCTTACCGAACTTGCCCCCGTCGGCTTTAGTGATGAGCGGGCATGTCAGTGCGTATGCCTCGCCTCCATTCATGCGGCGTATCAGCTCAGTGCCAGTAGTCATGTTGCCCCATTGGTCAGAACCGCCCATCTGCAATTTGCATCCCATTGTTTCATACAGGTGCAAGAAGTCATAGCCTTGCAGCAACTGGTAGGAGAACTCGGTGAACGACATCCCATGCTGCGTGTCGCTGCCAAGGCGTTTTTTCACCGAATCTTTCGCCATCATGTAATTGACGGTTATGTGCTTGCCTATGTCGCGAATGAAGTTTAGAAACCCGTAATCTTTCATCCAATCATAATTGTTGACAAGGATGGCGTGGTTGGGCGCATCGCTGTCGAAGTCGAGGAACTTGGCAAGCTGCCGTTTGATGCATTCTTGGTTATGGCGCAACGTTGGCTCGTCAATCAGCACACGTTCCTGCGACTTCATCGACGGGTCGCCAATCATGCCAGTGGCACCGCCGACAAGTGCGATAGGCCTGTGTCCCGAGCGTTGCAAGTGCTTGAGCATCATCACACCCACCAAGTGACCTATATGCAATGAGTCGGCAGTAGGGTCAATTCCCAAGTATGCCGTAGTCATCTCCTTGTTGAGTTGTTCCTCGGTACCCGGCATCATGTTGTTAATCATGCCGCGCCATTTCAGTTCTTCAATAAAATTCATCGAATTAAGAGTTAGTTTCTGTTGTTTACGTTTTTATTGGTGCAAACATACGTAAAAATAACGGATTGCCATAATTTGCCGCAAAGAAAAAGGCAGCCATCATGACTGCCTTCCTGCTTAAGTCGGGGTGAGAAGACTCGAACTTCCGGCCTCCACGTCCCGAACGTGGCGCGCTAACCAACTGTGCTACACCCCGCGACTTTTAAAGCGATGCAAAGTTACACATTTTTTCTAATAATAGACCCAATTGTGCAACATTTTTTCATTTTTTTCTTTTCGACATGATGAGTCTGCCGCAACCAACAGCCAGCACAGATAGGGGAGTGCTTCCAATTTTTCTACAAAGACGTACCGACTCGACTATTTGCCATGCTGCATCAGATACAATGCCTTCTGTCGTTCTATCTCTTGGCGCAACTGCTCGTCGGTAGGCAAGTATAACTTATATTTCGTGGCAAACAACTGCTCGTTGCCTTTCAAGATAGAATACCGTGCAATATCTGCATCGGTTTCGGAACACAGCACTATGCCGATGGTTGGATTGTCGCCATCGGTACGCTTCAACTCATCGTACATCCTTACATACATATCCATCTGCCCGACATCTTGATGCGTTATTTTCCCTACTTTAAGGTCAACAAGGACATAGCATTTCAATACCACGTTATAAAACACAAGGTCTATGAAATAATCATCGGCATCGGTGCGAATATGCTGTTGCCGAGCCACGAAAGCAAACCCACGCCCTAACTCCATCATAAAATCGCACAAGTGGGCAATTATACTCGACTCAAGGTCGCTCTCTGTAAGGCTTTCACCCTGCTTGAACCCAAGGAATTCCGCCATCATGGGAGTTTTTAATATCTCTTTTTTCTGTGGCACGGAATTGCCTTCAGACAGCAATGCGGGTTGTACATAATGCCGCTCGTAATATTGTGTCGAAATATTGCGGCTCAATGTCCTCACGCTCCACATCTGCTGCGATGCCGCCTCTAAATACCATCTTCGCGCAGTTTCATCTTCTACCCGCAATGCTGTAAGTATATGTGACCATCTCAAATTTTGCAAACGTGTTTGCAAAATTGCCAAATTGGGCATCGTAAGGTAAAATTTCCTGAAATAAGCCAAATACCGTTCGGAATACCCACTCCCATATTCATGGGTCAGTTCAATGGCAAGCCTTTTAATCAGCTCTTTGCCATACTGGGCTCGCTCTTGCCCATGCTGTTCCTCTTCCACGATGCGCTTGCCTATGTTCCAATAAGTTGCAATCATGGTAGCATCAACGGCGACATACGCCGCTTTCCTGCCTGCATCAATAATTTGCTTGATGTCACCTACAACCCGGGCAATCGCCATTGCTTCCATTTCCTTATTCTCGTCCATATCACACTGAATATTTGCCTATTGGCAAAGATAGTACAAACTTGAATTTTTCCGTACTTTGAGTTCCAAGTTCTGAAACATTTTTGTATTTTTGTCATTACCACATATTCCAAAATGTAGGCAAAGTTGTAAACCAGCATAAAGGTTATTATTTACCCATCCAGCCAAAGTTAACACGCAAAAGTTGCCATATTTATGAAAACAAGACTATTACGCACATTGTTAGTCGGAGTGGCTGCTATTATTACAAGCCAGCCAATAGCGGCTTATGATTTTACTTCCGACAATATCAATTACAATATCATATCGGAAGAAGACAGGACTGTAGCGGTGGCAGGGGCTAACCTTCCCGACATCGGTGATATAATAATTCCCTCAAGGACAATATCTCAAGGGAAAACTTACTCGGTCATAGCCATCGGAGAATACGCTTTCTCGGGTCTGTACAATATAGCATCAATCTACATTCCAAGCACAGTGACAATTATCAATGATTGCGCTTTCAAGAATTGCAGCAACTTGACCGACATAAATATAGATGACGGCAACCAGTTTTACGCCTCAATCGATGGAGTGCTTTACTCCAAAGATTTGTCATTGCTGATTCAATACCCTATCGGGAAAACCAACACCACATTCTCAATACCCAGCAATGTGACACATATCGGGAATAATGCTTTCTCTTATTCCACAAATCTCACATCGGTCGATATTCCCAGCAGCGTCACTTCTATTGGGAATCACGCTTTCTATAGCTGCCAGAGCCTCGAATCAATCAGGCCACAAAGCAGCGTCACCTCTATCGGGGAATACGCTTTCTATAGCTGCCCAAACTTGAGGTCGGTTTCATTCCTAATCGTGACTTCCATTGGAGAATATGCCTTTTATGAATGCACCAATCTGGGCTTTATAGACTTCCCAAGCGCGACTGCCGTACCAAAATATGCTTTCTCGCACTGCATCAACCTGACTTCGGTTGAGCTACCCAAAGCTACTGAAATCGGCGAACGTGCTTTCCAATATTGCTCCAATTTGTCGTCGATTGACATACAAAGCATGATTTCCATTGGTGAACGCGCTTTCGACAGTTGCACAAGTCTGACGGTAGCCGACATTCCAAGTTCCGTGACTACTATTGGGAACGACGCATTCTTCAATTGCAGCAAGCTGGCCGCAATAAATGTAAATGCCGACAACCAGTCCTATGCCTCCATCGACGGGGTGCTTTACTCCAAGAATTTATCCTTGCTGATTCAATACCCTATGGGAAAAACCGATGCAACGTTTCAAATCCCCGACAACGTTACATCCATCGGAACCAATGCTTTCTATAATTGCGCCTACCTTACATCGGTTGACATCCCGGGCAGCACAACTTCCATAGAAGGTTCGGCATTCTGTGGCTGCACCAACCTGACAGAAGTAAATTGCCATGCCACCACACCACCAAATGCGCCAAACGGTGTTTTCGCCAATGAAACATTAATGGGTACTTTGTCAGTTCCCATTGGCTCAAAAGCCGATTATGAGGCAGTTGACCCATGGCGCAACTTCTGGAATATCGAAGAAAACGCATTCAGCAATGTGGCAACAATCATGACAACGAAAAGCATCACAGTCACAACCAGCGGCAACTCAATTATCATCATAGGCAAGCCCAGCGGCAACATTAGCGTGTACTCTGTGAACGGGCAATGCGTTTATAACGGCACCGAAACCGTTATCAGCAATCTTGCAAAGGGTGTGTATATTGTGAAAACAAACAACTTCACGACTAAAGCCATACTGTAAAACAATGCCGAAACGAAACACAATGAGCCGTTCTGCCCACCAAACAGCCATATACCGATGACCGAAGGAACGCTGATAGTAATTACCGGACCGACCGGGGTGGGGAAGACCGCCACGGCCATTGAAGTGGCTCGACGGCTGGAGTGCGAAATCATTTCGGCCGACTCGCGACAGATTTTCAAGGAAATCCCAATAGGCACCGCGGCCCCCTCGGCCGAGGAGCTGCAAGCCGTGCGCCATCACTTTGTGGGCATAAAGAGCGTGGCCGACTATTACAGCGCAGCGCAATTCGAGCAGGAGGCAATCGACCTATTGCCACAGCTATTCGACCGCTCGCCACGGCGGTGCGCCGTGATGTGCGGCGGCTCGATGATGTATGTCGATGCCGTGTGCCGGGGCATCGACCCTATGCCCACCATAAGCCCAGAGGTGCGCCAACGGGTGATGCAGCTGCGCGACGAGTGCGGCATCAAGGCGATAGTGGCACAATTGGAACTGCTCGACCCCGATTACCTGAAAATCGCCGACCCCGCCAACCACAAACGGCTGCTGCATGCCCTTGAAGTGTGCTACCAGGCTCGACGGCCTTATACCGAGTTGCGCACCGGACAGGCAAAACAGCGGACGTTCAAAATAGTGAAAATAGGGCTGGCATTGCCCCGAGAGGAACTCTTCGCCCGCATCAACCGCCGTGTAGATGCGATGGTGGAGGCCGGGCTCGAACATGAAGCACGCGCCGTATATCCATTGCGTCACCTCAATGCACTCAACACTGTGGGTTTCAAGGAGATGTTTGCATATTTCGACGGAACAATGGACCGCAGCACAGCCATCGAACGCATTAAAAAGCACACCCGCGTGTATGCCAAGCAACAATTGCGCTGGTTTGCCAAAGACCCTGATATGGCATGGCTCTCACCCGCCGCCGACACGCCATCGCAAATCTTGGAACGTGCAGGCGACGACTTTGGTGAGTGAGCTACTCCGAAACAAAGCGGCTACCAACCTGCCCGGCAAGAGAATGAAAGCACTCGGGAAAGCTCGGCGAAATTTACATTTTGCGGTCTAACGATTGGGGTTTAACAACGAAAACACTTTGCCATAAGTGAGCATTCTCCACACCCATTCAAGCGGGCCAAACCTGAAGCAACACAGCCACAAGTGGCAAACGACCGCCTCGACGGCAAACACGGCCGCAGCGATGGCCAGCACATACGCCAACCCTACACCAGTCCCAAACCCGAGGCCAATGCCATAAAACAAAAACATTCCTATAAGCGACTGCCCGATGTAACAAGTGAGTGCCATGCGCCCGGGAGCCGCAAGCAGACGATACGCCCAACCGTCGCTAACTTGCAGATAAGCAAGACATAGCATAGCGATATATGCAAATCCCACGGGATAGACGCTCACAAGATACAGCACCGAATGGCATGCATTGCCCCAAGGGTGGCCATTAACGGCACTCCATGCATAAACTGCCGACAGCGGTAACCCAGCCACAATGCCCCAAAGGGCTATTTTGTGCAATTGCGGCCGATAATCCCCGATGCGGGCATACAATCTGTTACGCCCTATGCAGAAGCCTATCAGGAACAGGCCGAAAACCTTGAAATAGCGATTCCCATCGACAAATTCCTGCACCCTGACAAGCGCGCCCTGCACAAGGAACTCATGCACACCGCGATAATCGGTGGCATCACGCAACCAGTAGGCAAAATTTGCATCGTTTATGCCATATTTGGCACAATAGTGCTGCTGCAACTCCACCACTGGGGCCGAAAGATAAACCCCTGCCAATTGTGCCGCCGTATCGACCACAACCGGCAACAACAGCATCGCCACAGCCCATGCGAGCAACTTGCGATTAGACAAATTGCGGAACAAGGGCAACAACATGCCCAGCAGAGCATATAGCAGCAATATGTCGCCGCTCCACACCAGCATCAAGTGCAGAAATCCTATAACGGCAAGCCACACCATACGGCGGTAGAAGATGGCAAGGCCATTTGCACCCCTGCGCATGGCATTGGATATTATAATCGAAAAACCTATCCCGAAAAGCAACGAAAAGATGGTATAAAACTTCCCCTCGACAAACACGCTCACGAAGTAATGCGCCACACGGTCGGCCACGGCCGTGGGCATAGCCTCTGCAACGTCGTCGTGCAAAAATGTATAAAGCGAGAATTCGGGAAAATTGGCAAGAGCTATCCCTATCAAGGCGAAACCTCGCAAAATATCGAGTATCATATAACGCTCAGAAGCCTTTACTGGCATGGCTTCTCCGTTCTTTCCTTCAACCATATAACCAATCTTTCTTTTACACCTGTGTATGCTTAAATTGCGCTTGCAAAGGTAGCACCATTTGCTCTCAATGCCATAACCGAATCACGGCAATAACAACCACGATTACTGAAGTTACAACTGCGCGTGAAAACATTGACCAAATTCAACGTATGGCAAGACTCGAATGAAGAGCATGGCGATAAAGCGTTTATGGCGAGCACACGCCTAATTCCGACCAAGAAAAGTGGAAATACTGTAGCCCGGAAATCTTAGGCGTAGAATATGAATAGAGATAACGGCACACTATAAAAGGGATATTCCTAACGAAAAAACGCAGCGCCGCGAGGCACTGCGTTGGATTCAATGTATTCACACCATGAAGCACATTTGTAACCCCTTGTTGTGCTTTGCCCTATATGGCTATGTCCGCGATTTACTGATGGCTTTCATAATCGAAATCATAATCCGACAATTCCGACACCACCTTGAATGTCTTGAACCGTTTCATTTCTTCGTTGTAGAATGGACATCTGTTCACCCTTATCAAAAGAGAGGTTTTTTTGCAAACCTCGTCGCCGTTAGCTATTGCCATTTGTAGATAAGACGCACTCCATGATTGCAACGCATACTCCCTGGTCACAGTGTCGTTTTTGTCCTTGCTCAAGATGCTATTATAAAGTCGAATCGTTACAAGTTTGCCTTCTTCGTCATAAATGTACCCATACAGTCTTATTTCCTTGGCAATCTTCTGTGGTTTCAATATTTTGAATTCGAGATGAATAATCTCCATTGAGTCACCCATGGCCGATTCAAGAGATGATGTGTATTCCTTGTCAACCACTTCGACAATGCCTTTCAGCGGTCCTTCGACCTCGGTTGTCAACGGACTCACGGTAAAGCTCAAGCTGTCGGTCGATGAATCGTCGTAGCTGTAATCATCTTCCATGTCATACTCTTCGTCGTAAGATTCTTCAATCTCATCGCCCCAATCGTCTTGATTGCTTTCTTTGTTGGAATTACCACATGCCGCAAGCATAAATAATGCCGGCACAATGAAAAATTTTGCAATTTTCATAATTTAGATAGTTTTATGTTAATGATTATGCCTACTCTATTGGCTAAATGATGGATTTTCGGCACACTCCAAGTCCTTGTTACACTGGTAGATTATGGCAGATAGCAATGTACTCTCTACACCGGTATGTTACATTGCATTTATGAATTTCTATGGTTGCTTGTTCGTCCTATGTTTTAAGTTAAAAATAATGTTGGATTCCCACCACTATTGCATGGCAGAAAACGACTGCCCGACCGAATGCTACACGTCAATCATGCCCCTGCTACTATATCATAAAACACGTGCTGCCGGGCAGGCTATTTCGTTACCAGTGTTCACAAAAAACACGCATCCGCACATGCTTCATTAGGAGGTTCACGATTTTAATCGACGCATACGACAACCTCTAAACGACTATTATCTATGCGAAGATAGCCACAATATCCCACATATACAAGTCAATAAGCCGCCTTTTTTCGCAAAAAGCACAGTGGGAGGCATCAAAATAGTAATACCTAAAACCGCCAGCAATTACAGACATCGCTATTTTGATACACCCCCACAACATATAACTGTAATTGCTATTTCGGCACTCACCTCGTAGGGACGGACGGTGCGTCCGAGTGCCGCAAGACTCGATTAACTGCCTGTAAATTAATAAAATATGCGCTTAATTGCGCAGCGGACGCACGGGCCGTGCGTCCCTACAAAATTGCACAAATTTGCATTTTGATACACCTTCCTTGCGCTACTTTCGATAAGACAGGCTTCGGCTCGGCTAAACAAATTTGCGCAAGCGCAATTTGCTTTTGCGCTCGCCTTGCGCTATCTTTGCAAGATAAATTATATAATAGTTAATATGTCGATTGATAACATCATAGCACAAGCAGTGTGCGAAGCGGTAAAGTCGCTATATGGCGTGAATTTTGAGCCTGAAAGCATCACTTTGCAGTCAACAAGGAAAGAATTTGAGGGCAACCTCACCGTCGTTGTCTTCCCATTCTTGAAGGCATCGCACAAGCCTGCCGAAACCACGGCAAACGAGATAGGGGAGTACCTCAAAGACAATTGCGAGGCAGTGAAGTCATACAACGCCATCAAGGGCTTCCTGAACATCGTCGTAGAGCCGGCATTCTGGTGCAATATGCTCAAGCACATCGCCGCCGACCCCGATTATGGCTTCAAGGCTGCCACCGACGACAGCGAACTGGTGATGATAGAATATTCGTCGCCCAACACCAACAAGCCGCTCCACTTAGGACACGTGCGCAACAACCTGCTGGGTTATTCGCTATCGCTCATCATGAAGGCTAATGGCTACAAGGTGGTGAAAACCAACATCGTCAACGACCGTGGCATACACATTTGCAAGTCGATGCTGGCTTGGGAAAAGTGGGGAAACGGCATCACTCCCGAGAAAGCCGGCAAGAAAGGCGACCACTTGATTGGCGACTTCTATGTGATGTTTGACAAGCACTACAAAGACGAAGTAAAGCAACTCATGGCTGAGGGCATGAGCGAGGATGAAGCCAAGGAAAAATCGCCGCTGATGGTCGAGGCTCGCAAGATGCTGCAACGCTGGGAAGCCGGCGACGAAGAAGTGCGCAGCGTGTGGCGAATGATGAACCAGTGGGTATATGACGGCTTCAACGAAACTTATCGCCGCATGGGCGTGGACTTCGACAAAATCTACTACGAGAGCGAAACCTATCTCGAAGGGAAAAAGAAAGTCCTCGAAGGGCTTGAAAAGGGCATAATGTACCGCAAGGAGGATGGCTCGGTGTGGGCCGACCTCACCGCCGACGGGCTCGACCACAAGCTGTTGCTGCGCAGCGACGGCACATCGGTGTACATGACACAAGACATAGGCACGGCCAAACTGCGCTACCAAGACTATCCCATCGACAAGATGATATACGTGGTGGGCAACGAGCAGAACTACCACTTCCAGGTGCTGTCGTTGCTGTTAGACAAGCTCGGGTTCAAATGGGGCAAAGACTTGGTACACTTCTCATACGGAATGGTAGAACTGCCCGAGGGGAAAATGAAATCGCGCGAAGGCACTGTTGTAGATGCCGACGACCTCATGGACGAAATGATACGCACAGCCCGCGAAACGAGTGCCGAACTTGGCAAGCTCGATGGCTGCTCGGCCGAGGAAGCCGACGAAATCGCCCGCATCATCGGTCTCGGCGCGCTCAAATACTTCTTGCTGAAAGTTGACCCACGCAAGAACATGATGTTCAACCCAAAGGAGTCGATTGACTTCAATGGCAACACGGGACCGTTCATTCAATACACCTACGCCCGCATACGCTCGCTGCTGCGCAAAGCCGCCGAAGCCGGCATTGACTACAACAGCAACTATGACATCGAACCAAGCGAAAAAGAGGTGGCAATCATCCAAAAAATTGCCGACTTTGCACAAGTGGTTTCCGAAGCTGGCAAAACCTACAGCCCGGCATTGGTGGCAAACTATGTGTATGACCTCGCCAAAGAATACAACCAGTTCTACCACGACTATTCAATACTGCGCGAGGAGGATGCCGCCACACGCAACTTCCGCCTCAAGCTGTCGGAGGTAACCGGCAATATCATTCGCCGCGCTACCGGGCTGCTCGGCATGGAAGTGCCAGAAAGAATGTAACATGCTAACTTGCAACATACTAATTAAACAATATAATTATGTATCCTAACTATCAACAAACTCCACCGCCCTTCATTCCACAGGCCGACTTAGCGGCCAACGTGTCGAACATAATGAAGCGCGTTTACCTGAAGATGTTCTTTGCCATGATTGTCACGGCATTAACATCATACGTGTGCTTGAATGTCCCGGCAGTGACCTACGCACTGTTCTCTAATTCGGGGCTATACTTCGGGTTGCTGATTGCCGAGGTCGTGCTTGTATTTGTGCTTGCCGGAGCATTGCACAAGATTAGCTCCACAGTGGCAACACTCATTTTCTATGTCTATTCAATACTAAACGGCATAGTGCTGTCGGCAATCCTTGCCGCCTACACCTCGGCATCGGTATTCTCCACTTTTGTCATCACGGCTGCCGTGTTTGGCACAATGACCATCTATGGCTACGTCACAAAGAGCGACTTGTCGCGCGTGGGCAACTTCCTGTTCATGGCACTCATCGGCCTCATCATTTGCACCATAGTCAACATTTTCATGCGCAGCAGCACGCTTGAATGGATTATCAGCTTTGCCGGCGTGGTAATATTCATTGGCCTCACTGCATGGGACACGCAGAAAATCAAGCAAATGGCTGCAATCACCGATGCAAGCCAAGCTGGCAAGCTCGCCACAATAGGAGCTTTGTCGCTCTACCTCGACTTCGTCAACCTGTTCCTTTACTTGCTGCGCTTCTTCGGCAGCCGCGAGTAAACCCGACAATAACACACAAATACAATGTGCCAAGGTGCGCCAACGGTGTGCACCTTGGCACATTTGTTTATGCACAAGGCTGTGTCATAATTGCAATATTCAGCGCGATTTTGCAGAATCGTGTGTCATAATTGCAATCGCAATTATATTTTGTAGAGGGTGTATCAAAATAGCAAATACATTTACTTTGTTGTAGAGCCGTCATACCATGGCGGCTCGATGACAGCTCGAATGCAACCGTAATATGCTGTAAATATGGCAGTAACAAGC
>CALUMJ010000002.1 GCA_944321715.1 uncultured Muribaculaceae bacterium | reverse complement strand
TGCTTGTGGATTACACAACTTCAGAATCACGCACAAAATGAGTCATATAATAAATTAATCTATATAAAGTCTAATAATGATAATAAACCAAGTGTATGAGAACAGATATGTCATTACTACTCCTCTTTTTTCTGCCCATAATGCAAGGTTGCGGGTTCGTATATGAACAGCATCTTACCGGCAACTATTATTTGATAGCGGTAGATACCAAAGACGATATGGATGTGTGCTATCATCAACAAAGCGATGATGTGCTTTATACGGGAATAACTGGAACAAGTGTCCATGCTGTCGGATATGACGATAATTTTATTCTTGTCAAGGCCTATCGTGCTTTGAAGGACAGCATGGGCATATCCTTACAGCGTTATGACAAGAATACAACCGAATATTACATTATTCCTGTAAATAACAAACAGGAAGCATGGGAGGCACAAGAAAACACATTCGGACCATTCAATAAAGGGGACTTTGAAACTAAACGGAAAGAACTGGGAGTATCAGATGATATAGTTTTTAAGGAACTATAAATATATTATTAACGAGAAAAGATAACGCCTTATACTGTTTCTTTTCAAATCATTAGCAATTAATATTATGAAAAAGAAAATCTTGACAACGGAGCAAGCTAAACTCGTTGCCGAAACAATAAAAAACAAGACGGCAGTACCATTTTACGGCCTGATTATTGACAGAGGTCGCAAACCATTACTTACAGACAGCAAACTGGGTGGGCTTTCATACTGGTCTCCAACAAAGGAATATCCCGCTGCTTCCAAGGGTAATAAAATGGTGCTTCTTGCACAGATTAATTTTGCCAAAGTCCATGTTCAGCATCCCTTGCCGCAAGAAGGCATCCTGCAGTTCTTTCTTTCATACCGAGATGATTTTATGTACGGGTTGGATGAAGAAACTGACTGTCAAGAAAATTTCCGCGTTGTTTATCATGAACATATAGACAACAGCCTGACACACGAACAGGTGGAAAGTCTGCATCTCCCCATTTGTGGGAAACTGCCTGATAACGTTGCTATGCCATTGAGTACAGAATATGCCTGAATTTAGCCAAGTGCTTTATACATGGGATTGATGCTAAATAGAATGTTATGATAAAAGACAGTATAATACAACTGAAAGAAATAGTCGCCGAAAGCAAAACAGGGCATCTGCCGCTGTCCTGTCGGGTCAATCTGATGAAACAGATTGGTGACGTATTGACCGCTCAGAAAATCATGTGTGAATGTTGCAAGAAAGCCTGTTCATTTTTGGGAAAGCAGAACCCGGACACTGTCCAGTTGCTTTCTCGTATAAACGACTATCTCTACAGAAACCTAGGGGCTGTTAAAGACATACAGAAAGATACGGACCGACTGAAGCGCCTTGTGGAAAACAGTCATTCAGAGGATACGTTTTTGAGTTTTGCAATCGTTATGCTCGGATATGCTGTATGCTGCGATACATTTTTCACGCTGGGAATTGGAGATTACAATGGGGAAGATGATAGAAACTTCGATTCTGAAAACTGGACTCCTGATATATTCGAATCTTTAGTTTGTTCTGACGGAACCTCTTTTCTCCAAGATGGAAGAAGTGATGTCGAGAAACGCAAAGAGTTTTGGAACTGGTATCTGGATATGGTTCTTTCTGTCTGTGAAAATCCGCAGCAAGAGGTCGTACCATTCCACACTGGTGGTAATGATGCGCTTCATATATCTGAGCTGCCAGTTTCCGCTAACAGCATGGAGGAGTTGCGTGACTATGCTCTCGACGTACACAGGGATGAAGGTGATGTGGGCGACACGCTTTACGAGATAAGGAAAAAATGGGGAGAAAAGATACCTGCCCTTAAAGACAGCCGTTTCGATGAAGTAGTGACACAGTATTCCTGCTTTTCGCACGAGATGGGCATTACAGCCCTGGGGCAGGAGTTTACCGCGCACGGGTATGCGCTCTATGACCTGGATGGGGATGACATATATCTGCTGGTATTGGTTCCACAGGCGGAAATGCAAGCCTTTGAGGAGAAATGCCGCAAGTACGGGCAGTATTGCAAACTGCTGAAACAGCCACGTTATGATTTCGGAATGAAGGCAAAAGCCATAAAGCTGCGTAAGCAGATGCCTCGTGAAAGGTTGAAGTGGCCAAATAACGGTATTCGTTATATCACAAGAGGATTTGCGGGCGATTTTGCTTATGGAGAATGGAAACAGGAGAATGTGGATGAGTGGCAGGGAACATTCGTTGTGGATTTGCGGGTAACACCCCTTCGGCCGTTAATGTTGAAAGCGAAGAGAATCCACCATTTCATATACTCGGAGGAACTGGACTTCTACGCGGCATTGTATTCAACTTCTTTAGGAGAAATGGTCATAGGAGGCAAGAATCCTTTGGAAGCAGAAAAATGGCCGCGCATGAGCGATTTGTCCGTTGAGGGGAAGTATGAATTTCGGTGGTGCGGGTGTTATCTATGTTTAGGCGATGTTCAGAGTGCCATCATACACACTATGACACCTCGGGGTGTGAAATATGTAAGCCGGCTCATATTGCCTGAGGGCCTAATGTATGCTCCCAGTTTCGGTACAGACGGCAAAGGAACGCTGTATATCCTTCTGGGAGATTTTTGCAATTCCCCGGTTATCCGCTATGACGGCAACGGGAAATATTACGAAATGCCGTTCAACATGTTCGGATACGACAGATTCTATTATGGCTGTATTCCGGTGCCGGATACCTCCCGGCTTCTTCTGCTGGGGGACTACACGGCAAGAAGCTGCAGCGGGATATGGACAGAACCGGGTATGCTTGACCTGGACATGGCTACACAGAGTTGCCGCATCGCCCCTCTCCGCATGGGAGACGGCTCTTTCCGCCTGCGCGAGTTTTACAAGGAATGGGTGTTGGTGGAAAGCTGCTCGAACGGTAACCGCACCGACTATGCCCGTTTCTGGAATCGGAAAACGGATGAAATACTGCGCCTCCGTCCCGGTGTGTTAGCCGACGAATCCTTCAAGTCCATCCATGTGATGCTGGACGGCACTGTCATCGTGAATACCCTTAATAAAGGTGATGCATTGTATCGGGCGGAAGATTTCTGGGGTTTCCTGCGCACATGGGGCCGTCCGAAGAAACTGGGATACTGGCTCAACTATCAGAAGCCTTACCCAGCCAGAGAATATGAGTTGCCTCCATTGTCGGAGGACGTAACTCTGATGCTTGCTCCTCCGTTTGTTGAATCTCAGTCAACCGTTTCTCCTGCCACAAAGTCGCAATCGGCAAGAAGCGTCAAAACAGGACCTACGGAGGTCTCCGAGACACAAGCCACGGTTGGAGTAGAAATTGCAGAGGGGCGGTTGAAAATAAATGGCCGGCAGATGTCCATGCCTTTATCCTATACGGCTATGGTGCAGATTTTCGGAAAGGAGAGAATCGTGACCACACACAAGACTATGCAGGATGGCAGAGGCAGAACCATACAATACGACAGACGGAGTTTCCTTGTATGGGATGATGCAGGAGTGGCTGCCGTCAGGAACGAAGAGAATGCCTATAATATTTCGGCCATCTATTTGCAGATAAAAGAAAACAAGGAGCCAGCATCAGCTATTCCCGCACCAGCCGGAATATATAGCAGTGAAATCATAGTGGACGGTATCAGGTGGGATAGGGCATCCGATATGACAGCCTGCAGCGGAAACCTGGAAGTAGTGGCATCAGTATCCGGCGGTTATATGGAAATCACGTTCGCAGGTGGCCGTGACCGGAAAGACACATGGCAGCACTACCGTGATGCTATGGTTGAAAATATGCAGGCAGCATTCATGGAAAGAGTCCGTGTAAGATTGTTGGTAAGGAACCGGCCTGCGGATAAGTCCTTGGACAACCAACTGGATAACGCATCTCCGTTGGCTCAAGCCTGTGAATCATTCCTTACCAATTCAGTTAATGCCCTCCATGCTGGATATTCAATGGGCAGAAGTGTGCGTTATTTGAAAACCAACCTGCTCCCGCTTTTGACAGAAGCAGCGGGAAAGTGTAGCGAATACGGTTCAGTTAGGTTCTCAGACCTGCTTTCCGTGTATTCTGGATGCGTGCTTCTCGGCTATGAAAAGATGAATATGAAGCGGTTTTGTGAAAAGTTGGTTAAAAACGGCATTCGTGATTTCGTGTTTGATTCCCTCACACGATGTCTTGTTCCTGACTGGACACTTACAGAAGGTACGGTGTTCCCGGAAATAAAGAAATGGATTGTCACTCGGCAAAGAGATACAACTAACCCAGAAGTAGAAGCCGCATTGAAAGAAATATCTGACATATCCGGAAATGTCCTGATTATGGATGCGATAATGAAAACATGAAACTAAGAATTTGCTGCTATAAATGAGCAAAATGAATGTAAAAAAACAGATAAATGAGCTTGCCCATGCAATATGGAAGATACTCTTTGCGCTGGTGGTGAATACTTTTGTGTGATTATACCAAAGATTCCGAACCGATGTTGACAGCGATAAATGACAGCCATTGGTAAAGCACAAGGACTTTAAGTGTTGCGCAGTTACTTGGAAGATAATAAGCAAAATAAAATACCGTGTCCATATCGACATGGTATTTTTGTTTTTGTTGAAATTGTCGCAATCCCTGAAAACATCAGAGAAGAGTCTGTCATGTCACAAAATTTTGATGCAGTTACCATGAATTCTTGCCCAGTTGCTTGCATATTTCAATAAGAATGCCTACCTTTGCACTCGTCAAACGACCAGCACCACGTGAATATTGGAGAGATGGCAGAGTGGTCGATTGCGGCGGTCTTGAAAACCGTTGAGGGTCACACCTCCGGGGGTTCGAATCCCTCTCTCTCCGCAACAAAGGGTGTAAATCAAGCATTTTTGCAAGATTTACACCTTTTTTACACCCCAAAACGTAAAATTGGGTGTTTTATATAAAATTGATAACATAGAATGTGGCCGCAATTTGGAAACTCATAGAAATGGAAGTTTCCGTAGAGGTCGATTTCGTCAATCTATAAATCTAATCCTGCTAATATCTTATCAAACAATTCTTTCATTCTATTTATATTACAATTGTTCGCTCCATTTTCTAATAGCTCGTTTGAACTGATAAGCAATAATAATTCTATGAAATAACCATATTACTGCAAAATAAATTCTACCTAAAATGTTTTCATATTTAACAAATGTACTTATGCTAATTATCTGTTTTTTATCACTAAAATCGGAACAAAATAATGAAACAAGAAATGTCAAATGCTTGTCCTTTGTGCCTATGATTATTTCATTATCATTTTCCTCTACAATTATATTTTCAAATGATTTATTCGTTTTTAATCCAAACGGTTTCACCATTAAATCACGTAATTTTAATAACCATAATATCCATTGAGGATATTGGTGAAATATCGAGTTAAACAAATCTTTAACAGACATATACGGTTTATCTACCATTGTTTCAATAAAACAATCCTTATAATCTACTGGTAGATACTTCTTAATCAAGCTATTTTCTTGTATCATCATATAAATATTTTTCAGCATTTACTTCAAATCTTTCAATTAACATACTTTGGAGTTCATTGAAATCACTGGCAGGAATTTCAGAATAAATATGTTGTAAACCTATTAGTAGGCAATATTGTATTGTGGCTCTTTTATGTGCATATTCAATATTATAACCACAATCTTGAAATAGCTTTGCTAAATAATTTAATCTTAATTTATCCACTTGTTTTACATATTGTTGCACGATATTGTTTGTATATCCCCATCCTCTAATTCTTCCCTCGCATTTATATTTAGAGGAAGCTGACATATGCGATAAAGTGTATAGTTTCTCTTTTACTGTATCCAATTTCTCCACATTCTCTATAAACTTAAGCGTACTTTCTTTTAGCCAAAAAGCCATAAGAGCATCTATATATCCATCGATATTCTTGAAATGATGATAAAATGCTCCTTTTGTGATTTTCAATAAATTACATAAGTTATCTATTGTAATTTTAGTAACTCCTTCATTTTCTATGATTTGAAGTCCAACAATAAACCATTGTGTTTTCTCTACCTTTTTCATATTTTTGATTTATAATACCATACTATATGGTATGCAAATATATCAAGTAAATGCCAAATAAGCAAACAACAATACATTAAAAATAATTAGTAGTTTATGTTTCCTTTGAAAATAAACTTCTTTGGTCAGGTTAAATTTTAGTGTAAGGGTGCAGGCTGTATATAAATATATACTTGCACCTTGCGCTAATTTTAGAAGATTTGTTTTCAGCGATTTACGCAGCTCAAAATATAATCGAATCTTTGAGCCGAAGTTTTAGGCTGACAGCGAAAGCCAAAAACAGACATAATTCAGTCTTTTTTGTAACCTAATTTGTACTCCATAAGGCATAGACATTTTGAAAACGAATTGAATTTCAAGGATATGGAGAGCAGGTTCATAAATCAACTTTTCTGCATATAGTGCTGAATGGCAGCAAGTTAGGAATCAGGTGCCAAAAATTGCTTTTACGGGTACTTTTTTGCTTTTTTACTTCCTGTTTTCTGCGCCAGATAGCGTATGTAATATGGCGGTGCAAGCTGCGACTACGTAAACCAGCCGCTCGATGACCGTTTTTTAGTTTGACGATTGATGAGGTACATAAAAATAAAAAATACTTGTCATCACGACAAATATTTTTTACCTTAAATCTAATACCATGAAAAACTTGATGCAAATATATTGAGTATATCTTAATTGGTAAAATTTTTGAGGAGAAAAATGTGGCTTTTAAACAAAATTTAACTTTGCAGGGCAAGGTTAATGCTTACTCTTGTTTTAGCATTGCAAGAAATTGTTCTTCATTTATTATTTCGATGCCCAATTTCTTTGCTTTTTCGAGTTTGGCTGGACCCATGTTGTCGCCAGCAAGGATGAAAGAGGTCTTGGACGATATAGAACCTACGTTTTTCCCTCCGTTGGCTTCAATCATTCTCTTGTATTCATCACGTGAATGGTGGTTGAAAACGCCGCTGATTACTATTGACTTTCCCGACAGCTGGTCTGATACCGGTTTTGCTTCTTCGGTAAGTCGCATTTGTAGCCCAGCATTACGTAACCTTTCGACAATAGTTCGGTTGTTTTCTACGGCAAAGTAATCGACAATGCTTTGTGCGATTTTTGTACCAATTTCGTCGATTGCCGACAATTGTTCGACGCTCATGCTCATTAGTGTGTCGATGTCGTTGGTGGCAAGGGCGAGTTTCTTTGCAACAGTTTCGCCTACGTATGGTATTGACAATGCAAAGATTACTCGTTCGTAGGGAACATTGAGGCTATCTTTAATGCCTTTCATGATGCGTTGAGCCGACTTCAGACCGAATCGGTCAAGTGTCATGAGCTTTTCGATACTCAAGTCGTATATGTCGGCGATATTTGTCACCAATCCAGCGTTGTAAAGTTGTTGTGCAACTTCTTCGCCTACTCCGTCGATATTCATCGCATGGCGGCTAACGAAGTGTTCTATTTTGCCAGTGATTTGTGGCTTGCAGGCATATTTGTTTGGACATACCCATGCTGCTTCGCCTTCGATGCGCTGTAATGCACTGCCGCATACGGGGCAGTGCGTGATAAACTTGACAGGGGAACTGTTTGGTTGGCGCATATTGAGGTTTACTCCGACAATCTTGGGTATGATTTCTCCACCCTTTTCGACATAAAGCATATCGCCCTCGTGTATGTCGAGGTTGCGTATTATGTCTTCGTTGTGCAGAGTGGCACGTTTCACTATCGTGCCAGATAGAAGCACGGGAGCTAAGTTGGCCACTGGGGTGATAACACCAGTGCGGCCAACCTCGAACGACACGGATTGCAATTGGGTACATTCACGTTCAGCTTGAAATTTATAAGCAATTGCCCATCGAGGATTTTTGGAAGTATAGCCGAGATTGAGTTGCTGCCGCAGTGAATTAACCTTGAAAACGAGGCCATCGGTGGCAACAGGCAGGTACTTACGTTCGGTATCCCAGTATGCAATGAACTGTTCTACTTCTTCGATATTGTTGAGCAGCTTTGTGGCAGATGATATTTTGAAGCCCCATTGTTTCATTGCCATGAGGTTGTCATAGTGGTTGTCATAAGGAAGATTGTCGCCGAGCAAGTAGTAGAGGTAGGCATCGAGCCTGCGTCGTGCCACTTCGGCCGAGTTTTGCATCTTCAGAGTTCCAGCCGCGGCATTCCTTGGATTGGCAAAGAGTGGTTCTTCGTTGTATTCCCGTTCCTTATTTAATGCGTCAAACACATCCCACGGCATCAATATTTCACCTCGCACCTCAAAATGCTCGGGAAAACCACTGCCTGGACGCAGATGCAATGGGATGCAGCGAATAGTGCGCACGTTGTCGGTCACATCATCGCCATGAGTTCCGTCACCGCGTGTGACGGCTTGTACCATGTGTCCGTTTTCGTAAATTATAGAGATGGAAGTGCCGTCAAATTTCATTTCGCCTACAATTTGGAAAGGCTCATTGCCAAGAGAACTTTTAACCCTGTCGAAGAATTCTTCAACTTCCTCGACGGAGTAGGTGTTGGCGAGTGATAGCATTGGGCGCTGGTGTGTTACTTGCTTGAATGACTTGTTGATGTCGCTTCCAACACGTTGGGTAGGTGAGTTGGGGTCGAAATATTGTGGATTTTCTTTCTCAAGCCGTTCAAGCATTGCCATTTTGTCGTCAAATTCCTTGTCCGACATGGTCGGGGCATTGAGTACGTAGTATTTATAATTGTTTTCGTTTAGCTCGTTGCGGAGTTCGTCTATTAGTTGTTTTATGTTGTCCATGACATTGCTTTATTTTGATGCTAAGGTAACCAATTTTAGCCAATCGAGCAAAAAAGAGCGTCCTGCCGCCATTTATATAGGAACAGGACGCAAGCCAGAATATTATGTCCGTTATTTTATGTTCTCGCGAACTTCGTTGAGAAAGGTTCGCATGGCGTTGCTATCTTTTGCTGCAATTATTTCTTGTAACCGGGATAATTGTTGTTGGATTTTCTGCAATTGTCCGTTGGTATTGGGATTGAACAAGATTTCTTGCAGCAAGTAGTCATCTTCCGACATAAGGCCACGAGCTATTGCCATGTGTCGCTTGAACGTCGTGCCAGGCGCTTCCTGATGTTTCATCACGCTGGCAAAAACCAGTGTGCTTGCAAATGGAATAGACAGCGAAAATGCGATAGTTTCGTCATGCTGCGTAAAAGTATATTCAAAGATGTTGAGATGCAACTCGTTATACAAATCTTTGAAGAACACTTTCCCCAAATGGTCGCTTTCGGCTATTATGATTGCATTCTCGCTTGACAAGTTGCTTAATGAAGCAAACGTCGGGCCAAACATTGGATGGCTGCTAACAAAAGGATGCCCACATGAGGCATAAAACTCGGGTAGCCCATTCTTCACCGATGCAATGTCGGATATGATGCACTTTGTGGGGAGCAACGGCAGCACCTCGTTGAAAGCATCAATTGTGTATTTTACCGTTACGGCATTAATGAGCAAGTCGGGCTGGAATTCCATGATTTCGTCGAGCGAGTAAAAGCGCAGTGCGTGGAATGTGAAGCGCAGCTTGTCTATGTCTTTATCATACACGGCAACCTCGTGCTTGAAGCTGAGTACGTCGCAAAAAAACGACCCCATTTTTCCAGCTCCCAATATAAGTATTTTCATTGCTTATTTTGCTCGGTTGTTTAATACTTCGATTTGCTGGCGCACCGATTCTTCGTGTATGGCCTCGATAACGGTTCTCATGAAATTTCCGTTCATGCCCATTTCTTCGGCGAGCTTCACACGCGACTTGAGTATGTCGTCGTAGCGGTTGGTATGTACGATTTGCATGCTGTGGTCTTTTTTGTATTGACCGATTTCCCGCGATACCCTCATACGCTTGGCAAGGATTTCGATTAAATCGTTGTCGATTTGGTCGATTTGCTGGCGCAGCAGGGTTAGGCTCTCGGTTGATTGGGCATTGTCGCGGATGACAAGTGTGTTGAGAATGAAGTTAAGCACTTCGGGGGTGATTTGCTGGCTCTTGTCGCTAAGTGCGCAATCGGGGTCGCAATGCGACTCTATGATAAGTCCGTCGAATCCCATGTCGAGGGCTTGCTGCGACAGAGGAGCAATCAATTCGCGTTTGCCGCCCATGTGTGACGGGTCACATATTATCTGCAATCCAGGCAAGCGGCGGTGTAGCTCTATGGGAATGTGCCATTGCGGCATATTGCGGTAGAGATGCTTGCCATATACTGTGAAGCCGCGGTGGATAGCGGCGATGCGTCGTATGCCAGCATTGTATATGCGTTCAATTGCACCTATCCAAAGTTCCAAGTCGGGGTTTACTGGATTTTTCACCAACACAGGAATGTCGCAACCTTTCAAGCTGTCGGCAATCTCTTGCACGGCAAATGGGTTGGCCGATGTGCGAGCGCCTATCCACAGCATGTCGATACCAGCCTTTAATGCAGCTTCTACGTGAGCTTTGTTGGCAACTTCGGTGCTGACAAGCATCCCTGTTTCTTGCTTCACTTGTTTAAGCCATTCGAGGCCTGGTTCGCCTATGCCTTCAAAACCCCCAGGTTTGGTACGCGGTTTCCATATTCCAGCACGGAATATTTTTAAGCCATATTCGGCGAGTGAGCGAGCCGTTGACATGATTTGTTCCTCACTTTCGGCACTACAAGGACCGGCGATTACGATTGGGCGGCCAACTTCTTCGGCCGTGGCAATTGGTTGTAAGTCGTTCATAATTGTTATATTGTTTTGATTAATGATTCATATTTTGTATTCTGGAAAGGGCTTCTTGCATTTTTTGTTCAGGGCAACATAGCGATATGCGCAAGTATCGATTGCCATTGCTGCCGAATATGTGCCCGGGTGTGATGAATACACGAGCATTGTGCAAGATTTTTTCTGATAATGTTTCGGCATCGGTCGAATTGGTGGGAATTTTACCCCATAGGAACAATCCTGCTTGTGATGGGTCGAATGTGCAACCAAGCGTGTGCATGATTTGTTCGGCAATCGTCCTTCGACGCTGGTATGTGGCATTAATGTGGTCATACCATGATTTGTCGCATTGCAATGCTTTTGCCGCAGCCATCATCATTGGACGGAATTGTCCTGAATCGACATTGGATTTCACCCTTAAAATCCATTGGATAAATTGTGGGTTTGAAGCTATCATGGCGATGCGCCATCCTGCCATATTGTGAGATTTGCTGAGAGAGTTCATTTCAATGGCAATATCTTTTGCACCATCAATGCTAAGAATGCTCAATGGATTGTCGTTCAGTATAAAACTGTAGGGATTATCGTTAACGATTACTATATTGTGTTTGCGGCCAAATTCTACGAGCTTTTTGAACAGCGTCAATGATGCACGGTGTCCGGTAGGCATGTTGGGGTAGTTGGTCCACATGAGTTTTATTTGTTCAAGAGGCAATTGCTCAAGAGCGTCGAAGTCTGGTTCCCAGTTGTTTTCCTCAGTTAGGTCGTACTGGAAAATATGGGCATCGGCAAGTCGGCTCACCGATGTGTAGGTAGGGTATCCCGGATTGGGGACAAGCACTCCGTCGCCAGGGTTTACAAATGCGAGGGTGGTGTGCAGAATGCCCTCTTTTGAGCCAATAAGCGGTTGTATCTCGGTATTGGGGTCGAGGGTGGCATTGTAGTATTTCCTATACCATTCGGCAAAAGCTTTGCGCAACTCGGGAATGCCAACGTAGGGCTGGTATCCGTGTGCGTTGTCGAGTCTTGCTTCTTTGCAGAGTGTGTCGATGACTTCGGCATGAGGTGGACGGTCTGGTCCTCCCACACCAAGTGATATTATGTCGGCACCATGTGCGTTCATTTCGGCGATTTCGCGTAATTTTTTTGAGAAGTAGTATTCTTTGACTTGCGAAATGCGTTCGGCTGGTTTTATGTTGTCAGTTTTCATTTGTGTATTCATTGTATTCACCTAATATTTTAAATTCGTTGATAAGAGGTTTTACGGCATCGATTGATTGGCGATACCGCACATAATCGTTGAATGTGAGGTTGATGTAAAACCTGTATTCCCATTCCCGGCCGATGATGGGCAGTGATTGGATTTTCGACAGGTTTATGTCGTAGAACGAGAATATAGTAAGAATTTTAGACAAGCTGCCTTGTGTGTGCGGCAATGTGAAAACCAGTGAAGCCTTATTGATTTTATTATGTTTTACCAAATATGGAGCTTCGAGTGGGTCGGCAATGATTAAGAAACGGGTAGAATTGCGTTTGTTTGTTTGGATGTCACGGGCAAGGATATTCAGGCCATATAGCTTGGCGGCATATTCCCCGCACACGGCTGCCACACCGGTGAGCCCCTTTTGTGCAATTTCTTGTGCGCTTCCAGCGGTGTCGTTTTTCTCGACTATTTTCAAGTTGGGGTGTTGGTGGATGAATTGTGCGCATTGCATCAATGCCATCGGGTGAGAGTTGACCTCATGCAGGTCGTCGATTGACTGGCCGGGGAGTGCTGCCAACACGTGAGAGATGTGCATCTTGTATTCTCCGACGATTGCAAGATTGCTTTTCCGTAGCAATTCATGGTTTTGCAACAAGCTACCTGCGATGGTATTCTCGATTGCAAGGGTGCCTATGAGCGAGGCATCGTTGTTGAGAGTATCAAACATCGAAGTAAAAGTTTCGCAGGGTATAGTTTCAATATCCTCGTTTTTGAAATACGACCTTGCTGCCGCTTCGTGAAAGCAACCGGGTTCTCCTTGTATTGTAACGCGCTTCATAAATAGTTTTATTGTTTAAATAAAAATCCCACCGTTGATTGTTTACGGCGGGATTTTATATTTTGTTAATCAATTAATATTAAAAAATTATGCACATATAACCTCGCCTTTATTCTTCGTGAAAATAAAAGTAAAAGAAAAAGCTATATGCAAAAAATCGGCTCATATTAAAATCATTTTATGATGCTGCAAAGATATACAATAGTTTTTAAAAACAAGTATTTTTTGAAAATATTTTTGTATTTAGTGGAAAAAATGTTGTTTTAGTTAATTCCCCTTGTTGCGCAGTTTGGCTTTCTTGTCTTCGTCGGCGTAAGTGGTGTACATTTTGTCCTCTTCTTGTGCGGCTTTGCGCTTCTCGCGGTATTTGAGTGTGAAGTGCAATGCTATTATTATTGCAAGAGTGATGGCAATGATGCCAAAGTAATAGACATAACGTCCGGCTTGCAGGTATGGCAACCCGATGTAGGACATAAATGCTAAGTATGCCAATAGCAATAGTGGGATAATTGTGGATTTTTTAATCTTCATTTTTATCAGTGATAATATATTTCGATTCTTCGGGCTTGAATGCCTTGGTACTTAAATAGTTATAAATCTTAAGACAAGCCCAGGCATCAATGGCTGCATATTCTTGTTGTGCATCGGTTAAGTTGTCGGCTTCCCAGTTTGACAGCCGTTGTCCTTTTGAGATACGTTTGTCAAAGAGTATGGCATATATTTTTTGTAAACTGGCATCGGCGATACAATATTGAGGAACGACTTTTTGTAAATCGACAAATCCAAGCATGTCGGTGTCGTAACCTTTGTGTATAACACCGAAGTCATCTTTGAGCGAAAGACCCACTTTGGTGATAGCCGTGTCTTCGAGAAATGAGCGCAGTGACGGTGGAATACCGATTTTATTGATACGCACCAAGTAGCAATCCTCCATAGTGGAAATTTGCATTAGAGCTACACTGTGTGAAACGCCCTTTTTGAACGATGGGCGTGTTTCGGTGTCGAAACCGAGCGTAGTGGAACTTTTGAGTTCCGACAGAGCTTTGTCGAGTTTTGGCAATGTATCGACAACGTGGATTTTTCCAGGGAAAGTCACGCGGTCGAGTGACGACAATTGTTCTTTGCTGATGGATATTTTCATTGTTACACGTCTAATCGCGGCATTACTAAAAATTCGGTATTGGGCGACTGCCGGGAGAAATATTTTCTTAAAAACTTTTGATTATCTTCGGCGATGACAGGGTCGTCATCGAAAAATGAGTTATATATGACAACTGGCATGTCGATGTTGCGGCTTTTTAATGCCTCAAACGACAGAATGGTGTGATTGATTGAGCCGAGCGAGCCATTAGTGACTAATGCAATGGGGTATTTTCTGTCGCAGATGAAATCGATTGTTAAGTAATCCTCGGAAATAGGAACCATCAATCCTCCAGCGCCTTCCATGAGTACAATGTCGTATATCGCAGAGAGCTTTGCCGTGGCTCTGTCAATTCGGTGCAAATCGACGGGTCTGTTGTCAATTTCTGCGGCAAGGTGCGGTGATGCGGGGTAGGTGAAAATTACGGGTGCGGTGGTGTGGTCGATGTCAACATCGGCAAGTGGCATACCCATGATTTTCCTGTGTACGTCGATGTCTTCCGATGAGCCAATGTTGCCCGTTTGTATCATCTTTTGCGTGATTACGCTTTTCCCTGCCGCCATCATGCGGCAGGCCAGCCAGCCAGTGGCATAACTCTTGCCTATGTTTGTACCAATTCCGCTGATGAATATAACTTTGCTTGTCATTTCTTTGTTGCTATGATGTATATAGGGTTGTAGGTGAGTGGAAATCTCCCATCAATATTGGGGTAATCCTTTAACAATCGCCTGAGTGTGCCACTCGGTGTTCTTGTGCTATTTATCGAGTTCACACCTGTAGATTGAATGTGCCGAAGCACATCTAATGGAGTGCCGAATGTCATTGTTTCACTCTCCTCACGAATCAAAACGATGTCAAAGTTACGCTTTATTTCGTTACAGTACCACTTTACACTTTTATAATTAAGAGATATTTTGATATTATCTTTGATTTCTTTCATATTGTTGGTGCCAAATGTCGAAATTACTATGGCACCACCCGGATTGAGCCAGCTGTGGAGGTGATTGAATAGTAAAGGCAAGTTTTCTAACCACTGTATGGCCGATGACGAAACTATATAGTCGAATGACTGTGGGGGAAATTCCAGCAGCTCGGCGTCTTTTTCGATGAATTGGTAGTCGGTGACATTGAGGTTGAGTGTGACAGTAGGCACGTGGCACAAGTCGTTGAGGACGAGGTGCGATGGGTATGCCGTGGGAGTGTATAGGCGCGTCAGAAAACCTGTTCCGCAACCGATTTCCAAGATTGCGGAATCACTGTTGATTCCTATGGTTGATTTCCACAAGTCGTATAAATTGGATGCAATTTTGTGCTGGACGGTGGCATTTCGGTCGTATGTTCCATTCAGGCTGTTGCCGAAATGCTGTTTTATAAGTTGTTTATTGATGATGTTGCCATTTATCAGTGTGGCAAAATCATCGGGCAGGTGGTGTCCTGTTTCTTCTATTTCCAATGTGTCGCATAGTCCTTCCCAGCCGTTAAGTTGGTTTTCGAATGGGAAAATCAAGTCGAATTTCGATGCTATGACTTTGTTCCAATGCCTTGCGTAAATGCCCGATGATGCAGCCTTATCGATTGCGACTAATTCGTCGTGTAGCGATTGGATGGAACGCGATGGCAACATGGCCGACCATTGTGCATATTTGGCTTGGGAGCCACAAATGCGGCGGTGAAATTTCATGAGCGAACGTTCGGTCAAGTTGTCGCGCGTTGCACTGAATAGGTTACGTGGTATTCCTCGGGAATCGTCGATTGGAAATTGTGTGCCGTTAATTGCCATTTTAAACACAATGGGTAAATGTGGGTAACGGCTCAGGAATGCAGCGGCGGCAAACACGCCGAACGACCAGGCAAACAAGTAAATGTTTTGGTATTTACCCAACGTTGATGTGTCGAAATCAAAATTCCCATAATCCCACACTATAGCCAAGTCGCAGCTGATGTGCAAATGCCTGAAAGGGGTTGCATCCATACCCCAGCCAGTAAAAAACAGCGCGATTGATTTTCTGTGATTGTCGGTGGTTATAAATTCGATGTTCATGACTGAAGTAGGGTTCTCAAGTCGGATAGTAATTGGTCGATTGTTGCATTGGAAAGTGCAGCGGTGAGACTGAAACGAATGCGTTCAGTTCCTTTTGGCACAGTCGGTGTGCGGATAGGAAGGGCAATGTAGCCGAGTGTGCGCAGCTGTTGTGATAGTTCAACCACTTTATGTGGGTCGCCCACAATGAGTGGCACTATTTGTGATTTGCTGTTGTGATTGTAGCCCATAGAACGTAAAAACTCAGATAAGCGGTCGGCAATGTGCAGCAGATGCTTGCGCTCGGTTTCCATCTGTGTAATGTGCGACACCATCAGTTGCGACCATGCACAGTTGATGGGAGGTAACATGGTTGAAAAGATGAAACTGCGGGCTGTGTTGATAAGGAAATCTTTGGTGCGAGCATCGGTTATGGCAAAAGCCCCGATTGATGCCCCAGCCTTGCCAAGGGTGCCGACGATGATGTCGATGTCGTTGATTACATTGTCACGTTCGCACATGCCAAGGCCTCTATTGCCAAAAACTCCAAATCCATGTGCTTCATCGACGTATAACCTTGTTCCGGGATTTTCTTTCTTGATTTTCACAAGCGATGGCAAGTCGCATATATCGCCATCCATGCTGAAAACCGACTCGGTGACTATCAGTATGTCGCTATACTTGTTGCGGTTTGCCGATATGATTTCTTGCAAGTGGTCGAGGTCGTTGTGCCTGAACCGAATGAAATGCGCCCGCGATAGTATTATGCCGTCGATGATGCTTGCATGCACCAGCCTGTCGCACACGACAAGTGTGCCCTTGCTTGTGATTGCAGGAATGATTCCGCTGTTGGCATGATAGCCGCTGTTGAAAAGCAGTGCATGTCGGCCATACAAAGTTGCAAGCTGTTTTTCGAGGTCGGTGTAGCATTGCTGGTGCAACGACAATAGCCGTGATGCCGACGATGTCATGTCGAGGCATTGTTTGCTGCCGAAAAACTCGTTTTGCAATTCTTTGTTTGAAGCGAGTCCTAAGTAGTCATTCGACGACAGGTCGGTAAGTCCTGATTGGGTTAAATGTTGCCCGATGGAACGAAAATTCCCACTCACACGAAGTGTGTCAAGGTAGTCGGCAATGTTGTTCATGACGGGCGTATTATTTCTAACAGTTGCGTGATTAACGTGGTTAAATCGTCGTCGCTTATAATGAAAGGCGGCATTATGTAAACCAATCGTCCGAACGGACGCACCCAAATGCCACGCTCGACACACTTAGCTTGGAATGAGGCCATGTCGATGGGGGTTTTCATTTCGATGACTCCTATTGCACCGAGTATGCGCACGTCGGCAACATTGGCGTATCGACGGGCTTCGGGCATAAGGCTTTTCATCAAGGTTTCGATATGTGCCACTTTCCCTTGCCAGTCGCTGGAGAGCAATAGGTTGACCGAGGCCAAAGCTACTGCGCAAGCCAACGGATTGGCCATGAAAGTTGGCCCGTGCATCATTACGCCGGCTTCGCCACGTGAGATGGTATCGGCAACGTCGCGTGTGGTTGCTACTGCACTCATTGTCATGTATCCGCCTGTGAGTGCTTTGCCAATGCACATTATGTCGGGCATCACATTGGCATGTTGCCATGCAAACAGTTTTCCCGTGCGTCCAAATCCAGTTGCTATTTCATCGAAGATGAGGTAGATGTCATATTTGTCGCAAAGTTGGCGAGCCTTGATTAAATAATTGGGATGGTAAAATCTCATGCCTCCGGCACCTTGCACGATTGGTTCGAGTATGAGTCCGGCTATTTCATCGTGGTGTGTATCGATGATTTGCTCAAGTTCGGCAGTACAGTTTTCATCCCATGTGTCGTGAAAACGACATGATGGCGCAGGGGCGAAATAACGGACATTGAGTGCAGGGCCAAACATGCTGTGCATGCCTGTTACCGGGTCGCAAACCGACATAGCATTCCACGTATCGCCGTGGTAGCCCGAGCGGATAGTGACAAAATTGGTTTTGTGGGTGTCGCCATATTTTGAGATTGATGCTTGCATTGCCATTTTCATGGCAACTTCCACGGCCACTGAACCAGAGTCGGCATAAAAAATATTGTTCATATTGGGCGGCAAAATCGACAATAATAGTTTGCCGAGGTCGATTGCCGGTTGGTGAGTAAGTCCACCAAACATGATGTGCGCCATGCGGTCGATTTGTTCTTTGGCGGCACGGTTCAACACTGGATGGTTATAGCCATGCACGGCAGCCCACCAAGACGACATGCCGTCGATTAGTTTAGTTCCATCTTCGAGAATGATTTCCACTCCACGAGCCGATGCGACCTTATATGTGGGCAGTGGGTCGATGGTGGAAGTGTAGGGGTGCCACAAGTGGTCGTGGTCGAAAGTGTCTATAATATTATTCATAAACGTGAATTATATTTTGGGATTGACAACTCGTTCGCCAAGGTACTTTGCGAGCTGCGAACGCAGTGCAAATAGGTCTTGCATTTGTTTCAGCAAGTTTTCGATTTTAGTGGTGTCGCTCTCGGTTTCGAGTTGTTTCCGTATGTCCTTTATTTGACACAAGATTAATGTCGATTTCCAGTTGTATATGGCTTCGGGCACGAGTGTTACGAGTTTGTCATACTCGGTCTGTAACTTGTTGTATTTGGTGTGGATTTTGCTCAAGTGGTATTTTTCGCTGATGAGTTTTATTGACATTTGCCTCACCTCGTTGTCTTCGCTTGAGCATAATATCCGTTCAATGTAATTGTTGCGGAATGCGGTTAATTGCTCATCACGGAATTGTTCGAGTTCCTGATTGATACGCTCTTCGTGCATTTTTATTTCATCAAGGCTTTGACATTCGTGGCTTATTTGTTCGAGACTTTGGTTGCGCCGAGTGTGGCATTCATCATCGAGCCTCTGTTTGAATGCCTCCAAGTCTGACCCGAAATTACCAAGCATGTCAAGTGCCATTCCATAAATTTTAGAAAAAACATGGTTTGAGAAGTGCATCTCGTCGAGTGTCAATTCATTGTTGATATATTCAAGCAGCGTTAGGCGGGTGGGTGTGTTGGTCTCGTCGATTGCATCGCAGAAGTCGCTCATTCCATATTTTAATATGTAGCGGGTTACAGACTCTTCGTGGGGGTAAAGCAGTTTTGCCCTGTCGTCGGTTGCTTGTGTGGCAATGCGAGCGGTGTTGCTGTTGTTTACGACTTCGGCGACAACCTGTGGTTGCGATTTGTCTTGAGCCTGCGATTCGTTGTTGCGCTGGTAGCTTTTTGTGCGAGCTTGGAGGATGTTGCGTTCCACGGCAGTTTTCAGCACCTGTTCGTCGATGTCGAGCAATCGGCTGCATTCCTGGGTATAGACCGAGCGGTTGATGGGGAATGGAATGACCGAAATGGATTTTACTACATCGGAGATGACTTCGGAACGCTTTATGGGGTCGTTTTCGCACCCTTGCAGCAATATGCGTATTTTGAAGCGGATGAAATCCTCTTCGTTTGCATCGATAAATGCTTGGATTTCGCTTGACGAGTGTTTTTGTGAGAAACTGTCGGGGTCATCGCCATCGGGCAGCAAAAGCACTTTTATGTTAAGTCCTTCGGCAAGCAACAGGTCGATGCTGCGCAGCGAGGCCTTTATGCCTGCCGCGTCGCCATCGTAAAGCACGGTCACATTGTCGGTGAAACGGTGAATGAGGCGTATTTGCCCCTCGGTGAGCGATGTGCCCGACGATGCCACAGTGTTTTCAAATCCCGACTGGTGCATCGAAATCACATCGGCATATCCCTCGACAAGGAAGCATTTGTCGTGCTTTGTGATTGCCTGTTTTGCTTGGTACAGGCCGTAAAGCTCGTTGCTTTTTTTGTAAATCAGCGATTCGGGCGAGTTGACATATTTTGCCTTATCGTGCTTGAGTGTGCGGCCGCCGAATGCGATGATTTTTCCAGCCAGGTTCAGCACGGGGAACATCACACGGCCACGGAAACGGTCGTAACCGCCTTGCCCGTCGTTGCTGGCGATGCACAGGCCGGTTTCAAACAAGTATTTCTGATTATACCCTTGGGCAGTCATTGCGTCATACAGGTCGCTACGCTTGTCAATCGAGTAGCCGAGGTGGAAGCGGCGAATCATCTGTTCGGAGAATCCTCGCTCGTTGAAGTAGGTGAGGCCTATGTTGCGTCCTTCGGCGGTTTCAAACAGGTTCTGCTCGAAGTGTCGGCAGGCGTTCTCGTTGATGATAAGCATGCTTTCGCGGTCCGACTGCTCGATTTTCTCCTCGTCGGTCAGTTCGCGTTCGTGCACCTCGATGTGGTATTTGTTGGCAAGGTATTTCAGAGCCTCGTAGTATGACAACTGCTCATGCTCCATTATGAAGTTTACAGGGCTTCCGCCTTTTCCGCAGCTGAAGCAATGGCAGATGCCCTTTGCGCGCGAAACGCTGAACGAAGGCGTTTTCTCGTTGTGGAAGGGGCATAGACCCACATAGTTGGCTCCGCGGCGTTTGAGGCTTACGAAGTCGGAAACGACATCTACAATGTCGGCAGCATCGAGAATTTGAGCAACTGTAGCTTTATCAATCATTGAAGTGAAATTAGCAGTGCGAAATTACTAATAATATTGCGCATACGCAATTGCAGCCGTGGTTAGATGTGGTGATGGTAAAACAGGCTGCGGCTCGGGAATGCGACACGGTCTTTTTATTTGGCCCATTTGATTAATGATAGATTTGGGGTAATTGAAAGTGCTGAGTATCGGCATGTAGATTTTTTAAGATAGTAATTGTTGGCGGTGTGAGTTTTTTTTGCGAAATTTGCGAGAAATAAAGTGTATATATTACAACCTATATAATATAACGATTTATGACAAAGAAGAGCGCATTGCAAAAGGCTCGTGCTGCTTATCAACCCAAGTTGCCCTCGGCACTGTGGGGTGCAGTGAAGGCCGTGGAAGGCGAGCCGACACAGTCGGTTGCCGACCAGGAAGAAATCAAGGCATTGTTCCCCAACACTTACGGGTTGCCAGAATTAACTTTCGAGAAAGACCCCAAGCCAGCCAAGGTAACAACTCCGTTCAATGTGGGCGTGATTTTGTCGGGCGGACAAGCTCCTGGCGGACACAATGTTATAAGCGGCTTGTTTGACGGCCTCAAGGCTATAAACAAGGAGTGCCGCCTCTATGGCTTCCTCATGGGACCGGGCGGACTTGTTGACCACCAGTATATCGAACTCACATCGAGCATTATCGATGAGTATCGCAATACGGGTGGTTTTGATATTATCGGTTCGGGCCGTACCAAGCTCGAAGAGGTTGAACAATTCGAGAAGGGCCTTGAAATCTTGCGCGAACTCAAGATTAAAGCCCTCGTGATTATCGGCGGCGACGACTCCAACACCAATGCTTGTGTACTTGCCGAGTATTATAAGGCTCACAATGCGGGTGTGCAGGTAATCGGTTGCCCGAAAACAATTGATGGCGACTTGAAGAACGACATGATTGAAACTTCGTTTGGCTTCGACACAGCTACCAAGGTTTATTCTGAAGTCATCGGCAATATACAACGCGACTGCAATTCGGCAAAGAAATATTGGCACTTCATCAAGTTGATGGGTCGCTCGGCTTCGCACATTGCACTCGAATGTGCGCTGCAAGTACAACCAAATTATTGCATAATCAGCGAAGAAGTTGAGGCAAAGAACCAAACACTTGACGATATCGTGAATGGAATAGCAGCGGTTGTGGCAAAACGTGCAGAAAATGGCGACAATTTCGGCACTGTGCTGATTCCAGAAGGCCTGATTGAATTTATTCCTGCTATGAAGGCTCTGATTGCCGAGCTTAACGACCTGCTCGCACGCACTCCAGACTTTGCAACAAAGAGCGAGGAAGAACAACGCAGCTACGTCATTGCCAACTTGAAACCCGAGAATGCAAAAATCTTCGAGAGCCTGCCAAAGGGTGTTGCTCGCCAGTTGACCCTCGACCGCGACCCTCACGGCAACGTGCAAGTATCTCTCATCGAAACAGAAAAGCTGCTTAGTGAAATGGTAGGCAAGAAGCTTGCCGAGATGAAAGCTGCTGGCAAGTATGTTGGCAAATTTGCTGCACAACATCACTTCTTCGGTTATGAAGGTCGTTGTGCCGACCCGTCGAATTTCGATGCCGACTATTGCTATGCACTCGGTTACAATGCTGCACAACTCATCAACTGTGGCGCTACGGGTTACATGTCGTCGGTTCGTAACCTTACCAAGCCTTCGGTTCAATGGGTAGCAGGTGGCATACCTATCACTATGATGATGAACATGGAACGTCGCAACGGCAAGATGAAGCCTGTAATCCAAAAGGCTCTTGTTGACCTTAATGGCAAGCCTTTCAAGAAATTTGCCGAGCAACGTGACGAATGGGCTTTGAACACATGCTACATGTATCCTGGCCCGATACAATATTTCGGTCCAGCCGAAGTATGCGACCAACCGTCACGCACACTCTATTATGAGCAAGATGGAAAATAATAGACTATAAAAGCATATTTTAACAGCCCTGGTGAAACTAATTCACTGGGGCTGTTTTTCGTTACTCGTCTTGATGGAGAAAAATAGTGTTAGAGGTAATTTAAAAACTGTTTTTGAAATTTTACAGTGATAATTTTAAAGTAAGTTCTTTGGTTATGTTTTGAGTGCCTTTTCGGCCATTCTTTTGTTGTCTTTTCGACGTTTGGTTTACTAAACTTACTCAAAGCAACTGAAGCCGATTCGTAAATTCATCTCAAACCATTGGGCAAAAAAGCAAAAACAGTTTCTTATTCTCGAAAAATTATTCAAAATAATCTTGCACAAAATTTAAACAAGCTCTTATTTTATTTACGCAGTAAACGTTGTATCTTTGCAATTGGGCTTGCCCAGCCAGTTTATGGCGAACAAAAGACAGATATTGCAATGGTAGATGATAAACAGAGGTTGAATGCACGGGACAAACTTGCTTCGTATCTTGAAAATCTGAAGTTACGTAAAACTCCAGAGCGGTTTGCCATATTAGATATTGTGCTGTCGTTCGATGCGCATTTCGATGCCGAAGCATTGTTCAAACGCATGGAAGAGGAAGCCTACCATGTGAGTCGGGCAACGGTTTACAACACGCTCGATTTGTTGACAGATTGTGGCCTTTTGCGCAAGCATAGGTTTGGAGAAAACAGCCAATCGCAATATGAATGCGTGACAGATGCGCCCAATCACCACCACTTGATTTGCACCGAGTGTGGAAAGATAAAAGAGATAAAGGATGCCGAATTGCTGAAATATTTGAACCTAAAGAAATATTCGTCATTTACGACCTCGTATTACGTGTTGTACATATATGGCATTTGCAATGCGTGCGCACGACGGATTAGGAAAGAGAATAAAATAAACAGTAAAATAAAATAAACACCAAGCATAAGGTAAAACTATGAAAGTAGATGTATTGTTAGGCCTGCAATGGGGCGACGAAGGGAAAGGTAAAGTGGTGGACGTATTAACACCGCGCTATGATATAGTCGCTCGTTTTCAGGGCGGTCCAAATGCTGGGCATACGCTTGAATTTGAAGGGAAGAAATATGTGTTGCGTTCAATTCCATCTGGAATTTTCCAACATGGACAAATCAATATAATAGGTAATGGAGTTGTACTCGACCCAGTGTTGTTTGCCGAAGAAGCAGAGGCATTAATAAGCAATGGCATAGATTTGAAACACACGCTTAAAATATCCAAAAAGGCGCATCTAATCATGCCGACACACCGTTTGTTGGATGCAGCACAAGAGAAACTGAAGGGTGACTCTAAGATAGGTACTACCGGAAAGGGTATTGGCCCGACATACACCGACAAGATTGGGCGTAATGGCTTGAGAGTCGGTGACATATTTCATGGATTCGATGAGAGGTATAAGGCTGCAAAAATGCGCCATATCAATCTTCTCAATGCACTTGGCGAAACTCCCGACATTACCGAAATTGAAAAGAAGTGGCTGGAAGCAATTGAATACCTGAAGCAATATGAAATAATCGACAGCGAAATTGTCGTCAACCGTTATCTTACAGAGGGTAAAAAAATATTGTGTGAAGGGGCACAAGGCAGCATGCTCGATGTGGATTTCGGGTCATATCCATTTGTAACTTCGTCAAACACTGTGTGTGCTGGAGCTTGCACAGGTTTAGGTATAGCGCCAAATAAGATAGGGGAGGTGTATGGAATCTTTAAAGCTTATTGTACACGAGTTGGAAGCGGTCCGTTTCCGACGGAGTTGCACGACGAGATTGGTGCCAAAATCCGCGATATAGGTCATGAATATGGCGCGGTCACTGGCCGAGAACGACGTTGTGGATGGATTGACCTCGTGGCATTGCGTTACACCATAATGCTCAATGGCGTTACACAGTTGATAATGATGAAGAGCGACGTACTCGACGGTTTCAAGACTGTAAAGGCCTGCAATGCATACCGCATAAATGGTACGGTCACAAAAGATTTTCCATACGATATTGAACACGACATCGAACCGATATATGATGAGATGGAAGGTTGGAATGTGGACATGACGAGTATGACTTCGGCAGAACAGTTTCCTGAGCAATTCAAGAATTACATTGCATACCTCGAACAAGAACTGAATGTGCCGATAACCATAGTGTCGGTTGGCCCAGACAGAATGCAAACGATTGATATGCGCAACAATAAGTAAACAATTATGAGATTATGATAACTGTAAAGCCATTTAAAGGGTTACGTCCGCCGAAAGAACTTGTGGAAAAAGTCGCGGCACGACCTTATGATGTATTGAATTCCGATGAGGCTCGTAAAGAGGCCGAGGGGAATGAAATGTCGCTTTATCATATCACACGACCAGAAATAGAATTCCCAAAGGGTACTGATGAGCATAGCAACGAGGTTTATCGGCGAGCAATAGAAAATTTTGCAATGTTCCAGCAAAAGGGTTGGCTCGTTGAAGAAAAGAAGGAATGCTATTACCTTTATGCCCAGACAATGGGTCGCCACAAACAATATGGCATAGTGGTGGCAACAAACGTTAAAGACTACATGGAGGGGCGCATAAAGAAGCATGAACTCACGCGGCATGACAAAGAAGAAGACCGCATGAAACATATTCGCAACACTCACGCCAATATCGAACCTGTATTCTTGTCGTTTCGCGACAGTGCCACTCTGGCAGACGTGATTGACGCTGTGGCTAAAGGCGTAGCGGAATATGATTTCATCAGCGAAGATGGAATAAGGCACGAGTTGTGGGTGATAGACGACAATGATACAATTGCCACAATAACCGAAGCATTTAAATCGCTGCCTGCGTTGTATATTGCCGACGGACATCATCGCACTGCGGCAGCAGCGTTGGTAGGCGATGAGATGGCTCATAATAATCCTAATCATAACGGAACTGAGGAGTATAATTATTTCTTGGCGGTATGCTTTCCCGAGTCGCATCTGAAAATTATCGATTATAATAGATTGGTGAAAGGCTTGAATGGGCATAGTGAAGAGGAATTGCTGCACTTACTTGGCAAAAATTTTGATGTAGTGCCAAAGGGTAGTGAGATATATCATCCAGACAGGCTCCATAATTTTGCGCTCTACATAGGCGGTAACTGGTATTCGCTTACGGCTCATGATGGCACGTATGACGATGATGACCCTATAAGGGGATTGGACGTTACGGTGTCGTCGAAATATATACTTGATGAATTGTTGGGAATAACCGACTTGCGTCGTGACAAGCGCATCGATTTTGTTGGAGGCATACGTGGGCTTGGAGAGTTGCAGTCGCGCGTTGACAGTGGTGAAATGGATTTGGCGTTGGCTTTATATCCAGTATCTATGCACCAGTTGCTTGCAATAGCCGACAGTGGCAACATCATGCCGCCAAAGACCACCTGGTTTGAACCTAAACTGCGTTCGGGGCTTGTGATACACAAGTTGGATTGACAGAGTGATGACAAGAACGATAGTATTATTGGCAATATTGTCTGCGGCATTCCTCAAGGCAATGCCGCAGCAAATTTCTTTTATAGGTAGCCAGTATGCCGTATATGAAGACACGCCGGCTGCCTCCACAGGGCTCGACCGCATATATGTCATATATGATTGTGATGGAGTGTCGATGAGCTATACTCAATCGAGCGATGCCACCGTCACATGGTACACATATAGCGAGCAGGGAGGCGGATATGCCACTGTGGCCGATGGGGTAGAACGCATAGATAGTCGAACCACGCAAATGCCGCAGGTACAAGCCAATTGTGGATATATCATAGAAGAAGGAACCAACCGCACATACGTTTGGGTTGTCAACTATGCCGATTATCAGCTATCATTGAACGCGATAAATTTCAGTGCCGAGCGTGATTGTGGTACGGCACGGTTGGAAGTCGATGGAGCAGGAGCTAACATCATATATTACACAATTAATGGGGCAATGATGAATCTAAATCGTGATTTGACACTTTCTTACCGTACCCTTGAATGGAACGATACCAATATGGCATGGGAAGAAGTGAGCGTAGAAAACAGCGAGGAAGACTTCAGTTCGGTGATGGCTGTGCAAGCTCCATATTGCAATACCGAGTTCACATTAAGCGGTGACCGCTTCTTACGTTATTGGAACATGGAAGAAACTGTCACAAGCGATAATTACACTACGAGTGCTGTTGCAGTTGAAACCACGGCAGAGCAAGAGGGTAGGGATGTTGATAATGAGCAAGAGAGTGACACTGGGCCGGACTCATCGTTGGGCGGGTCGGCTCCTGTGACGATAACATTCACTGCGTATTGTACTGATGCCATGGCTCATGAGGAATGGCAAATGTCGCACGATGCGGAATTTAATGATATAGAGAGTCGTTTCAACCAAGAAGAAATTACGCAAACATTCAATGAGGCTGGCACTTTCTATTACAGGTTTTATGGTGCAGATAGTTCGGGCGAATGTGAAACTATGAGTGAAACCTATACTATAAGTATTGGTGAATCGGTTCTCGAATGTCCAAATGTTTTTTCGCCACAAGGTAGTGAAGGGATTAATGATGAATGGCGCGTGTCGTACCGTTCGATTGTAGAGTTCCAATGTTGGATTTTCAACCGGTGGGGAGTTGAAATGTGCCATTTTTCAGACCCATCGCAAGGGTGGGATGGCAAATATAAAGGTAAATATGTAAAATCGGGAACTTATTTCTATGTCATTGAGGCTCGTGGAGCAGATGGTAAAGAATACAAACTCAGTGGCGATATCAATATTTTGAATTATACTGGTACAGATTCTAATTCAGGAACAGTGGAATAAAATAAACTAACAATTGCAAATGAAAAGATTAGTCTTAATGATAATGACATTGGCTATTGCTGTAGCTAATGCGTCGGATGCAATCGGTGACGATTTTGCGCGACCATATATTAATGGGCTGCATCCATTATCGGCAAATCCCAATGTGCCTATGGCTGTAGTAATTGCCGGTGAACAAGTGTTGCTTGACCGTATAGACATGTATGAACGGCTCGACCGAGAAATGACACAAATCATATACGGACACAGCAATCTGTTGTTGTCAATAAAGAGGGCAAATCGCTATTTCCCTCTTATAGTGCCTATATTGAAAAAGAATGGCATACCCGAAGACTTTGCATACCTTGCAGTGGTAGAGAGTTACTTGAGTCCTACGGCGAGGTCTTATGCGGGGGCAGTAGGCATGTGGCAGTTTATGAAGGGAACTGGCAAGCAATATGGGTTGATTATAAATGATGAAGTTGACGAACGTTACGACCCGGAGAAGGCGACCGAAGCCGCTTGCCGGTATTTAAAAGCAGCGTATGCCAAGTATAAGCATTGGCCTACTGTTGCTGCGTCATACAATGCTGGAATGGGACGTATTTCTAAAGAGCTTGATAGGCAACTTGCCGAAAACTCATTTGACTTGTATCTCAATGAGGAAACTTCGCGGTATGTGTTTCGCTTTATTGCCATGAAATTGATTATTGAAAACCCAAAGAAATATGGATTTTTCATAACCAAACAGCAACTTTACCAGCCAATTAAATACACCGAGGTGAAAGTGACTGGTAGTGTTGCAAGTTGGAGCGATTGGGCTAAGTCGCATGGCATTTCTTATATGCAATTACGAGAAATGAATCCGTGGATACGGTCAACAAAACTTACAAATCGAGAAAAACGCACATACATTGTTAAAATTCCGCAGGCCGAAAGTTTGTACCGTAGTAAAATGACATATACTGTTTACAATAATAATTGGGTTGCCGATTAAGTATAGCATGGATTTGAATGGGAAAGAAACCGATTGCGTGTCGGTGCTTGGGGCGCGTGTGCACAACCTGAAAAATATAGATGTAGATATACCACACGATAAACTGACTGTGATAACAGGGCTTAGTGGTAGTGGTAAGTCATCACTTGCATTTGACACGATTTTTGCAGAAGGACAACGCAGGTATGTCGAAACATTTTCGGCATACGCTCGGAATATGCTTGGATTGCTCGAACGGCCCGATGTTGACAAAATTACCGGATTATGTCCTGTGATTTCGATTGAGCAGAAAACGGTTAATAAAAATCCACGTAGCACCATTGGCACAACCACTGAAATTTATGACTTCTTACGCTTGCTTTATGCAAGGGTAGCAGATGCTTATTCTTATGTGTCGGGTGAAAAGATGGTGAAGTTTACCGTTGATAAAATCATACACATGATTTTAAAAAAATATTCCAGCCATCGCATATTTATTCTTTCTCCGCTTGTGAAGAACCGTAAGGGGCATTACAAGGAATTATTTGAGCAATTGCGCAAAAAAGGCTATCTGACTGTGAGAATCGATGGTGAACTCTCGGAAATACGTTATGGAATGAAAGTTGACCGGTATAAAAATCACAGTATAGAACTTGTGGTTGACAAGTTGCGTGTTGAGGATAAATATATTGAGCGCATAAAGGATTCTATAGAAACGGCCTTTAAGCAGGGCGATGGCCAATTGATGATTCTTGATGCCGACGATGGAAATAGCATCGGTCATTATAGCAGGAAATTAATGGACCCTGCGACTGGATTGTCGTATGCCGAACCTGCTCCACACAATTTTTCGTTCAATTCGCCACAAGGGGCATGTCGTAAATGTAAAGGACTCGGTTATGTCAATATAATTGACAACGAGAAGATAATGCCCAACACCGATTTGTCGATATATGATGGTGGAATATTGCCACTTGGAAAGTATAAAAATACCTTGTTTTTTTGGCAAATTGCTGCCATTTGTGAGAAATATGGAGTGACAATAAAAACTCCTATCAAGGATTTACCCGACGAGGCTATTGATGACATCATGAATGGAACCGACGAGCATCTCGATTTGAAAAATGACACTTTGAGTACGTCGAATTATTTTTTACGTTACGATGGCCTTGTAAAGTATATAGAAATGCAACAGACCGACGACGCGTCGTCGCAAGCGCAGAAGTGGGCAGGTCAGTTCTTTTCGCGAGTTGCTTGTCCCGAATGTAACGGCGCACGGCTCAATCAGGAAGCATTGCATTATTACATAGGAGGAAAGAATATTGCCGACTTGTCGGCAATGGATATACTTGAGTTGCAATCATGGATGGGGGGCATAAAAAAATATTTGACCGACCAGCAGTGGAGCATTGCTCGGGAGATAGTTAAAGAGATAACAGGACGGCTTAATTTCCTTGTGGATGTTGGCCTTAATTATCTTGCGCTCAACCGCAATTCGGCAACATTGTCGGGAGGGGAAAGCCAGCGAATAAGGCTTGCAACACAAATTGGTTCGCAATTGGTGAATGTACTTTATATCCTCGATGAACCGAGCATAGGGCTTCATCAGCGAGATAACGTGCGCCTCATTGCGTCGCTTAAGAAATTACGAGATGCTGGCAACACAGTCATAGTTGTTGAACATGACAAAGATATGATGTTGCAGGCCGATTATATAGTTGATATTGGGCCTTTGGCTGGGCGCAAAGGTGGAAAAGTAGTATTTGCTGGAACTCCATCGCAAATGCTCAAATGCGACACTATCACCGCTCAATATTTGAATGGACAGCGTAAAATCGAAGTGCCAGTTAAGCGTCGCAAAGGTAATGGCAATAGCATAGAACTGCGTGGGTGCCGAGGCAATAATCTTAAGGGGATTGATGTGCGCATTCCTTTAGGAATGTTTGTGTGCGTTACTGGTGTATCGGGTAGCGGTAAGTCTTCGTTGATAAATGGAACGCTGCAACCGATATTGAGCCAAAAATTTTATAAGTCGATTCAAACTCCGTTGCAATATGATGCGATTGTTGGAATAGAAAATATCGACAAAGTTGTGACAGTGGACCAATCGCCACTTGGACGTACTCCGCGTTCAAATCCGGCTACATATACGGGCGTGTTTGCCGACATAAGGAATTTGTTTGTCAACTTGCCCGAGGCAAAAATTCGGGGGTATAAGCCTGGTCGTTTCTCGTTCAATGTGGCTGGCGGACGTTGTGAAGAATGCAAAGGTAACGGATACAAGACAGTGGAAATGAATTTCCTGCCCGATGTACTTGTGCCGTGTGAGGCTTGCGGTGGTAAACGTTACAACCGAGAAACTCTTGAAGTGCGTTTCAAGGGTAAGTCAATAGCCGACATACTCGACATGACGATTAATCAGGCTGTAGAATTTTTTGATTCCATGCCTTCTATTTTATCGAAGATAAAAGTCCTGCAAGATGTGGGAATGGGGTATATAAAACTTGGTCAACCATCAAGCACATTGTCGGGAGGTGAGAGTCAACGTGTAAAACTTGCAGCTGAATTGTCGAAGAAGGACACGGGGCGTACCATGTATATACTTGATGAACCTACAACGGGATTACACTTTGAGGATATAAAGGTCCTGCTTGATGTGTTGAATAGGCTCGTGGAAAAAGGCAATACGGTGATAGTTATAGAGCATAATATGGATATAATAAAAAATGCCGATTATATTATTGACCTTGGGCCTGAAGGTGGTAATGCTGGTGGTGAAATTGTAGCAACAGGCACCCCTGAAGAAGTGGCGAAGAATAAAAAATCATTGACAGCGAAATTCCTTAAAGACGAGTTAAAGTAAAAAAATATGGCACGTAATATACCCGACATTGATTTTGACAACCCCGACTTTATCACAGCAATCGACATGGTAAACAATACAAACCGGTCGATTTTTCTTACAGGTAAGGCAGGGAGTGGCAAAAGTACGTTGTTGAAGTATATTTGTGGAACTACCAAAAAGAAGTTCATTACATTAGCACCGACTGGCATAGCTGCCGTAAACGTCGGAGGTATGACGATGCACTCGTTTTTTAAGATGCCACTTAAACCGCTGCTCCCAGATGACCCCGATTATTCGCCACGCCGTATTCGTGATACTCTGAAATACACAAAAGAAAAAATCAAGATTATAAAAAGTCTGGAACTCATAATCATTGATGAAATATCGATGGTGAGAGCCGACATGATTGATTTCATGGATAGGGTGCTACGTTACTATTCGGGAAACAATCGTGAACCATTCGGGGGAAAACAATTATTGCTCGTTGGGGATATTTTCCAACTTGAACCAGTCATAAAAAGTGATTTCAGGGAAATTTTACGACGTTATTATAATATTTTCTTTTTTTTCGGGGCCGAGGCCTTTTCCAAGTTCAAACTGGTGGCAATAGAATTGCGTAAGACATACAGGCAGAAAGATGCCAGTTTTATAAATTTGCTTGACCGTGTGCGAGAAAATAAAGCAACGGCTGACGACCTGAGTAGAATTAACAGCCGCTGTAATCGTAATTTCTCTAATGAAAATGAAGAGGATAATTTTGTAATTACACTTGCAACGCGCCGTGATACTGTGGACTATATCAATGAGCAGAAACTCGATGAACTTGAATCTACGAAATATAATTTTGAAGGAGTTATAGAAGGCACGTGGCCAACGTCGATATTGCCAACCTCGCAAAATTTGACCTTAAAGGAGGGTGCACAAGTGGTGTTTATCCGCAACGATGTGGAACATCGCTGGTATAATGGAACCATTGCTCGTGTGGCTCGCATCAATGATGGCATAATTACCGTAGAACTCGAGAATGGCGACCAATGTGAGCTTGATATGTATCAGTGGGAAAATATTCAATATGAATATGATGACAAAGAAAAACGTATAAAAGAAACTGTGCTTGGAACTTTCAGACAATATCCCATTAAACTCGCATGGGCAATGACAATACATAAAAGTCAAGGACTGACTTTTAACCGCGTGGTTATTGATATGGAAGGTGGTGCATTCTCGTGCGGGCAGACATACGTGGCATTGTCACGGTGTACTTCGCTTGAAGGTATCACATTGAAGTTCCCTATTACGTATAGGGATATATTCGTCAATCCAGCCGTAATTGAATTTAGCAAACGGTATAACGACATGAAACTGATTGACGAGGCCAAGCGTGATTACAAGGTGAGATGTTTGCTCAGTGCTGCCAACAAGGCTTTTGATGCATTTGATTTTAAAACGTGTGTCGAAAATTTTGCCGAAGCTGTTGAACTTACCGGCCAGTTTGGGGATGACACAGTAAAGCGTTTTGCTCGTTATAAATTAGCATCATATTCACGGTTGAAAAGGATTATTGATGAAAAGCAGGCTGTAATAGATAAACAAAACCGTCAATTACAGGGCCTTGCGATGGAATATGTTTTTATGGGTCAAGAGTCGTTATCGTTGGTCGGTGATGACGAAGATGAGATAGCCATTAAATCGGCAATGGCGAATTTTGACAAGGCAATAAGAATATGGCCTGATTGCATTGATGCTAAAGTTGAGAAAGCAGCATTGCTGGCTAAACTTGAGAAGGTATCAGACGCTGAAAAGTTGTATATGGAAGTCTTAAACATGGATAAAAATAATGGAGCTGCAAATTACGGACTTGGGCTACTATTCTTTAAAAAAGACAAGTTGCTAAATGCATTGAAGTGCATGAGAGCCGCCTTGAAAGCGTCACCCAAAGATGCAGTTATCCATGACCGCCTTGCCGAAATATATGGAGCAATCGGAATGCCCGATAAAGCCGACCATCATCGCTCGCTCGCCAAGAAATACCGTAAGTCTTGTTAAGGATATTATTGTTGCCTGATAAAAATATTGGTAAAGCAATTGTGCTCAATTCATGCAATAATGTCATAGAATTTGTGTAATTTTGCACTCGCTCGCTTGATAAGAGCGGGGAGTTGTTCATTATTAATTTTAAAAATATGGCAAATTGGTTTGAATGTAAGATTAGATATAGTAAAATTCTTGAAACAGGATTGCAAAAAACTGTGACAGAAAGCTACTTGGTTGATGCTTTATCGTTTACCGAGGCCGAAGCTCGTATAACAGAAGAGATGGCTCCTTATATTTCAGGAGAATTTACTGTGTCGGCAGTAAAAAGGGAGAAAATAAGTGACGTATTTTATGATGCAACAGGCGATAAATGGTATAAAGTAAAAACCAATTTCATTACAATTGACGAGAAAACTGCTGTAGAGAAAAAAACAGCCTCGTTCATGCTTGTGCAGGCGAGTGAATTTAAGGTGGCTCTCGATAATTTCATGGAAAATATGAAAGGAACGCTTGCCGATTTTGAAATTGCGTCAATTGTTGAAACTTCGTTGATGGATGTTTTCCCGGCAGACCTGAGTGGCAAGAATGCTGCAGCCAAGAAGCCTATAGAATGAGAAAGGTAAGGTAAATGACAATAGAACAAATAAAAGGAAACATAATAAACTTGCATAACGAGCTTCCTATTGGTGTGAAGCTCGTTGCTGTTTCTAAATTTCACCCGATAGAGGCATTGCTTGCCGCATACGATGGTGGCCAGCGTTTGTTTGGAGAGAGTCGCGCGCAAGAAATCGGGCAGAAACACTCGTTAATGCCCAGTGATGTGCAATGGCATTTCATAGGGCATTTGCAAAGCAACAAAGTGCGACAAATCGTGCCATACGTATCGTTGATTCACAGCATAGATAGCGAGAAATTGTTGCGCTGCGTTGATGCGGAGGCTCGACGCATTGGTCGCATAGTCGATGTGTTGTTACAGTTGCATGTGGCGAAAGAAACGACAAAATATGGATTAACTATTGATGAGTGTCGAGCACTTGTCGATAATGGTGTGACCGATGAATTGAAGAATGTGAGAATATGCGGTGTGATGGGGATGGCGACAAATACTGAAGATGAAGCCGAGATAGGGCGTGAGTTCCATGAAATACGCAGTACGTTTGATGTGTTGAAAGATACTCATTTCAGAAAAGTTGATTGTTTCGACACTGTCAGCATGGGTATGAGCGAGGATTACCATATAGCTGTAGCCGAAGGAACTACAATGGTACGCATTGGTACCACTATTTTTGGCGAACGGGAATACTGATATTCTTATAGCTGCATAAAATTTGGCACAAGTGGCTATTACTTGCCGCTTGTGCCAAATTATTTCGTACCCATGTTCGCTATCGAGTGAGTGAAAGATTTATTGATATTCCAAAGTTTGTATTTGTTGTCGGGTAAGCTGTCGATGACACCAATGGTGTATTGATTTGGTGGTCGAAATATGCGCCTACCGTGAGCCGCTTGCTTAATACATAGTCGGCAGTGACGTTGATTGATAGGGTACGAGTGCCGCTTGTCGCTTGTGCCGTGTTGCTTTCTATTTTACGAATCAGCGCATTGTTGTTTGACAATGTAAAATCGGCATTGATTGTCATATCATGGTTCACGCCTTGTTGTTGCCCTCCAATTTTCAGGATTGTATTGAAATTAGCTATCTTGTAGCTGCCACCTATGACAAATGATTTGCTTGAAGCCTCGACAAGCTGACCCGCAGACGAGTTCAATGTCAGCGTGCGGCTATCACGGTATTCTGCATTTAATGTAATATTGTTGTACATCGTTGCAGACAAACCTATGAGCGGTGCAAACTTTTCGGTAATGGCTACCGACGAGATATTATATGGTGAAGATGGGTATGGGTTTTGGGTCAATTCGTCTTGACTGAATCCCATATCTCCATCCACAGAAATCCAATCGGAATAGCTTGTAAATGAACCGACTGAATATGTACACTGGTAGGCATGGGTAAGAGTCAGTGAACGGAAATATTTACGGAACCACTCGATTTTGCCCAACCCATCGTAGGTAATGCGCCAGTTAGGTAACATGGCGCTAAGTCCAGGAAACGGGTCAAGTGTTACCTTGTCGGGGCTTTGTCCAGTGTATGCTGCCACGAAGGCAGGAATCAGTACGTCACTGCTCGATGTGTTCACTCCGCCATTGGTAGCATCGAATGTCTTGCCAGCAAGTGAATGATTTTGCATAAATCCTGTAGCTGGATATGTAACACCGTTGTACCGGTTTTGTATGCGTTCGGCAATGATAGGGATGTTTTCAAGGAACTTGTCGAATGTGGCACTAGCGTAGCCATCATCAGCCGATGATTTACGCAAAGCTGTGAGGATAGCACAGTGAGTTTTGGTATAACTGCCCGAGTATGTTGTGTTCATGTCATCATACATGAACATGATTTGGCTGGTACGGCTATCTGTACGATTTGTAGTAAGGGTGATTTTAAGCCCTTTGATTGGCTCAAGTCCTATTTCGAGGTCAAATTCTTCGGTACGTGCAAATAGGGCAGGAGAAGTTTGTGTTTCATCGGCAAGTAGCCATCCACGCTCTTTGGCTTTATAGATATAATCCTCGTCGTAAAAACCAAAGGCGAAATCAAGGCCCGGGGCCATGACATCGTAATTATTAGATTGCCCGAATATGTCGCCAATTTCAGGAACAAACTGAGGCAGCGATAGCGATTTGGTATTCTTATATCGAACACTCACATTGCGAACCATCATGCCAAATCGAGTAGCATATTGAGCAGCCTCTTTCCAAAAGTTCTTTTTCTCCTTATTATTCTCCACGATTGTTATTTTTATATTTTTGGAGCCACGATTGAGAATTTCGATATTATTGTCATCGACAATGCGCGTTTCGATTGCAAAAGGTTTGCCATCGGCAGTCGCTGATATTTTTAATTTTTTTGTGCGTAGATTGTGCCTTACATTAACAGTAGTGTCGGTCTTGAGTGCGATAGTACGCTCAAAACGTTTAGGCTTTTTGGGAACGCTGTTGCTGCGAGAATTACTAAACCGTTTATTAACGTCACGCAGATATTTGAATTTGTTGTAGAATTGTTCGAGATTGACACGTCCGTCGATGCTCCATGATGATTGGTTATAAATGGTATTACCAGTTGTAACGCCGTCAATTTCGGTACCTCGTTCCCAATTGTAAGTCGAATTGTAGGAAACCGAGGCTGTCATGAAATTAAGCAGTGGTATCGAACTGAATGGAGCTTTATATGTCGTGATAAACGATTGGTCGTATGAGTATGGCGTACCAAGGTTCTTTATGCTTTGCATGATGGAGTCTTTCCACAGTTTATATTCATCGGGGAAAAGTCGTTTATTTACAGCTCCAGTAGGTTCTTCGATATGGGCTGTTGTATTGGAGTTAAACGATACGTTAAGCGACTTTGTGATGTTCCAATTAATGGCAAACTGACGGTCCCACAAGAAATTTTTGCTTACCGACACTGGAAGTTCGATGTCGCTATCGGTAGTGTTTCGTTCCTGTTGTTCGTAGTAATACCTCGATATGTTGGTGTAGAACTCTATAGAAGTGGGCAACCAGTTAAATTCCCAGTCCTTCAAGAATTTGGCATTTTTTGATTTGCTTTTGATTTTCGAAAAAGGTTTAAACGGCTTGAAGTATGGGGCATAACTATATTGGAGACTGCCACGATAATCGCTTGTATTCTCATATTCATTGTCAGGGTCGGAATTTCGTTGCCTATTTGAGGAGTAGCTCAAAGTGAAATTGGCCGGGTCCCAAGGCATCGGGTTCTTACTTTTGACATCGAATTTCAGCCCCGAGATACTGAAACTTTTAACTGTGCTGTGTGTTATTGCAAAAGATTCTATAGAGTCGCGTTGTTCCTCGGTGCTACAAGCATCCAAGGCATCTTTGAGTAACACGTCTTCATCGAGTGGATTGTATTTAGGTGTAGTTTTTTCTTTTGTCATTGAAAAATATATTGGTGCAGATAGTTTTGCTTTTTCGGGCAGGAATCTGCCAGCATCAACCTGCAAGGCAATGCTATATTGCGAATAATCTTCAAGATTGCGTTCTGAGAGGCTTTGGTCGACGGCCCCGAATCCGACAGTTTCTTTATGGCCAGCAAAATTAAATGTTGCAATGTCGCTCAAGTTTAGATTTATGCTACCTTTTGCAGCCCATCCACCGTCACTGTCAAAGTCGGTAAGTCGTAATTCATTGACCCAAACAATGCAATCTTTGGTAGTTGAAGAGTTATTTCGAACTCCTATCATTATCACCTTAACATTACTTAGAGATGGGTTACCTGTTACAGACACGCGATTGTTCTTATCATCATATTCCGAATATTCGGTCGTGTAAGACACATTGCCGTCACCAGCCATCTTTCGTTGGTTGCGGTTCTTTTTTACCGATGTAAACAAGTCAAGGTCTATGTCGAGGCGGTTTGCTTCGGGCCAAACGGCGTATCGGTCATCACCTTCGGCACTATATTGCCCTTCGGGGGTTACATCGAGAGGGATTTCATATTCATAATAGTTGTTTTTAGCATCAGAACCGAGGCGGATAAATGCAGCGACATCTCCATCGGAAAGCCCTGTTACGTCGTCCACGACAGCTTCGTTGTGTATAAACATTTGAAGTCGCTTGTAGGTGCGTAGGTCGAGGCTCGTGTTTTTATACACGGCACGGGCATCGCCGGCTTGTAGGTCGCTTATTTCGAGCGACATTGATTGTTCGTTTAGCTGCACAGCTTGTGATTGTCCTGGGTCAACTATACGTGTCACGCCTGGAGGCAGCACATAGTTGACAGGTGTGCGTCCTGCATTTTCCTCGATGTTTACGACACTCACATCGAGGTTACCCTCGGCAGGCACGTCGCCGTGAGAGTTGAGGCTATAGTCGTAGGTGCGCCATTCGCCGCGTACAAGTTCGAGTGTGGCAAAACGCAGGTGGGTAGTATTATGGAACCCGGCCATATACATGCGAATGAAACGAATTGTCGAGAAATCGGAAATTGAGCCGACTGTTTTTTCATAATCATTGAGTGGTATTTTGAACTGGTACCAGCGTACTTCTTGCTTGTTTCCGTCGCGTGTGGTCACTGTTGTTTCACGCACATCGGTTATGTAATTGCTGCCAACCACGAGGTCCTCAGGGCGAAGCGACACATGATACTGAAAGTAACGTTCATATTCGTTGAGTGTGTTATCTTCGTTGATGTCTTCTACATCGGGAACGCTACGCCCCGATTGGTACTGGCTGTCATCGACATCTTCGCTCGACAGCGAGTTCCCTTCGGTGCCATTGTAGTGCTTGTAGCGTTCGAGTATCGAAAGTTCTTGTTCGTCGTAGTCATAGCCTCGGTAATAGTGGTAATTGTCGCCAGCAGGGTCGTTCAGCGGAGAGAATGCGTTGTTTTCCATCTCGGCAATCACCGAAGGCGACAACTTGGTGCGCAATTCTTGGACGAATGCCGAATAGCTTTCATGAGCAAGCTCGTCTTCATCGCTCAATCCGTCGAGTCCGACATCTTGCAGCACACGTGCATTTGATGTATTGTCGAATGCGTAAGTAAGTGAGGTTTGTGAAGAAACACGCCCCCATACGGTTTCAATCATGTAGTCGTTGCTCCCATCGGTAGGTAAGCCGTTTTCATACGATTTATAGCCGTCCTTTAGAATGTCTTCACTGACTTCACCTAAATTGAAATACAAGTCGCCCCCTTCGGTATTTGGATTATCGGGGTCGAGGAACGGGCTCATGAGCCAGAATTGCAGGTATTCGATGTTGGACGATTCAAAATTGGTGTTATCGAGCTTGCGCATGATGCCGCCCCATCGCCGTTCGGGATATAAAAGGTTGCCTTCGCTGTCAATATTGGTGGCATCAAGGTTGTATGGGCCACGCTCGTTTGGGTAGAACGACAAGTTTAAGGTTTGTATGGATGAAGATTCGCCATAACTAAGCTCGCGGTCGGGATATAACTCGGTATATGTAATTTCGCGTACATAAGGATTGGACAGTTGTGTAAGGTCATTACGGATATATCCGGGAGCAAGTGAGGAATTGCGTTGCGTGAATATACGGTCGATGTAATACCATGCAAGCAAAGCACGATTTTTCCCATAGTCGATATTATTGTTAAGTCCAGCTTCTGGGAATAATGCATCGCTACCTGAATCATACGGAGTAGATGCAAGGAACCATTGGTATGGAGAACGTAGGTCTATGCCAGTTTGGGTCGATTCGAAGTCATCTATGTATGAGCTCCCTTCTGAAGAACCAGTATTTGCTTTGTGTGGTATGAGTTGAGCAAATTCACCTTCCATGCTGATTGACGATGGGGCGGTGGCATTGACAGTTGGGATTTTATTGAGCAGGTTGGTCAACCACATGAATTCGGTTTTATAGGAAAAATTCATTCCCCATATTGTATTTTTCACCACCTCATTACCAACCGAAACCTTTTCGGTTAACGGTTTCTCGGAATAGTGCATTATGGTTGCCCCAAGGTTAAAATCGGGTGTGAATTGATAATTGAGGTCGAGTCCGAGTAGCGTTTTGCGTTGTGTACTGAATGTCGATTGATTTTCAAGCGATACGCTAATGCTTGTCCCAGCATCGAGAATGCTTTGGTTTATTATTGTCACGATACCCATATTGTAGTCAACAATATAGTCGCTGTTCTCGGTGAGGGTTACGCCGCCAGCCGTTACAACTACCGAACCTTGGGGTACGTTCATAGCATTAAGGTTGATTTGAGAACCCGAGGAAGCCTGATATTCACCTGAAAGGGTAAATTTGTTTTTGTCGGACAATTGTTTGGCTACGGTTTGTGTGGAGTCATAAAGTTCTTGATACACATAGCGGTCGGCAATTGCATCATTGCCTATTTTTTTGCGTAGATGCCGTCCGAACGGCTCTGTAACAGGGAAAATTACTTTACCCGTAGATGCCAAAATTGTGTAACCTTCGATGAAGTCGTATCTACCATCTGGTGAGGTTTGGTTGTTGGAATCGAGGCGGTCAACATTAAGGACTTGGATAAGTGGTGTGCCATTGATAGCACCGTCGGGAATGTAGCTAATTTCTGTGCCAGTTGTATCGCTCAAATATTTTACATTCAGCCTGAAATTTTCTTTTTGTACTTGGTATGCGCCGAGCGAATACACATTCTTCATCATTAACTTCCAAGCAGGAAGATAGGGTGAAACAGTTGACCCTTTGAGCATCTTAACGTATAATGATTGTTCGGTCGAAGTAATATCTGCAGAGAATTCACCCACTTGATAGGTGGTGCCATTATAGGTGTATTCATACGCTACGGCCAATACTTCGTCGCTACTTAATGCTGAACGCAACGAGATGTAACCCAAAGAAGAATTCAGTGTGTATTCCGACGAGCTCAAAAGTCTTGCACTTTCCACTTTTTCGTAGTCGCGCCCACCTTCGATGCCATAGGCCGAAAGAGGCTGTAATGCAGTGGTCACCTGATTTATGTAACGAGCGTTTGGGTACTCGTTACGAATTTCGGTGAGAAGGTTGTTTGAATTGTTTGATGGGTTGTTTAGTGTCTGGTCGGTGGTCCAGTGGGTACTGGCAAGACGTTGGTTTTCACCTATGTCCATGAAAGCCACTATGTTTCGCGATTCGTCGTAATCTTGGCGTTTGTTAGTAACCCAAACTTCTATGCGAGTGATATTGATGCCCGAGTTGACCAATGGCAATGTTGCACAGAATGTGTCGTAATTATCATAAAAAAATTGGCTGAGGAAAAAGTGGCGGTTTGCATCGTATTCGTCAGCGTTGATGCTGAATTCCGATGTCTGAGCACCACCCTTTGTGCTAACTGTTTGTGATTCGCTGTTTTGCTGAGCAACAAGGGCAGTTGCTGTTAGTTTGCCAAATTGCATCGTAGTTTTCACGCCGAATAGGGCAGTGCTACCCCTTATGAGAGATGAGCCTGTAGTCATGCTCACGTTGCCTGCCTCAATAGACTTGATAATTTCGTCTTCTTCTCCCTCGTATTGCAATTTGAGGTTTTGCGAGTCAAATTCAAAAGTAGCATCGGTGTTGTAGTTCATGTTGAATTTCATTTTGCTACCTACCGATGCATTGATGGTGGCTTGTATTTTTTCGTCAAAATCGAAGTATGAGCTGCGCCGAGCACTTGCCGATATTGCAGGGTTGTCGGTTTTGTTGATTTTCATTCCCATCGTGAGTTGAACCGACCCTTGAGTTTTTAATTGAACCCCACCAGGACCGAATACTTTCTCAAGTGGACCCAGCCCGAAACTCATATCAAGAAAATTGAAAGGGTCTTTTTTCTCTTGAGCCAAATCGGCATTTTTCTGCCTATAGTATTCTTGCATTGACTGGCGTAATACAAGGTTATTGTACTCATCGGCCGAAAGCATAAATGGGGTGGCGATTTCTTTATCTCCCAGCTTTGTGCGAATAATATAACAACCTGTTTCATAATCGTACTCGGCCTCTGTCGTGATGTTGGATGGCGTTTTAAGGTCGGCAGCATAATTGTCTTGTTCTTCAAGATAATCATAGCTGTCGGGAATGGTTGTGCGAACGGGATATTGCGTAATGATAGTGTCGCTTGCGCTTTTGTCAACGTTGTCGGGTGCTGTTGGTGGCGGAGGCGGCAATGTGCTTGTGTGATATTGCCCATAAGCATAAAAGCCCCAAGCTGATGCTAAAAGAAGCATGCTTGCGGCTATTGCTATTATTTTTGTCTTTATATGGTTCTTAATAGAAAAGCCGTTCATCACAAAAAAGTAGTTGTTACAAACAAGTGGATGCCGATGCGCTTTTCACACAGCATTTGTGCACACAATGTGTGATTTTATGTCATCACATCATTTTTAAGGCTTGCTTGATGGCATCTTCTACTGTGATATGGCTGTCGGTAGCAAGCAACTTGGTAAGCACTTTCTGCGACATGGCTTGCGAAAAGCCAAGCATTACCAAAGCGGCCAACGCTTCTTCGTAAACTTCGTTGTTGGCAGGCATCATTGATAATAACGTTGATGCGTCGGTTTTTATTTTGTCTTTTAAGTCTACAATTATACGTTGGGCTGTCTTTGCTCCAATACCTTTTACGGCTTTCAACATATTCACATTGCCCGAAGCTATTGCAGCACTGAGGTCATCGGGTGCTATTGCTGACAAAATCATTCGAGCAGTATTCGGACCTACGCCAGAAACACTGATTAGCAATAAGAACAATTCACGTTCGAGTTTGTTGGCAAATCCATAAAGTATGTGTGCATCTTCGCGGATTGCTTCATGAATATAAAGAATCGAGTTGCCGTCTTTTTGTTTCTGCAGTGATTCGTATGAATGCAGTGAGATATTAACCATATATCCTATGCCATTGTTGTCGATAACGGCATAGGCAGGAGTGAGTTCGGTAATTGAGCCTTTAATGTATTCAATCATTACAAGTGTGATTATTGACAGATTTCGGATAGACGATTTTCAAGATTTGTAGTTGATAACTTCTGGAATAGCCGTCCACGGTAGGCCATAGATATATTTCCAGTTTCCTCGGAAACAACCACGGCCACAGCATCGGTTGCTTGTGCTATACCTAATGCAGAACGATGCCTAAGACCAAGGCTGCGAGGCAAATTGGTGTCGTGAGATACGGGTAGAATGCAACCAGCCGACACAATACGCTCGCCTGCAATAATCATGGCTCCATCATGTAGCGGGCTATTCTTGAAAAAGATATTTTCAATCAAGCGAGTGTTTATATTGGCATTTATAATGTCGCCTGTGTGTTCGTAATCGTCAAGTAACATTTTTTGTTGAATGACAATCAAAGCACCAGTTTTAGATTTTGACATATTCATACAAGCATATACTACAGATAAAATCCATTTTTTTTCTTTTTTTTCGGTCGATACATCATGCTTGAAGATGCTGTTTAAGCGTTGCCATCGTTTATGCGAACCTATTTCGACAAGGAAGCGTTTTATTTGGTCTTGGAACAGGATTACAATGATTATAAGCCCTATGTTTACAAACATATCCATGATTGTGCCAATGAGGCGCATGTCAAGGATTTCTGACATCACTACCCAAGCTACGATGAAAGCAAGTACACCATAAAATATATTTATAGTGCCTGATTCTTTCATCAGCCTATAAGTGTAGAACATTAGGGTTGCTACCACCAGTATGTCTATAGCATCTTTGATTCCAAATGGCATGGTTAATTCTATTTTTGGTTGTATTCGTAACTTTTTGTTAAAGCCCCGACTATTTTTACAGCTTCTACAGCTTGTGCTACATCATGCACTCGCAATATGTGTGCACCATGTAATAGCGCTGCTGTATTTAGGACTGTTGTGCCATTGAGCGAATTTCTGGGGGTCGTGTTCAGCTTGTTGTAAATCATCGACTTGCGAGATATGCCGACCAACAATGGCAAATTTAGCATGTGGAATTCGTCGAGGTTGTTGAACAATTCATAATTTTGTTCAATTGTCTTGGCAAATCCGAAACCAGGGTCAACGATAATATCACATATTCCGAGTTGCCGCATATAATCTATTTTTGTGGCAAGCTCGCAGATTACTTCGGTTGTCACACCATTGGGGTAATCACATAGTGATTGCATAGTTGCCGGTGTGCCGCGCATGTGCATTATTATGTAGGGCACGTGCAAGCGTGCAACAGTAGCGAACATGTTTTTGTCGAGGTCACCACCAGATATGTCATTTATTATGTTGGCTTTATCAATAGAAATACACTTTTCGGCGACTTCGGCGCGAAAGGTGTCAATTGAGATTGTGATATTAGGCGAAATATCCTTAACGGCCATGATGCCGCGTTTGAGACGCGAATATTCTTCTTCGGGAGTCACTTCATCGGCTCCTGGACGTGAAGAATATCCACCAATGTCTATTATATCGGCTCCTTCTGCGATAAGTTGTTGGGCTTTGGAGGCGATAGCATAGTCATCAAACATGCGGCTGTCGGCATAAAATGAGTCGGGCGTTACATTAAGAATGCCCATTATCCATGGACGGGAGATTTTTATTAGTTCTCCCCGGATGTTGATAGAAAATGTCTTGAAATCTGACACGATAAAATCAAATTAAATCAATTGCGAAATTACAGCAAATCATGTAAGCACAAAATACTATCAATTATTTTTAACTGATTAGTGTCGCTGCTTGTAATTACTGATAATGGTTGTTCTCAATTGCAATTTTTATAACATTTTCAAAATGATTTTCAAATATATGATAAGCATCGGCTATTTTAGCCAAAGGATATCGGTGTGTGATGAGTGGAGTTGTGTCGATTTTTCCAGCTTCGATTAGTTGTAATATTTCGGTGCAGTCGCAACCATCGACGCCACCTGTTTTAAAAGTAAGGTTTTTGCCATACATTTCAGGCAAAGGCAACAGTTGCGGCTGGTCATACATAGCAACGATGGTGACAATAGCATTTGGACGTGCGCATTTCCACGCCATTTGGAATGTGTCATTACCTCCAGCAACTTCAATTACGACATCGGCACCACCGTGCTTGCTATGATTTAATACAAATTCTTCACACTCCTCGGGTTCAACAGTCAATACCGAAGGATAGTGTTCGTTAATGAAATGCCGTCTTTCGGGTGATTTCTCACAAACAATGATGCATTGTGGATTTTTTAGCAATACACAAAGTAATGTGCATATACCAGTTGGGCCTGCCCCAATAATGAGAACAGTGTCGTCTTGTGTGACATCTGAAATACGTGTAGCCCAAAAGCCCGTAGCGAGAATATCGCCAGTGAAGAGTGCTTGTTCATCGCTCACATTATCGGGAATGCGAGTTAACCCCTGATTGGCATACGGAATACGGACATATTCTGCTTGCCCTCCGTCGATACGACAACCGAGTGCCCAGCCTCCATTGGGGTCGGTACAGTTGTTGACATATCCATGTTGGCAGAAAAAACAGTGGCCACAAAATGTTTCGACATTCACAGCGACCCTATCGCCAGGTTTTACCATGGTAACATCTGAGCCTACTGTTTCAACAATGCCAACCATTTCGTGCCCGACAGTTATGCCAGGAATAGCACGCGGAACATAACCGTGTTTTATATGCAGGTCGCTCGTGCAGATGCTACTGAGTGTAACTTTCACGATTGCATCTTGTGGGTCGATTATTTCTGGTTTTGGTTTGTGTGTTAGTTCGAATACTCCGTTTCTTATATATGTATATGCAAGCATTGTAAAATGTTTAGTGTTGGTATAAATATCTTTTGATGGAACGTTTGGGCGTTTTTTCAAACTCTTCTTGTAAAACCTTTACATTTTCGATTTGTGAGAAGCTTGGCAGTTCTTTGTTAAGGGCAGTAATATTGTCCTTCATTAGCTGCGTTAGGTCGATGAACGACAATCCTTGTTTTTGCCCATTTTCAATATCGGGATAAATGAGAGCGACGAGACGGTTGTTTTCTTCTATAATGAGTGATTCGCTTACATATGGCATGTTGTTGAGTTGCTGTTCTATCTCTTCGGGGTATATGTTTTGTCCCGATGGTCCGAGAATCATATTTTTACTGCGTCCGCGAATAAATAGGAAACCATCATTGTCGAGTGTGCATAGGTCGCCAGTACGAAGCCAACCATCATCGGTGAATGAGGCTTTTGTAGCCTCGGGATTTTTGTAGTATCCTATCATGACATTATCGCCTTTTACCAGCAATTCTCCCGCATTTGTCGCTGGTGCGTTAGAATCTATTTTAGCTACCATTCTGTCAACGATTTGACCGCAAGAACCAGGGCGGCTCTCATTCCATGGAGCATACGAGATGAGTGGGGCACACTCTGTCATGCCATAGCCTACGGTAAATGGGAACTTGATTTTTCGTAAGAATGTTTCGACTTCCTTATTTAGGGCTGCGCCACCGATGATAAATTCTTGTAATTGTCCACCGAAAGTTTCTTGCAGTTTGTCTTTGATTTTAGATAATAATTTATCGTCAAGTCCTGGAACTTTCATCATTATTTTCATCAATGGTTTGTCGAGTAGTGGGAAAACCTTTGTCTTGATGATTTTTTCCAAGATAAGTGGAACGCTGACAATTAATTTAGGATGTACTTTGGCAAAAGCGTCCATAATTACTTTGGGTGAAGGTAGCTTAGTTAGGAAATAGATATGGCAACCTTTTACAAGAGGGTGTATCATTTCTATAACCAATCCATACATGTGGGCAAGGGGTAACATGCATACCATGCCGTCGCCTCGCTTGAGAAATGTGAGGTGTTCAATGGCGTATGTTATATTTGATGTTATGGCCTTGTATGGTATCATAACACCTTTTGAGAAGCCAGTAGAGCCAGAAGTGTAATTAATGATAGCCAAACTATCGGGGGAGGCATCTTCATAAATTACATCATCAGATGTGAACCGTTCTGGGTATTTTTTGCCGAAGAGCTCATTAAGATGTAATCGGGCATATTTTAAATTTTCGCTACGGGTAAACAATAATCCATAATCGCTTATATGAATAGCACCCAGCAAATTATTCATCGTGTCTGGGGCAAGGTTTTCCCAAATAGAATTGTCGATGAATAATAATTTTGCATCGCTATGGTTGACAAGGTGGTGTATAGTGTCGGGCTTGAAGTCATGCAATATGGGAACAGGCACTGCACCGTAGGTCAGTGAAGCTAAGAATGCTATAGCCCATTGTGCAGAGTTGCGGCCACAAAGGGCAATTTTATCCCCCTTTTGGACACCTGCTGTTTCATAAAATATGTGCAGTTTCGCAATTTTTCGAGCTATTGTACGATATTGGAATGACACGCCATTGAAATCGGTCAGGGCAAGTTCTTCCCAATTTTCACGTATCGACGTTTCTATGTACTTAATTATTGACTGTTCCATAAACTGAAATGATAAATTTATGACATAATCATAAATAAGAGTCTATTTAATAATAAATGATAAGCCACAGCCGTCTTTCGTATATACGCTGTGTTTCATGGCAAAGATACTATAAAATAATGAAATATCATTCTGCTGCTATGGAGCAAAACATAAGGTGTGAAGCATCAGTAGTTTAATTCGATGGAATTATCGGTATGTAACTACGTCGATGTTCACATATCGCCAAGACTCGGTGTAGTTATGTAAATGTTTATATATTTAAAATTCCTTTGCCCTCACGCACGATTTCGGGGGTGTCACCAGTGCAATCGATTATAGTGGAAGGGATAGTGTTGCCACGTCCGCTATCTATAAGCATGTCTATTGGATAGGGTGAGTAAAGTTCGGCTATTAGTTCGGGTTCGCAACCATAATCGTCGTCATCGAATTGGATTGATGTCGTCATTATGGGATGCCCTAATTTGTTGACAAGATTTAATGCAACATTATTGTCGGGAATTCGTATCCCCACTGTTTTTCTTTTCTTGAAAGCTTTTGGCAACTTCGATAATGCAGGTAAGATAAAAGTGAATGGTCCGGGTAGGTTCTTTTTCATTAAGTGGAATGTTTCATTGTCCACTCTTGCATATTCTGCAACCTGACTAATGCTGTTGCATATAATAGATAGGTTGGTTTTCTCGGAACGCATACCTTTAATTTTGCATATCTCTTCCACGGCATTGTTGTTCAAGGCATCACAACCCAAAGCATATAATGTGTCGGTAGGGTATATAATAATTTTTCCCATAGACAAGGCATCAACAGCAATGTCGATGAAACGTTCATTAGGATTTGAAGGAAATACAGAGAATAGTTTCATGTATGATATATATTGATTTCAATATTTTTTGCCATGCAATATTGTTGCAGCAATGAAACACTCATGTCAATAGTGTCTTTTAGCGGCATATCCGGAGCAAAAGCGTTTATGTTGATTTGTACTGTTGTAGTAGAAATGTCGATTTTAGAACGTTCTTCGTCGCTTGTCGGTGTGGCAACACCTCCTAAGTCATCGCGGTAAATGGGGATGCCTTCGATGTTAAGCCGTCCTCGTCCGATGCCGTTGAATTGCTCATCATGTTGCCCAATCCCCATTTTTAATGAATTTCCCGCCAACTTGTCTGCATCAAGCCCACTTATTGGGTATCCGCTGATAAGTGATACAAGATTGATTAAATCAACCAGTGTGTTAATACGGTATAGTCCTAATCCTTTTACAGCTCTTCGGCATAATGCCTCGCTTGCTACCCTGTATCGATTTGGGTCTTTTCCAAAAGCCTTGTATAACGAGCGCGTAGCTGCGATTGCTGGACGTTTATTAATATCAAGAAGTTGGTATCTTGATTTTATTTCGTCGCATACAGTCGAAATTTCGTTCCATAATGAATCGGGCGTTTCGGAATTAGTCACTGAAGCCCGAATGAGCCCTATTTGCATGTCGGGACAAAGTGCAGTGATTCTATTTTCGATTTCAATATTGGGCAACATTGCATTTTAACGTCATTTAGTTGTTGCAAAAGTAGTAAATATATTAATTTTACAACATAATTCTTAAAGAGAAAAATAGAGCAAAAACGAATGAAGATAGGTATTATTGTGGCGATGGATAAAGAGCTGTCGTTGCTCTTGCCGATGATAGATAATCATGAGTTAAAAGAAAGCATGGGTTTTTACTTCCATATAGGTAGTATTGGTCGGCATAGTGTGGTCGTAATGGAATGTGGCATAGGAAAGGTAAATGCTGCTATTTCTACAATGTCGCTGTTGAACAATTATAGTCTTGACTTAGTCATAAGCACTGGTGTGGCAGGCGGAGCAGACAAAAGTGTGAATGTAATGGATATAGTTGTCGCCGACAATATTGCATATCATGATGTGTGGTGTGGACCTGGAACAGTATATGGACAGGCGGCTGGAATGCCTTTGATGTTTAAATCCGAGTCATGTTTGTCGAAACTGATTACGGCTGACGATAGAAACGTGAAACATGGTTTATTGTGTTCGGGCGACAGGTTCATAGACAACATTGAAAGTGTTATGGAAATCAAGCGGCATTTCCCCACGGCTTTAGCAGTGGATATGGAATCGGCGTCGATAGCTCATGTATGCAACAAGTTGGGGGTTCCAATGTTTTGTATGCGTGTGATAAGTGATTCACCGGGTGCAGGACATGATAATTCAAAGCAGTATGAGGATTTTTGGAGTGAAGCACCAGAACAAACATTTACAATAGTTAAACAATTGCTTGATGCAATATAAAAATAGGTATATTACATGGAAAAAATTGATAGTTTCAAAGTTGACCATACACGGCTGTTACGTGGCATATATGTTTCGAGAAAAGATATTCTGCCAAAAGGGGATGTGGTGACTACATTTGACTTGCGAATGAAGGAACCTAACCGAGAACCTGCCATAGGGCAAGCTGCCATACATACCATAGAGCATTTGGGAGCAACTTATTTGCGAAACCATGCAATGTGGGGCGACAAGGTGATTTATTTTGGTCCAATGGGTTGTTGTACTGGTTTTTATTTATTGCTGTCTGGCGATTTGCAACCAAGTGACATTCTCTTACTTGTGACTGAAATGTTTTCGTTCATTTCAACCTACAGTGGAGAAATACCAGGAGCATCGGCTCATGATTGTGGTAATTACATGCTCAATAACTTGCCCATGGCCAATTGGGAGGCAAGAAAATATTTGAAAGAAGTTCTTGAATGTGTGACGGAGGCTAATATGGTTTATCCATCATGAAATTAAATAATCTGAAGAAAAAATAAAGTGGGCTTTAAAATATTGAGTATTTTTGCAGTTGGAATTTTATGATTAAGTGAAGATGAACAATGAGAGCAACATGGGCAAAAAGCACATAGTCATTATTGGTGGCGGATTTGCCGGAATAAATATTATAAAGTCGCTTGATAAAGAAAAGTTTGACATAACGCTTGTTGACCGACATAATTTTCACTCGTTTCCTCCGCTATTTTACCAGATAGCATCTTCGGGTCTTGATTCGGGTAGTATATCATTCCCATTCCGCCGAGAGGTGCGGCATATGAAACATGTTAGATTCCACATGGGGGAGGTTAAAAGCGTTAATACTTCGGCTAAAACCATAACCACGCAATTTGAAACAATCTCGTATGATTATTTGTTGATTGCAGCAGGAACAACAAACAATTTCTTTGGCATGAATGATTTGCGCGACAAGGTATATACGCTCAAATCGGTTGCCGAAGCTATACGTTTGAGAAATGAGGTACTTGACCGACTCGAACGAGCAAGTATTGCTAAAGATGAAGACGAAAAGAAACGATTGCTTAGTTTCGTTGTAATCGGGGCAGGTCCAACGGGCGTGGAAGTAGCTGGTGCGATAGGGGAGATGAAACGGTATATATTGCCCCGAGAATATCCCGATTTGGACAAGGAAGACCTGAAAATACTCATAGTGGAAGGTGCCGACAAGGTGTTGCGCACAATGAGTGAAGACGCTTCGCGTCATGCGACCGAATATCTTGGCCATCTTATGGTGGATGTGAAGTTAAATACCACAATGGTCAGCTATGACAATAACATCGTAAAGTTTGCCAATGGCGAGGAGGTATATTGTGAAACACTAATATGGACAGCCGGCATTACAGGTGAGCATATTGAAGGTTTTGACAAATCGGTGTTTGGCCGTGGTGGCCGTTTTATCGTTGATTCATATAATAGAGTGAATGGATTTAATGATATTTTCGCGCTTGGAGATATTGCCTATATGGAAAGCCCGCAATATCCACATGGGTATCCACAATTGGCACAGGTTGCTATCCAACAGGCAAAATGTCTTGCTAAAAATCTAAATATAGGAGAATTCAAGAAAAAATTTGAATATAAAGATAAAGGTTCAATGGCTACCGTAGGTCGCAATCGTGCTGTGGCAGATTTGCATAAGTTGCACATGTATGGTCGGCCGGCATGGGTCGCATGGATGTTTGTCCATCTTATTTCGATATTAGGAATGCGGAACAAATTGACAGTCCTTATAAATTGGATATGGGCTTATTGCACATATTCGACATCTCTAAGACTTCTTATCCGTCCGACAAAATATCCGTACCGACGCCATTGGGACCTTGCAAAAGAATGATATAACTATTCAATTATTTATTAAAAAACGCAATGAAACTAACGAGAATATTTTTATACTTAGTAATTTTAATTGCAACCGTAGGTTGTGGAACGCTTAAGAAATCAACAACAACTCCTTCTGATGTTGATATGAACGATACTACCGCTGTTAGGGATAACAGTATTGCTATAACGAATGTTTTTGACCAATTGAATGGGGAATGGACAATTGTTACCATCAAAGGTGAAAAAGTCAGCACGATGGAACGTCCATTTATTACATTTGATTTTTCAAATAACAGGTTTTATGGTAATAATGGGTGTAATGTCATTAATGGGGCGTTCAAGTATGAAGGTGGCAAAATATCTTTTGATAACATCATATCAACAATGATGTCTTGCGACAATGCAACACCTGAAGGAAAAGTGATGAAGATTTTTGATGATGCAGATGCTGTGAAACTTTATGAGAAAAATGATATTAAGCGTCTGCATCTACTTGACGGAAAGGGGCGAACAATAGCTGTATTGAAAGAGCAAAACCTCAATTTCATGAATGGCGCGTGGACCGTTGAAAAAATAAATGAACAACCAGTAAGTGATGAAAATGTAAAGTTGGTGATTGATATTGACCAACAAACCTTGCACGGCAATTCAGGTTGTAACATATTGAATGGAAGTATATATATAGATTACGGGAAAGATTGGGGGGTTCAATTCCAACAATTGCTTTCAACAATGAAAATGTGTGAAAACATCAAGAACGAAACGGCACTCCTTGTCGCGCTCGAAATGACCGAAACTTGTCGGCCTGTCAGTGATGCTCAGATTGCTCTTTATGACAATAAAGGAAATTGCGTTGCAGTATTGAAAAGGCTACAAATAGATAAACGATAATACGCAAACTTCCTCTGTACAGCCACATACCAATAACGTTAGTGGCTATATATGACATGTCCTGTTGTGGTTTAACATAACAGAATTGTCAAATGTACTCAGATTTGGCATATATTTTGCACACAATTTTTGGAACTGTAAGCTAAAAAATGCTATGATGAATTTTTTCAATGATTTCGATAACGAGCCAAATGACGAAACTCCACATATAATGCCAATATTCACTGAAATTAAAGGTGAAGAGGATGGTAACATAGATGGCAAAATTGATGAGAAAGATATGCCAATCTTGGCATTGCGCAATATGGTACTATTCCCAGGGATAACTTTGCCTGTAGCTGTGGGGCGCAATAAGTCGCTAAGGCTGATTCAAGATGCACAGAAAAAGAAGTGCAAAATCGGTGTTGTGTGCCAAGTCAATGGTAATACTGAAGACCCTGGATATAGTGATTTGTACCATAAAGGAGTCGTAGCCGATATAATTAAGGTTTTTGAATTGCCCGATAATACGACAAATGTATTGTTGCAAGGACGTTCGTGTATCAACCTCAAAAATGTAGTTTCGCATGAGCCATATTTGACGGGTGAAGTAGAGTTGTATGACGATATTCTGCCAGATGAAGATGATAAAGAGTTTGATGCGCTGATGCTGAGCGTCAAGGAATTGACATACGATATCCTTAAAAATGTAGGCGAAGGCGCAAAAGAATTGGCTTTTGCAATTAGAAACATTGATAATCCAATATATCTGATAAACTTTCTTGCTGTCAATTGTCCGATTGAACCTGCAGTCAAACAAGAGTTGTTGGAAGAAAATGAAGTTAAACAACGAGCTTATAAATTGTATTCACTTTTGTCAAAACAAGCTCAGTTGCTGGCAATTAAAGCAGATATACAGTCGAAAGCACGTGAGGATTTGTCGCAACAACAACGTGAGCATTTCTTGCAGCAACAAATACGTACAATTCAGGATGAATTGGGTAATACATCCGATGATGACATAGATGAATTGCAGAAGCGTGCATCTGAGAAAAAATGGAATGCCGAAACTGGACAGGCTTTTGAAAAAGAACTTAAGAAGTTAGAGAGGATTAATCCGCAATCCCCTGATTTTTCGGTTCAGTATGCCTATCTCGATACATTGCTCAATCTTCCGTGGAATGAGTACACAACAGACAATTTCAACTTAAAGCGTGTTGAGAACAAGTTGAACAAAGACCACTATGGCCTTGAGAAGGTCAAAGACCGCATATTGGAACACCTTGCTGTGCTGAAATTGCGAGGTGACATGAAAGCTCCCATTATTTGCCTATATGGACCTCCGGGGGTTGGAAAAACTTCATTGGGAAAATCAATAGCGGATGCACTTAATAGGAAATATGTAAGAGTATCGCTTGGTGGGCTACACGATGAAGCTGAGATAAGGGGACATAGGCGTACATACATTGGAGCCATGCCGGGACGCATTATTCAAGGCTTGATTAAAAGCGAAAGTGCCAACCCTGTTTTCGTTCTTGATGAAATAGATAAAATAGGTCAGGATTTCAAGGGCGACCCGTCTTCGGCATTGCTTGAAGTCCTTGACCCAGAACAAAACAACCATTTCCATGACAATTATATCGATATTGATTTTGATTTGTCAAAGATATTATTTATCGCAACAGCCAATTCTTTGGCAGGATTATCGCAACCATTGCTTGACAGAATGGAGATAATCGAGATAAATGGTTATATTCAAGAAGAAAAAATCGAGATAGCGCGGAAGCACCTTATACCGAAACAGCTCGCTGAACATGGATTTGCTGCAAAGGAAATAGATTTTCCCAAGGCGACTATCGCTAAAATGATTGATTCATACACTCGTGAGTCGGGTGTAAGGCAGTTGGATAAGACCATAGCAAAAGCATTGCGCCGCATTGCTCGTTTGAAAGCTTCTAATGAAGAATTTCCGACAACAATAGCAGTTGAGCAATTGAAAGATTTGCTGGGCCCCGAAGAATATTTCCGCGACAAATATGAAGGCAATGAATTTGCGGGTGTAGTCACTGGATTGGCATGGACTGCTGTTGGCGGTGAAATATTATTTGTTGAATCATCCATTTCAAGAGGCAAAGGAGAGAAATTGACGCTTACTGGCAACCTCGGAGATGTGATGAAAGAGTCGGCTGTGATAGCATTGCAATATTTAAAAGCTCATAGCTCATTGTTCGGTATCGATTATGAATTATTTGATAAATATAATGTTCATATACATGTTCCAGAAGGAGCTATCCCGAAAGACGGGCCATCGGCGGGTGTGACAATGGTTACATCATTGGTTTCGACATTCACGCAACGCAAGGTGCGTCCTAATTTGGCTATGACAGGCGAGATAACGCTGCGTGGCAAAGTGCTACCAGTAGGTGGTATTAAAGAAAAAATTCTTGCTGCCAAGCGTGCAGGTATAGTGGATATAATATTGTGTAAGGAGAACAAAAAGGATATAGACGAAATAAAAGAGATATATCTAAAGGGACTTAATTTCCACTTTGTCAGCACTATAAAAGAAGTGATAGATATAGCTTTGTTGCCCGAAAAAATAGACAACCCTATTGAATTATAGTCAATAGCGCAAAGTGCGTTAAGTTTCATAACATTTCTGTGTTGGCAGAATATATTTCTGTAAATGTTACAAACGAAGACGCAAACCATATTATGGATGTTGTTATATTTGGACGATTTTAGTAATTTTGAACGTAACAATCAACTAAGCAAATTAAACGTAAGTTATATATGAATACCGATTTCAGAAATTATGCCGTACACCATCTCGGCAGAAACGGTCTTGCGTTGGACCAATATATGAACAATGCAAACTCAATAATGAATAGTTACATTTCTCCTACAATACTTGAAGAGAGGCAGTTAAATGTGACTCAAATGGATGTATTCTCGCGCTTGATGATGGAACGCATCATATTTTTGGGTACAGCTGTCGATGATTATTCGGCCAATGTGATACAAGCGCAATTGTTATATCTTGACTCGTCCGACCCGGGCAAAGACATCTCGATATATATCAATTCACCTGGCGGGTCGGTATCTGCCGGTTTGGGCATTTACGATACTATGCAATATATATCAAGTGATGTATCGACTATTTGTACGGGAATGGCTGCGTCGATGGCTGCAGTGCTGCTCGTAGCTGGTGCAAAAAACAAACGTTTTGCATTGAAGCACTCGCGTATAATGATACACCAACCTATGGGCGGCGTGCAGGGACAAGCATCAGATATTGAAATCACCGCGCGTGAAATCATGAAATTAAAGAATGACTTGTACTCTATAATTTCTGAACATTCAGGGCAACCATTTGATAAGATATTGAAAGATTCTGACCGTGATTACTGGATGACTTCGCAAGAAGCGGTAGAATACGGAATGATTGACAATGTGCTGGAGAAGCAAAAGAAGTAATTATGGCCAAGAAGACTGAAACATATTGCAGTTTCTGTGGACGCAGTTCGCGCGAGGTCGAATTGTTGATGCCGGGATTGAATGGTTGCATCTGCAATGAATGTGCTGCACAAGCCTATAAAATATCGAAAGAATATTTGGCACAAAATCATCAGGTAGAAGATATTGATTTTGGCAGTGTGCCTAAACCAACAGAGATTAAGGCTTATTTGGACCAATACATCATAGGACAGGAACGGGCAAAAAAGTATATCTCGGTAGCGGTTTATAATCACTATAAGCGTCTTGCACAGAAAAACGACGATGTAGATATTGAGAAATCCAATATTATATTGGTTGGCCCCACCGGCACAGGAAAAACATTGATTGCAAAGACTATAGCAAGGTTGTTGAAAGTGCCTTTCGCCATAGTCGATGCCACAGTGCTTACCGAAGCAGGTTATGTAGGCGAAGATATTGAGAGTTTGCTTACAAGGCTTTTGCAGGCATGCGATTATAATGTGCAACTTGCCGAGCGTGGTATAGTGTTCATAGATGAGATTGACAAAATTGCCCGCAAAGGTGACAATCCGTCCATAACGCGCGATGTGAGCGGTGAAGGGGTGCAGCAAGGCTTGCTGAAATTGCTTGAAGGGTCGATAGTAAATGTTCCGCCGCAAGGTGGGCGAAAGCATCCCGAACAACAAATGATAGCAGTGAATACGAAAAATATACTATTCATCTGCGGAGGAGCTTTTGAGGGAATAGAGCGAAAAATTGCGTTGCGCCTTAACACACATGCTGTAGGATATGGTATTGATGCTAATAACCGACGCATAGCGAGGGAGAAGCTGCTACATTATGTAACACCCCAAGATTTGCGCTCGTTTGGCTTAATCCCCGAAATAATAGGACGTTTGCCTATATTGACAAATCTCGAAGAGTTGGATAGGGATGCTCTGCGCCGCATACTGGTTGAACCCAAAAATGCCATAGTAAAACAATATATAAAATTGTTCAAGATGGATGGCACAACGTTGCAATTCAAGGACGAAGCTCTTGATTATATAGTCGATAAGGCAATAGAATTCAAATTGGGAGCACGTGGGCTGCGTTCTATAGTAGAAACCATCATGATAGATGCCATGTATGAAAATCCATCGACAGGCAGTAAAACGTTTATTGTTGACAAGGAATATGCGCAAAGTCAATTGAAAAAGGCTAATTTTGAGATAATACAACAAGCAAATAATTAGAGGAATCCACAATAAATGGATATAGCAGCCAGGTAGCAGCTTCTGTAATTTATATTCACACAGAGCTGCTACCTGGTTTTATACGTTTATAATTGGTTAGGGGAATTGGCATCATATAAAATTTGTCATAAATTTATTATGCAAGATATTTGTTTTTTCTACAATGAAATATTATATTTGTTGTAACGATAAATAATCTTCATTACTTACATGGCAAACAAAGAACTCCTTACATCGACTCTGAAAAAATATTTTGGCTTTGATACATTCAAAGGCAACCAAGAGGCAATAATGGAAAATCTGCTTGATGGCAATGATACATTTGTATTGATGCCTACGGGAGGAGGCAAGTCGTTGTGCTACCAATTGCCATCACTGATAATGGAAGGGACTGCAATTGTGATATCTCCATTGATTGCATTGATGAAGAATCAGGTTGATGCGATGCGCAATTATAGCGACGAGGATGGCGTAGCCCACTTTTTAAATTCATCATTAAACAAACAGGCTATAGACCAGGTAAAAAACGATGTAATCAGTGGAAAGACAAGGTTGCTATATGTGGCTCCAGAGTCGTTGACGAAAGAGGAAAACATAGAATTCTTGAAAACCGTGAAGATTTCTTTTTATGCAGTTGATGAAGCGCATTGCATTTCGGAATGGGGACACGATTTTCGCCCGGAATATCGAAAAATACGACCTATCATAAACGAGATTGGTACACGTCCAGTGATAGCCCTTACAGCCACGGCTACACCAAAAGTGCAGCATGATATACAAAAAAACTTGGGTATGATTGATGCCAAAGTGTTCAAGTCGTCGTTTAACCGACCTAACTTGTACTATGAGGTGCGGAATAAGACTGGCAATGTAGATAAGGATATTATTAAATTTATAAAAGAACGGCCTGGTAAATCTGGCATAATATATTGTCTGAGTAGGAAGAAGGTTGAAGAGCTTGCAGAGATATTGCAAGTCAATGAAATAAAGGCTCTTCCATATCATGCAGGAATGGACACGGCAACACGCAGTGCCAATCAGGACGCATTTTTGCATGAAGAGGTAAATGTGATAGTGGCTACAATAGCATTTGGAATGGGGATTGACAAACCAGATGTGAGATTTGTAATTCATTATGATATTCCAAAAAGTTTGGAGGGATATTATCAGGAAACAGGACGTGCGGGTCGAGATGGAGGGGAAGGATTATGTATAACATTTTATACAAATAAAGACCTTCAAAAGTTGGAAAAGTTCATGCAAGGGAAACCCATAGCGGAGCAAGAAATCGGTAAACAACTGTTGCTTGAAACTGCTGCTTATGCCGAGTCTTCGGTATGCCGCAGGAAATCGCTCTTGCATTATTTCGGAGAAGAATACCACGAGAGTAATTGTGGGAACTGTGACAATTGTTTGCATCCTAAAAAACAGGTAGAAGCAAAGGATGAATTGTGCGCTGTGATAGAAGCTGTTGCTGCCTTGAAAGAGAAATTTAAAGCTGATTATGTGGTTAATTTGCTTATTGGTAAAGAAACCAACGAAATAAAGTCTTACAATCATGAAAATCTCGAATCTTTTGGTTGTCTGCAAGGTTGTGAAGGCAAGTTTGTGGGAGCAGTGATACGTCAGGCCATAATTTCGGGATACTTGGATAAGGATATAGAAAATTACGGTTTATTGAAAGTGACCGATGCCGGAAAGAAATTTTTGGCAAATCCTACATCATTTAAAATTGTCGAAGATAATGATTTTTCGGACAGTGATGAAGATGTCGTAGTTAAAAGCGGGGTTTCTTGTGCCGTTGACCCAGAATTAAGTGCAATTCTGAAAGATTTGCGCAAGAAAATTGCGAAACAGCACAATCTGCCCCCTTATGTTATATTTCAAGACCAGTCGCTTGATGCGATGGCAACAACCTATCCAACGACTATCGAAGAACTTGTCAATATTCCGGGTGTAGGACGAGGGAAGGCGACACGATACGGCGAGGAATTTGTGAAAGTAATAAAGCGTCATGTCGAAGAAAATGAAATTGAACGTCCTGAGGATTTGCTGGTGCGAAGCGTACCAAACAAGAGCAAGTTGAAGGTTTCTATAATTCATGGCATCGACCGCCGTATTCCACTTGATGAGTTAGCCGAGTCGAAGGGATTAGAATTCGACGAGTTACTTGACGAGATAGAAGTCATTGTATATTCGGGAACAAAGATTAATATTGATTATTTCATAAGTGAGATAATGGATGATGACCGACAAGAAGAGATTTTTGAGTATTTCAAAGAAAGTGAAAGCGATGATATCAATGCGGCGATGAAGGAATTAGGCGGCGATTTCACCGAAGAAGAGATACGCTTGGTACGGATTAAATTCTTGTCTGAGCTTGGAAATTAACCAATTAATGGAGTAATAGATTATCTTCTATACTCCATTTTTTTGATATTAATGATGTTATAAAACATTAAAACGGACATCACCTACAATCTAAAATTATAATTATTAGTAAATTTGTAGGCAATAATGATGTAACTAAGATGTCGCTTGGTTGAAAATAGGTTCTGTAAAGTTTCAATCGGCTAATGCATCTTTTAATACATAAAAACATAATTATAAAAATATTACCTCTATGTCATTTATTGCAGATCGTGTAAAGATGGATGGACTCACATTTGACGATGTTCTTCTCATTCCAGCGTATTCGGAAGTATTGCCAAACAGTGTTGACCTGACAACTAGATTTTCCAGAAACATCAATTTGAACGTTCCGCTTGTGTCGGCAGCTATGGATACCGTAACCGAAGCACAACTTGCTATTGCAATTGCCCGGGAAGGTGGTATCGGGGTCATTCACAAGAATATGAGTATAGAAGAACAAGCTCGGCAGGTACACATGGTAAAAAGGGCAGAAAATGGAATGATTTATGACCCTGTAACAATTTCCCGAGGCTCTACAGTGAGTGAAGCCTTGAATATGATGAAAGAGTATAAGATTGGAGGCATCCCGGTTGTTGACAATGAGGGAATTTTAGTGGGAATTGTAACCAATAGGGATTTGCGTTTTGAAAAGAATTTGAGCAGACCTATTGATGAAGTAATGACAAAAGACAACTTGATAACTACGAGCCAATCAACCGACCTTGAGGAGGCTGCCGATATATTGCAGCGTCATAAGATAGAAAAGTTGCCCGTGATTGATAAAAACGGGAAATTGGTAGGGTTGGTAACATATAAAGACATAACGAAGGCCAAAGATAAACCTAATGCTTGCAAGGACCGTTTAGGGCGTTTAAGGGTCGCTGCAGGAATCGGTGTGACCCAAGATAGCTTATTGCGTGCCGAAGCTCTTGTGAAAGCAGGTGTGGACGCAATTGTAATAGACACCGCACATGGTCATTCCAAAGGTGTGGTAAACGTGCTTCGCAATGTAAAATCTGCATTTCCAGATATAGATGTGGTTGTAGGTAATATTGCGACTGGTGATGCGGCCAAATATCTTGTTGACAATGGTGCTGATGGTGTAAAGGTCGGCATAGGTCCGGGTTCAATTTGTACGACACGAATAATTGCTGGTATAGGTGTCCCACAATTGTCGGCTGTATATGATGTGTATAAAGCTCTTGAAAATACTGGAGTGCCATTAATTGCTGATGGTGGCATACGTTATTCTGGCGACATAGTCAAGGCATTGGCCGCTGGAGCAAATTCTGTCATGCTTGGCGGTATGTTTGCCGGTGTTGAAGAATCGCCGGGAGAAACTATAATATTCAATGGCCGTAAGTATAAATCATATAGAGGCATGGGGTCGCTTGAAGCAATGGAAAAAGGCTCGAAGGACCGCTATTTCCAGGCTGGGGTATCAGATACCAAAAAACTTGTTCCCGAAGGTATAGCAGCTCGTGTGCCATACAAGGGGACGCTTTATGAAGTTGTGTATCAAATGCTTGGAGGCTTACGTGCTGGCATGGGGTACTGTGGTGCCGCTAATATTGACAAGTTGCATGAAGCACAATTCACACGTATCACAGGTGCTGGTGTAGCCGAAAGTCATCCACATGATGTGACAATCACCAGTGAAGCTCCGAATTATAGCCGTAGCTAATTGGTATTTTACAACATAAATGAATGCGTGATTCTATAATCTATATCTATAGATAGTAGCGTTGCGCATTTATTTTTGACCAAAAGAATATAGTACATAATTTTTGGACTAAAAGTTACGTTATAAGAAGTAGCGTAAAATGTATATGTAAAAACAATTGACGAACAACATGAGAACAATTAGATTGTTAACATTACCTATTGCCTTGTTGGGCTTCTTGTCGCTATCGGCAGGCGAAAAAGACCCGGTACTTATCGAAATTGGCGATAATGCCGTGAAGTTGTCTGAATTTGAATATTTATATCATAAGAACAGCCAACAACAGCTTGAGAAAGAGTCGCTTGAAGACTATGTTGACAGATTTGTCACATATAAATTAAAGGTTGAAGATGCCAAAGCTGCTGGAATTGACACAACAGCATCGTTCATTAAAGAATTTACAACTTATCGTAACGAGCTGGCTGAGCCGTATCTTCAGGACACTACAGTAATTAATGCGCTGGCTGAAGAAGCGTATGAACGAATGAAGTATGAAGTATCGGTAGAACACATCATGTTACCTCCTGTTCCGCAATATGACATGGAACAGAGCGTTGCAAAGCTCGATAGCATAAAGACCTGCATTTTAAATGGCGAAGATTTTGGCGACTTGGCTGTAAAATATTCTGTAGATCGCAGTGCTGTTCGCAACAGGGGCAAACTTGGATATATGACTGTCGGTATGACACCGTACTCTTTCGAAAAGGCTGCTTATGATACTCCAGTCGGAGATATGGCTATAATACGTACCGAAGTTGGTGTACATTTGATACGGGTGTTGGATAAGAGGCCTGCGCAAGGTGAGGCATTGGTTGAACATATCTTAAAGTTATATCCACGGAATGCAAACGATTCGACAAGAGCGGCAATAGCCACTGTTATGGATAGCATATATAACGTTCTGAAAAAAGGAGCTGATTTTGAAGAAGTTGCTCGTAATGAGTCGGAAGACCCAGGTTCTGCTGCTCAAGGAGGTAAGTTACCCTGGTTTGGAACAGGCCGTATGGTTCCAGAATTTGAACAGGTGGCATTCGCTCTTGCAAAAGATTCCATATCCAAACCGTTTGCTACTCAATATGGAATTCATATAGTAAAAAAGTTGGATAGCCGCACTGTATCATCATTTGAAGAATGCCGCGATAATATTTTGCGCATGATGAAAAGGGATGAACGAGCTATTATGCCACAACAGGAAAAAATAAAGCAATTAAAACAGGAATTAGGGTATAAAGATAACCCGCAATTTTTAGAACTTGTAAAGGCCGAGGTCAAAAAATATGATAAATATGACTCAACATTTGTCAGTGCCTTGCAGGCCAATGTGAAATGTGAGGCTTTCTCATTCGCAAACGAAAAGATTCCATCGAATGAGGTGCTTGAAAAAATGAACCCCAAACTAACAATAAGCAAAGACGGTATATTGGGGTATATCAATACATTGTTGCAAAGTACAGCAGATGAGAAAATACTAAGTTATGAAATTAACAGGCTTGACGATAAATATCCCGATTTCCGTAATTTGGTAAATGAATATTACGATGGTATGATGTTGTTTGAAATAAGCAACAGAAATGTATGGGATAAGGCTAACAGGGATGTTGAAGGTCTGGAAAGGTATTTCTCCGAACACAAGAGCGACTATAAATGGACAGAACCGCGATATAAAGGTTACATAATATATACAGCAAATGATTCATTGGCTAATGAAATACGCAATGTCATAAATTCCACTGAACGCGATTCATTGTTCCAAACATTGCGCAAGCAGTTTAAACGTGATATTAGAATTGAACGCATTTTGGCTAAAAAAGGAGAAAATCCTGTTGTCGATGAATTGAAGTTTAATGGGAAAAAGCCCAACTCTGTTGGACGTCTGCCAATATATTTTGAATTTGAAGGAAGGTTGATTGACCAGCCTGAAGAAATGTCGGACGTAAGGGGGCAGGTCGCTTCGGATTACCAAAATGAATTGGAGGCTCAATGGGTAGCTCAGTTAAAGGGAAAATATAAAGTAAAAATCAATAAAAAGGTTTTGAAAAAAGTGAAATAACTTGTCGCATAATGTATGTGCAATGAAAGCTGTCCTGGTTTATTAATGCCGAGGGCAGCTTTTATTATGCCAAAATCGGAGTTGTATGTGATAATGGTAAAAAATACGAAAATAGAAATTTGTGGTAGAAACAATAACGAAAAACGCATATCTTTGCACAATAGAACTTATGACATAATATAATGGTTATGTCATAAAGCAAGAACTTAAAACAATATCAATTATAATGATAAAAATGAGATTATATTCAACAGTATTATTAACGATTGCCACAATCATGGCAACAAGCGCACAAAACAATATCATAGAAGAGGTCGCTTGGGTCGTCGGTGATGAGCCAATATATAAATCGGAAATCGAAGAACAATATATGCAAATGCAATATGAACGGCAATCGATGGACGGTAATCCATACTGTGTTATACCGGAACAGATTGCTGTTAATAAACTTTTTTTGCACCAAGCAAAACTTGATACTGTAGAAGTGCAAGATGCTATGGTAATGCAGCAGGCTGATAGTCGTATAAATTATTTTATAGCTAATCTTGGTTCAAAAGAAAAGGTAGAAGAGTATTTTCGTAAACCACTCCCTGAACTCCGGGAACAAATGATGGATGTCATTCGCGACCAATATTCAATTCAGGAAGTGCAACGAAGCTTGACAGCCGATATTAAGGCGACACCATCGGACGTTAGGAAATATTTTTCATCATTGTCGGCAGATAGCATTCCATTTGTGCCTTTGCAAGTGGAAGTGCAAATTATAACATTGAATCCAGTCATACCACAGCAAGAGATTGACGATGTGAAAGCAAGGCTTCGCGATTATACCAATCGTGTTAATTCGGGCGAGAGTGATTTCTCGACATTGGCCATATTGTATTCAGAAGATGGCTCGTCGGTATATGGAGGAGAAATTGGTTTTAAAGGACGTGGCGAATTGGTACCTGAATATGCCAGTGTGGCATTCAACTTGAATGACACGAAAAAAGTGTCAAAAATAGTAGAAACTGAATTTGGCTTCCACATAATACAATTGATAGAGAAACGTGGCGACCGCATTAACACTCGCCATATCTTGTTGCGTCCCAAGGTGTCGGATAAGGACTTGACTGATGCTTTAAATAGGCTCGATTCGATAAGAAATGATATAGTGGCAAACAAATTTTCGTTTGAAATAGGAGCACAATATATTTCGCAAGACAAAAACACTAAAAACAATAATGGTATAATGGCCAACCAACGCGCTGGTGGCACACGGTTTGAAATGTCGGCTCTTCCACAAGAAATTGCCAAAGTGGTTGACACGTTACAAGTAAACGAGATTTCCAAACCTTTTATAATGATTGACCAAAGTAATAATAAAGAAGTAGTTGCGATTGTAAAACTTAAAAATCGCATTGAAGGGCATAAAGCAAACTTGAGCGAAGATTATCAAATGATTCGCAATATGTTTGAAAATAGTGAAAAGGCTCGTGTAATAGAGGAATGGATTAAAAAGAAGCAAAAAGAAACGTATGTCAGAATCGAAGAAGGGTGGCGAAATTGTGAGTTCCAGTATGATTGGTTGAACAATAATTGAAAACGTACTTACTAAAAAATGTTTTTAAAAAAGGCACTAAACACACTTAGGCATAAAGTCTTAATTGCGACTTTATGCCTTTTGGCTGTTTCTTTATGTGATGTTATATTTAGCGGCAATGCTTGGGCACAAAACGGAGGAGATAATCGAACCATAGCTCCTCAAGTACCATTGGCCGACAGACGACAAAAGAATAAAGTATTCTTGGAGCATGCTGACTATCTTGTAGCCGATGAAAAAGTGAGCACGGAATACCAAATTTTGCGTGGCAATGTGGTCTTCAGAAAGGAAGGTGTGTTCATGTATTGTGATAGTGCGTATTTTTATGATGCCAGCAATTCACTTGACGCTTTTGGTAATGTTAAGATGAATCAAGGTGATACGTTGTTTGTATATTCAGATGTTATGTATTACAGTGGCACAGACGAAATAGCGCAACTGCGGCATAATGTAAGGCTCGAAAACAAGGACATGACCTTATATACCGACAGCCTTGATTATGATATGATTGAGAACCTCGGATATTATTTTGATGGGGGACGCATTGTGGACAGTGAAAACGAATTAGTGTCGGTTTACGGACAATATGACCCTGATACTAAAGACGCAGAGTTCCTTTTCGATGTGGAGTTGATAAATGACAAATATGTCATGCGCACAGATACGCTGCATTATAATACAAGTACGCATATCGCCGATATAGTTGGCCCAACGACAATCGTGTCGGATAGTAATGTAATATATTCACAACGAGGATGGTACGATACCGAAGCTGATAAAGCCACATTGTTTGACCGTTCGTTGCTTGTAGGGAATAATGGGATTAAGCTCACAGGTGATACTCTGTATTATGACCGGAATGCTGGTTATGGTGAAGCATTCGGCAATATGCTTCTTACCGATTCGGTTCACAACTCATTGCTTGATGGAAATTATGGTTTTCATAATGAGCGAGAAAATAAATCATTTGCTACGCACAGGGCGCGTGCAAGGGAAGTAAATGGTAGAGACACTTTATATTTACATGGCGATACAATACGTACACACATGCTCGAAGATTCTTCAAGGGTAATGATAGCCGAACCAAATGTGCGATTCTACAGATTTAATATACAAGGATTGTGTGATTCAATGACTTATGTTCAGCGAGATTCAATGCTGTATATGGATAGGCATGCAATCCTTTGGAGTGGCGAAAGGCAAATCTCGGGCAACTCTATTTATATTCACATGAATGATTCTACAGCCGATTATGCGCTGTTGCCAGACTATGGGTTCATGGCTGAATTTATCGGAGAAGTTTATTTCAACCAATTGTCTGGTAAGGAGATGAAAGCTTATTTCAAAAATCAAGAATTGCGCCAACTCGACGTGAATGGGAATGTGCAATTAATCATGTTCCCGATGGAAGAGGATTCGACATATAATAAGTTGGTAGATGCAGAGAGTAGTTACATGATTCTGCTATTGAAGCCAAAGCAGGAAATAGATAAGATTACCATGTGGCCAGAAGTAACGGGCAATGTAACGCCGCTTTATTTGGCAAAAAAATCGCAATATTACTTGGCGGGATTTGCATGGTATGATGTATTAAGGCCGCAATCTCCCGATGATATTTTTATCATACCAAAAGAAATGGAAGAGCTGTTTAATGCTCCTACAAATAACAGGCGAGTCCACCGTAATTAGTGAAGTTAATTGCATAAAAAGATTATGAGTGACGTAATAAAATTATTGCCCGATTCGGTTGCAAATCAAATTGCGGCTGGCGAAGTAATACAACGGCCAGCATCGGTAATCAAAGAATTGGTCGAAAATTCTATCGATGCTCATGCCGATAATATTACCATAATATTAAAAGATGCAGGTAAAACTCTCATCCAAGTGATTGACAATGGCGATGGCATGAGTGATACCGATGCGCGGCTGGCATTTGAACGGCATTCGACATCGAAAATACGTGAAGCTGCTGATTTGTTTTCGTTGCACACAATGGGATTCAGGGGCGAGGCATTGGCTTCTATCGCCGCAGTGTCGCAACTTGAATTGCGGACCACAAAGAAAGGAAATGAAATAGGAACGCACATTTGCATCAGTGGCTCTAAGTGTGAAAGCCAAGAAGCTGACGTGTGTCCGGTAGGCTGTAATTTCATGGTAAAGAATCTTTTCTTCAATGTTCCTGCTCGGCGTAAATTCTTGAAAGCTACAAAAATAGAATTGTCAAATATTGTGAGGGAGTTTGAACGTTTGGCATTGGTCAATCCTACTGTAGAATTCACTATGTATCACAATGACAGTATGATGTACAAGCTGCAATCAGGAAACATCAAACAGCGCATATTGCAACTATTTGGCAATAAGATGGAGAACCAACTTATTCCAATTTCGCTTGATACAACATTGGTCAGAATAGAAGGATTTGTTAGTAAACCTGAAGATGCACGTAAGAGAAACTTCTTGCAATACTTTTTTGTCAATGGTCGATACATGCGTCATCCGTATTTTCATAAAGCAATATTGTCGGGTTACGAACAATTAATACCCGAAAGCACGCAGCCGAATTATTTTTTATATTTTTCGGTTGACCCTGAAACAATAGACGTAAATATTCATCCGACAAAAACAGAAATTAAATTTGAGAATGAATTACCAATTTGGCAAATTCTAACGGCAGCAGTAAAAGAATCTTTAGGTCGTTTTAGTACAGTTCCCTCAATAGATTTCGATACTGATGATGCCCCTGATATACCAATTTTCCATGTAGAAAAAAATGTATCGCAACATAGTAGCCCTAAAATAGAGGTCGATACTTCGTATAATCCTTTTAACAACAGCAGTTCGCAGAAGGTTGACCCTGTTGTGGATTGGGAAAAGTTGTATCAAAGGTTTGAAGCCTCTAAAGAAACGAGTTATGACTATGATGAAGCCAGTAGTGATACTGATTTTGACAACAATAGTAATAATTCGCTGTTTGAAACAAAAAGTGACGGCGCTATGCCAGTAGGCAATGTTGACAACACCGATTGCATGCAGATATGTGGCAAATACATAGTGTCGCAAGTAAAGTCGGGGCTGATGATAGTTGACCAACACAGGGCTCATTCCAGAGTATTGATGGAACGTTTCTTAAAGCAAATGTCATGCCGAAGCTCTATTTCTCAGCGAGTCATGTTCCCCGAAACTTTCCAATTATCGGTATCCCAGCAAATATTGCTTGAAAATATACAAGATGAATTGGAAGATGTTGGCTTCAGCTTGTCTAATCTTGGTGGCAATGATTGGGCAATAAACGGTGTGCCTGCTGGCGTTGAAGGTGTAGATATGAAAGACCTGTTATTGCAAGTGATAGATGCTGTTTCTAACGGTGGCAAAGCTATTGCTAATCGAATACAAGAACACATTGCATCTGTCGTAGCCGAGAAAGCTGCAATACCGTATGGCAGAACTTTGACACATCAAGAGATGGAAACATTATTGAGCGAATTACTTCAACTCGAAACGCCTAATTACACACATGATGGCAAAACGATAATAAATGTATTAACTACAGATAGCATCAACAAAATGTTTTGATTCTTCCTTAACTATTTGCCTAAAGAGTGTAAAAAGGTCGGGGTGGCAGCAATAATTATTTTGTCAAGACAAATTAATTGGTTATTTTTGGACTTATTAAGTTATATAAGCCATGATGAAAAATCTTGTTTTGTTCATCTTTTTTATGGCCTCAGTGTTGTTATCGTATGGTGCAACACTTGAAGAGGCAAAGAAAGTTTATTTGTCGGGCGATTATGCGGCAGCATTGCCCTTGCTCCAAGAGCAATATAAAAAGAATAAACGCAATGCGTCGGTAAACCAGTGGATTGGCGTGAGTCTTTATAAACTTGGCCGTTATGACGAAGCAGTAAAATATCTTGAATATGCCAAGTCAAGGAAAGTCGTTGAAGCCTATAGGTATTTGGCAATGATAGACTTCTATAATTATGATTTTGATGGTGGTACGAAACTGTTTACACAATATGAAACCGAATTGAAGCGGTTAAAGAAAGATGTTCCTGAAGAAGCACAAAAAGATGAAGCCCGATTTATGAATGCAAAAATTATGCTCGACCATGTGGAAAAGATTGCAATAATCGATAGCATAGTGGTTGACAAAGATAGTTTTTTTAAATATTACCGCATTTCATCGGGAGCTGGAACATTAAATGATAAGAGTGTTCTTCCTTTCCAAATAGCAGATAGTGCTGCTATCGTGTTTGAACCTGAAAGCAAATTTAGGATGTTGTGGGGCATGGATGCTTATAACGACATAGACACAATTGGCCGTAAACATATTTATGAAATTCAAAAATTATATGATGGAAGTTGGGATAAGGCTGTCGTACTTGATGATGCGATAAATATTGACGGCGATTCGTCATATCCGTTTATGATGTCGGATGGCTTGACTCTTTATTATGCCAATAATGGCGAAGGGTCGATAGGGGGATATGATATTTTCATCAGTCGAAAAGACTCGGAAAGTGGGAAATTTTATTCGCCGCAAAATGTAGGTATGCCATTTAATTCCCCATTTGATGACTATATGCTTGTTATTGATGAATTTACTGGTGTCGGCTGGTGGGCGACTGACCGTAATCAAATTCCAGGCATGGTGACTATATACGTGTATGTCCCTAATTCGGTGCGTGTCAATTATAGTCCAGATGATTTAAATCTTGCATCTTATGCAAAAATCACAAATATTAAAGCGACGTGGGGAGATAATGATTATAGCGATAAATTGGAAGAAATTAATGCGATTACAAGGGTTGACACTCAGGAACAAGTCGATTTCGTGTTTCATTTGAAAAATGGTATAACCTATACACATTTTGATGATTTTAAAAATTCTGAAGCACGGCATAGGATGGAAGATCTCTTAATTGCTCGTCAAAATCAATCGGACGATGAAGTGCGATTAAAAAGACTCCGTATTCAATATTCCAAGGTGTCTGACGTTCAGCGTGAGGCCTTGAGCCGAGAAATTCTAAGATTGGAGAAGAAGGTTGATAATTACCCCGAAGAAATTATGCAGATAGAGAATGCAATAAGGAAATTAGAAATTAAAAAATAAAAATATTATGTTTGGAATGGAAGTAACTTTAATTTTGGTAGCACTGCTTATATTGGTAGTGTTAGGCATATTCTTTTATTACGTTCCTTTTTTCCTATGGATATCGGCAAGAGTGTCGGGCGTTAAAATCTCATTAATTCAACTGTTTTTAATGCGCATAAGAAAAGTGCCAGCTAATGTCATTGTACGAGCAATGATTGAGGCTCATAAAGCTGGGTTGAGTGATGTAAACCGCGATGACCTTGAGGCGCATTATCTTGCAGGTGGTAATGTTGAAAAAGTGGTACATGCATTGGTGTCTGCTGCTAAAGCCAATATCGACCTCGGATTCAAAATGGCGACAGCAATCGACCTTGCCGGACGAGATGTTTTTCAAGCTGTACAAATGTCGGTAAACCCCAAAGTCATTGATACGCCTCCTGTTACTGCGGTCGCAAAGGATGGCATTCAGTTGATAACAAAAGCCCGTGTTACAGTAAGAGCAAATATCCGCCAATTGGTAGGTGGTGCTGGTGAAGATACTGTTTTGGCTCGTGTAGGGGAGGGAATAGTTTCGTCAATAGGTTCGTCCGAAAGCCATAAACAAGTTTTGGAAAACCCCGATTCTATATCAAAATTAGTATTAAAGAAAGGCTTGGATTCGGGAACAGCATTTGAAATATTGTCAATTGACATTGCCGATATTGATATAGGCAAAAATATTGGCGCAATGCTGCAAATGGACCAGGCTCAAGCCGATAAGAATATAGCTCAAGCTAAAGCTGAAGAACGCAGGGCAATGGCAATAGCTCTTGAACAAGAGATGAAAGCTAAGGCTCAAGAAGCAAAAGCAAAAGTTATAGAAGCCGAGGCCGAAGTTCCCAAAGCAATGGCCGAGGCATTCCGTAGTGGCAATTTAGGCATAATGGATTATTATCGAATGAAGAATATCGAAGCTGACACCACTATGCGCGAAGCTATTGCAAAACCCACAACTTCGCAAGGGAAATAAAATAGCAAGTGTTTGACTGTGTCAAAATAATGTTGTAGGTCCACGTTTCGTGTGTCCGTTGCGCTGATGCATAACAGTTTATTGGTCATGCGGACACACGGATGAAGGAACCGTATGTTCCTACAAGAGATTGTGATTTTAATTTTGACGCAACCTGAACGAAACTATAGATAGCAAGAATCGTTTATGATGGATTTTAACCATATAGTCCAAAAAAGCAAATTATATAATTTTCATTCCCATACACAATTTTGTGATGGGCGTGCCCCAATGGAAGATTTTGTAAAGGCAGCCATAGAGGCAGGTTTTACCGATTATGGGTTTAGCCCACATTCGCCAATACCTTTTGCATCGCCGTGCAACATAAGTTTTGATTCAGTCGAAGAATATGTTGCCGAATACCGTAGGCTTTGTGACAAATACGGCGATAGAATTAACCTATATTTATCAATGGAAATAGATTATATAGGAGAACAATGGGGGGCAACAAATAAATACTTTGATAGCTTACCGTTAGATTATCGCATTAGTTCAGTCCATTTTATTCCAGCGTTCACCGACAACAGTTTGTATATCGACATAGATGGCCGTTATCCTGCGTTCAAGCAGAGGATGGAGTTATATTTTAATAATGACATAAGAGCGGTCGTCGAAAGTTTTTATGCACAATCAATTGAAATGGTAGAAACTGGTGGGTTTGACATAATAGGTCATTTCGACAAAATAGGGTATAATGCAAATCAGTTTCAACCAGGTATTGAGGACGAAGAATGGTATGAACGATTATTTATGCGATTGTTTGATGCGATAATGGATAATAATCTTATTATTGAAGTGAATACCAAGGCCTATGTCGAGCATAATCGTTTTTTCCCAGATTTGCGCTATTTCGATATGCTGAAAAAAAGTGGAGCAACACTTCTGATAAATTCCGATGCCCATTATCCACATCTTATAAATTCAGGCCGAATGGAAGCAATGCGGTTCCTCGGGTTGTAAAAAAGAGGCTATGTCGTTTTTGACACAGCCTCTTCATTTATTTTGATGATTTGGTTTATTGTTTGCCAGAAGTAGCTACAGAAGAATCGATTTTCTTAACCAAACCTTGCAGCACTGCGCCTGGCCCCAGTTCTACGACTTCGGTAAGTCCGTCTTTGACCATGTTTTGAATGATTTGAGTCCATTTTACCGGGGCGGTCAATTGTGCGATTAAATTATTCTTTATTTCAACTGGGTCGGTGTGGGGGAGTGCGTCAACGTTTTGGTAAACAGGGCATACAGGAGTGTGGAAGTCGGCTGTATTGATTGCTTGAGCCAATTCATCGTGTGCGGGTTGCATAAGTGGCGAATGGAATGCACCGCCGACTTTCAGTTTGAGGGCACGCTTTGCACCGGCTTCAAGCATCTTTGGGCAGGCGGCATCAACACCTGTGACAGTACCCGAGATAACGACTTGTCCAGGGCAATTGTAGTTGGCTGGAGCAACAATGTCGTCAATCGAAGCACAAATTTCTTCAACTTTTTCGTTCGGTAAAGCCAATACGGCAGCCATGGTTGAAGGTGTGACTTCGCAAGCCTTTTGCATTGCTCGTGCGCGAGTGGCAACAAGTTTCAATCCATCTTCAAACGACAAAGCTCCTGCTGCAACAAGTGCGGAGAATTCGCCCAGTGAATGTCCGGCTACCATGTCGGGTTTGAAGTCATCACCGAGAGTTTTTGCCAATATCACAGAATGCAAGAAGATGGCAGGTTGAGTAACCTTAGTTTGTTTTAATTCGTCTTCGGTTCCCGAGAACATAATATCAGTAATGCGGAACCCCAGTATTTCGTTGGCTTTTTCAAATAAATCGTGGGCAAGAGCATTCTGCTCATACAGCTCTTTCCCCATTCCCACAAATTGTGCCCCCTGGCCGGGGAATACAAATGCTTTCATATTCAAAAATTTATGTTAGAGTGAATATAATATTGATGCAAAGGTAAATATTTTTAACGGCATATAATAATTATATTGGCAGAAAAACACATATATTTGCAATATAATTAATTACACAATCAACATACTCATTTTATTATGACAAGCGTATTAGGTTTAATTCCTTTATTCCTGAATTTAGGCGGTACTGAATTGTTAATCATAGCTGGAGTAATATTGCTATTGTTTGGTGGCAAGAAAATACCTGAGCTTATGAGAGGGTTGGGGAAAGGTCTCAAGAACTTTAAAGAGGGAATGAATGAAGTCACTGATGAAATCAACAAACCAGTGGACAATTCTTCAAATAAAGGAGCTGAGGCTTCAAATACAAATAAATAATTTGTAATAATCAGGGTATTGTCGACGCAAAGGTTGCAACAACAAGAAGAAATGACATTTTGGGGGCATCTTGATGTCTTGCGTAAAGTGTTGTTTAAAATTATAACCGTAGTAATATTGTTTACGGTTATTTTTTTCATATTCATGCCAACGATTTTCGACAAGGTGATATTGGCACCATGCCGAGGCGATTTTTGGTTGTACCAGTTTTTCCAGGATGTAACTTCGTCATTCCCATTTTTGCCGCAATTCATTGCCGATGGTTATGAAGTACATTTGATAAATATTCAATTGGCATCGCAATTATTCGTACACATGAGTTCGTCTTTTTGGCTTGCTTTGGTATTTTCATTCCCCATTATATTATACTTTATATGGGGGTTTATCAGACCAGCATTGTATGAAAACGAGATAAGAGGTGTGCGTAAAGCATTTGTTTTTGGAAGTGTAATGTTTTTTATTGGTATAGCAATAGGCTACTTGCTCATATTTCCCATAACATTGCGCTTTCTTGCCGATTATCAATTGAGTGCTCTTATCCCGAATCAAGTGTCGCTTGATTCGTATATGGATACATTTCTGATGATGATATTCATATTGGGAATCGTGTTTGAAATGCCATTGTTAGCTTGGGCTTTGGGCGCAGCAGGCATTCTGTATCGCGGCTTTTTCAGTCGTTACCGAAAACATGCAATCGTGGTATTATTGATAGCTGCTGCAGTGATAACGCCCACAAGCGACCCATTTACGTTGGCAATAGTGTTTTTACCATTGTATATGCTTTATGAGTTAAGCGCATTATTTGTTAAACCCCAAAAAGAAGCCGAAGAGGCTGCATAATTTATTTGTATGGCTAAGAAGAAAATACTGCCTGAGTATGAAGGCGTAACTATCAGTGCTGTGGCCGCTGAGGGAAAAAGTATTGCCCGAATTGAAGATATGGTCGTGTTTGTTCCTTATGGAGCCCCAGGCGATATTGTCAATATAAAACTCGATAAAAAGAAAAAAAATTATGGTGAAGGGCATATAACTAAAATGATTGAACCTTCGCCAATGCGTGTGTCGCCGTTTTGCTCACACTTCGGCGTATGTGGAGGGTGTAAATGGCAGCATCTCCCTTACTATTATCAACTTGAATGCAAGCAGCAACAAGTAGAGGATGCGCTGCAACGTATAGCTAAAGTTGAATTGCCTGCGATTAATGCAATATTAGGTTCTGCCGATACTGAACGTTATCGAAATAAATTGGAGTTCACATTCTCAAATAAATGCTGGCTGACATTTGAACAAATGAACAGCGGAGAAACGTTTGACGACCGTCGTGCGCTTGGATTTCACATCCCGGGAGCATTTGACAAAGTGCTTGATATAAAAGAATGTCATTTACAGGCAGATATATCAGACCGTATAAGGTTGTTCATACGTTCATTTGCGGTAAACAATGAATATGATTTTTATGACATAAGGCAACAAAAAGGTCTTATGCGTAACATTATAATCAGAACCGCAACTACAGGAGAGTTGATGCTAATTGTTGTCTTTGGAGAAGATGATGAGATTAAAATCAAGTCGATGCTTAGTGCCGTACAAATGAATTTCCCTGAAATTACTTCTTTGATGTATGTGATAAACCGTAAGGTAAATGACACAATCACCGACCAAGAAGTGATATTGTTCTATGGACGTGAGTATATTGTCGAGCAGATGGGAAATCTGAAATTTAGGGTTGGACCTAAATCGTTTTATCAAACAAATTCAAGGCAAGCATACGAATTATATAAGGTTGCAAGACGAATGGCCGAACTCACAGGGCATGAACTTGTATATGACTTATATACAGGAACGGGAACCATTGCCAATTTTGTAGCACATGATGCGAGTCGAGTAATAGGCATTGAATATGTGGCAGATGCCATAGAAGATGCAAAGCTTAATTCGCTGACAAATGGAATTACCAACACCCAGTTCTACGCTGGCGATATGAAAGATGTATTGACTGATGATTTCATTACCGAGCATGGTGTTCCCGATGTTATGATAATAGACCCGCCTCGTGCAGGTATGCATCAAGACGTCGTGGACGTGATACTAAACGCTGCGCCAGCAAGGATAGTATATGTTAGTTGCAATCCTGCAACGCAAGCTCGCGACATAGCATTGCTCGATGCAAAGTATAAGGTAGTGGAGGTTCAACCAGTTGATATGTTCCCTCACACGCAACATGTCGAGAACGTGGTTGTGTTAGTCCGTAAATGACTATTCGGGCAATCCTTCTACCAAATTTGCATTATAATAACGAGGGTTATTGGTGACATTCTTCCCGACGAAGGGAGGAATGTCATATTTATAATCGCTCGTGGGAATTTCAATTTCGGCCACTACAAGTCCGGCAAGGCCTCCGCCAAATACATCAATTTCCCATGTGTTGCAGTGGTAATTAACAATATACCTTTTCTTTTCGATAATGGGTTTGCTGCATAATGTGTCGAGTAATATCAGTGCGTCTTGTATTGGAATAGGATATTCAAATTCGGCACGAGTGTCGCCTGTGGTGATTCCTTTTATTGTAATGAATGCTTCACTTCCCTTGATTCGTATTCGCACAGTGCGATGCTTTTCACGACATATATACCCCTGCTTAATATCGAAGCAATTTGTCGCAAGAGCTATGAATGAATTGTCGTTGACAAGATATTTATGCTCGATTTCTTTTCCCATAGACATTAGTCAATGTAGCGTTTTGTTAAATCTTGATAAGCATCTATGCGACGGTCACGCAAAAAAGGCCACCATCGCCTGACATGTTCACTTCGAGCCATATCCACATCAACAATCATCTCTATTTCTTTATCGCTTGGAGCCTCATATAACAATTCGCCTTGAGGTCCAGCGACGAAACTGCCTCCCCAAAATGTAATTCCTGCGGTATGCCCAGATTTATCGGATTCAAAACCGACACGATTTACCGCCACTACTGGCAGACCATTCGCAACAGCATGGGCACGCTGCGAAATTTGCCAGGCACAACGTTGTCGTTGTTTTTCATCGTCGGTATCGGTACTTTCCCAACCGATTGCAGTAGGATATATTAGAATTTCAGCACCCTTCATTGCCATGAGGCGAGCAGCTTCGGGGTACCACTGGTCCCAGCAAACAAGCACTCCCAGTCGCCCAATAGAAGTGTCGATAGGTGAGAATCCCAAATCGCCTGGCGTAAAATAAAATTTTTCGTAATAAGCAGGGTCGTCGGGAATGTGCATTTTGCGGTATTTCCCGGCTATGCTTCCATCTTTATCAAAAACAACAGCTGTGTTGTGGTATAGTCCGGCTGCTCTTTTTTCAAACATAGATGTTACCAATACAATCCCTGCTTCTCTTGCGGTTGAAGCATATTCATCAATTTCGGGTCCAGGAATAGTGCAAGCCAGGTCAAAACACGAAATATCTTCGGTCTGGCAGAAATATAATGAATCATGTAACTCCTGAAGTACGATTAATTCTGCGCCATTATTGGCCAAAGATTTAATCTTTTCAATTAACTTGTGCCTATTATCAGTGACAGAATCAGTATTGTTTTGTTGGATTATACCTATCTTGATATTATTTACCATAATCTAATTGTTATTTAAAATGTTCCTTTGATTAATTGCATTGTAATGCAGTGGAGAGAACCATGCTGCTTTATTAGCGGGCGGCAATCTATGCCTGTTACTTTCCTGTTAGGGAAGATTTTTTCAATAATACTCAATGCTAAAGCATCGTTTGCCGGTTGGCTATATGTAGGAACAAGGACTTGCTTGTTTGTTATGAGAAAATTTGCATATGTTGCAGGTAGCCTTAAGCCATTTTCGTCATAGATAGGAGAGGGGAATGGCAATTTCACGAGTGTATAAGGTTTGCCTTGGGCGTTTGACGTTGCCATAAGTTCCTTCTCCATAAGTTTCAATTCATCATAGTGTTCGTCTTGTGTGTCATCGCAACTGACATAAGCAATGATATTATGCGGACACATTCTAGCCAATGTGTCAATGTGGCTGTCGGTATCATCACCTGCCAGGAATCCGTGATTTAGCCAAATGATTTTTTGCAAACCGAACTGAGCGATTAGGTAATCTTCAATCTCCTGTTTTGACAATCCTCCATTACGATTGGGTGACAGCAGACATTCGGCTGTCGTAAGTAAGGTTCCATTGCCATCACTTTCAAATGACCCACCTTCAAGGATAAAATTTAATTTATTTTCGAGTACAGTTTTAAAAACACCTCTTTTATGTAATGACGAAGTTACTAAATTGTCGTAATTGGCTGGAAACTTTAATCCCCAAGCATTGAACATAAAATCATATAATACTGGAATACCATTTTTAATGACAGAAATCGGACCGAAATCACGCGCCCATGTGTCATTTGTTGGCGCTTGGAATATATGAATGCGATTGTTGGCAATATTTGCCAACTTATTTTTCAGCGTTAATGCATCGGGAGTAACAATTAACAAATCTTCGTCACATGTTATCGTTTCGGCTACTTTGATGTAGCAATTTTCCACCTCTTGGAGCATGTAATTCCAGTCGGTATCTTCATGTGGCCACGCAATTAGTATGGCTGCCTGCTCTTCCCATTCGGCAGGTAAACGTAAAATAGTATCGTTCATTTTCTCGTTCTCCAATCTAAAGAATTATTAATTCTCATCTTCAAATTGAATGAAAGAATCCCATATAGAGTCTTCCGATTCAAAAATCTGTTGTATATATTCATGATAACCTTTTTTGACCGAAAGTCCCATTTCTTCACACCATGTAACGTATTCATCATTCAACTCAGAGTCTTCATCAAGCATTCGCTTAAACTCTCTTTCAACGATGTCGATGCTACGGTACTGGTCTATGAGAGAGCGTAATAAATCCTCTATATTTGCCATAATGATAGTATTTTCAACTTTTCAGCCCAAAAATAATAAAATTAGGTGTATAACATATAACAGATATGTATTTTTTAAGAAAAACAACGTATTATAACGAAAAGGCGGTTTGGGGTGATATGACCGCCTTTTCGCATTGATTTTAAAATAACGATAAAGTGGAATATTTATTCAACTCGGCCATGACCGAATAGTATTCATATTCAATTTCTGCCATTTTTATTTGGGCATTCATGAAATATGCAGCTTCTTGGATATAGTCAAGTAAAGACAATTGTCGTGCGAACAGGGCTGTTTGTAATAGTTTTAAATTGTCGTCATATTCAAGTGCCGTGCGATATGATTCTAATTGGTTCTTCAGTGACACGGCTTTGGCGAATGCTGTTTTTATACGAATTTCATTACTGCTTTTCATGCTTTGAGCTGCAAAGTAATTTGAAATTTCTTGAGCTTTGGCTGCTTGTGTTTTCTTCCTGTTTGCGAACAATGGAATTGTTGCTCCGATAGTAAACCCTGTAAAGCCATCACCAATTTCGTTGGAATATTTGAATCCCACATCAAATCGAGGGACCCAACCCATCTGTGCCGAAGAAATTTCAGCTTTGTAAGCATTTTGCATCTCGGCATAATAATTATTTTCCGGGTCATATTGGTAATATGCCGTAATATATTCGTCAAGTGGCAGGAATTTTTCATCGGGATATTCTGTCGAACCGTTTATAAGGGTTTCGCCTAATTCATTTCCTCCATTTAACGTGTTTAGTAACCCAGTTATTTCTTGTTTTTTTACTTTTAATAATTCTAATTGTTGTGCCGTGTTGGCAAGTTCTATCCGCAGCTTATTTATGTCAAGTATTGTAATTTCGTTTTTATTAAATGCCGTCGAATAGCTGTCGTACAATTTGTTATAGTTGTCATACATATTCTGCTGTATGGCAATTTGCTTGTTTATATTTATAAGTTGTAAACATTGTAATTTGGCCTCATATAATATTTCAAGTTTTTTCATGCTGGCAGAATATGACAGTGCATTCAGTTTGGATTTATTGGCTCGTCGTCGAGAACCATAAATTCCTGGCCATTCAATTGACTGCGATATTCCAACAGCCCATTTGTCGCCGATTGATTTATCTCCAAAAAGATACTCAAATTCGACCGAAGGGTCTTCTAAGTAATTGGTCGCAGAAATATTGATGCTATCTTGTTTAAGTTGCATCTTGTATGCTTTCATATCGGTGCTATTGTTCAGTATTGATTGGATTATCTGACCAATAGTATTTTCTGCTTGTATGCCAAAGATGCAAGAGATGTATAATATGGTCGGAACCAAGATATAGCGTAGTTTATTCATTCTCATTGCGATTAGTTAAATAATAAATAATAGGTACGATGAATAGGTTCAAAACGGTAGATGTGAGGAGTCCGCCAAGTATTACAATTGCCATGGGGCTTTGTATTTCATTGCCGGGTTCGGTACTCTTGATTGCGAGTGGTATAAGAGCCAACGCCGAGGACAATGCAGTCATTATAATAGGGTTCAACCTATCCACCGAACCTGTGAATATGCGATGGTGCAAGTTCATGCCTTCTTTTTGTAAATGGTTGTAATGTGACATAAGTAGCATACCATTACGAGTCGTTATTCCCAATAACGAAATAAAACCTATAATGGCAGGAATGTTCAGCTCGCCTGAAGTAAAGAATAGTATGAAAATACCCCCAATCATTGCCAATGGCAGATTGAGCAATACCGTAAGTGACTGAGGTACATTCTTAAATTCATGAAACAACAGCATTAAGACAATCAATAACGCTACTATTGAAGCAATTAAAAGCGTTTGCGATGCTTGTGCTTCGCTTTCAAACTGCCCGCCATATACGATGTAATACCCTTCGGGTAAAGAGATGCTTTCGTCGATGGCATCTTGTATGTCGTTTACAGCTCCACGTAAATCACGTTCATGCACATTGGCCGATATTATGATTCGTCGGCTTACATTTTCGCGATTAATCGTATTCGGACCATCGGCTGAAACGATGTTAGCGACGTATGACAATGGAATCTTGCCAATATTGCTGTCAATCATTAGATTTTTTATTTTTTCGATGCTGTCGCGGCTATCGTCGGCAACTTTCAGTGTTAAGTCGTATGGTAGTCCATCATCATAAACCGATGAAACTACTTGTCCCGACAAAGAGATATTGACAAATTGAGAGAATTGTGCCATTGTTATCCCATATTGTGCCAACAATTCTCGTCGAGGAGTGATGTGTAATTGCGGACGAGAAACTTGTTGTTCAAGATTTATATCAACAATGCCATCGATACCCGAAATGCATTGTTTTATTTTATTGCCGATTTGATATAGTTGAGTCAGGTCGTCGCCAAATAACTTTATTGCAATCTGAGCCTTTGTTCCCGAGAGCATTGCATCGATGCGGTGTGATATAGGTTGTCCTATTTCTATATTGGCTCCCGGTATTGCGGATAATTTATGCCTTAATTCTTCAATCAATTCGTTTTTTGAGCGTCCTGTAAGTTCGTATGGAGCTTCTATTTCCGATACGTTCACACCGAAAGAGTGTTCCGAAAGTTCAGCACGACCAGTTTTGCGTGAAACCGTTGTGATTTCGGGAACGCTCATTATTATTTTTTCGGCTTCACGTCCTATTTTGTCTGACTCTTCAAGCGACACTCCCGGCATTAGGCTGACGTTGATGGTAAAAGCTCCTTCATTAAATGGTGGTAAGAAACTTCGACCAAGAGTGAAAAACAGGCATAATGCGATGATAAACAGTCCTCCCGTACAAGACAATATTGCTGTCTTGTGGGAAAAGCTCCATTGCAGCATTTTCAGATAACCTTTTTTTAGGTTGGCGGCAACCCACGATTCTCTGACATCATTCTGTGTTTCGGCTTTAAGTAAATAGCTGCATAATACTGGCGTCACCGTTAAGGCAACAATGGTAGAAGCAAGCAGTGACACTATAAATGCGACTCCAAGAGGTATCAACAAACGACCTTCCATGTCGCTTAGGAAAAACAGTGGCAAGAAACTTGCCATAATGATGAGTGAAGAGTTAAAAATGGGCATTCTTACCTCACGGGAAGCTTCGTTTACGACATCAATTGTAGCCAAACGTTCGGATTCTGGTAAATTTCGGTTCTCGCGCAAACGTCGATATACATTTTCGACATCAACAATGGCATCATCAACGAGCGAACCTATGGCGATGGCTATACCACCGAGAATCATGGTGTTGATGGTGTAACCAATGTAATGCAAGATTATCATTGTGATAAGAACCGACAACGGCAATGCAACCAAAGAAATGATTGTGGTGCGGAAATTCATTAAGAAAATGAATAAAATGATTACCACAAATATTGCACCTTCAATCAATGAATGCTCGATGTTATTAATTGAGTTATTGATGAAGCGGCTTTGCATAAAAGTGTCGGTTGAGATGTTCACATCCGAGGGCAAATTATCCTTGATTTCATCAAGAGATGATTTGATTTTGTCGGTAAGACTATTTGTGTCGGAATTCGGTTGCTTAGTAATTGTCAATGATACGGCAGGTTTGCCTTTTTCGGATGCGGTGCCGAGTTTGGGTGTTTTTGCTCCAATTACTACATTTCCAATATCTGCAATTGTTACAATACCGGTTGAGTCGCTACGAACGACCGCATGTGATATTTCCGACAAGTTGTTTGTTGTAATATTTCCTTTTACGATATATTCATTGCCATATTCATATAGTATGCCACCGCCGACATTGTTGTTGACATTTTCGGCGGCTTCGGCTACTTCTTGCATCGACACATTGAAATATTTCATTTTTTCAAGGTCGAGCAAAATTTGGTATTCTTTTATATCTCCTCCGATAACTTGAACCTCGGAAACACCTCCAAGAGCGAGTAGGCGAGGACGGATAGTGCGGTCGGCGATAGTGCGCAAATCGAGCATGGAAGTGCTGTCGGCAGTCAGGCTGACAATAAGCATTTCTCCTAAAATAGAGGTTTGTGGCCCTAAGACCGGAGCTTCAACCCCTTCGGGGAATTGTTGGCTGACTGTTGTGAGCTTTTCCATAACAGTTTGCCGAGCCTGATAGATGTCTGTACCCCAGTCAAATTCAACTGATACTGTTGAGAAACCGGTAGTTGATGAAGACCTTACACGACGAACTCCTGTGGCACCGTTCATCACGGTTTCTATGGGGAATGTGACGGTTTTTTCGATTTCCTCGGGGGCATAACCAGGAGCTTCGGTCATTATTACCACAGTGGGGGCATTTAAATCGGGGAAAACATCAATTTCCGATTTTACAGTCACATATACACCTAAAGCAATTAATAACAGGGTTACAAGCATGATTAATGCCCTGTTTTGAAGCGAAAAATGTATGATTTTGTTTAGCATAATCGACAATACTAATAATCGTGAAACTGCTTTACGTGTTTGTTATCAATGTTCATGAGAGTGTCCTGGAACAGCGCCAGCATTTGATGCCAGTTTTATTATTGTTGCACCATTAGTGACTATTTCCATGCCAGGAGTAATTCCCGATTTAATCTCAATGTTTATGCCGTCGCTAAGTCCTGTTTCTACCAAGTGTTTCATATAGCATTCGGCATCAACCTTTTCATATACAAAATATTCTCCTTGTTCTTCGGTCAATGCTTCTATTGGCAATGTCACCACATTATGTTGCTGCTCTCCGATAAGAAACACTTCGGCATACGAATTGGCCATGATTGAACCATCATTGTCAAAAATGAAAGAAATAGGTACATAGCCAGCAATTGCTGTATTGGGTTGCGAAAGTAGTTTTCCTCCAAGTGACGATATGCTAATAGTGCTGTCGGAATATGTCGTTTTGAAATTGGCAGTTTTTACTACCATGTTCCTGTATCGTTCTGGCATATCAGCTTGAAGTATTAATGATTTACTTGACGATACAGTTGCTATGGGTGTGCCTGTGGTTACATAATCGCCTTCGTTGACATAAATTGCCGTAATGGTACCTTGGAAATTAGATGTTACGTTCTCGGCTTGCGGTTTATACGCATTTAATGCCTGTAAATAACTTTCTTTTGCTGTTAAGTAATCTTGTTCGGTTACAATTTTCTCATTATAAAGTGCTGAGATACGTTCATATTCCTGTTTTGCGTTTTCGAGAGTTATTTTGGCCTTTTTTTCGTCATCGCCTCCGACAATTTTGTCGGCTGATATGGAAACAACTGGCATTCCATTATAGACAAGCGAACCCACATTCAGCCCCTTGGAGAAATGCACAATACCTGGTTTTGTGGCCGAGATTGTTTGCTGGGATTCGGTCGAAGGGTAAATCTTGCCCGACACTTTAATGGTTGCATTGAAATCGCCAGTTTTGACAATTGATGTTTCAATGCCAAACCGTTCAGCCTCCTCGGGGTGTAATGTTATTTCTGTTGTTTGATGTTCTTTATGTTCAGTTTCATGTGCATGGCTGTTGTCTTGTGTGGCATGGCTGCATGAAATTATGCTTAATGAAATCGCAGATAGCGAAAAATATATTAAACGGTTCATTTTAATGATGTAACAAAATTGAAAAAAGTATATTGTTGTTTAGTGGTCACACAATAGCATCTCTTCGGAGTGTTTTTTATGCTTTTGTTTTCACAGTTCATAAATATCACGAAGATTAATCCGTTGTGTTACCCGGTCTAAGAAAGTTGTGGAAAGATGAAAAGAATATATTTATCAGCTATTGCATGGAGGCGACCTTAATCCTGATGTGCCTACTTTATATAAATGAATTAATAGGTTGCTATAATGAAATATATTGTTGCTGGCAATTGTTTGCTCAAGTAGTCCAATGTCTAAAACATTGGGATTAATGCCAATTATGTGTAATGCCACACTTGGTACTACGTTTGAGCCTTCATTGTTGAGATGGGTTATATAACTTAATTTGAATGAACATTCCTTTTGGCCAGATTGTGGCACTGCGTCATGTTCATCACATTGTTCCGATGCACTATTTAATGCTGCTTGAATTATTGTGTTGTATATAATGTGAATATGCCCCCCATCTGTATGATGGTGGAATTGGGCAACACTGCTTATTGCAACAGCAATAATGCTTAACCACAGTGTGATATTTCTTGTCAAGCATTTAATCATGCTGCAAATTTAAGTAAGAATATACGACACATTGTTGCATTTACGACCAATATGTGTTAAAAAATAATAAACATGCCTGTTGTGCATGGTATTTCCGTTGCGTTGGAATACAATAACGTAGTTTGTTGGTGCGTATATATTTATATTACATACGATACTATGGATTCTTTTGGGCAACATATTATGGTGGATGATAACGGCAACGCGCATTTCACCATCTTTGATTATTTGGAGTTCTACGACGAAAAAGTGCGTTCCCGATTGACCGACGAGGAGGGTCGGGAAATATATGATGGGCTTACAATAGATGAGTTTATCAATGGACATTGCAATGACATTTTGGAGGCTGTCACGAAGAAAGTAATCACCGACAAGCGGCTCGAAAAGCTGCAAGACGAGTTGATTGATGAGGGCAAACAGGTGTGCATGATAAACCTGTATGTGCTGTGTATGTATCTCGTTGAGCGTAATCGCAAGCATTATGTGTTTTTATTGAAACCGACCATTGGTGAAACGCTGGCCGAACTTAAAAATGTAGTAAAAGTGACATTTACCAACGATGACGGAACGACAGTGGAAAGTTCATCGAAATTGCTAATCACAAAAATATTGGAAATGATGGAGGCAAACAAAGAAATATATGCCACCAACAGGGAATTTATGCGCTTGGTGACTTGGGACAAGTTGACCAACAACGCAATCATGCAAAGTTGCTTCGTTTACGACTTGTCGCAATTCATGAACAAATATTTTTCGGTGAAGCGCAAAAAAGATGCAACAGTTTCGACCAAAGAGGTGGAATTGATAATGTACTTGCTTAAATTTTTCGGACTGTCGAAAGTAGAGCTGACCAACAAGCGATATTGGCAACTGATGAATACCTATAAACGCATCAAACCGAACCTTGACTTATGCTCATTCCCGACTGGCGATGGCGACCATATTGAAATGCCTGCCACATTCATGCCTTATTCGTTGTGGCGCAAAGGCAAAACCAACTGGACTGAAGACGATGTTCCAAATAACTGTCTGAAGATTGGCGACACAATCAAGTTCTACGGTAAACCAACAGTAGAAGAATAGTTAATTTTCAAAAGTCACAAAAACTAACCATTTTTCGTATTGCACCTTCTATGTGAACCATTAATTTTGCCATGCAAAGCCTAAGGAAATTAATGGAATGGATAGAAAACAGCCCCACGCCACACAATACTACTTTGCTGGAACAGTTTGCAAGTTATTGAGTGGTAAGAACCTATAATGATTATTTGCTTTTTGTTTCGCAAAGCATTACATTTGCAATGCAGATTCACGGTTAACGCACAAAGAGTTGTACGTCGTGGACTGCATGACATAGAAAGGTGTTGTTGATATTATCTTCGCAATTCAAACTTCAACGGGGAGATAGTATAAACAAATATATCGTTACTGATGGCCCGCTTTATTTTCAGTTTCAACATGCCTACTCTACAGTATATGATAGGGAGGAGGAAAATGATAAATCGCTTGACGTGACTCTCGAGTATGATGATTTCATGTTTAATGTTGCGCAACAGTTGGATGAAATCTTTGATGCTGGTTTTATGGATGTCGATTTTGACGGAGAAATGGAATTCATACTCGCTTCTGAAGGATATAGCGACAAAGGTTATGCTTGCTTTGATGTGGCAAATGCCCCTGATTACAAAGGTGTTTTAGAACCCATGGATGGGGTCTTTGGTAGATTTGTCGATAATTTTAACCCTTTGATTACAGATGAAAACAAGCGTTCAAAAACGGTATTTGACCACGAAAATAAAACCATCTTCATTGCGCAACAAATTGGTTGTTGTTCAAGGACTGAGATTTGGGCAAAACTTATGGACGGTGAGGTTAAAATATACAAGCAAGTGGAAAAGGTGGTTTATGCAAGTGGCGAAGAACATGTCATAACATACCAATTAATCGACGGCACAATGAAACAGACCTCGCATGAAGTTAAAAGAATAGACAGGAGTTCTTCGGAAAACTGATTATGTCAGAAGAAATAAAGGCTTTAAAAATATGAAACAAGTATTAGGTGATATTATGCAGAAGCCTCGAATATTGGTAATTGGCGTTGGCGGTGGAGGAATGAATGCTGTCAGACGCATAAAGGAAGTTGGCATTCCCAATGCCGTGGACTATATTGTCATTGGCACCGATTACTCATCTCAGCGCAAATGTATTAAGGAGGGAATGCCCTATTACAATTTGTGGGATTTGAATGGGTATGAAGATTCTATAAGAAAAATCCAGCCCGAGTTTTTCAGGAACTTTGCCGAACAGGCAAAAGACAAAATCAGCGATATAATTGACCATCATTTAAAATTAACGTTATCTTCGATGGTGAAAAATCGTATAAAGGGGTGCATATATGGGCAGGCAATAGGGGATGCGCTGGGGCTTGGTGCCGAATTTATGACACGTGCAGAGGTCTTGGCGAACTATCCTGACGGACTTGAGCATTACGACCAAATTGTGCAAGACCGCCACCGCAGTCGTTGGCAACGAGGTAGTTGGACCGACGACACCGACATGATGATTTGCATCGCCCTTGCAAGGCGCAACAATCATTTCGACTTGCAAGCTACGGCGCAAAACTTTATCCGGTGGTTCAATGGTGAGCCACTCGGAATAGGTCGTCACACATTCAATGTGCTTTGCATGAGGGATTACTTGAATAATCCCATAAAGGCTTCGGAAATAACATGGCAAATAGGCGGTCGCAAAAGTGCTGCCAATGGTGGGCTTATGCGCACTTCTATCATGGGAACATCGCCAGTGGTGACCGAAATCGAGGTGGCTAATATTTGCCGTTTGACGCATTACGACCCTCGTTGCACTGGTTCGTGTGTGATTGCGGTAAATATAATTCAAAACCTGATATTCAATGGTCGCGAGTTGTCGCTTGGCGAGATTCTGGCAATTGCTAAGCGTTATGACAGCCGTATTGTGGAATATGTGAATAAGGCAGCTTCCGTGCGGAGCCTTGACTTGCTGTCGGTCGATGACGCATCGATGGGTTATACGTTTAAAACACTGGCTGTGGCTCTGTGGTGCTTGTGGCATTGCAATAGTTTCGTTGATGGATTGCTGTCGGTGGTCAACTGTGGCGGCGATGCAGATACCAATGCTGCAGTTGCATGTGCCATATTGGGAGCAAAATATGGTTTCAAAGAGATTCCGAGATATTACACCGACAACCTTGTAAACAGCCATATATTAGATGGAATTTATAAAAACACAATTGCTGACCTTGGTAAATTGATGAATAATCAGGAATAAATCTTAAGGTGAATATAAGTAATTGGCTTTTGAGGGGGTATTTCTTAAATGAGCAAAGCAAAACAGAAAGGCGAAGAAAGTCTGATGCATTGTATGGCGTTCTTCGCCTTTCTTGTTTTTGCTGCAGTATTCTTATTCTTGTGTAAATGGTTTTAAGCCTTTAACAGCTTCAGCCGCAGTTATGCGCTTTCCATCATTGTCGAGGTCAATAAGGATATAACGGTCATTTCCCATGCCAAGTTCTTTCATATAAGATAATTGGCGAAGTCCGTGCCGCGTTTCGATACGTTCTATCAAATCGTGGTGTTCGGCCTCGGTCATAGCATAAACGAGGTCAACGCAGGCTTGGTCAAGGGCGAGGATATCGGTCGAAGAGAGAATCCCGACATTCGGTGTAACCACTGGAGCAGCATTTACGCCTTCACAATCACAAGAAACTGACATATTGCGCATTACGTTGATATAAGTTATATGCTTCCCAAAGTGGTCGATAACTGATTTTGTGGATTCTGTCATTCGCTCCATAAATTCTTCTTTAGCTATATCCCATTGATTGTCTTGGTTGGGTGTTGTGTGTATCCACGCTTTGCCAATACGTCCGTCGGCACAACCGATTCCTATGTTTTTGTTGCTTCCGCCAAAACCTCCTTGAGTGTGGCCTTTGAAGTGGGTGAGTACCACGAGTGAGTTATAATCGACTAAATGACTGCCGACAGACATTTTATCGAACCATTTTCCTCCATTTACCGGTAATGTTACTGTATCGTTTTCATCCATTATATCGACAGGACAAAATGTCCAACCATTCACTTTTATGGTTTCGCGATGCTGTTCGGTTGTATATCTGTCACCTGTGTAATATGTATTCGTTTCAACTATGTGTGCGTTGGGTAAATCTTTCTGCAACAGGTCTTTTACCCATTCTCGCGGTATAATATTTGGCCCATTTTGTTCCCCTGTATGTAATTTTACGCCAACACGACCTTCAATATTGGCGCATACTTGCTCGTATGCTTTGATAAGCCCTTCAGAACTTAGGTCGCGAGTGAAATAAACTATTGATTCATTGCCTGTCCGCTCTTCATAAGGCACATACTTGTTCCCATCAATTCCGGGAGTTGGCTTCCCTTCAGATACGGTTTGTGCAATAGCAGTAGAAGCCATGATTAATGCAGCGCTGGCTATTATTGTTGGAATAAATTGCTTCATATAAATTTATTTTGATTTATGAATATTCAATGTTTTGTTTTAGTTGTTCCACATAAGCATCAATTCTATGCAATTCATTTGGTATATTGATGCGTTGCGGACAATGCGGAGAACATTGGTTGCATCCTATGCAATGGCTTGCTTGACGCAGTTTGGGAACACTGCGGTCATAGCCTATAAGATATATTCTCCGAGCCTCTTGGTATTTGTCGTTTTGCGGGTTGGCTATTACATTGCCCTCGTTTAGACACTTGTTATAGTGTAGCAATATTGCGGGAATATCAATACCATACGGACATGGCATGCAATATTTGCAGTCATTACAAGGAATGGTAGGGTATTGCAGCATTAATGTCGCTGTTTCTTGCAAGAATGTGATATCGTCTTCGCTTAATGGTTGCAATGGCGAATAAGTATTCAAATTGTCTTGTAGATGTTCCATTCGAGTCATGCCACTAAGCACAGTTAGCACATTGGAATATGTGCCAGCGAAACGGAAAGCCCACGATGCAACGCTTTTCTCGGCATCTCGTTGCTTCAGGCGAGCCATAATGTTGTTGGGGAGGTTAGATAAGCGACCGCCAAGCAATGGCTCCATTATTATAGCCTGTATGTTGCGCTTTTCGAGTTCGTCGTACAAATATTTTGCGTTCGCATTTCTTTCGTTTATGTCTTTTGCGTTTTCCCAGTCGATATAATTCATTTGTATCTGCACAAAATCCCATTTATATTTGTCGTTTTGTGCAAGAAGATTGTCAAATACTGCAATATCGCCATGAAACGAGAAGCCCAAATTGCGAATGCGCCCTGCTGTGCGTTCTTCGAGCAGAAATTCGAGAATGCCATTTTTGATGTATCTGTTCTCAAATTCTTCCATACCTCCATTCCCCACACTATGCAGCAACATATAATCGATATAATCGACCTGCAAGGCTTTCAAGGAATTGTGATACATTTCGATTGATTTTTCGCGAGGCCATGTAGATTTAGCAAAATTTGACAACTTAGTCGCTATAAAATATTTGTCGCGAGGGTGGCGGCTAAGCGCAATACCAGTAGCTGTTTCCGACATCCCTTGGCAGTAGGCCGGAGAAGTGTCAAAATAATTTACGCCATGCTCTAAGGCGTAATCAACCATTTGGTTTACCATTTCTTGGTCAATGCCATCATTGCCTTCTCTGGCACTTCTTCCACTTAATGATGGTAGGCGCATCATGCCAAAGCCGAGGAGCGATACCCGGTCGCCTGTATGGCGGTTGGTCCGATAGGTCATTTCACCTGTAGAACCAGTTGTAGGGGCTTGCCCTTCGTTTTCATTGCTACAGCCTATGAGGCTTGTTGCAGTAATTGTTGCGCTTGCAGCTCCAAGGGTCTTAAGGAATCTGCGTCGCGATATATTTTTGTCATTTTCCATAAAATCGTTGGGATTTATTGTTCGTGATGTACTTCGTGTCCTTCAACATATATTGCACTGAAAGGCCGGGCTGGACATAAGTTCTCGCAAGCTCCGCAACCGATACAACGTTCTTCGTTGATGATAGGAATTTTCGGTGAGTCAGGATTGCTTGAATCGGAAGGAACCATTATGATGGCACCTGCTGGGCAATGACGGGCACAGTTTCCACACTCTTGTCCATCTGTGAGTGGAATACAATTTTTGCTTATCCACACGGCATGACCGATATGTGTTGCCGATTTGTCGGCAACTGTTATAGGCGTTATTGCCCCTGCCGGGCAAACTTGTGAACACTTGTTGCATTCAGGCCGACAATATCCACGCTCGTATGACATTTCCGGTTGCATCAATCTTGTCAAATCGGTTGAAGGACGCAACACACCGTTGGGGCAGACCGATACGCACAATTGACATGCTGTACAATGCTGTGCAAAATGTTTTAAGCTCAATGCTCCTGGCGGTTCAAGGTGGGTATGTCGGTGTGAAGCCTTTTTATCTTGTATTACGGCCAATCCTCCATCTACTGTTTTCTCTTGGGCATTAAGTGTCGCTGTTGCTGCTGTTGCCACAGTAGAGATAATAAAGGTGCGTCGTGCTGTGTCGGTTGTGTTTTTGGTGGCCACATTTACTTTTTTCTTTGGCGACCGACCATAATATATAGCACCAAATTCACAACTATCGATGCAATTCATGCAATCTACGCATCTGCTATAATCAATTGTATGATTCTTAAAGTCTATGCATGAAGCCTTGCATTGCTTTGAGCAAAGGCTGCAACTACGGCACTTATTGGCATCAATATGTAATTTAAATAAAGAATATTTGGATAAGAAACCTAACACAGTGCCAACTGGGCAAATCGTGTTGCAGTATGTACGCCCATTGCGCCAAGCCAAAGTGGCAATCACCAAAAATGTTATTACTGCAATGATTAATGTTGGTAAACTCTTTAGCCATACGTCTGTTTGGTAAAATGCATAACTATCGGCTCGCTCGGCAAAATAAGCCAATATGTTGTTGCCCCAACCATAAATAGGGGCAAACAAGTTGTTGGCAATTCGACCAAAAGCACTATATGGTGCAATAAGTGCGGCAATGGAGGTGACCCCTGCAATTAGGGCTATTGCAAATAAAGCAAGAACAGAATATCGTAACCAATTTTTCGCAGGAGAGTAGCTGAAACGGCGACGTTTGTTTTTCTTGCGGGAGTTAATCCATGAAATTACATCCTGCATGACACCAAGTGGGCATATAACAGAGCAATATATGCGTCCTAAAACAAGTGTCAGAACCACTAATGCAACTACTACACCTACATTTAAAGCAAGCAATGCTGGTAGGAACTGAATTTTTGCCATCCAGCCGAACAGTGCATGTATGCTTCCTGTAAAATCGAGAAACAGCAATATAATGGCTGCAAAAAACAAAATAGCAAGCGTTAACCGGATTTTCTTTAACATAGTAAATTAGTTTTATCTAATATTGCAAAATTAATAACTGTAAAAGCACCGAATATTATACATATCACAGATTGTTATACCATTTTTACATTTACAGTATTATTTGTATCCTCAAAGGATTGACTTAAGCCATTTTCTTGCCAAGAATATGCGACTTTTAACTGTTCCAACAGGTAAGGAGAATTTTTTTGCTATTTCTTTGTAGGAGTACCCTTCGAGAAACATACGTAACAAGTGGCAACACCCATTTGGGCAGCCATTGATTTTTTCTATAATTTCTTTTACTGCAAAAGTCGTTTCTGGTGTCAAATCTGTAGCAGTGAATTGAGGAGCGTTTGTTGTCCGAACATCAGTGTCATTATGGCTTGGAGTTTTGAATTTTTGCGCATGACGTTGTTGGTTAATGAAAATGTTTTTCATTATAACACTTGACCAACCTTTAAAATTGGTGTCTTGTGTAAAGCGCTTTTTGTTATCAAGTATTTTCAAGACCGTTTCTTGCAACAAATCTTTAGCATCTTCAATATCAGATGTTAAATTATAAGCAAAACGAAACAGCCATGTTTGGGATAATAATATTTGGGAAGTAACGTAGTCGTCTGACATAGTTTTTTCTTCAAAAATAGTAATAATTCTTTTTATGTAACAAAATAAAAATGGAAATTATCACAAAATATGTTTGTTGCAAAACATCGAAGTGATTTGGCGCACATAGGACTGTGATGGTAGTGGATAAACGAAATCATTCTGGAAGGTGGATGGTATATCTACCACAAGTCCAAGAAAAAAATCGGACATGGTAAATATACCAATTCCCAATTGCGAACTATTGGTGTATTTCATGGTTTGGCAATGCAAATATTGCGGTTGTGAGATTCAGGCCATTTTGAACAAAGCAAGAATTAGTTTAATATCGCACACAATGCAAAATGCGACAACAAATGTAAATTACACTACATTTGCCTTTATTAACACAGTGTATAATTATCTGTATATTAAATATTTATACATATTATGTATTGCAAAGCGCAAGGGTGTGGCGTGGGTTGCGAGTTGTTTGTATTAATAGTGTATATTTCGAAGATTTAATAGTTGTAATTCAGATTATTATATTGTAGTATCTATAGTTTTGCTTTATTCTTTCGCGAACAGCCTTTTGAATGGGTTGGCATCTTGATTTGTGTTTGCATATCAATTTAAAAATGCAAATTTGCGTATCTCGATGAAGTTTCGTACATTTGCAAATCACTGTTATTTGTTTTTGTAAACAGTATGGATATTGTAGCGCGGATAAAATATTTCTTGGAAGAGAACAATATTGCAAATTCTCAATTTGCAGATAAATGTGACATACCTCGACCTACCGTTTCTCAGTTGCTCAATGGCAGAAATAAAAAAATAAGCAACGAGGTTATATCTAAAATTCATGCAGCATACCCCAATTTGTCAATTATGTGGTTGATGTTTGGAGAAAAGCCAATGATTTTACAATCAGAAACAAGCGACGATATGCAAATATCTGAAACGCAGTCTAAATGGTTTGAAGACGAAACTGCTGCTCCTGAGGAAAATGAGCGACCCAATCGTATAGTTTTCGATGATAACCTGTCGGATGAGCTTGATGCCAATGAAGATGGCATGGGTAGCGATGGCAAGGAAAATGAAGCTCAAACATTTGAGACGGTGATTAGGGAAGTAAACCGGTTCCAGCAACAAAAAAAATCAGTTTCGACGGACAAACGAATCGTCAATGTAATGGTTTTTTATTCCGACAATAGTTTTGAATCATTTGTACCAAGCAGTCAATAAGCAAATATTCAATACGGTTTGTTTTTAATCAACTATTTCTGTAGTTTTGTACTAAAATTTTCATATTATGAAGAAATATGTCAAGAATTTCAAAGTAGTCGATAACATTCGCATGGGCGATTTATACGGCTTGCTAAAATTGGCACCAATTGACGGAATCATGCCAGATATGCTACCAGGGCAATTTGTTCAGGTGTATATTAATTGCCGTGACACTTACCTGCGCCGCCCAATTTCGATTAACTTTGTTGACAAGCTCCGTAATGAACTATGGATTTTGGTGCGTGATGCCGGCAAAGGAACGCATCATTTACTGCAAGTTCAACGCGGAGATATTTTAAATCTTGTGTTGCCTTTGGGTAAAGGTTTTAGTATAAAGCAAGGTGGAAAAATATTGCTCGTTGGCGGTGGTGTTGGCGTTGCCCCCTTATTATTATTGGGTAAGATACTAAAGGAACAGGGTTGTTTAGTGTCGTATCTTATTGGAGCAAAAAGTAAAGAAGATTTACTGCTAATCGACGAATTTGCAAAATACGGTGTATTGTATTTGTCGACCGAAGATGGCAGCATGGGTGAGAAAGGGTTTGTGACACAAAATAAGATACTTCAGTCCGATTTTGATTTAATACAATGTTGCGGCCCACTGCCAATGATGAAAGCAGTTGCAAAAATTGCCCGTGAGAGACATATTGATTGCGAAGTTTCGCTGGAAAATATGATGGCTTGCGGAATTGGTGCATGCTTGTGCTGTGTTGAAGACACAGTATCGGCTGGAAATGTGTGTGTATGCAAGAATGGTCCGGTATTTAACACAAATGACTTAAAATGGGAAAATTAAAAGTATCAATAAGGGGGCTTGAACTCAAGAATCCCGTGATGACCGCTTCTGGAACTTTTGGCTATGGCGAAGAATTTGCCGATTTCTTTGATTTATCTCGCTTAGGAGGTTTTGTTGTAAAGGGTACTACATTAAATCATCGCGAAGGCAATCCTTATCCTCGCATGGTTGAAACCCCATCAGGGATGCTGAATGCCGTTGGATTGCAAAATCATGGTGTCGATTATTTTATCAATAATATATATCCACGCATTAAGCACATCGACACTCAGATAGTTGTTAATGTATCTGGTAGTACGGTGGCTGATTACGTCGCTGTCTGTGAAAAGTTGAACGATGTTGAAAACGTCAATGCAGTCGAAATCAATATTTCTTGCCCGAATGTAAAACAAGGAGGAATGGCTTTCGGCACGACATGTACAGGGGCTGAAACGGTTGTAAGCGCGGTACGTGCAGCATACCACAAAACAATCATAGTAAAGTTGTCGCCAAATGTGACAGACATCACCGAAATCGCCAAGGCTGTGGAAGCTGTAGGAGCCGATGCTGTGTCATTAACTAATACTTTCTTAGGCATGGCGATTAATGTGGAAACGCGTAAGCCATACCTTTCAACAATTACAGGAGGATTGTCGGGAGCTTGCATACGTCCAATTGCAGTAAGAATGGTCTGGCAAACAGCGCACGCTGTAAATATTCCCGTAATAGGGTTAGGTGGTATAATGAATGGGCGTGATGCTATTGAGTTTTTGCTGGCTGGAGCATCTGCGATACAGGTAGGAACTGCTAATTTTATTGACCCGACGGTCACTATAAAAATAATAGAATATATAAATGATTATATGCTTAGGCATAACATTGATGACGTTAACGATTTGATAGGTGGAATGTTGTAATGGCAATTAAAGGTCGAGTCAGATCCGTAAGGCTGGCAGATGCAGCGGCTGTAGCACGTATATATAATGAATACGTTGTTAATACTACTATAAGCTTTGAAATTTGCCCAGTATCAGTTGAAGAAATGGAATGCCGTATTCATGACATTTCTTCTGTTTTCCCGTTTTTTGTTTATGAAACAGAAAATGACTGTGTTATAGGGTACTGCTATGCTCATAAATGGAAAGAACGTGCAGCATATAACGAAACTGTAGAAACGACTATATATTGTTCAAGTACGTATCAATCCAAAGGAATAGGGTCTGCCCTTATGCAAGAATTGGTATCTGAATGTAAAAGAATGGGATACTATGCATTGATTGCTTGTATTACTGGTGATAATCATAATAGCATACGTTTCCATCAAAAGTTTGGGTTCAAAAAAGTTTCTCATTTTGAGAAAGTCGGAACAAAATTCGGCCAGAAATTGGATGTCTGTGATTTTGAGCTACTGCTAAAGTAATTCAGTCCAGATATATGTACACGTCCAACATATAGTGGTTACATGTTGGACGTGTTGTTTTATCTGTCACAAAAAATAGGGGGGGGGGGAGGCGTTTCTCTAATTATATCAATTCTTTATTTAACATAATGCCAATTATGTGACATATGGGTCACGGTTTTCTTGTACCCTCTTTATGCTAATCAATTTCATCAATACATTGCTGGAAGCTGGTTAGAACCTGTAACCGTTTTCACAATAGCTTCTTGGTAATATTGGGCTGAGCCTTTATAAAGATAAATGGTGATTACTGCTGTCATGTTGCTTTTGTCTTAGTCGCATGTACATAAATACGTCAAATGAAAGATTGTTGATTGCGGTTCCTGATTCATCTAAAAATGTCCGCACTCCATAGCCAACTGTGTTTGCCGACGCAGAAAGTAATTTATAAGGTTTTTGTATTTCTTTCGTCTTTTTACCGATTGCCTTTATTATATACGAGCAAATGTATTGCTGCCATCTCGTAAGGCTAAGTCTTTATTATCGCATTTACTACATATCTGTATTTGGGGGCTGTTATTATCAGGATGACGCTTTTGTTTAAAAACTTATGCCTATTTTTACCGACATCCCACTGTAATTATTTATTTCATTATAAACATTGCCAGTGTAATAGCTGTCTGTATTCATGAATGTGTATGCCAAAATTAAGTGCGACTTAAATTCTCGTCTCGAATACAGGTTAAATCCCAGTCCAACACTTCCCATGAACGAGTTTTGGGTCGCATCCTCTTTTAAAGTGTTGAATGAGTAGCCTAATTTCAAATCCATAAAACATAGCGTTGGCCTTTGGGTAAAATTAGTACGCAAAATAGCATAAACAGGGATAAATGTGTAACTGTTTCCTATCGCACTTTTTATGCCAGCCCCTACTCCTATGATTCTGAAAAAGTTATTTTTGTAACCAAAATAAGCATCAATATCAATTGAAGACATATCATTACTTGCTATATCTATAGTGCTACCGACATCGGCTCCCCAACCAAAATGTTGAATAGCTGAGTTGTTTCCAGAATTTTTATCCATAGCGTAAATGTCATGAGCCATGAATATTATGGCGACCAATATAATTGTTTTCAATTTCATGAGTGTAATTTTTTCGCTAAGGTAATAAAAATTACGTGTTCGCTTTGTAATTATATCCAACAAAAAAATTGAATATTGTCAAAACAATTGTTTTAGACCACATAAAAAACAGACCAGTTGTGCAAAAAAGATAATTTTATGAAGTTTTTTATTGCATTTCGTTTGTTATATTGCACAAATAGTTTAACTTTGCAGCGATAAATAATCAAAGTGCCATGTGGAATAGCAATCACATAATAGAAATTAACCTATCGTCCATCCTACTACTATTACCCAAGTAGCGGAAGATGAGTTACGTTAATCTTTTTATAGTGTTGCTCCTCGCAAAACGAATATTTTAGGAACAGAAATTAACGAACGCCTTTCTTCCCAAAGCAAAGAAAGGCGTTTTTATTATAATAAAGAACTATGGATAGTAACAATCGTCTTTACATTTTTGACACCACGCTGCGTGATGGCGAACAGGTGCCAGGTTGCCAGCTCAACACCGTAGAAAAGGTAGAAGTAGCTAAAGCCCTTGAAGAGCTCGGTGTGGATGTTATCGAAGCAGGTTTCCCAGTGTCAAGTCCAGGTGACTTTCATTCGGTGGTTGAAATCTCCAAGGCCGTGACATGGCCAACAATATGTGCATTAACACGTGCCGTAGAAAATGACATTAAGGTGGCGGCAGAAGCGTTGCAGTATGCTAAACGCGGACGTATTCACACAGGTATTGGCACGTCGGACTACCATATTAATTATAAATTTAATTCGACTCGGGAAAAAATACTTGAACGAGCTGTAGAGGCTGTGAAATATGCCAAGAAATTTGTCGAAGATGTACAATTTTATGCTGAAGATGCTGGTCGTACAGACAATGAATTCCTTGCCAGAGTTATAGAAGCTGTTATCAAGGCTGGAGCAACTGTTGTGAATATCCCCGACACAACAGGATATTGCCTTCCTGAAGAGTTTGGTGCAAAGATTAAGTATCTTGTTGACCATGTTGATGGTATTGACAAAGCCATTATTGCAACACATTGCCATAACGACCTTGGTATGGCTACGGCCAACACTATTTGTGGCATTTTAAATGGAGCCCGACAGGCCGAGGTAACTATTAATGGTATAGGAGAACGGGCTGGCAACACTTCGCTTGAAGAAGTCGCTATGATTTTCAAAAGCCATAAGGATTTGAACATTAATACGAATATCACAACTAATCGCATCTACAAAACGAGTCGCATGGTTTCCAGCCTTATGAATATGCCTGTCCAGCCAAACAAAGCGATTGTAGGTCGAAACGCATTTGCTCACTCCTCGGGCATTCATCAAGATGGCGTGCTTAAAAATCGGGAAAGTTATGAAATTATCGACCCTCGTGATGTCGGCATTGACGAAAATTCCATCGTGTTGACAGCCCGTAGTGGTCGAGCAGCATTGAAGCATCGCTTGCACTTGTTGGGAGTAGAGCTGTCGAAAGAAGATTTGGATAAAGCATACGAATCATTCCTCAAACTTGCCGACCGTAAAAAAGACATCAACGATGATGATATAATGATGCTCGTAGGCAAGCACCTTAATAAAGATGCTCGTATTAAACTCGATTTCCTTCAAGTTACAGCAGGTATCGGATTGCAATCTGTGGCAAGCGTTTGCTTGGATATAGCATCTGAGAAATTTGAGGCTTGTTCTTCGGGCAACGGCCCAGTAGATGCTGCCATAAATGCCATTAAGCAAATTATTCATCGCAGAATGGTTGTAGAAGAGTTCCTTATTCAAGCCATTACCCGTGGTAGTAACGACGTCGGAAAAGTACACATGACAGTTGAATATGAGGGCAACCATTACTATGGTTTCTCGGCAAATACCGATATTGTCGCAGCTTCAGCCGAAGCTTTTATAGATGCAATTAATAAATTTGTACACTAATTTTACAATTAATATATATGAACACCTTATTCGATAAGATATGGGATGCGCACGTGGTAAAAACGCTGCCTGGTGATACGTCTTTATTATATATCGACAGGCATTATTGCCACGAAGTTACAAGCCCTCAAGCGTTTAATGATATGCGTGAACGCGGAATAAAAGTTTTCAGACCGCAAAAAACATTCTGTTCGCCCGACCATAATATTCCAACTTTGCATCAAGAATTGCCAATTGCAGATTCGGTGTCGCGAAACCAAGTTGATGCATTAACCAAAAACGCAACTGACTTTGGACTCACTTTATTTGGACTTGGAAACCCACAAAATGGCATCATACATGTAATCGGACCTGAAAATGGGCTGACATTGCCTGGATATACAATAGTTTGTGGTGATAGTCACACATCGACACATGGAGCATTTGGTGCAATAGCTTTTGGTATAGGGACCAGCGAAGTTGAAATGGTGCTTGCTTCGCAATGCATTATACAACCCAAACCAAAGTCAATGAGAATTACTATTAATGGCAAATTAAAACCATACGTTACGGCAAAGGATGTGGCATTATACATAATAAGTAAAATGACTACAGGCGGTGCTACGGGTTATTTTGTTGAATATGCTGGCGATGTAATACGTAACATGTCGATGGAAGGTCGCATGACTGTGTGCAACCTCAGTATCGAGATGGGAGCCAGAGGGGGCATGATTGCACCCGACGAAGTTACATTCGACTATATAAAAGGACGTGAGTATGCACCTAAAGGCGAAAATTGGGACAAAGCCCTCTCCTATTGGACGAAATTGAAAAGTGGAGATGATGCCATATTTGACAAAGAAATTGTTTTTGATGCTGCAGATATAAATCCGCGCATAACTTATGGAACCAATCCGGGAATGGGCGTAGAAATCGGCGGTAAAATTCCGGCCATTGACCAAATTGAAGAAAGTGGACGAATCTCATTTTCCAAGTCGCTCGAATACATGGGATTTACCCCCGGGCAATCACTTGAAGGCTTCCCTATTGATTATGTTTTCCTCGGAAGCTGCACAAATGGCAGAATTGAGGATTTCAGGGCTTTTGCTTCAATTGTTAAAGGGAAAAAGAAAGCGCAGTCAGTTACAGCATGGTTGGTTCCTGGCTCTTGGAAAGTATTCAAGCAAATCAAAGAGGAGGGTTTGGATAAGGTTTTGAATGATGCTGGTTTTGAAATACGCCAACCGGGATGTTCGGCCTGTCTGGCAATGAACGACGACAAAGTTCCAGCGGGGAAATACGCTGTTTCAACGTCCAACCGTAATTTTGAAGGGAGGCAAGGTCCTGGAGCAAGAACCATACTTGCTGGACCACTTGTTGCCGCAGCTGCGGCAATTACAGGGAAAATTACAAATCCATCATTATTGTAACATTCAAAAAAATGCATATTTAGTATGAAAGATAAATTTCAAACGCTCACATCTACATGCGTTCCAATACCCCGAGAAAATATCGATACAGACCAAATAATACCTGCCCGTTTCCTTAAAGCGACTTCACGACAAGGATTTGGTGACAACCTTTTCCGCGACTGGCGATATGACAAAGATGGCAATCCTATTAGCACATTTGTATTAAACAACCCAAAATACAAAGGCTCGATTCTTGTCGCTGGTAAAAATTTTGGTTCAGGGTCGAGTCGTGAACACGCAGCTTGGGCCGTTGCAGGATATGGCTTTAAAGTCGTAATATCCAGTTTCTTTGCCGATATTTTTAAGAATAACGCTTTAAATAATTGTTTGTTGCCAGTGGTTGTCACCGAACAATTTCTTGCCAATTTGTTCCAATCAATAGAGAATGACAATAATATGACCGTAACGGTAAATTTGTTGGAACAAACAGTTTCAAACAACGCCACAGGTGAAACAGAAAAGTTTGATATTAGTCCATATAAAAAAGAATGTATCATTAACGGATTCGACGACATCGATTTTCTCCTTAACAACATTGCAGAAATCGAAAAATGGGAGGAGTCCAGTTCCATAACATACTAAAAATGCCTTGCACATGCAAATAGAAATATTAGACACTACGCTGCGCGAAGGTGAACAGACCTCGGGAGTGTCGTTCTCGACATCCGAAAAGTTGAATATCACAAGGCTGGTATTGTGCGAGCTTAATGTTCCACGTATTGAGATTGCATCGGCACGAGTGTCTTCTGGGGAATTTGATGCAGTACGCACAGTTTGCGATTGGGCAAGAGCTACGGGAAATATCGACAAAATAGAAATCCTTGGGTTTGTTGACAATGGCCTTTCCATCAACTGGGTCAATGACGTTGGTGGGCGTGTCATTAACTTGCTTGCAAAAGGGTCTCAAAGACATTGCGAATGTCAGCTCGGAAAATCACTCGACGAACACTGCAATGATATATATAAAAATGTACAACAAGCATTTGATGCCGGATTCGACATTAATATATATCTTGAAGACTGGTCGAATGGCATTATAAAGTCGCCCCAATATGTGTATGGACTAATGGACCGCTTGATTGATTTGCCAATAAAACGATTCATGCTGCCTGATACACTTGGAATACTGAATCCCAATCAAGTATATGAGTATTGCAAACGAATGGTATCAAAGTATCCAAATGTTCATTTTGATTTTCATGCACATAATGATTACGACCTTGCTACGGCCAACTCATTTGCTGCAGGACTTGTCGGTGTGAAAGGCTTGCATTGTACTATCAACGGACTTGGAGAACGTGCTGGCAATGCCCCGCTTGCAAGCGTGGTTGCAGTTGTACATGATATGCTGCATAAATCTACAGATATTGATGAAACGCAAATTAACAAAGTGAGCCATATCGTAGAATCTTTCTCGGGTGTTGTTGTCCCTCCCAATCAACCAGTCGTTGGCGAATTTGTATTCACTCAATGTGCCGGCATCCATGCTGATGGCGACAATAAGAATAATTTGTATTACAATGATTTATTGCCCGAACGATTTGGCCGTGTGCGACAATATGCATTAGGCAAAATGTCAGGCAAGGCAAATATCCGTAGAAATCTGGAATCGTTGGGTATTGAGCTTACAGAAAGCGACATAAAGAAAGTCACGCAACGTGTCATTGAACTTGGCGATAAAAAGGAAATTGTCACTCCTGATGATTTACCTTACATAGTGTCGGATGTTTTAAAGCACAATACGCCAGCCAATAAAGTTAAAATCATCAATTATGCACTAAGTTTATCGCAAGGACTGCGCCCCACGGCTACAATCAAACTTGAAGTCAATGGGGTCGAATACCAGCAAAGTGCCGTAGGCGATGGGCAATATGATGCTTTTGTTAAAGCCATTAAAAAGATTTATAAAGAGAATCTTAACAGGCATTTCCCGATGTTGACCAATTATACAGTCAGTATTCCCCCTGGAGGACGTACCGATGCTCTCGTACAAACCAACATTACTTGGGAACACAACGGTCACATCATAAAAACCCGAGGTCTTGATGCCGACCAGATTGAGGCTGCAATCCAAGCCACAATAAAGATGTTGAACATTGTAGAAAATATGTAATATAAAAATAATAACAAACATTATGAATCTAAAAATTGCTGTACTTGCAGGTGATGGCATAGGGCCAGAAATATCCAGGCAAGGTGTTGCCGTAGTGTCAGCCGTTTGTAACAAATTCGGTCACTCGGTTGTTTTTAAGAATGCAATATGTGGTGCCGATGCAATAGACAAAGTCGGTGACCCTTTCCCTGAAGAAACTTTTAATATTTGCAAGGAATCAGATGCTGTACTTTTCTCAGCTGTAGGAAACCCCAAATATGATAACGACCCGTCAGCCAAAGTCCGTCCAGAACAAGGTCTTCTTGCTATGCGCAAAAAGCTTGGTCTTTTTGCCAATATTCGCCCAGTGCAAACATTTAAGAGCCTTCTGCATTTGTCGCCATTACGTGCAGATATTGTAACAGGAGCCGATTTTGTTTGTATTCGAGAATTAACAGGTGGAATGTATTTTGGCGAGAAATACCAAGACGATAATAAGGCTTACGACACCAACTTGTACACTCGTGCAGAAATCGAGCGAATATTAAAAGTCGCTTTTGATTATGCAATGAAACGCCGTAGGCATCTCACAGTTGTGGACAAAGCCAATGTTTTGGCCTCAAGTCGCCTTTGGCGTAAAGTCGCGCAAGAAATGGCACCAAATTATCCGGAAGTCACGACCGATTATATGTATGTTGACAATGCGGCTATGCGTATGATACAAGAACCGCGATTCTTTGATGTAATAGTAACCGAAAACACATTTGGCGATATATTAACCGATGAAGGTTCTTGTATATCTGGGTCGATGGGCCTATTGCCTTCGGCATCGACTGGTACTGGTACACCAGTTTTTGAACCTATTCATGGTTCATGGCCTCAAGCAACTGGTAAAAATATTGCCAATCCGTTGGCTCAGATTTTGTCGGTCGCTATGCTTTTTGAGCATTTTAATCTCATAGACGAAGGAAATTTGGTAAGGCAAGCAGTCAATGCATCACTCGATGCAAATGTTCGCACACCAGAAATCCAAGTCGAAGGCGGAGCCAAATATGGGACTGTCGAGGTAGGTGAATGGATTGTTAACTATATTAATAACCAATAGTATAGCCTACGATTGTTCGCGACTAATAATGTGCAAAGTGAAAATGGCAAGCAATAAAAATAGCATTTGAGTAGAAAAAAGTTTATTATTTTCTTGCAAGATTGCGGCAATATACATAACTTTGCACTCGCAAAAGCAAAAGAGATGGCGGGATAGCTCAGTTGGTTAGAGCGTCGGATTCATAACCCGGAGGTCTCGAGTTCAATTCTCGATCCCGCTACCTACAACAAGGGAGGAGTATCATAAGAGTGATGCTCCTCCCCTATATTTTATGCATAATTTCTAATTTTAAAAGTTTATTTTTTGTTTCGTATGTTTTTTTTGCATACTTTTGTAAGCAAATAAAGGTAGTGGCATTCTCCCACTTGGAAGAATTGCTTTACTACAAGGTATGAATAAAATAATAAAAATCTTTGGTTTAAATACCTTTGGTATAATACCACTAATGAATAGATAAAAATGCGGTTATGTTATCCGTGTGGTATCTAAGTCATACGTGGTAGGCAGAAGAAGTTGTAAAAGAAGTTTTTTCAGTCTGGTTTTACCAGCAAAATAACTAAGTCACTCCAATACTAAAACATGTAGCATTATGTCATTATTTTGGATTTTAAATTATGTATTTGTTCTTGTTTGTGCGATAGTATTTAGTGGTATTATTATCCCTAAAATCCTTTTAATATCTTTTCGCAAGAAATTGTTTGACATTCCCGATGCGCGAAAAATACACCATAGTAGCGTACCTCGATTAGGAGGTATAGCATTTAAACCGGTAATTCTGTTTTCTTTAAGTTTAGCTTTCGGCATAGACATAATAGCAGGTTACCAGAGCGATTTAAGCAGCATCTTTGTTCCGAGATTGTTGCCCGAGGTTTTGTTTCTGTACTGTGCAGTTCTCACATTATATTTGGTTGGCATTGCCGATGACCTTATCGGTGTGAAATATCGTGCTAAATTTGTTGTCCAAATCGCATGTGCGATAATGTTAATATGTGGAGGTGTATGGATAGACAATCTTGGTGGGATTCTCGGTTTCTATGAAATTCCTGAATATGTCGGTTATCCGTTAACGGTTCTTTTGGTCGTATTTATTTCCAATGCAATTAATCTCATAGACGGTATTGACGGACTTGCCTCGGGATTGAGCAGTGTGGCCATATTTATCTATGGAGCATCGTTGATTCTGCACCAGCAGTATTTCCATGCTATGTTGGCATTTGCGACATGGGGAGTTCTTATTCCATTCTTTTATTACAACGTGTTTGGCAACGCCGAAAAAGAAAAGAAAATTTTCATGGGAGATACGGGGAGTTTAACTGTCGGAATATTGCTCAGCTATCTTTCAATAAAATTAATCACTTCAGGGAATATACCGCATTCCGATGCAAGCAAAGTAATGGTTACGGCTTTTGCTCCGCTTATAATTCCATGCTTTGATGTCGTCAGGGTGTTCCTGCATCGCATTAAAAAGAAGCAAAATCCATTTATGCCCGATAAAAGCCACATTCACCACAAGCTGCTCGCATTGGGCATACAGCAACGTCCAGCCATGATTTCGATTGTGACAATTTCTGCCATTTTCAGTGTACTTAATATATTGTTTTCCAAATATATTAATATAAATATTCTGCTTGTGGCCGATATTCTTGTATGGACATTATTAAACATGTGGCTTACTCGGCAAATACACAAACACAATATTGATTTTTAGCTAAATTTCGCCGCAAGACTTAGTATTTAAACATCTGCTCTCGAACGAACTGAGCAGATGTTTTTTTTTGTATGCGAAAACTATAGAAAAACGACGTTGAAAGTTAAAGTTTCAATCCCGACCTTTTTGTTCTCCCGATTTTATCAAATGTTTATTGTGCTAAATCGGAAACTGTTTTTTACCTTTGCACGATTTTCCATCACATTGAATTATGGAATGGTTATACGACGCATTTTTTGAACACTCAGCTCTTCAAGCAGTGGTAGTCCTATCTGTGATATGTGCGGTTGGATTAGCACTTGGCAAAATAAAAATATTCGGTATATCACTTGGTGTAACATTTGTATTTTTTATTGGCATTCTCGCAGGGCATCTCGGTTTCTCAATCAATCAGGACATGCTTTTGTATGCCGAAGATTTCGGCTTAGTTTTATTTGTATATGCGCTGGGATTGCAAGTTGGGCCAGGTTTTTTTAGTGCGTTCCGCAAAGATGGTATTACACTTAACATGTTGGCATTTTGTGTAGTTGTCTTAGGTACATTGCTATCCATAGCCCTTAGTTTCGTAATGGGAATTCCCATAAGCGACATGGTGGGCATTTTGTGTGGGGCTGTTACTAACACCCCTGCACTTGCTGCAGCTCAAGATGCCCTGAAGCAGTTGGGGTTGCCCAATTCCTCTCCGGCTCTTGGCTGTGCGGTCACCTACCCTCTTGGTGTTGTCGGTGTGATATTGGCACTGTTTGCAATCCGACGTTTTTTTGTCAAACCATCTGACATCGACAATGAAAATGACGACCATAGTGCAACGTATATTTCGTCTTTTCAGGTACATAACCCAGCAGTATTCGGGAAAAATTTGCGTGAAATATCCAAGATAATTAGCCACCCATTTGTTGTATCGCGATTATGGCGCGACGGGAAGGTGTCGATACCTGAAGCTGCTACTGTGTTACAGGAAGGTGATAGACTGCTTGTAATTTCGTCTGAAGAAGACAACAAGGCTCTTACTTTCATTTTTGGAGAGCAAGAAAATACCGATTGGAACAAAGACGACATCGATTGGAATGCCATTGACAGCCAATTAATATCGCAACGTATTCTAATCACACGTCCTGAACTAAATGGGAAAAAACTTGGTGCATTGAAATTGCGCAGCAATTATGGTGTAAATATAAGTCGCATATATCGCTCGGGCGTACAATTGTTGGCTTCGCCGAACTTAAGACTACAAATCGGCGACCGTGTAACAGTAGTAGGTGAAGCTGCAGCAATAAAAAATGTAGAAAGGGTTCTCGGTAATGCTGTTAAGAGTCTAAAAGAGCCAAATTTGGTATCGGTGTTTATCGGTATGATGATTGGACTCGTCATCGGTTCTATACCATTCTTTATCCCGGGGATGGACACTCCTGTACGTTTAGGCCTTGCTGGAGGCCCTGTTATTGTCGGCATATTGATTGGGACGTTTGGTCCAAGAATGCACATGATTACCTACACCACGCAAAGTGCAAATTTAATGTTACGAGCAATGGGGCTTGCACTTTATCTTGCATGCCTTGGACTTGATGCTGGTAAGCATTTCTTTGAGGTCGTAATGCGCCCCGAGGGAGCACTGTGGATATTGGCGGGATTTCTATTGACAGTCATTCCTGTAGTCATAGTCGGCTTGTTTGCATTGAAAGTAATGCATCTCGACTTTGGAACCATTTCTGGCATGCTGTGTGGCTCTATGGCAAATCCAATGGCACTGAACTACAGTAACGACACGTTGCCAGGCGACCATCCGTCGGTAGCTTATGCTACCGTCTATCCTGTTTGCACATTTGCGCGTGTCATCATTGCACAAATAGTAATCTTAGCCCTGCTTTGACGAGTCGGAGTTGTCGTCTATTTGCGTCGATGCCATAATCTCTTTGGCTTTTTCAAGGTCGAAATCAAATACCATCACCTTGACAAGTCCTGCACGAAGTGGCGCAATGGGTAATAACGATGACAATAGGCCATTCGTTATAATACAAGGGATTCCGTTGGTTTCAAGCACACCCTTTACTATGCTTGCTTCTGCTTCATTGGCATACTCGCCAAATGTGACGATTTTGCCATTTGCATAACAATCTTCCATTTTTTTATTCTATTTTATATTTCTGTGATTAAGTTCTCGTTGGTATCGTCGAGCATTGGCCAAGTGACGTGTGTAAGACGAAGTAAAATTATGGTAACCCGAAAAATCTTCCCGTGCACACATGTATAAGTAATCGTGTTGTGGTGCATTAAGGACGGAATCTATCGCCCGTTTTGAGGCGAATCTAATCGGGCCAGGAGGCAATCCATTATTAAGGTATGTGTTATATGGCGAGGCTGTTTCGAGCATTGAATGCGTTATGCGCTTTATCGTGAAATCACCTATTGCATATTTTACAGTAGGGTCGGCCTGAAGCGGCATTTTTCGTTTTAGCCTATTCATGTATAACCGCGCCACTTTGCCATATTCGTCCACTCTCGCTGTTTCCTCTTCCACTATGGATGCAAGTATTTGTACCTCGTCTGGAGATAATCCTTGTCCTTTTGCTTTTGATAAACGTTGTTCAGTCCAAAAAGCATTATAATAACTACTCATTCTGTCAAGTAGTTTACTGGGAGATATGTTCCAATATACTTCATAAGTATCAGGAATAAGAATATTTGTTATGGTTTCGGGTGTTTTGCCATAAATTGAGCATGATGTGCTGTCTTCAAGCAAAGTCATTATTTCATTTTCGCTAAGCATCAATTGTTGAGCTACAATCTTGGCAAATTGTTGTTTTGTACGCAAGTTGTTGAAAATCAATTTCACTGGCGTTTGCTCTTTATGGCGTATTTTGCGTGCTATTTGAAAAGGTGTATTATCCTCCCCTATTGCATACGCACCATTGCATTCCGAAATATTTACATTCATCCATGATAATATATTCAGTGTGCGTTCTGCAAATTTATTATCGCTATAATTTGCAATAGTGTCACCAAGCATCGACATATTAGTTTCGGGATATATATGTATCATAAAATTTGCCCCAGCGGTAAAATAAAAGAATGGAGTTATCCATGCCGCAACTAATACTGTGGTTAGCAACAATATAGAAACGATACTTAGAATTATTTTGTTCGTTCGCTTTACCATGACATGATTTTTTGAGTAACTTTATCGCAAAAATAAAGAATTTTTTTTGTTCTACTATTTGCAAATTAAATAAAAATGCCTAACTTTGCACTCGCAATGACGAAATCAGTGCAACACCTTGGAGAGATGGGTGAGTGGCTGAAACCAGCAGTTTGCTAAACTGCCGTAGGAGTTATCCTACCACGAGTTCGAATCTCGTTCTCTCCGCAAGTTCCAAACGGAGGCTGTTTCAAAGCAAATATGAAACAGCCTCCGTTTTTTGTTGACGCAAAAGTGTGCCGTTCTTTCGCCATACTGTTGAATAAATTAAAGGCCACTTAAAGAATACAGAAAAGCCAACTAATTTACAAAACAAAGCATTGTAAATTAGTTGGCTAATTTTGCATTGCTGCTTCCGGAACTTCCTTTTCCAGCAAATCTAAATTGTTATTTAAACACGTAATTTATTACATTTATTATTTCTTCTTTTGGATATGCACCTGTTATTGCTGTTGGTGTACTGCCATTAGCCGGGCAGAAAAGCATGGTTGGTACAGACGTAATTCCATACGCTCCAGCCAGTTCTTTGCATTCGTCAATATCAACCTTGTAGAACAGCACCTTGCCATCATATTCTTTAGCAAGTTCGTCAAGTATGGGAGATAGCGATTTGCATGGGCCACACCATTCTGCCGAAAAATCAATCACGACATTCTGTTTCCCTTTGAACACCCATTTATCGTTATTATAGGTATAATCATGCACAAGAGCTTTATATTCTCCTTGCGATATTTTATTCACCTTCCCATTCTGAGCGCTTGCTATCGGCATATAAGCACATAGCAAAAGCAAGAAAACAATAAATTTCAATTTCATTCTTCTATAATATTATCCCTGGTGTTGTGGCCTTAACAAGTCGTTTACAGTCTTTACAGGATTGAATGTTTCAATCGGAACTTCAACAAATACTGTGTTCCAGTCACTCATCGAACCATTCCACAACCCCGGCAATTCCAAAGCTTTGATAGTTACACCTGACTTTGATTTTTCTGAAATTAGGCCTGTGTCTGGGTCCACATATTTTCTCAAATCAAAGTGCGTACCATCGACATCTTTCACATAGCATACCAAATCAACAGGATTAAAATGGCTTCCATTTTTTATCAAGTCCATTGCTTCTGGATTGTTTTTGTCGAATTGCGCGCTTTCCATAATTTGAGGCGACGATGTGCCATCACTATTATATGCTATGTATGGGCCGCCACCCGGCTCGCCGTCATTTTTGACTACGCCACACACCCTTATTGGACGATGAAGTTTTTTCAACAAATATACCGCCAATTCTGAATCTTCGAGTTTCTTTGTTTCATCGTAACGCGTGCACAACACATTGTGCATAAATGCTATCACTTCGCGTACTTGAGCCATAGTGTAATTGCCAGATTCGAGCATTTTTACATATTCGGCAATCTTATTTTGAATGTCAACAAGTACACCGCCTATTACTTTTTTGTATTTGACAGTTACATCACGTAATTTACATGGTACAACATTGTCTATATTTTTCACGAATATCACATCAGCATCAATGTCATTAAGATTCTCGATTAATGCACCGTGTCCAGCGGGACGGAATACAAGTTTGCCATTCTCGCGATATGGCACATTATCCATTGTTACAGCTACAGTGTCGGTCGATGACTTTTGCTCCGACATTGATATATCATATTTTACACCCCATTCTTTTTCTACGCCTTCAATTCGGGCATCTATGAGTTTCTTGAATTCACCTCGGTGCTCTGGCGAAACTGTGAAGTGGATATTTACAATTCCGTTTTTATCTTTGGCATATTGCGCACCTTCTTCGAGATGTTCTTCAACTGGCGTGTGTGTCGTTCCTTCTGTTTTGTGAAATAGCAATAATCCTTTTGGCAGGCTTCCATAGTCAAGACCATCTTTTGTTATAAGGCATTTAACTATTTCTACATAGTGGTTTTCAGCCATCAAGGCATCAATGTCTTTGCCATGCACTTTTACACAGGCTTCATTCAGAGCCTCATAGAAGGCAAAATTCTTTATTCCGGCAAAAAACTTTTTTTCAAAATCCGTTTCGGGAACCTGACGACCTGATGAAACAAATTCAAATAAGTTCTTGAACATACGACTTGCGGCACCCGATGCCGGAACAAATTTTACCACCTTGCAACCTTCGGCAAGGCGATTATTCCACAAATCGATGTAGTGGTTTGCGTCGGTTTCTGACAGGCGTAAAATTCCATTTCCTACAGTTGCAACCGATTTTACTTTCAGATAAGGGAAACCGCTTTTAAACCGACAGATTTGTTTCTCAAGCATTTCGGGCGTAATTCCCTTTTCCTCCAATAGTTTTAGGTCTTCTTGATTTAACATGATTACATGATTTTAGGTTTGATTTATTTTCAAAATTAATACTTAAACATTTTCAAACCTACACAAATAACGTTAAAAGTAGTAATAAAAAAAATGGGGTAATATGCTTACACCGCATTTTACCCCATTTTCATGCTGCGTTATATTATGCCTTTTCTTCTGAACCTACTATTTTCCAAATCAAGGCGGCAAGAGCGGCTCCTACAAATGGACCTACTATGAATATCCACAGTTGTGCCAATGCGACTCCACCATCAAAAACTGCTGGTGCTATGGAACGAGCAGGATTGACCGATGTACCAGTCAAAGGAATGCACACTATGTGTACCAAAACGAGTGTCAGACCTATGGCAAGACCTGCGAAATTGCCAGCGCCTTTCTTGCTGTCGGTAGTTCCAAGCACAACAAGCACGAAAACACATGTGAATACAATTTCGGCAATCAAACCTCCTATTTCCGACACACCTGCTTGACATGCGTTTGAACCAGTCGTTGTAGCAAATGAGCCTCCTGCTGCGATATAGCTTGCATCTATTGCTGTGATGTTTTGTACTATGGCATACAAGATTGCCGACCCGATAAATGCACCAATGACTTGGAAAACCATGTACATCGCTGCATCTTTGCCACTCATGCGCTTGCTAAGCCATACCCCAAGGGTTATGGCAGGATTAATGTGGCACCCCGACACACCACCGATTGTATAGGCCATTGCCACAACCGAAAGACCGAAAGCCATTGCCACTGTTAATACTTGCGCCGTCGTGCCGCAACCATGGTTGAAGATTGCGCTACCGCAACCCATCAACACGAGCACCATAGTGCCAACCATTTCTGCTAAATACTTTTTCATAGTTGTATTTTTTTAATTAATAAAACTTCTTGTTGCAAATTCGTTTTTCCTATGCGCAGAAATAAGAATCTGTCCGAAATATCGCAATAATTTACCACAATTCCAATGTTTGGATAGGTATTTCTTCCTAATTTTCGACAGCGTTGCCACCTGTTTTTACCAATCTAATATCATTTTTAGCTTAAGTTTTCTCAATTGGGCAATAAATATGCCCACTATAAATCTAATTTTGCGTAAAAATAAAGAAGTTATGGGAAACTTGGAGAAAAAAATATCACGCAACGACAAGATATTTGCAACATTGACACTCAACGGCACCCGATTGGCAAATGTTGATGGCCAAAATTTCGGCAGCGTGACCGATGTAATTAGATATGTGTATTCGACCTCAAAACGTTGGGTTGGAATTGCAATTCTATCAATCCGCAATTACAATCAGGGGTGGCACATTGACCTACCGCTTACTTCAAAAACAATAAATCGCAGCACAACAAAACCATGTCACAACGGCCGGCAATATGTGCTTCCATTTGCATGAACAAGCATAAGCAACACCTATTGCCCATGAACAAAATAGCCATCAAGGCACGGACAAAAGGCCTTGATGCCACACATTACAATGCAATTTATGCAAAAATTCAAAACTGTTTCTTAACTTTGCAATAAAGACAGTATGGCGGCTTGTCGCTCGCCGCAATATCGGCGTGAGGAAAGTCCGGGCAACACAGAGCATCATATTTCCTAACGGGAAGCTGCTTGTGAGAGCAGGGATAATGTGACAGAAAATAACCGCCATTCCGCTTGGAATCGGCAAGGGTGAAAAGGTGGAGTAAGAGCCCACCGGACGCAATGGCGACATTGTGTGCCGCACATCCTATGAGTTGCAAGGCCAAGTATACCGGCATTCAAGGGTTGCTCGCCCATTGCCGGGGGGTAGGCTGCTAAAATCTGGCGGCAACGTCAGGTTCAGATAAATGACAAGCCGTGCTTATGCACGACATAACCCGGCTTATAGCCATGCTGTCTTTGTTTTTAACGTATGCACTCTTTAAGATGAATACTGGTTCTAAATATCATACCATAATTGGGCGGTTGCGGCGTTACAGCATCCGCTTGTGGTGGTACTGGACTGGAGGAGTGTGGAACGAAACTCGCAGCGACTGGCGCATCGACCTTGTCAAAACCATAAATCTGTCGGTTCGCTCAATCCTCGATACCAACATGCAGCAGAAGGCGGCGGCACTTACATTCCATACCATGCTGGCACTTGTTCCTACACTTGCCATGCTATTTGCTATTGGCCGTGGGTTTGGATTTCAGAATCTGATTGAATCGGAAGTGTTCAATATCATTCCCGTACAACGCGATGAGTTGTCAAATGTTTTTACCTTTGTTGATTCTTACTTGGCTCAATCCTCAGAAGGTATTTTTGTCGGTGTCGGAATATTGTTTCTGTTATGGACATTGATAAGCCTGCTATCAAATGTAGAAGATGCTTTCAACCACATTTGGGGCATCAACAAAAAGCGTAATTTCTACCGCAAAGTAACCGACTATATAGCCATCTTTTTCATCATACCCATTTTGATTATATGCACAAATGGTATAAAACTGTTTGTACTCACCATGTCATCCGACACATTCCTGTCGCCGATGGTTGAGATGGTTCTCGACATAGCCCCCACCATACTCACATGGATGTTGTTTACATTCACATTCATGCTCATACCTTACACCAAGGTAAAGCCTAAATATGCACTGCCATCGGGCTTCTTGTGCGCAATAGTGTTCCAACTGCTACAATGGCTCATGGTAAGCGGACAAATCTATGTTTCAAAATATAACGCCATATACGGTAGCTTCGCATTTTTGCCATTGTTGCTCATCTGGATTTACATGTCATGGCTTGTATGTTTGTCAGGGGTGGTACTCACCTATTCGTCGCAAAACATTTTCCGATTCAACTTCCGCGACAATATCAATGAAATATCGCAACGATACATGACCGATGTCACTGTAGTCATATTAACCATTTGTGCAAAACGTTTCAACCAACAAAAATCACCTTATACTAAACGTGATTTTACTGAACGGTACAATATACCGATACGCCTTGTCGGTGCCATAATTGACCACTTGGTTGACGTGCGGCTGTTGTCGAGTGTCATGGGAAAAGATGACCGCGAAACTGCCTACCAACCAGCATTCGACCTTGAATATCTCACACTGCGTTCGGCCAAAGAGCGGTTGCGCAACTTTGGCAAGTCGGGCTTCATTCCTTCACTACAAGCCAAGTTTGAACCGACCATGCATATAATACATAAAAGCTATGAAACAGCAGCCGATGACATATTGATAAAGAATTTACCTTTAAACTTTAACGAAAAAGAAATATGACAAAAGAAGCAATTTTTGCCCAAGGCGCACCTGCCGCAATAGGTCCATACTGCCATGCCGTTAAAACTGGCAATTTAGTGTTTCTCTCAGGACAGCTCGGTTTAAATCCCGAAACAGGGAAACTCGAAGGCGATATAAAGGAACAAACTCGCCAAGCCATTGCCAATATCAAGACCGTATTGGCATCAGTCGGTTGCACACTCGACAATGTAGTGAAAACCACAGTTTACCTTGGGGAAATGCATTTTTTCGATGCTATGAACGAGATTTATGCTGCCGAGTTTGGTGAGCCATACCCCGCACGTTCGGCATTCTCGGTAAAAGAATTACCCAAGCAGGCCTTGGTAGAAATCGAAGTGATTGCTGCTCTGTAAGTCGAAAAATCAGACTTATAAAACTGCAATCACTTTAATTAACCCATAGTCGTTGCTGAAAAGCTCTTTTTCCAATGAGCAATTGGGGAAATGTAGTAGCGGCTTCGAGAACCAAATTTCCCGAAGCCGCTACTGTGTTCTAGTTTGCCATATATGATAATTATGCCATTCTCTCTTTCAATCGTCGCTGCTTTCTCAACCACTCTCCTATCAACAACTTGGGTAACGAAGCTACTATGCCGGCACACCTCCGTAATTGTTTGCGAGGTTCACTTATGATGCGGTGTACAAATTCTAAATGATGCTCAACCATCCACCGAGGAGCTCGGTTGACATTTACCCCGCTGTAGAATTTGAATGCTGCACCGACAGCAATCATTACCCCTCGTCGCATGTATGGCAATAAGCGGCTCATGAATATCTCTTGTTTAGGCGCGCCAAGTGCAACCCACACTATATCGGCATTGTCGTCGCTCACCATCTTCGCTATTGCTTGATAATCAAATTCATCAACTGTGCAGAATGGCAATTCATAAAAAGTCATGCCTACGACATCTGGGTTCATCTTGGTTAAGTTAGCTTTCAGCCCATCAAGTATGTTTTGTGATGTTCCCATGAATATCATCCTATACTTGCGACTTTTTATAATGTCTATGAAAATCTGGCTGCCGCAATATTGTTCATAACGCCGCCCATAAATCCATCGCAAATATAGCGGAACATAACTGCTGTCACATATCGAGAACATTGCTCCGTCAACGACTTGGCGATAAACAGCATCACGGTTTACTCTATCAAGAATAACCCCATCGGCAACGCACACATATCCAGCCTTGCCCTGACGTACACGGTCGTCAATAGCCTGCAAAGCACAAGCCCTGTCAAGCTCATACCTTATATTAAAGTAAGTTTCCATTGTTTGTAACAATTAAGGAAGTCATATCAAACTCGGAAAGCATATTTGCGAAAGCATCTGTACTGGAATATCAATCCCCCAACGATGTAGAGCCGTGGTGTGCTGCGGCTCTTATTGCCACAAATCGCAAACATCTGGTACGCAGATTATTCTAAATCGCACAAACGAGCCGCAGCTCTATAAAATCATGCGAAACTGCATTTTATTGACACAATCGTAACAATAAAAATGCTCAGAGTCAATGTTACATCTTTACAATCGTAACATACGGAATAGCAAATCCTTGCACCATGCTACAGCCATTGACGAGAAGAATACCAATGGCACAATAATGAAAAAATACGGACCAAATTGTGATTGACTAACAAAGAAATGCTTTTCAAACCACGGATAATAAATCATGTCAAACATATAGCAACACAGGTAAACAGACAATGTCATACCTGCTGCAAAAGTCGTCATTCGTCGTAGCAATGCATTTTTTACATCCACTTGATAAAATAGCAGAAACACTACCACAGCCAAAATAGCCCCGAAAGCACTCGTTGGACCTCCAGCCACTTGTATTATGTCATGACCGTTGGCAAATATAAGATTAAATACAGGGTTAATGAGGCAGATTCCTGTCGCAATAGCCACTCCAAGCCACTTATTGATTGTTGGACGATATTCGCGTATGTATGCTCCTGCAAAATAGAAAAATAATGGATATATACTAACCCAATACTCAGGAAGTGGTGACAGCCCATACCGATTGGTAAGCAGTGGCACACATGTGATGGAGAACAATATTACTATTAATAGCAATTTGTGTTTGCGTGTGGGTATGGCATGATACATTATATTTATTAACGGAGACAGCAAAAACAGGCCTATCCACATCTCAATATACCATCCGTATGGTATTGCTGTGAAATCAAGCACTTTCTGCACCCATTGCATCGGTGTGTACATTTCGCCCAAATAAAATATTCTAAATAGAATTAGAACCAACGAGAAGAACAAGTAAGACAATATCACCTTCTTTCCTCGACTGTAATATTTTTTGTCAAATGGTTTGTTTACAAGCAAATATCCACTTAATAGCATAAAAAAATGGAGTACCTCGAAAAAACATTTGTGCCATACTTTGAAGAAACATAGAAGTTCCTTCAAACGGCGTGTCCATAAACTGCGTGTGCAGTGAAAAGAAGTGTCCTGCGATTGTGAAAAGGCTGGCAAAAACTCTTATCAAGTCCAATCCAAAAATCCTTTGCTGTCTGCTGTTTTTTTACAAAGAGGTATTTTTACCCCCCCCCTATTTGTATAACTCCCTGATTGTCAGCAACAACATTTGCATTATTTACCATTTCTGTTTGAGATATTATATAATTTGTTCTTAAAGTCGTTCAACAGCTTGAAAGCAAGCACCGAACCCGTTATCGCTATTATTGTTGATACCGCCAAATAGGCTGCCATGCCAGACACCGACAGTTCGGGTGTAAACTTCGCGACAATCACCGCCACCGCTTGCACGAAAAACATATGTATCAAGTATATGCGAAAGCAGTTCTTTGACACCCACGTCAAGGCTCCAGCCACATACCGCAAATACTTCTCAATCATGCACGAAACATACCACATTGCTGGGATGGCGGCGAAACACACCGCAATGTATTCCCAATGCCGACCGTGACACACGAAAATGGCAACAGTCAGCGCAACAAACACCACCATCCCCATTGCACCGACCACCTTGAATGCCGATAACCGGCTTTTGAAAAACTGATAATGCCAAGCCGTAACTATTCCAACTGCATAAAACAAGAAATATCCACTGAAATAGTCAAGGCACAACGTGGGCGTACCGACAGGGAAAACATAGAAATATATGCCGATACCAAGCAATAATATTTCTAACCACACGCCCGCGTTTTGATGGACCTTTGCAAGCAATGGAAAAATAGCATATAGGAAAAATAGCAAATAAATGTACCACAAGAATGTAGCCTCTGACTGTTTCGGCGATATGACAAGATTTATCAAATTCTCAGGTATTGATGCAATGCCTCCCTTTATTGCAGCAAGCAGCGTGATAACCATCCCAACCAACACGTATGGAACGAAAAACTTGTGAAATCGCCGTAAAACATATTTCCAATACGATTCTCCTTTATATGAATAAGCGATGAGGAAACTCGATATAAAAATGAACAATGGCATGTGGAACGAATATATGTAGTAATGCAAATGGTGGTAGGCCGAAGGCATGAAATCAAACAAATGATGCCCAAATACTACCCACAACATTGCAATACCCTGCATCACATCTATAACCACAAGTCGTTTTTGGCACGGTTTGTGCTTCCAATTATGTTTCAGAGGATGCTCCAATTTCGCTTTCTTTACCATCTTTTACCTAATGTCGATACAACCAACCACATTACAAGCTTACACGTTCTTCTTTATAATTAATATATTAATGTAGTAACATCAATTATCAACTGTCAATTGGAAAAGTTCCTCCCACTTGCGGTACACCACATCAGATGAATACTCTCTGTGCAATTTATCAAATGCCCGCCGACCAAGTTCTTTTATTTCGTCACGGTCATTCCACAAGTCCACCACTTGCCGCTCCATGTCATCCATGTCACCAGGAGTGAACAAACGTCCTATCGCATCACCACCCCGACCTATGATTTCGGTAAACCCACCGTGGTCGGGGCCGATGGTTGGCTTTCCATGCTGAGCAGCTTCGAGTATTGTCATTGGGAACCCTTCGTAACAACGACTTGGCATTACTACTATCCGAGCATCTTGAATAAATTTGTTCAATTGCTCTTTCTGTAAATATCCTTCGAATATCACATTTGCGGGAATGTCGGCAACGTCGTGTTCTCGCTTTGCTCCTGCAAAACGAAATTCTATGTTAGGATTGCGCTTTGCCACTTGTAGCAATAAGTCATACCCTTTCTCATAGCTCAACCTGCCGATATATGCTACATATTTACCGATTGAAGAATCATAACTTGCTTGTGCATCAATACTATTAGGGACAACCACGATGCACCGTGCATCATACCCTGCCGCAATCAGTTTCTCACGCTGGAATGCCGTGATGCAAGCAAAAGCCGTCACATTCTTTCGATACGCCCCTGTAATACGAGCCACGGCGTTGCGCAGGGCATACCCCGCCGACTTCGGCCACGAATGCTCGCAGTTATAGCGTATGCACCCCCACTCATTGCCACGCTGCAAACACCATTCGCAAGGCCGCCCATCGCGCATGAACAGCCCCGTCGGACAAATCAGGCGGAAATTATGCACAGTCATCACCACCGGCACACCAGCCTTGCGGCACTCCCACAATGCCGCCGGGCTGATAAACGGATAAAGGTTATGTACATTCACCACATCGGGTTGTTCTCGACGCAGAGCTTCACGCATTCCACGCACGCCGTGCCGCGAATACACGCCATCGACAAACCCTCGTATTTTACCAATTGCACTTTCTCGGCATTCTGCCGACGACAGCCTGTAAAAAGCCACCTCATGCCTATGACTGCGCAGCATCGCCGCCATCTTATCGACCACGGCTTCCTCCCCGCTATACTTCCCGTAGTCGTTATGCACAATCAATACTTTCATATAAAAACAATTGACAATTAACAATTGACAATTTAAAGCGTTTTGTTGAGGGTGAATCAAAATGCATATTTGCACATCCCCACGAACAGGGTGTATGTCTATTTTATCACACGTCTCAGCCTTGCTCTTTCGGCTTATACGAGCAACTTATATTTTGGGTCGCGAGTATCGCCTATTTTTCGAGCAGGATTGCCTATGACAATGGAATAATCATCTATACTGCCCTTTATAACAGCACCAGCTCCAATTATGCAATATTTGCCAACTTTGCTTCCGGGCAAAACTATAGCCCCTGCACCAATTAAAGAGTAATCTCCGATTACGACAGGTCTGAATGCTTGTTCATCAAATATTTTCCTATCCACATGGGGGGGGGTAATTTTTCGAGCTTTATACCTGCGTAGGAACGACCAATCATGTGTCAATATAATTGCATTAACCGATACCCCACATCCCTCACCAATGGTTAAACCGCCAGAAGCATCGATGTGTGCCGACAGGTCTAACGAAGCTGGCATTCCTGTAAAATTAACTCCGGTAAGTTTGTACGCTCTTACTATCAGTTTCATATATAACTTGTGGCTGAACGCTCTGCATACAAAACCAATGAGCCTTAACAAGTAAAATAATATCCTCTTCATTTATATCGTTTTATGATATTAATTCTTATTTTATTGGGGAGGATTGCCAAAACTATGAACGGCACAACCTTGTAATTAAATGGATTATACCATAACGATTTCATGGTTTCGGCAATCGTTTCTTTACGGCTTCCAAAGCGAATAGCTACCGAAGCCCTCATTTTGTGCCAATGTGAAATATATTTTCTAAAGCCATTGATATGCCCATGTTCCTTATAAAGTTTCATTAATTGCCTTCCTACTGGGTCGCCTTCATCTTGGCGGCGAGGTGGTAAATTAGCAAAATCATACCCTATGCCCAAATCATAGACAGCACTCACTCGCTTGCTAAAAGCAACTTTTCCACTTACGGCCAAACGTGCCCAAGTTAACAAGTCCTCTCCCGACCGTATGCCGACCGGGAAACCACCAGTAGCCAGTATCGCCGACTTCCGAACCATCACCGCCGAAGTCCACAATGGCGGGTGAGAGCAACTTGCCACGACAAAATAATTGTCAACAATGCCATCCTCGCCATCAAAAGGCATGCGGCGCAGTATAGTGGGAGTGACACGACCGGCGGCATCGCGAAACTCGTAATTGCAGCCATACACGTCGCAATCGGGGTATTTCTGGCTCAAGGCGTATTGCGTAGCAAGGTAATCGGGTTTCCACTCATCATCGGCGTCAAGAAAAGCAATTAAATCATATTGGGCTTCGGCAATCCCGCGGTTGCGCGCCACCGCCACCCCTGCATTTTGTTGGCTAATGATGCGTATGCGGCTGTTTTGCACACCACGTACCTCCTCCACCGAGCCATCGGTACTGCCATCGTCAACCACCACAACCTCGAATTTGTCGAAAGTCTGCGCCAACACCGACTTTAAAGTCCGCCCCACCTGCCCCGTCTTGTTATAAAGCGGCATTACAACCGAAATCATAACTTAATGTCTAATTCGTTAAATCGTAATATCAATTGCTCATTAATCACTTCTTGTCCTTTAATATTCAAATGTATTGGGTCGAAAAACAATTCATACTGTTCGGAATAATCTGGATTGAAATCCCAATAATAAACCAATGGCGACTGCGCTGCTTTATCTTGGAAATAATCTATGATTCTTTGATATTCTGTTGGCTCATACTCGTTCAATGGCTGTGCAATAGGAGTATTTACGAGAACCACAATAATGCCACGCTCCTGCAACAATTGTAATGTTCTTTCAAATCGTTCAATTAAATCTTTCTCAAAGTGGATATGCCGCTGCTTGCCATCGGCTATTTGTTTTTTTAGAGCATCTACATTCAATTGCCCCATTTTATAATTGCTCCAATTGTTACACCAACCTCGCAACGAGCTATTCAACAGTGCGTCGGAATACCGAGTCGTCCATACGGTCTTGTGTAAGCAATAATCAAATAAATCTGTTGAATTATGTATATAGCTGTCTATATTCTTTTCATCCATGAACGGGTAAAATAACTTATAGGAATTTTGGCTTAGTCCTTCACCTGTAAACATGAATTGGTCCACACCATATATGACAACTCTCAGTGAATCGCTTGTCGGTAACGACAGATATTGCTTAACCATTTCATAGCGGTCGGCAACATTGACCCCTTCCCGGCAATATTTCGACACTTTCACATTTGCTCGTCGTTCAAAATCACTTTTATCCACAGCCAACATCAAATGTGAATGTCCAACAAACAATACTTGCGAATGCTGAGTTAAACCAAAGTACCGATTCAATCCTTCATTAAGGCACCAACCAATTATCCTATCACTGCAAAATAGCAATAGCAGAAACAATGCCACAACAATAAATCTTCTAAACATCTTTTTCAAAAGAAATCAGAATTGGAAATAGACAAATTGGTCACTTGACACGCCAAACAAACATACGCACAATATCAACAATACATATTCTATCGCATATTTCTGCGGTAACTTGTTCTTAAACAATAAATATTCACGTATTACAAATATTATAAGCAATACCGCGGTAAGCAATGTGCTGAATGCCGACATTCCCATGCTTATAGGAGAGAATAAATCATTACAAATCCTCCCTACTACTATAATCGCCGTATTGAAATCTACACGGAAAAATATCCATGCCAATGTCACTAATACAAACACCAATAAATGATATAGCGCATTGGGACACTTTGGACCCCACTTGCGTTCACACAAGTAAAAGATGGCATGCATTGCACCCCAAATGATAAAAGACCAAGTAGCACCATGCCAAATTCCACTCAACAAGAACACTGTGGATATATTTAATAGCCAACGAGCTTGGTTCACTCGGTTGCCTCCCATCGAGATATAGACATACTCGGTAAACCACGATGTGAGTGAAATGTGCCATCGCCTCCAAAATTCTTTGATTGTATTTACACAGTATGGAAAATTAAAATTCTCCATTATCTTAAATCCCAACAATTTGCCGCTGCCAATCGCCATATCGGCATAGCCGCTGAAATCGCAATAAATTTGAAAGCTATAAAAAACTGCAGCTATGGCAAGTGTACTGCCCGTTTGTTGCTCTGGATTCAAATACGCTAAGTTTACATAGTCGGCAAGGCGGTCGGCAATGACAACTTTCTTAAACAATCCCCACACAAATTGTCCTGCTCCACTTGTGAAGCTAACCCAATTTATCAACGAGGGCTGCTTCAGCTGTGGAATTAAGTTTCTTGCTCTTTCAATCGGTCCAGACAAAAGTGTCGGGAAAAAAGCAATAAACAGCGCCACATTCAATGGATTTTTTTCTGCGATTATTCTCCCGCGATAAATGTCTATGCTATAAGTCAACGCTTGAAATGTGAAAAACGACAACCCTACGGGCAGCAAAATAGACGAGTCATAAATATATGCATATTTAAATATGACTAAAATAGAAAGCGATAAGATAATTGCCACACTAACCGCCATTTTTGCCCCTTCTCCTCGTTTCAGGTTATTTTCTATCCATCGACCACAAACATAGTTCACAGATGTTGTGTATAATAATAGCAATACAAACCACACATGCAGCTGTGCATAAAAATAATAAGAACCGAGCAGCAAAATCATATTGCGCAAAAGCAACATTTTCCACCTGTTTGTCAATGAGAACGCAACAAACAGTATCGCAAAAAATGCGACATATTCGGGAGAATTGAAAAACATACGGCAGAATTTATTGACGTTTACCTTTGGCAAGCATCCCGAGCATCATTCCATAAAATCCGCAAGGATATGAAATCGTCGCCATCGAATAATTGATTACATTGTCGGTGTATAATGTTAGCATAGTGCCTGCCAAAGACGCTCCAGCCACTATGGCGCACATTCTTATTGCCGTATCATACTTATGGTTTTGATAAACAATAAAACAATGGAATATTACGCACATGAAACTTGCGCCGAATAAAATCAAACCGATTAATCCATTGTCGCAAAGGATTTGCACATAGTCATTGTGGCAGATTTTGATTGTTCCAAATGGGTGGCGCAACGAGTAGAATGTTTCTTGCAAATTGCCTGTACCACACCCAGCAAGTTCATGCCCGGCGTAAAACCTGTTCAAGCACCACGTCCACATGGCCGAGCGGCCATTAGTATTAATGTTATCCATCGAAATATCGCCAGTTTGCACTTGCGATATGCTTGCCGAACTGTCATCAAAAAACATTTTATCCCTAACCGCAGGAATATAGAAAACAGCTATCAAAAACAGCACGAACACACCTATTATAACAGGCAACGACTTTAGTTTATACCTAAAAAACATAAACGTCATCAACGCCAATGTTGTTCCTATGATACTCGTTCGAAATACCCACAATATACACGGTAATATGAATAATATGCTTAATAGTAAGTTCTTTTTTTTCTCGTTGGTAAAATAAAACATTGCCAGCGAAAATACAAACATTGAAATGTAATTAATCGCCTCGGCCGTACCATACCAAAACACCCCTCTGAACAATATGCCAGCAAACGGAGTAAATGCGACTATGATTGAGATGATTGCAACAGTACGCGCTGCTATGCTGGCTTTAATAAACACTTCGGCATGACGCACAGCTGCCGATGCAAACAGCATAATCAGAAACGCATACAAATATTTCATTATTACGCGAATACCATACATTGGCGATGGGGTGTAAAACAATCCGATACACATCCACACAATGAAGGCAAGGTACAAAACACTTGCGACACTCCACACTGACCTACGTTTTACAATAAAAAGTCCGACAAAGCAGAATATTTCCAATACCCATAGACGCAATGCCATCAAATTTAATGTTCCCGGGGCAGAGAATGCCAGCAGGCCCGTGGCGAATGTCAGTATCCAAAACATTTCAGGGCCATCAAGGCGCATAAGTTGAGTGCGGTCGAGGGGATTTTTCAAATACCCCTCACGTGCCGTAAGCCACTTATACCCCAGCCCGGTAATCACTATAAAATACAAGTAATTAAGTAAATACATAACCGCTCAACACCTTGCCATAGGCGGCAAAGCTTTGTCATATTTTACTATACAAATCTTCAATCAATTGCGCATATCGTTCAAATGAATATTGCGCTACATATTTAATGGCATTTTCCGACATTTCGTGCATTATATGTGGGTTGGAGGCCAATGAGATGATTTTGGCGGCGAGGTCGGCGACCGACTCGGGGGTGTGCAGCAAGCCCACTTCACCGTCACGCACCACCTCGGGCAGTCCACCAGTGTTTGCAGCCACCACCACGCAGCCGCGGGCCATTCCCTCGATTGCAGTCAGCCCGAAACCCTCGCTACGCGACGGCATCAGCAATATGTCTATTTGGTCGTAATACCGTTGCAATTCACTCTGCTGTTGCCGCCCAACAAATTCCACTACATCGGCAATGCCAGCATCACGAGCCTGTTGCTCCATCAGCTGCCGCTGAGTACCATCGCCCACTACGAGCAGGCGTGTGACGGCGTTCACACCATGTACCTCGGCAAAAGCTGGTACCACCAAGTCCATACCCTTGATTGTTTCCAACCGGCTTACTACGCCGATTGTCAATGATTTGCCATGCTGTCGCGTCATCGTGGCTATCGAGATATATGGCGGCAAGTTGTTATATATGGTGAAATGGTTGCCACGATGCGCCAATTCCATGCTGGGTTGATAAAGGCTGGACGAGCCGAAAAACGACTCCTCGGCTCGCAGCGTGATGCACTGGAACGCCGTAAGCACGTGCCGTGCCACGAAGTGCAACAGCCGCAACGACGGATAAATGTCGGCCGCAGTGTGTGCCGTGGCCACTATGCGCCGCATGCCAAGCAGACGCAATATGATAATCGGGATTGCTCCTGGAGCCATATATTGCACATGTGCCACATCGGGCTTGTAAGATTTCATTGCCCGACGAAGCCCCTTGTACAATAACAATGCGGTGCTTTTTACCCCCACAGGACGTCCCCCGTCGGGGCTGAGCAGCACCACCCTGCTGCCAGCACGCTCATAGTTGGCAACCATCGATGCCGTATGCTCGAAGTAGCACACCGTCGTCACCTCATGTCCGGCGGCGACAAGTGCCGCCACAAGGTTCAATGTCTGTATCTCCGTCCCCCCCGTCATCAGGCAAGGAATGCACACCATCACCCTCATCACTTCAGCAAGCTCTCAAAAATTTTTATTTTCGTATTACAGTACGCATGCTCAGTTTAACTCTTAATTTCATAATTGAATTTAATATTTTAAACGGTAATAATAAAATATACTTTAATTTGTTTAGTCTTGATATGTATATAGCACAATTAGACAGAGCCTCTTCCTCCAAAGGGATATAGTCACCTATAATTCGTGGGAATCTTTTTTCCAAAAATTCTTGCTGGGCTGTGTAGCGATTGTTTTGATAATCTTTTGAACTAACACCAAACTCATTGAAAGATGTTAATATTATATTGTCTAATACTTTATAAGTGCAATTATTCACGACCATACTATCTACAAAAAAACACCAATCAGATATTATTTTATATTCCTCTATATATCCCCCAACCTTGTCATATATCTGTCTTTTTATGAGTGTTGATGGATGCAACATTGACCCTCCTCCAATAAACGTGTACAAACTCACATTCTTAGGAGGTAAGCATATATGATTCGATTTATCATCGAAACTATACATAGAACAACACACTATATCCTCATTAAACGATTCACTTAGCAATTTATCTATTACATTTTCGTGATAAAGGAAGTCTCCAGAGTTTAAAAATAACATATACTCACCTGTCGACATCTTTGCTCCTTTATTCATTGCATTGTATATGCCTGTATCTGGTTCTGAAATCCATTTATTTATATATTCTTGATATTCTTGAATGACGTTTTTGCTTCCATCATTTGAATTACCATCAACTACAACATACTCAAAATTATGGTTAGTCTGTTTTTTTATGCTTTCAAACGTATCTTTAAGTCCTATAGCATTATTGTAATTTATTGTTATTATCGACAATCTCATAAAATAATCATTTAATAATCCTAACCGCACTTCCGACCACAGTACATTTTTCAGGAACATTTTTTACTACGGTGGCGTTTGCTCCAACTATTACTCCATTGCCAATACTAATATCGCCGACAATTACACTTCCCGTACACATCGAAACATTATTCCCAATCGTGGGCCTATCGTCGGTTTCATAAATAGTTTTTTTGCCAAGTGTCACATTCTGCCATATCTGACAATTCTCACCTATTCTTTTTGCATTAAGTACAGTAGAATATCCATGCCAAATCATTAGCCCTTTACCTATTTGTTCCGATTTCATGTGGAAATATAAATTGGTTTGACCTTTTACAAACCAACTTAACCAATTTTTACCAGTTCTGAAATAGAACAAACTTCGATATTCGGGGAAAGTTACAAGCAGCGTCATAAATCCACGCATACCACGTTTCGGAAAATGATTCAATTTCAGCCACACATCACGCTCATAATCCAATATCCCCCGTTGCTCCTTGGAAAACAAATAGACCAACAAATGTGGCACAAACCTTATGGAAACTAACAAATTAAACAATCTTTTCATATTGCTTTATTGCATCTCTGAATACCGATATATAAGCCTTGGCTTGCTCCGATGGCGAAAACAATTGGTGTGCTTCATCCGATATCTCTTCTCTTGTAAGTCTTACACCATTGGCCAATATATTATTTACAGCCTTTGCGAAACTATCAGAGTTTACTTCTTTGCAAACATACCCGTTCTCACCATTTCTTATAATATCAACCATACCTCCGTTTGGCATAGTTACTACTGGAGTGCCGCAACACAACGATTCAACCATTGTATTCGGTAGGTTATCTTCCCTACTGGGCAACAAGAATACGTCTGCCGCTGCATAATAAAAAGCCATCAGCCGTTCATCATTTACTATGCCTGTGTACATGACATTTTTCTTATCGCTCATGCGACTACTTGCCGCCCCTACGACTATCATAAAACAGTTATCTACCTGCTCCAACGCTTTTAACAACAGATCATAGCCTTTCCTATAATTTTCAATGCTTTGGCTGACAAACATCAAAATCTTCATTTCAGATGGCAATCCCAAAACACTCCTTAACGACTGCTGATTATATGATTTAAATACAGTAGTGTCTATGCTATTTCTTATTATGTGATGAGTGTATTGACCAAGAGCTTTTGACGACAATGAATAGCCCTGCATCCAAGAACACAAATCCACTATTTCAAGGCTTCTTGCCTGGTGAATCCAGTTTTCTTTTTTTGTTCGTATCGTATTTTCATAATTGAGCCATTGTGGATAACGTTGAACATCCATACTGAAATGCGAACATCCCAAAAATGGGTTCATGTCATGTAAAGTCCACACTATTGGCTTACGTATTTTCTTAAAGAATGTTTTATATGGTAAAATACTTCCTACCCAATGCAAATTTATGACATCGGCATCTTTTACCAATGGGTGATTCGTGAGATAATCTATTGATTCCGGGAATGAAACACATTCATAATCCTTATTCAACAACGGGGCTATTCTTCTATATTTATTATTCCACAATGGAAGCGGTAGGTGTTCCAATATTCTGCCACAAAGCGTTTTTTTCACCTGGACTACATTTTGCACATCACTTGACTTATTAAAACACAGAAAATGCGAGCATTCTCCCACAGCAAGCAATGCCTTATGAAGCCTTAACGCAGCCACACCAGCTCCGCCACTGTCGGAATATGATATTAGCAATATCTTCATCACCTTACAAATTGAGCTTTCCATTCATTAATATTGTCGTATGGAATATTCAATGATAAATTATAATTAGAATTCACAATATCTTCAAGTTCTAAAATTTTATCTTCCGCAACTATTGGCAAGCCAAAATCTTTAGCCATCTCTGTACTTCTGTTATCTATAGCTATTATAAAACTTCTAGCTCCTAATTGTAACGCCCTTATCCCTGCATGTAACCTAGTTCCAATATAATCACATTCTCCAGATTTAAGAACTTCGTTATACTTTGAAATTTCAGGATATATTATTTCTAAATCCACATCAGTACACATTGACTTCAAATAATCAAAGTCGCCAACCCCTTGAACAAACCAATAAACCGTGTCGTAACATTTACCACAAATTTCTATCAATGTTTTGTCCCTCTGAATATTTTTGTCATAATCCGTCAATGTTATAACTACATTTTTTTGTTTCTTCTTTAAGTTTAACATTTCTATATCAGCAGGTGTTATATTCCACAATGTTGGACATCCAGTATTTATCGATTTAATCCCAATTTCAGACAAACGATGCTGTGTATAAGAATCTCTAACAGAATGTATATAATCTTTCGACAGAATCTGTGATAAAGCCCATTTAGTATATTTAGTAATAGGCCGGTCTTCGTATTTCCACCACCCACAACCCATCAACACGAGTCTTTTTAATCTAAGTGTGTTATGTAAATTAAGGTCCCATTGCCGATAGCTATGAATATCACAGTTTAACACATTCGTGCCACCGACAAAAGTCATTTCACTCAATTCGTTATACCGTCTTGAATTTCTTTTAATATCCTCCATTGGCAAAGGAATTATAAAATCAGAAGAAAACATCTCTGAGAGATGCAATTTAACTGCATCCATAATAATTCTATTTCCAATATTATACGCAGCTATACTGGAATCAAGTACGGATATTAACCGAGGCTGTATTAATTTGTTAAATTTCATACTACTGTCAAGTATATATGCAAAACTTTATTTTCTATGTTTTATCTTCGACTTCATCACTGTAAGCAATATAACTCTTTCTGATTTAGTTATTCCACAACAAATTATTAAAAATAACGACAGTAACAACGAGATTATAGACGTACTAACAAAATAGATTGTATTATTATCTGAGGACATGAAGTTGCATATTAATAACATTATTATAGAATGAATAATAGTTACTAATATTGCTGGTAATAAAGTCGTTTGCAAATAGCTAACTAAACCATATTTAATTTTCGGAAGTACATACAATATTCTAAATGTCAGAATACAAAAACCTATTATTACATTAATAACAAATACAATTTCGACTTGGCTACCAATTCGCAGAGCGATATAAGTTAGTGGAACATTTAACGCATTTATTATTGAAATAATTATTTGGTAAAACTTAACTTTACCAATAGCCTGCATTGACATCCATATAGGAACACCAAATGCTTCTATCATTGAAGAAATAATCATCAATTTACATAGTGTAGCTGTATGAGGTGGAACTACATCCAACCATAATTTTAACAAATATTGAATATTTATCAAAACAGGAAAGGAACATATAAAAAGTAGGAAATAAGAAATCTTTGATGCCCTCGACAAAAGTAATTTGTGGTCTGTTAAATTATCGGAAGAATAAGTTTGGATAAGCTGCGGATTAAAAGCACTTTGAAAACCTGACACACAATTATATACAACATTGTTAACTTGTCGAGCTATTCCGATTGAAGCATTTATTACAACGCCACAAAAATTATTTATAATCATGTTGACACCAGTAGTTGATGCGACATATGCTATTTGCCCCAGCAAACTCCAACCTGAGAAAAATAAAAAGGGTTGGTATATTTTTGCATTAAAGAAGAATGTATATTTACATATCGGAAAACTTTTAATGCAGTATATATATTTAATGCCACTTATTAGTAAATTAACAATTAATATTGCAAATGAATAAACTATTAGCTTGTCTAAAGGTGAAACATAGAGAATATATAATATTAGTAGTTTTGCAATAGCCTCTGCAATACTGATGTAAGCATATATATTCATTCTTTCGTATGCTATAATCACAGCTTCTAAAGGCGAACCTAATATTCCTACACAGGCACCAGCTATGCTGAATTGATATACCCAATTAGCAGCATACATCCTATCAACAGGTATGTTTAAATAACTATTTAGTATGTATAATCCCACAGACTCACCCAACAAAATTATAAGAAAAGCAATAAAAATATGGGTTGTAATACAAATTGAGAATACTCTTCTTGTAGAAGAAATATCATTTTTACCAAGTTCTGCATTTATAAACCTACGAGTAGCACTTGATAACGCATTGTTTATGAAAGAAAAAAGAACAATAATACTACCTACAATGTTATATATACCATAGTCCTCGACACCCAAAATAGATAAGAAAAGCCTTGACGTATATAAAGATATTGCCATGAGCAACAACATCCGAAAATACAAGACTATAGTATTCTTGAATATTTTTTTATTATTTACCATTAGTCTATATGCATTATTATGCTCTGATAGAACCTTATGTTATAAAGTATGCCACCGAAAATGAATCATTGTTTTTTATTGCCGACTGACAAAAAACTAAATAAATTACAGCGTATTGATATAAAGCGGATTACAAATAAATTTAAGAAAATAAACTTATTAATAAATACAATTATATATATGTTTATTAGACACTAGTAATTATTTATTGTAGCATTTGTAAGTACACAATCTTTTCTCACATTTTGCCAACGATGAACCGCAGTCGGCTATTTTCAAGAATACGGGTAATGATGTATGCAACAAATCCGAACACGAAAAAGTTAATAAACAACATCAACCAAGGGTTGATATTTGGAGTGTATATCGCCGTTAGATAAATCAGTGGTGAGTGGAACAGGTATATGCCGTAAGAGTTATTGCTGATGGCATCGACCACCTGGTTCCTTGACGTAGGCATGACGGCATAACAGAGTGTTACCATCACTACCGACAGGTAAAATTCATAACCGATGCTGGTGATTTTCCATAAAATACCCCCGATTACAATAATTAACACGGTTGTAAATATGTGTTTAATGCGAGGCCTGTATTCGTGGAAGGCGAGTTTAATTCTATTAATTAAGTAACCCAAATAAAAGAAGCTCATATAGTAGGCCACCTCGTTGAGTTGGAAGACATTGGGGAATATGCCAGACTTGTAGGTCAACAACGCCAAGGCGAAGAATAATGCAATATGCCTGGTTTTGCTGTTACGCACCAATGCCAAAAGGAAAAACATCACGATGAATACAATGAACAGGCATGGTAGGAACCAAAGATGGCCGATATTGACGCATACCAATTGTTGTGCGACGAAGTTCCAGCCAAGGGTGTAGCCTGGCGCGCCGATTAACAGCTTGATTGGGTCCATATACAAGAAGCTCACGCATAGCAGCGGGACAATCAGGCGTTTGAATTTGTTCAGTACAAAACTGGCTGCACCGTTAAATATTTCGTCCAAAGGCAAATTGCGCCATTTGACGACTTTGTAGCACATGAGGAATCCAGAAATCGAGAAGAACAATTTCAATTGTATGAACGATACCAAATGCTTGAGCGTTTCAAACAAGGGCATTTCGACATCGGTCGAAAGCAGGGTGAAACTGCTGTCGTAGATAATTATGCTATGGCCTAGCACAATGAGAGTGATGGCAAAAGCACGCAAGTTTATTATTTGCTGGTTCATACTAAATACTATAATTATGAAACTATTTTCTGTCAGATATACAATCTAAAATTACTGAATATCAAGATTTTAAATTTCATTTTTTCAACACAGCACTTTTAACCTACATGGTAATCTTTTATGAGGTTATATCTTCGTTGCTTTTGCACTTAGCACTATGGCAGTTATATTAATAGAGTGCTTCTCTGTCACGTAAGTAAGCATTACATTAGTAATGTGATATTCTTTTTAGAGTACAACTCTTTAGACTTATTCAAAGAAACAATCAGAAGTGCTTCAAAATTCATCAAATTGAATGAAAAACAAAGCATTTTATTTTTTCGTCAGAAATGGCTGCTGTATTTACAGTACATTGGGGATGGACTGTGGGAGCGGAGGAAGGTGGTCGAGCATGGCTTGGCGATGCAGGTCGGTGGCGGCAAGGGTGTAGTAGCCATTGCGTAGCAGCCAGCGCGATTTTTTGCGGGCTTCATCGCCATACATTCCCACAAGTGATAACAAGTTGAGCTGGAATTTTATGCCTTGCGCTTTCAAACGGGCATAATCATTGTCATCCATATACACGTAACGCTCGGGATGCGCAAGCAGTGGATAATAGCCTTTCTGCTTGATACGGTCAAGCATGGCATATAAGTCCATTGGAGGATTGAAATAACTGGTTTCAACAAGCAGGTGGTCGCCACGGTCACCTATTGGCAACAGGTCGGCGGCAGCAAGACGCTGTTCAAATAATCCGTCAAGCATGTTTTCAGCGGCGAGGTGCAATTTTACATTGCCAGTGTAGGCGGCTTGTAGTTCGGCAAAACGTGAGCGCAATCCATCGGTAGTATTCGGAATATCTTCCATTATATGTGGCGTGAGCCACACCTGCGTAATGCCACGTCGCTCATATTCGGCAAGAATTTGCAACGATTCGTCCATCGTCTTCACGCCATCGTCCACCCCGGGCAAGATGTGGCAGTGCCAGTCGGTGAAAAGCCCCCCACCAACCTCCCCCCCGAAGGGGCAGGCTTTCTGGTTGTTGCGGTTGAATATCTTGTTTATTATTTTCAGCATCTTCTTGTTCACTTTACATGGCACGTATGTGCCAATGCAAATGTACAACAAAAAAATGATAAAAGCCCCCTCCCGACCTCCCTCCGAAGGGGAGGCCATCAATCAGGCATCAACTAAGACCTCTA
>CALUMJ010000001.1 GCA_944321715.1 uncultured Muribaculaceae bacterium | reverse complement strand
AACTCAGTAGCCCGCACATTTTTTTCACCCAAAAATATGCCCTATAACATACATCCCAGCAAATCCCCCCAAAAAACGCCTTTTTTGAGTAACACTATTTAACACTTGACTACCACTAAAAATATTGTTCTACTCCTTGCCGAGGCGAAAAACTATACGTTGCACCCCGTTTTCATACCGTGTACTACTAATACGAAATTTGCCAATCTCGGCCGTATGCTCTACATGTGCGCCTACACACAGACATTCGTCGTAGTCGCCTATGTGGACAATTCGTACAGTTTGTGTGGCATCCTCGGGCAACCGAGTGAGGTCGAACCGCCCAGGCCTGAGATTTCCCACTTCGGCGAATTCGAATGTAACAGGCATATCGGCAGCAATCACCTCATTCACCTTTGCCTCGATTGCCGCTACCTCATCGGCAACAAGCTGCGCTGGCAATATATAATCGCATTTCGATTTTTTGCGTTCTATATGCGACGAATGCGCACGTTGGCAACCAAACATTTTCACCATCGTGCCGTTCAATATATGTTCGGCAGTATGCATTGGGGCAATTTCCTCACCACGAAATTTTTCACTTGCTTGATTTATTTCCATAATTAATAACTATTTTTACGTCCAACAAAACAAACGACCGAAATGAGCAATATATTATATGTAATTCCAGCCAGAGGGGGAAGCAAAGGCATTCCCGGAAAAAACATCAAGCTCCTTGCAGGGAAGCCACTGATAACTTACAGCATCGACGTGGCAAGGCAAGTTGCAACCGACGAAACCGACATTTGTGTATCGACCGACGACGAGAAGATTGCCAACGTTGCCGAATCGGCTGGCATAAAAGTGCCATTCATACGCCCGGCATGGCTTGCTACCGACACATGCGGAACATACGAAGTGCTTATACACGCCATAGACTTTTACCGCGAACAAGGAAAAGAATATGACACGATGGTGCTGCTGCAACCTACATCGCCATTGCGCACAGCCGACGATGTGAGAGGAGCAATGTCGCTCTACACACCCGACATCGACATGGTGGTATCGGTCAAAGAGGCAGCAACCAACCCATATTACAATGCCTACGAAGCCGATGCCGACGGATTCTTGCACATATCGAAAGGCGACGGACACTATACCCGCCGACAAGATGCGCCACAGGTGTGGGAATACAACGGAGCCGTATATGTTATAAACGTTGCATCGTTGCGGCAAATGAAGCTCGGCGAGTTCCGTCGCCGCCGCTTCTACGTGATGCCGTCGGCACGCTCTATCGACCTCGACTCACCTACCGACTGGCTTATTGCCGAAACTTTAATCAACAACAAACAACTATAATCATGAAACCTACAATTGCAATCGGCGACATACACGGACTCGCAAGTTGGAAATATATCGTGGAAGCTCACCCCACAAGCCGCATCATATTCCTCGGCGACTATTTAGACCCATATTTCTATATTCCAAACAATGTGATTATAAACAACTTGGAAAACATCATCAACCTGAAAAAGGAACGTGGAGATGATGTGATACTCTTGCTCGGCAACCACGACGCACACTACTTTGAAGAAGATGCCCCCATAAGCACCCGCCTCAACTCGCAAATAGCCCCCAAGGTATCCAAAATATTCTTGGACAACCGCATGCTATTCACATACGCATTCCAAGACGGACATACCATTTTCACCCATGCCGGTATATCGCAACAGTGGTTTGACTTTGACTTTGGTGGCGACCCCAATGGCAACATCGCCGACCAACTGAACAATCCAGCCAACCCCATGCAACGCAATGCCATATTCAACGTAGGCTACAAGCGTGGCGGAATGGTCAATGCCAACGGAGGAATACTGTGGGCCGACATTGACGAACTCACCAATCCATTGCAGGGTTACACACAAGTCGTAGGACACAACAGAGTGGACAAAGTTACCGAACGACAAGGTGCCACGCCAGATACAAAAATCGTGTTTTGTGACTGCCTTTTCAACGACTGCTACCTACAAATCGACGAATAAGCAAATCCATACATACGCACCCAAAAAAGCATCTGCTTGGAGGAGCAGATGCTTATCACCATCTTCCCGAATGGGAATTTTTGATGGCTTTTGTCGGTTCGTATCGGTTCGACATTCACATGTGTCCGCTCTACTCACGACATAGGGAAATTTAGACTAGATGATTTGAGAACAACGCTTTTACACGCTTGTTACAATCACGTTCACACGCGAACACAATGCAAATATAACGATATTTTGTATAAAAAAGTAATTTACAACTTACAAAATGAAATTCAAAAGTTAAAACATCTTAACAATATTTGAGCCGTAGCAACAAAATGTTAACATTCGAGCTGATTATATGTTATTGAACATATTTCTTCTATCTCGACATAAAATACAACAGGTGCTTTTTCATTCTAAAAAATTTGCAGCTCCCTATTGTGCACACAGTCCAAAAACGCATAAACGATTTGTTACCTTTAGGAATGTACGTTTCAAATAGAAAAGACAAAAGCACCCTTTTCAGGATGCTTTCGGCATAAAAATCGTTACAAAACGTTATTCCCGGAAGTAAACACGCTTGACGCGCTCGGAAATAGACGTGAGTATTTCATAAGGGATAGTGCCACGCACCTCGGCAAGGCGCGAAACAGGCATGTGACAGCCGAAGACTTCAACCTGGTCGCCGACCGAGCATTGGGCATCGGTAACGTCAATCATGCACAAGTCCATGCAAATATTGCCGACTGTGGGGCACAAGGTTCCGTTCACATACATGCTTATATTGCCATTGCCGAATTGCCGTACAATGCCGTCGGCATATCCCACTGGTATGGTGGCAATGCGCGACTGGCGTTGCAACACACCTCGTCGTCCATAACCGATAGTAGTTCCCGCCGGCCACTCCTTGATAGATATAATCACTGAATAGAGCGACGACACTGGCACAACGTCGGACTTTCCCTCGACCGGCGACACGCCATACAGCCCGACACCGAGCCGCACCATGTCGCATTGATGCTCGGGGAAACGTTGTATTCCTGCCGTATTTAAGATGTGGCGCATAATCTTGAATTGCGGGAATGCCGATTGCAGGATTTCGCAACACTCGTCGAAATAGGCAAATTGCGACATCGTGTAGTCGTCTTGCGCCGGCTCGTCGGCTACACACAGGTGCGAAAACACCGACATCGGCCTGATTGCACGCTGCTTGCGCAACAGAGCCACCAAATCGGGCAACTCTTCCTTGACAAACCCGAGGCGGTGCATACCCGTGTCGAGCTTGATGTGGACAGGATAGTCGGTAATGCCGAATTTCACAGCTTCGCGGATAATCTTGCGGCACTGCTGGAGGCTGAACACCTCGGGTTCGAGGCGGTAAGAAAACATCGCCTTGTAATTTACCACCGTGGGGTTCAACACCATTATGGGCATCGTGATGCCCGACTTGCGCAAATCGACCCCCTCGTCGTGCACGGCCACGGCAAGATAGCTTGCCCCGGCATCTTGCAGCGTCTTGGCAAGGGCGTAAGAGCAACCTGCGCCATAGCCCGAAGCCTTGACCATGCAAATCACCTTGGTTTCGGGCCTGAGCATCGAACGGTAATACCTGAAATTGTGAGCCACGGCATCGAGGTTGACCTCAAGCACAGTCTGGTGCTGCTTGGCTTCGAGCATGTCGGCTATCAGCTTGAAGTCAAATTCTGGTGCGCCTTTTATAAGTATCAGTTCGTCCTCGAAGTCGCTTTGCGAAACATTTTCCAAGAAATCGGCAGTTGACGGGAAGAAACGGGAATTAACGTCGAAGAAACGAGAATTGCGGCACATCTCGGGTCCGATGCCAATGACACGGTTGACGCGCTTCTGTTCAAGCAACTGGGCAACATAGCCATACAGCTCATCACGGCTATAAGCCTCATGCAGCACATCCGACAATATGACTGTCATCGACATATCGGGCCTTGCACGACGCGCCATGAAATCAATGGCAGGAGCCAACGAATTGAAATCGCTCGTATAGCTATCGACAATTACAAGGCAATTGTTGATACCTTCCATCACATTGAGCCTTGTACCGACAGGGCGGAGTTTCGCCACACGTTCGGCAATCACTTCGGGCTTGATGTGCAGATACAGCATTACCGATATGCAATTAATCACATTCTCAATCTCGCTATCCTTGGTGAACGGAATATGCACCCTATTTTCCAGGCCGAGGAAGGAATAAACCACATCGGAGCCTTTCGCTCCCTTCACAATCGAAGTGACAGCCAACGGCCTGTCGGCATCGCGGCACGACCAAGCGATTTCTTGCGCAATGGCAAGAATAGGCATTACGGCATCGCGTATGAGCTTGTAATCGGCGCAATAGATGATGCAATCACACGCCGTGAGCAACTGCGTCTTCTCGATGATTTTTTGCTGCATCGACTCGAAGCCCTCGTTATGCTCATCGCCAAGGTTGGTGATAATGCCCACGGTAGGACGAATCATCGATTGCAACGCCACCATTTCGCCCGGCTGAGAAATTCCGGCCTCGATAATGGCCAAGTCGGTGTTCTCGTCGATTTCCCACAGCGAAAGCGGCACACCGATTTGCGAATTGTAGCTGCGCGGGCTTCGCACTATGTTGTAGTCATCTTTTAGCAACTGATATAGCCATTCTTTCACCGTTGTCTTACCCTTGCTGCCAGTGATGGCTATTACCGGAATGTCGAAACGGCGGCGATGGTATGTCGCTATTGACTGCAATGCCGCACGGGCATTAGGCACAACAAGGAAATTTGCATCGTCGAGCAACTCGGGCGGAACATACGTGATGTTGTCAACCACAAAGTTTCGCACACCTCGTTCATAAAGCTGTGCGATGTAGCGATGCCCGTCGTTGTTGTTGGTGCGAATTGCAAAAAACAGCGTTTCGGCAGGATAAGTAAGCGACCGCGAGTCGGTGAGCAGATGGCTGATTTCGGCACTCTTGTCGCTCAACGTGTCTTGCGGAATGCGCAAAATTGATGCTATTTCTTTAATAGGGTACTTCATATATTGTAACAACTTAAATAATCCAATTTTGCAATATGAGGGAACTGGTGCACAGCATCGGCAAGAGCCAAGTCGCATTGACGACGAAACCGCTCCACCACGTCGGCATTGGGACTTAATGGGCGATGTGCAAGCATACGCGACAATCGCTCGCACTGCTCCACGCCATGCAGCTCCTGCTGCGTGAAGAATGCTTTTTTGAACAACTCCCATACATAATCAATGGCCACATCCGAGGGGTGAGCCATGTCGGCAGCATAGAAACGATAGTCGCGCAGGTCGTCGTTGAGTATTTCAAATGCCGGGAAGTAATAGCAGTAGTCGGGATTTGCTGCCACTGCCGCATGGGCAGCCACAGTCAACAGGCTTTTGCTGAGATGGTTCATGGCAAGGCCGTCGGCAAGATGCCTGATGGGGCTGACAGTGAATACCACCCGAGCCGCAGGATTAAACCTGTGGATTGCCGAAGCGATTGAACCAACAGCACCAGTCAACTCGTCAACGCTGCACAAACTGCGGATAAAACGGCTTGATGGCAACTTGTGGCAATTGTTCACCACCTCGCCACTGTCGGCAAGCCGATAGACAAACGAAGTGCCAAGCGTGACAAACACGTGGCTACAACTTGCAAGCTGCTTGCGCCCCCGTGCAAGGCTGGCATTCATAGCCCCGACTGTGCTTTCGACATCAACGCCCGAAAACTTGGAATGGAACATAAAATGATTGTACAGCCCGTTGGCCTCGAATAGCTCATCGGCCTTAACCATGCGAGCCGACGCAAGCCACTCGATGCAAGCAAGCAACGACAATGGATTATAGGTGGTGCCAAATGGATTGACCACGACATCGACCATGCCACCAACAAGCCGCGCGCCAATATTGTCGGAAAAGCACGACCCGAGCATCATCACACTGTCGCAATGCCTCAATGGCGGCATCACACACTTGGCAATATCTATTGCAGTCCTGAATTGCATCATACCGTTTCTCCTCGCGTATATAATGCAAATTTAACTCAAAACAGCCGTTAGACAACAAAAATAATATGATAAAAACACACATTTTCTACAATAGCTTTTTGCACACAGCACCACTGCCCACAACAAAAAACGGCACGAAAGTACCATTCCTGCGCATACACCAAACATTACAGCCTTATAAAAAGCAAGCTACATAGCACCACTCCTGCGGCAACAATGTCAATTCAAATATATAGAATAGTTATAAAGTAAATAGTAATTTTATGCTATATCGGAAAAACCTGCTGCAAATATACATTATCAAGCAGCCCCATATAAAACAAAATGAGAAATATTTTGACGAAAGTATAAAATTTAACTTGAATTTCCTTAAATTAATATCCAATTTAACATTTTGTGCAGTATAAACAGCGATTCCCTGCCACAATTCATGAGCAAGTCGAGAATGCTCAACCCTGGTACAAATCCATGCCTGTCACCCCATACACTATAATATGGCACATCGGCTATCCAATCGACGGTATCACGCTTCTTGCCACCAATCTTGCCGCGCATGTCGATGGCGCCGACCGCAACGCCACTGCCGCAATCCACAGCCTTTGCCTCTATTGGCAAGTCAAGAAAATCGACCACCATGCTGTGCAAAGCCATGTTAAAGTCGATTAGCCACTTATATTCACGGTCATACACAGCTCGCAAATCATCCTCGGCATACTCAAAAAAAGGAGTTTTGCCGTATGCCGAGAAAATCGCCCCCCAATGCACACGTTTCCAGTCGCCATGAGCCGAAATGCGCAAATCACGCACAGTGAGGCCACCGACAGCGTCAATATGCTCGACAGGCACGGTGAGCAACTGCAGCCCATTTGCACCCATTATGCGGCAATGGTTGTGCATCCACGAGTGGCGGCCTACACGTTCGCCCGTGTCGATTACGGCATTGCTTCCTGCCCGGAGCAATGCCGCATAATACCTCACGCTCCCCAAATATGCCGTACCGAAAAGCACGGCATTAGGATTATCATTTGTCGGGATTGGCATCTTTGAAGAAACGGTTCCAGCGCACACCCTTGTCCTTGTCGATTGAGATAATCACAAACATCGGCGACCCCACGATGTGGTCTTCTGGCACGAAGCCCCAGTAACGCGAATCGGCCGACATATCACGGTTATCACCCATCATCCAGTAATAATCCATCTTGAATGTGTAGCTTGTAGCCTCGCTGCCGTTGATGTAAATCTTGCCATCACGCACTTCGAGGGCGTTACCTTCGTAGTTCTTGATTACACGTTCATATATAGGCAGGTTTGCAAGTGTCAGGTCGAGCGTCGCTCCTTTCTTTGGAATCCAGACTGGCCCGTAATCGGCCCGCGTCCAGCCATAATCGTGGTTGATGGGGTAAACATTTATCATTTCACGCACAGGCACTGGCACGATATTGACAACCCACGTCAATTTCCTCAATTTGTCGCGCATCTCGGCAGTGAGTGGTAACTGGTAAACAGGCGGAACCGTGCCATCGGGATTCACTGTCAGCCCTATGCTCATAGCCCCGAATTTTTCGTTGGGCTGTGTGATAGGCACCACCAGCTGGTCGTCGCGGCTTATGCCAAGCCAGTCCCATGTGGCATCGTCAATAGCTCGCCCATCGGTCTGCACGTAATAGTTGAATTGCACATTCTTGGGTTCATCGAGCGGCTTCCCATCGAGATATATTATGTTGTCTTTGATTTGCAACGTATCTCCGGGCAATCCCACGCAACGTTTCACATAATTTTCGCGGCGGTCAACCGGGCGGTAAACAATGTCGCCATATTTTTCCTTGTTGGCATGTATGGCAGCACGCCCTCCCGGCTCTATTTCACACAATGTGTAATAGTCGGGATTCTGCATCTTCAATGCCACGGTGTCGCCAGCTGGATAATTGAACACCACAATATCATATAACTCCACATTACGGAAACCTTTGAGCCTGTGGTAATCCCATTGCGGCCAGTCGATATACGACTTGCAGTTAAGCACCGGGATGGTGTGCTGCGCAAGTGGGAAATGCAGGGGTGTATTGGGCACGCGCGGGCCATATATCATCTTGTTGACCCACAGGTAATCGCCCACGAGCAACGTTTTTTCGAGCGATGAAGAGGGAATCTGGTAGTTCTGCCCGATGTATATAAAGATGAAATATACCAGCACCAAGGCATAAATTATGGCATCGACCCATCCCATTATATACCTCACCACCGGATTTTTACAGCGTTTCCACCAAGTCCAAGGTATGTAACCTGTGAGGTAAATGTCGGCGAGCAATGGCAAGAAAAGTATCACCCACCACGAACCGAGCCATATCACCCACGCAATGTAGATTGCCGCAACAATGGCAAACCTTATCCACCGTGTGCGTTTCACACGCGCCAAGCGTTGCTTGAGTGTTCCGCCGCGCACTTCCGCGGTTATTTCGTTATTCATGTTATTGTCCATCTCGTCAGAATTTAAGCATGTCGTCCATTCCCAAGAACCCGGTCTTGTCGCACACCCACTCGGCTGCGACTACTGCACCTAATGCAAACCCGTCGCGGCTGAAAGCCTCGTGCTCAATAGTGATTTGGTCAACCGGCGAATAGTAACGTACAATGTGCGTTCCCGGCACTTCGCCCGTGCGTTCATGCTCGATTCGCACCTCGTCGGCGGCAGGAGTGTCGCTCTCGGTCCAAGCCGTCTTGCGGTCGATATTGCCGATGATGCCATCGGCCAGCGTTATTGCCGTGCCGCTGGGATGGTCGAGCTTGTGGATGTGGTGTATTTCTTTCATCGACACTTCATACTGGTCAAAACCATTCATGATTCTTGCCAGGTATTTATTGACAGCAAAAAATATGTTCACACCTATGCTGTAATTCGACGAGTAAAAGAATGTCGCGCCCTCGTTTCCGCTTACCGCCTGGCGCAGCTGCTCGATGCGGTCGGTCCAACCCGTGCTGCCCGACACCACCTTAACGCCGTTGCGTATGGCACGCAGGCAATTGTCGTAGGCGGTCGATGGTGTAGTAAATTCTATGGCTACATCGGCACTCTTGAATTGCTCTCCCTCGAAATCGCCTTGGTTGTTTACGTCGATGATGCTTACTATTTCGTGGCCACGCTTCAAAGCCTGCTTCTCGATGGCATGCCCCATTTTCCCATATCCTATTAATGCTATTTTCATTGTCTTGTACAAAAAATTGCGTCAGCAAAGTTAATGCAATACCTGCTAAGATGAAACAAAATTGCCTGTTTTTGGGTATAATTAACTGCCAACCGTAAACACAAATAACAAAAGAGCGGCAACCCTGCTTGGGGGAAACCGCTCTTGTGTGGTTGTCTTACGAGGATTCGAACCTCGACAGGCAGAACCAAAAACTGCAGTGCTACCATTACACCATAAGACAATCCTCTCAACCAAGACTCATCGTCCTAATTGCGGTGCAAAATTAATGCAAATCTCTGAATGCACCAAATTTTCACGCAATATTTTTCAAAAATCTTGCACATTCTTCACACACTCGCCCATCAATTGGGGCAGTGTGGAACAAAAAAACTAAAACAGTTTCTTAGTTGTGGCAAACGTAGTAACTTTGCGCCGTGAATGTTATTGGTATATGCAAATATGGATAACAACGGGAATGACAGATTACATGAATTGAAGAACCTCCCTGTGGGGAAATTGCTGTGGAAATACAGCTTGCCGGCAATTGTCGGTGTGGTAGTGATGTCGCTGTACAACATCATCGACCGCATATTCATCGGCCAAGGCGTTGGCCCCGATGCCATTGCCGGGCTTGCCATTACGTTCCCTGTGATGAACCTTGCGACAGCATTAGGCATGCTCATAGGCGCAGGCAGCGCAGCACGTGTGTCAATCGTACTCGGGCAGGACAACAAGCCCATGGCTTTCAAAATCTTAGGCAACAGCATAGTGATGACCATCGTGCTGGGTGTGTGCTACATTACATTATTCGCAATCTTCATGGACGATATATTAATCTTGTTCGGGGCGAGCGAACGCACCCTGCCCTACGCCCGCGATTTCATGATGTATATCTTGCCGGGAATGCTGTTCATGAACATTTGCTACTCCTACAACAACGTAATGCGAGCCTCGGGCTATCCAACTCGCGCCATGGTGACAATGTTCATCGGGGCGGGTCTTAACTTGGTGCTGGCCCCCATTTTCATATTCGTGCTTGAATGGGGCATCAAGGGTGCCGCCATAGCATCGGACATATCAATGATAACATCGGCTGCATTCGTGATGATGCACTTCATGTCGAGCAAGAGCGAAATACACTTCAAGAAAGGCATCTACCGCCTCGAAAAATCAATACTGCTTGCCATAGTGTCGATTGGGGCTGCACCGTTCCTCATCAATTGCGCCGGCTGCGTCATCAATGCCATTGTCAACAACATGCTGTTCAAGTATGGGGGCGACTCGGCAGTCGCCGCCATGGGCATATTCACCACATATACACAATTGCTCGTGATGGTGGTCATCGGTCTGTGCCAAGGAATGCAACCTATAATAGGGTTCAACTATGGCGCACGACGCTTCGACAGGTTGCGCCACACCTATTACCTTTCGGTAACATGGGCGTCGGTGGTGTGCGTGCTTGGAGCAATCTTTTCACTCACTTGCCCCAATTACATAGCACGGGCATTCACCACCGACGCAGGATTAATCGCAGCCACGGTGCAGGGTCTGACAATCACCACGCTCATGTTTTGGGGCGTAGGATTCCAAATAGTTTCGACCAACTTCTTCCAATCGCTCGGCATGGCAGGGAAATCTATCTTCCTCAGCTTGACGCGGCAAATAATATTCCTCATTCCGTTGCTGATATTATTGCCACCTCACTACAAGCTCACAGGCGTGTGGACAGCATTCCCGGTGGCCGATGCCCTCGCCATATTCGTGACATTACTGCTTATCATTCACCAATTCAGGTCGCTAAAGCAAATGGAAGTTGCCGAAGGACTTAAATATCAAAATTAAATGAAGCCTTTTTATACAATCGGGTTGCTCATCATATCCAACATGTTCATGACATTTGCATGGTATGGGCATCTAAAAATGAAACAAGAATTCCAGTGGTTTGCCGAGTTGCCGCTTATCGGAGTGGTAGTGTTCGGCTGGGCGATAGCTTTTTTTGAATATCTGTTTCAAGTACCAGCCAACCGCATCGGTTTTGTTGAAAACGGCGGACCGTTCACGCTGATGCAGTTAAAAGTTATCCAAGAGGTAATCACACTCATAGTGTTCACCATTTTCACCACTGTGTTCTTTAAAGGCGAAGCATTGCACTGGAACCATCTGGCAGCTTTCGTATGCCTCGTGCTGGCAGTATATTTCGTTTTCATGAAGTAGAATTACCCTCATGAAAACATTATGCACAATCTTTTAGAAGCTGCTACAACTTCATTTTCGCAAAAATTTAAACAGGTTCTTAAACAGTTTATCCAGCTTTTCAGTTAACGATGGATGCCAACTGTGGGCGCAATAATGAATTGCATACGATGCTGGCGTCACTTCATGCTTGTTACCGGCAAAGACTTCGGAACGATACACTTTCATGTTGCCTGCAAGTTCTTGGTCGCAGTCGAGATATTTGAATCCGTGGCGTTCGGCAAGGCGGGCATAGATTTGTGGCGATAGCAACTGCGTCGCAAGGCTTCCGTCGGGATTGACAAAGTGCCTGCCGGCGGCGGCATACCAGTCGAGTATTTCTTTCAAGAATTGGCAACCAGCCTGTGCGCCCATCACGGCTGCTTGTATTTGTATGCCCGAAACATACCCGTCGGCAATGCGGTTGCCATTGCCGTCAATCATCGCCATCGCACCATCCCGCTCAATTTGCGACGGGTGGTACTCAAGGCTCGAAACGAAATCATAACCAAGAAATTCATCAAAAGGTTTTGTCACAAGCACATCGGAATCAAAGTAGAAACCGCCCTCGGTGTAAAGGGCATACACTCGTATGTAATCGGCCGCGAAAGCCCACTTGCGAGCCTTGACGGCTTCTTGCACATAGGCTGGAGCCGCAGCAATATCGAAGTTTTCCAGATTCCAGCACTTCAACTCATATTGTGGCATCACTTTCCGCCACGAAGCCATGCAACGCCGTATCTTTTTTGGGAAAGGGTCATTGCTAAGCCAGCAATAATGGATTACCTTGGGAATCATGCTTTTATAAAGCATTTATGTTAAACGGAGTTATTTCAAAATAAATCGTATCGTGCGGATACAAATCGGTAGGCTCAATCTTGAAACAGTCATACGAGCGCATTCCATCGACCACAAGATGCTGCTCGTGTATATTCTCTATTTCAAGCATGCTGCGCATCAACATATACTCGTCGCGCACACATATCACACAGAATGCCGTTGATGCAGCAGTGCCATCGCCTGTCGATGCGATGGCCTTCAACAATCGAGAGAAACGCCATGCAGCCAACCGCCAGATGTCATGTTCCTGTGGCACCATGCGCAGCAAATTGTCGAGTGCATTGAGATTGAATGGACAACGGCAAGCAGTATCCCACGACAGCCGCAAGGCATTCTCCATGTCGCCAGTCTTTATCATAGAGCTGATGACCATGTCGCTGAAATCGAGGTCGGAATATCCTTCGCCGACGTAGGCTTGTGCCACGTATGCACGGGCAATATCTTCGGCAGTCAGAGAGTCGTCAAGTTGTTCAAAACGAGCCACAAGTGCCGCTACAGCCTCGGGATAGGCATTAGCCCATTTCTCTATCTCGTTGCAGTCCATCGCATTACTGGAATTTCCATGTTATATATCCCACAGCCTCGCCAACTGTTCCGACGGGCACTTTGAATTGCGATTGCAGCGATGCGCTTTCGCAACTGCGGCGTACATCCATGTTGCTTGCCGCCGTGCCGCTACCACTACTGTAACTCGCTTCGATGACCTTTCCTCGTGCGTTGACTCGCACCCTGATTACTACCGTACCTTCAACCGGGCTGGTAGGATTACCCCAGTATTCAAGCGTATAACCCGCCGACAGACCTGTTACCCCTGGTTGCCCCGAAGTCCTGCCTGAGGGGCTGTTTCCGTCGGGCTGCCCTTCGTTTCCGCGACCTTGGTTGGTAGAATTATTAAAAGCACCCTGAACAAGCCGGTTGGTGCGTTGCTCTGTTTCCTGCCGACGGCGTATGCGCTCCTGCTCGGCAAGTTCTTCCTTGGTTGGACCGGCTTCTTCCGACTGGGGTTGTACCTGCATTGGCGACTCTTCCGAAGTTGACAAGGCAGGAGTAGCCGATTCACCAACAGCTCCGGCATCGTCGATGTTGTCGCCAGTGTTTGCCTGCTCAACGTCTTGCGCCGACGATGCAGCACTATTGTCCACAGGCTGCTGCAGCGCATTGCCGAGCATGACATACTCGCCGCCAAAGAAAGTAATATCCTGCTGCTGCATTTCGTCGGGCAGCGGCATATCTTTGTAATGCAAGTTAGACAAAACAAGAATAAGCAACACGGCTATGTGGAATGCCGCTGTTGCCGCCAAAGCTATTTTCTTGTTCTTGTCGTTATCGTTCATCGGTTAAATATCTTTTGGGATTGTTTTTTTGCCGGGCGTAGTGTAATTGGGCGAAGCCGGTGTAGTGGCAAGCACAATTTTCAAGTTGTTGCGCGCGCCCTTGTCAAGCACCTCCACAATTTTTCCGTATGGCACAGCAGCATCGGCATACAAGGCGATAAATTGCTCCGGATTGTTCTGCTGCGCCAAGCGCAGGAATGTCAGCAACTGCTCTTCGGGCAACGCCTTAGGTTCTTCGTCGCCAAATGCGCCATACATCACCATGTCCTTGTCGATATATATGCGTGTTCCTGGCTTCAACGCCGTCTGTTGGCTCGATTGAGGCAAGTCCACTTCAAGAGCCGACGGGTAAACAAACGTAGATGTCACCATGAAGAAGATGAGCAGCAAGAATATGACATCGGTCATAGAAGCCATGCTGAACATCGACATCATGTCGTGTTGCCTTTTCAGTGCCATAATCTATCCTCCGGTTATTAAAGTGTCATTTTAAGGCAGGCTCATTAAGCAAGTCCATGAATTCCATTGTCTTGGCTTCGAGTTGGTTCATCACCTTGTTGAGGCGCGAAACGAGGAAGTTATAGGCAAACAGTGCTATAATACCCACAATCAACCCGGCCACCGTAGTGACGAGTGCCTCGTATATACCACTCGCAAGGACTGCAATATTGGCATTGTTGCCAGCACTTGCCAGCGCAAAGAAAGCCCTCACCATACCAGTCACCGTGCCAAGGAAGCCCAACATAGGTGCGCCGGCAGCCGTGGTGGCGAGCCAGTTAAGCCCCTTGCCAAGCGCAGTAATTTCCATGTTGCCAGTGTTTTCAATGGCAACAAGCACATCGTTCATTGGCCGTCCTATACGGGTAATCCCTTTCATAATCAGACGTGAATATGGCGTGTCGGACTTCTTGCACAGGTTCATGGCACTTTCTATCTCGCCATCGTGTATGTAATCCTTTATGCGCTTCATGAAAGTCTTGTCCTCTTTGGCGGCAGCATTGATTGCAAGGAATCGCTCTATGAGGATATAGATGCTTATGACCGACAGTATTGCCAACGGTATCATGATGATGCCGCCCGCCAACGTCAGTTCCCACACCGATAATTCTTGTGTCGCTGTGTCGGCAACAGGTTGCATGGCATTGCCGATAGTGTCGGTTATCACTGCCTCGGATTGCAGCGCAGCCATGATGGAGTTAAGGATAGCCATGTTACAGTAAAGTTGTGTATATGAATGTTTTAATATTATCTTAAACAATTTTTATAAGCAGCGATAGTCTTCTCCAAGCCCATGTACAAGGCATCGGCAATAAGAGCATGGCCTATCGACACCTCGTTGAGGTGAGGCAGGTTTTCATAGAAATACCGCAAGTTCTCAAGGCTCAAGTCATGCCCGGCATTCACGCCAAGCCCCACCTTGTGGGCGGCTTCGGAAGCGGCCACAAACGGAGCTACGGCCTCGGCGGGATTCTTGGGGAAAGCCACAGCGTATGGCTCGGTATAAAGCTCTATGCGGTCGGCTCCAGTCTTTGCCGCCAATTTTATATTTTCTATGTCGGTACCAACAAATATGCTTGTCCTGATTCCAGCTTCCTTCAGGCGGTCAACAACCGATGTCAGGAAATCAAGATGCTCCCCGACATTCCAGCCGGCAGTCGAGGTCAGCGCATCGGGTGCATCGGGAACAAGTGTTGCTTGCGTAGGCTTAACTTTAAGCAGCAAATCAACAAGCTCTTCCGACGGATACCCCTCGATATTGAATTCGGTGCGGACGAGCGGACGCAACGCATACACGTCGGAACGACGTATGTGCCGCTCGTCGGGACGCGGATGCACCGTGATGCCATCAGCGCCGAAACGTTCACAGTCGATGGCAACTTTCTCAACATCGGGTACATTGCCTCCGCGCGAGTTGCGCAAGGTGGCTACTTTGTTAATATTCACGCTTAAATTTGTCATTCTCCCAATCTCTCCTAAATTATAAAAAAGCACCCACAAGAATTATAAAAATATCGTATATTTGTGAGTGTATTAATTTTTTTGTTGCAAAGATAGCGCAAGGTGAGCGCAATGCAAAAAAAATAGCTCGCTAATTTTTTTTGCTTTGCCGAACCGAAGCCTTTCTTATCAAAAGATAGCGCAAGGTGAGCGCAATGCAATAAAATTTTTTGCACGACAAACAGGAACATTGACACACGCAGAAAAGGAAATAAGATAAAGATGAAAATACTGCTTTTCGGAAACGAATACCAGCAACGCTATGCATCGGAATTGCGACACCTTGTCGATGTCTTGCAACGACGCGGTGCCTGCATCGCCGTCGAAAAAGAATTCCACAAATATTTGCGCACAGTTCTGCAAATAGGCACCAACAAACTCGAATGCTGCAATGGTTGCCAAATGGAAGGTGACATTGCACTGAGCATCGGCGGCGACGGCACTTTCCTGCGCACGGCAAGAGCCATGGCAAGGAAAAACGTGCCTATCATGGGCATAAACACTGGCCATCTGGGATACTTGGCCGAGGCTAACGTCGCCGAAATAGAACGTGTGGTGGACGAACTGTATGAGGGGCGGTACAAAATAGGACGCAGAGCCATGCTCGAAATGGACAACAATTGCGGCATCGCAATTAGCAATACGCTGGTCCTTAACGAGGTAGCTATCTTGCGGCAAGATACCTGTTCGATGCTCGGAATGCGCACGTGGGTCAACGGCATAGACCTGACAACCTATCGGGGCGACGGGTTGGTTGTTTCAACCCCAACGGGGTCAACAGCCTACAACCTAAGTGTAGGTGGGCCACTGATTGAACCTACGGCACACGTCATGGTGCTATCGCCCATTTCGGCGCACTCACTCACCATGCGTCCGCTGGTGCTGCGCGACGACTCGGAAATAGAGATTGAAACCATCTCGCGCACACCCCAATACCTCGTGAGCCTCGACGGCGAAGTACATTCGTTCCCTACAGGTTCGGCAATAACGGTGCGGAAAGCCGACATATTCGTTAAAGTAGTAGAAACCATCAACCACAACTTTGCCGACACCCTGCGCCGAAAGTTAATGTGGGGACAATAAAAACGAGAACAGTATGGGAATTTACCGCATCGACGACGACGAACTCGGCAGCATCGTCATATCAACACGTATGGGGATGAAATGCGTGAGGTCGTGTGTGAAAAATGGACTAATCCAGCTACATGTTCCACAGTCGATAAGCTACCGCGAGCTGCAAAAAATCATTGAAGACAATCGAGGCAAATTAAAGCAGATGCTCGCCCAGAATGCCAAAAAACGCCTCACCTACCATGCAGGCCAAGCCATCAAGTGCCTTGGAGGCAACACTGTAACCATAGGCATCCAAGACAAGTTCCCCGGCAACGCCACCTTTGGGAAAGACAATGCCGGCAATTTATATGTCAATGTGGCAAGCGACATGGACTTTAACGACGAAAATGTGGTTACACTCATCTCAAGATGCCTCAAAGCCATCGCCAAGCGCATGGCACCGCAAGTGGTGCTGAAATATGCACAAGAAATTGCGGCCGAGGTGGGCAAGCAGCCAGTGAACTTCGTCATTGGCAGCGGATTACGCAAACTGGGACACTGCACTCACGCACACGAGATACAACTATCCTACAACCTTGTATTCCTGCCCGACCACCTTGCGCGGTTTATAATCCTGCACGAAATAGCCCACCTGACCCACTTCAACCACAGCCAAAAATTTCATGCACTGCTCAACTCATACTGTAACGGCAATGAAAAAAACCTCATCAACGAACTGAAACATTACACGTGGCCCATAAAACTGTGAATTTATCACGGCTCTTACATTTAACCCATGCGATAGCCCATTGGAGGGCTTCGCCGCCCTCAGTGCTGCTTTAAATGAAAGAGCCGTGTGAATTTATAGACCTAACATAAAGACATTATCGAAGTTTTTTAGTACGTTTGCATTATAAAACTCTGCATATTCATGGATTCTAAAAATTTCAAAATATATGCCCTTGCAACCATCATGGCTGTGATGGCTCTTGTCGGCACTTCTTGCACATACGAGCATGACTACAGCGACCCGTTGTGGGGCGAATGGATACTCGCATACGACGAAGTGGGTGCAATCGACCCGTATTATGCCGAAATTTATAATTTCCGCCCGAATGGCACCGGATATTTGGACTGGGTGGACGATTGGGGCCGGCACTATGTTGACGACTTCACATGGTCGGCACGTGGTGAATACTTAGACATCTACTATTACAACGGCAGTTCGGAATACTACTGTTTCTACTTCCGCAACGGCAACCTTGTGCTATGGGATGGATATAACCCCTACCGCTACCGCGAATACTGGCCGTATTATTGACCCACGCATTACAATGTAACCTCGCCGCAAAGCGAGTAATTGAGGTACTTCTTCACATTCTCGGGTGGCAGCCCCATGCCGAAAAGATACATCATCTTGGTAATGGCGGCCTCACTGGTTATGTCGTGCCCGCTAATCACACCTGCCTGCGCCAGCCTGTTGCCTGTGTTATAGAGGGTTGTATGTACTCCGCCATTGACGCACTGTGTGACATTCAGTATTACTATGCCGCGCTCCACGGCTTCGGAAATGGCATTTATGAACCAAGCATAATCTGGTCCGTTCCCGGCACCAAACGTCCTCAGCACAATGCCCTTTATGCCTGGCGTGCCGAGCAGGTAGCGCAACGTACTTTCTTGCATACCGGGATACAGGTCGATAAACATCACATTGGTATCCATCGTGTACCTCACCTTCAACGGACGGCGCGAAAGCACCCGGTAAAGGGCATCGTTGTTAAAATTTATTCCAAGTCCGATTTTTGCCAATGCCGGGTAATTATTGCTTTTGAAAGCATTAAAGTTGTCGGCACTCATCTTGGTGCTGCGGTTTCCCCGCCACAGATAATTTTCAAACAAAATAGCCACCTCTCTGACCATCGGCCCGCCATCCTTGTCGCATGCGGCAGCCACTTGCAACGCCGTGATGAGGTTTTCCTCGCCATCGGTACGCACCTCCCCGATAGGTAGCTGCGAACCAGTTATAATTACAGGTTTGTGCAGATTCTCAAGCATGAAACTCAATGCCGATGCTGTAAACGCCATGGTATCGGTACCATGCAACACCACAAACCCGTCGAAATCGTCATAATGCGCTTCTATGTCCGAAGCTATATCGCTCCAGTGCGATGGCGACATATTAGCACTGTCGATGGGGGGGTCGAACTGAATGTTTGAAATATCATAGTCCAGCTTCCTCACTTTCGGAACATTGTCGATGAGATGCGTGAAGTCAAACGGCTGCAACACGCGGCTGTGAGGGTTCTCTATCATGCCGATGGTGCCTCCAGTGTAGATTATCAATATTTTAGGTCTTCGTCCGTCCATCTGTTTATGCCGTCATATATTAGAATTTGTGCAAAAGTACATATAATTATATAATTTCACACTGTTTTGTAAAAATTAGGCATCACTGGCGCACGGCTCTTGCAGTAAAAAAGCGCTTGAGAACGGTTTTGCCTCTCTCTGCCGCCACATTCACCGGTTTGGGTTAAATGAAAGAGCCGTGTCACCGGCATTGTGTGGTGCATCGCGATAGTGTGTGCCGTTCTATGAAAAAAACTAAATATTGAACGAAGTTGCTCGCATTGCGAGATTTATACACTATATTTGCAAACTGAAAAAAATCATACGTGCACTCATAGCGAATGAAAAAGTACAATATCATCAACAATGCGCTCGGTTGGCTCATGTTTGTCGTGGCTGCTGTCACCTACCTGATGACAATCGAACCTACCGCAAGTTTCTGGGATTGCGGCGAATTTATTTCACAAGGATACAAATTAGAAGTAGGACACCCGCCGGGCAACCCCATTTTCATGCTTGCTGCCCGCTTTGCCATCAATTTCAGTAGCGACCCTTCGACTGTGGCAATATGTGTCAACTCTATGTCGGCACTGCTCAGTGCTGCCACCATCCTGCTGCTGTTCTGGACAATAACGCATCTCGTGAGGAGGCTTGTGGTAAAAGACAATGCTACCGAAATGTCGCTGGTACAGATGCTGTTAATCTTCGGCAGCGGAATCGCCGGTTCACTCGTTTACACATGGAGCGACACATTCTGGTTCTCGGCTGTCGAGGGAGAAGTATATGCTTTTTCATCGTTATGCACGGCTCTCGTCTTTTGGCTCATTCTCAAGTGGGAAAACCGCGCCGATGAGCCTCATAGCGACCGATACCTTGTACTCATAGCCTATGTGATAGGCGTTTCTATTGCCGTGCACTTGCTCAACTTGCTCTGCATCCCTGCCATCGTACTTGTCTTTTATTATAAGAAGTTCAAAGACACTTCGGTCAAGGGGTCATTGCTGGCACTGCTCATGTCGTTTGGCATAATCGTGCTTATACTTTACGGGCTTGTTCCGGGCTTCATCGAAACGGCACAATATATCGAGCTGTTCTGCGTCAACACATTGGGATTGCCGTTCAACTCGGGCGTGCTCATCTATGCCATCGCAGTAGTTGCAGTCTTTATGTGGTCAATCTATGAGCTGTACACGCAAAAAAGTGAACGCCGCATAAAGGTTTCGTTCTTCCTGAGCATATTCTTGTCGGGAATGCTGTTCATCGGCGACGGCTGGTTCCTGCCCATCGTGCTTATTGCCGCACTGCTATTCTACCTGTTCAAGTTGTGCAAACGAGTTCCGATGCGCATTTTTTCCAACACGGTAATCAGCATATTGGTTATTTTCATAGGTTACTCGTCATACGCACTTATATTGATTCGCTCGTCGGCACAAACTCCAATGGACCAAAACTCGCCCGACAACGTGTTTGCGCTTGCAAGCTACCTCAACCGTGAGCAATATGGCGACCGACCCCTATTCTACGGGCAGACACTAAACTCGCCCATCGTTTACCAAGAACAGGCAAACGGTACGCTAAAACCTGTGTCGGACAAAGGCAAAACACTGTATGCCAAAGAAATAAAGACATCGCCCGAACAAGCCGACCGCTATAAAGTAATCGGACATGTAGAAAACTATGAATACGCCCCCGAAATGAATATGCTATTCCCGCGCATATATAGCGGGGCGCATGCCGCACAATACCGCAACTGGGTGGGCTTGAAGGGGCGCACAGTGGATGCCACCACACAAATCAGCCGTGACGGCGCACCGATTAAGACCGAGAGCAAAGTCAAACCGACAATGCTCGAAAACCTTCAGTTCTTCATAGATTACCAACTCAACTACATGTATTGGAGGTATTTCATGTGGAACTTCGTCGGACGGCAAAACGACATCCAAGGGCAAGGTGAAATCACCCACGGCAACTGGGTGAGTGGAATACCTGCCATCGACAACCCACGGCTCGGCGACCAATCGCTGCTGCCCACCGACCTCACCACCGGCAACAAGGGCCACAACGTGTTCTACTGTCTGCCGCTGTTGCTTGGTATCATAGGGCTGCTGTGGCAAGCCTTCACCGACAAGCGCGGCATAGAACAATTCTGGGTAATATTTTTCTTGTTCTTCATGACAGGTATCGCCATTGTCATATACCTCAACCAGACTCCCAACCAGCCACGTGAGCGCGACTACGCCTTTGCCGGCTCGTTCTACGCTTTTGCCATTTGGGTGGGAATGGGCGTTGCTGGACTGTGGAAAACCGTCATGTTCTTGATTTCCAAAAAGCGCAAAGCTGCAAAAGAGAGCGAAGAAAACGATGAAGATTTCACTTCGCATAAAAGTCTTGCTGTGGCAGCCGTAGCCTGCGTGGTAGGACTTGCTATACCGTTGCAAATGGTGAGCCAGACGTGGGACGACCACGACCGCTCGGGCCGATATGCCGCTCGCGACTTCGGCATGAACTACTTGTCGAGCATCGACGAGAACGGCATCATATTCACCAACGGCGACAACGACACATTCCCACTGTGGTATTGCCAGGAAGTGGAAGGATACCGCACCGACGTGCGCGTGGTAAACCTCAGCTACCTCAGCACCGACTGGTATATCAACCAAATGCAGCGTCCGGCATACGAGTCGGCTCCATTGCCAATGATGGCCGACGGCTCGACATACGCCTACAATAACCGTCAATTCGGCTACTTCATATATCCCGACACGATGCGGGTTCCAGTCAGCACATCGTTGAAAGAGTATTACTCCGACAGCAGCAGCAGTAACGAGTATGGGCTGCCCGAGATTAAGTATCCAGTAATGTACATACCTGTAAATCCACAAGATGCGGTTAATGCAGGAGTGGTGAAGCCTGAATATGCTGCCGCAATCGAAGAATACATCGATTGCAATATGCTTGCCGACAAATACACCATCAACGAGGGTGCAATGTCGTCGAGCAAGGTGATGTGCTTGGATATTATCAACTCAAGCATCGAAGAAGGCTGGAAACGCCCGACATACTTTGCAATGACCGTACCATCGAGCTATTACCTTGGCTTGTTCCCCTACTTGCAATGCACCGGCATGGCCTATCAAGTCACGCCAGTACTCAACCACGAGAACAATGCCGATGAAATCATAGCTGTCAACACCGACAAGATGTATGAAAACGTCACAACGAAATTCCGTTGGGGCGGGCTTGAAAACGACCAGGACGGGCACTTGTACCTTGATGAAACTGTACGGCGCATGGTGACAACCACACGCTCCACAATCATCGACCTTGCAATGGCTCTTATCGATGAGGGTGAATATGAAAAAGCCCGCACTGTCATCAACCTGATGGAAGAGAAATTGCCAGCGGCTTCATGCCCCTATTCCATCCAAATCGGGTTGCGCATAGCACAGGTATATGCCATCATTGGCGAGGAAGACAACAGCAAGGAAGACACCGACAAGGCTGTAAAATTGCTCAACGAGGAAATCGACACATACGCACAATATGTAATCTTCTGCCAGTCGTTAGGCTTGAACGATTATCGCCGGTTGTCATACAATGAGCAATATGTTGACCAACACTATTTGATGTCGCTGCTCGACTTGTATGGATACATCTGTGAAGACAAGCAGGTGGAAGAAAAAATGGCTCAACTGCAAAACCGCGGCGTAAACTTTGAGCGTCAATTGCAGTTCCGAGAAAAATAAACAACTTTTTCTTATATCGAGAGGGTGTATCAAAATAGTAATTACGTTGTAGAGCCGTCATATCATGGCGGCTCGATGACAGCCTGATAGCGGTCGAAATATGTTGTAACCTATGCAGTAACGAGCCGCCATGATATGACGGCTCTACACAGTGGCTACCAGTGATTGCTGATTGTATTACTATTTTGATACTCCCACTTACTTTTAACCATTACGTGTATATATATGTTGATTGAACAGCCGCCACTGCTGTACAGAATGCTTTTCCCCGAAGCATTATGGAGGCTCAGCCGACGACAGAAAGTGGTTTACCTCACTTTTGACGATGGGCCTATACCCGAAGTCACACCTTGGGTACTCGATACCCTCGACCATTATGGCATCAAAGCCACTTTTTTTTGCGTCGGCGAAAACGTGTTGCGGAATCCCGACCTGTTTGCCGAGTTGCGCCGCCGTGGCCACAGCGTGGGCAACCACACCATGAGCCATGTGCAAAGCTCGTTGGTGACAACACGCACATACCTGCGCAATGTCAAGGAGGCCGAAGAACTCATCGGCTCCACACTTTTTCGCCCGCCACATGGCATAATGCGCTGGGGAACGGCCCGGCTGCTGAAAAAGCATTACAACATAGTGATGTATGACCTTGTAACACGCGACTATAACCGCAAGCTAACCGGCGAACAAGTTTTTCACAACGTCAAGCGATATGCCCGCAACGGGTCGATTATCGTTTTCCACGATTCGCTTAAAGCCGAAGCCAACATGAAGTATGCCCTTCCGCGGTCAATCGAGTGGCTCATCGGGCAGGGATATGGATTTGCCCCTCTCATAGAACCATGACACCATTGTCGCAACGCGAAACTTTGCGCCGTGTCGCCATGGAAATGGGATTCGACGCTTGCGGCTTCGCACGTGCCATGCCAGTGCAGCAATGGGCAGTGCAACAATATGACCAATGGATAGCCAACAGCCGCAACGACTGTATGCAATATGCCGCCCGTTACCGCGACGTGCGCAACGACCCGCGCCTGCTAATCGATGGAGCCAAAACCATTATCAGTGTTGCGCTCAATTACCTGCCCGTGGCAAGGCAAGCACCCGAAGCTCCACAATTTGCCCTGTATGCCTACGGGCGCGACTACCACGAAGTAGTCAAAGAACGGCTATGGCGGCTTGCCGCATACATCGAGCAAACCACTGGCTGCAAGTCGCGGCCATGTACCGACACGGCTCCAATACGCGAACGCTATTGGGCGCAGCAAGCCGGAATTGGGTTCATAGGGCGCAACAATATGCTTATCATACCTGGGCAAGGGTCATTTTTCTTCCTCGGAGAACTTGTCACTACACTCGAAATCATGCCCGACGAGCCATGCCAGCTATCGTGCAACGGGTGTGGACGTTGCGAACGGTCATGCCCCGGCCATGCCTTGCAAGGCAGTAAAGCCGTCGATGCGCGCCTGTGCCTGTCGTGCCAGCTAATCGAACGGCGTGGCGAGCTTCCCGAATGGGTGACATCGGCAATCGGCAATCGTGTATATGGCTGCGACACTTGCCAGCTCGTGTGTCCGCATAACCTTGGCGCAAGAGCCACCGACTTGCCCGAATTTGCTCCGTCCGACGAGTTTCTCGCACTCACCCGCCACGATATTGCCAATATGACTCCATCGCAATTCCGCCATCTTTTTGCCCACAGTGCCGTGCGTCGCACCCGCCTCGAAGGCCTGCAACGCAACACTGCCGCCATGACAGGTAATATTGCACCACAAAATCATGACTAATCTGACAGATTGCCCCGAAAAATGTAAAAAAAACAAAAAACGTACTCGCATTGTTGCAAAACACAATAAAACCGACTAACTTTGCAATCGCTTTTGAGCCAATCAATAGCAGGTCCCATAGCTCAGTTGGTTAGAGCATCTGACTCATAATCAGGGGGTCCTTGGTTCAAGCCCAAGTGGGACCACCCACCAAGCAGCTAAGCCACCAGTGCTTAGCTGCTTTTTTTGTGCTTAACCAAAGGAAAAGTGCCAGAATTTACTAATTTTGTAATATTAGCAATGCCCAACAAACTCACTAATTATTATGAATAAAAACATTAAATATACAGAACTACTTGATAAACAGATAAGAGAAGCCAAAAAAGAGAATCGTTTTTTGGAATTCAAGTCAAATTATCAAGAAGCCGAGAAACTTGGGCAATATATTTCGGCTCTTTCAAATGGCGCATGTCTTGACCATGAAGATTATGCATACCTATATTTTGGCATAGAAGATAACACACTTGAAATAAAAGGTACAACATTTGATGTTTCATCTGTAAAAGCCAAGGGTAACCAAGCCCTTGAAATGTATCTTCGTCAATTAGTATTTCCTCGTATTACATTTTTATTTGAGGAATTTTACTATAATGGAAATATTCGCATAGTGCGTCTTAAAATACCTGCGGCAATTGGAGAACCCACCACATTTTATAATAAACCTTATATTCGAGTAGATAGCCATGTGACAGAATTATCTCGATATGTTGAATGGATGCGTGAAATATATTCTTCAAGGCATGATTGGACAGCACAAGCTGTGGACGATGCTAATATCGATGACCTTGACCCCGAAGCTATAGAAATAGCACGAAATGGCTACAAAGAGAGGTATCCGCAATATGCCGACCAACTATCTACATGGGGCAATGATATATTTCTTGACAAAGCGTGTTTAACTCTTGACGGGCAAATAACAAGAGCTACAATGCTGTTAGTAGGTAAGCGCGAAAAAGCATACAAAATTCCTCATATTGCAGAAATAGTCTGGAAGTGTTTTCAAGATGGAGAAACTTTTGGTGATACATTCACCATCCCATTTATCAAATCTACCAGTGATATTTTAAATCGCATACGTAATTATCGCTTCAAAATATACCCTATTAATTCATTAATACCAGCCGAAATTTGGAAATATGATGCTCGCAGCATACTCGAAGCAATGCATAACTGTATTGCACACCAAGATTACACATTTGATGAACGAATAACAGTAACAGAAGATAAAGACAAACTTACATTTGAAAATGCCGGTAACTTTTTTGATGGCGAATACAACCAATATGTCTTAGGCGAAAAAACACCTAAACGCTATCGTAATCCAGCCTTGATGAAAGCCATGGTAAATGTAAAAATGATTGATTCCCAAGGTTATGGCATACACAATATGTTTTTACGCCAAAAAGAACGTTTTTTACCAATGCCAGACTATGATGGAAGCACAGAAACAAATGTGGTGCTACATTTGCCAGGTATTATAATAGATGCAAATTACAGTCTATTGTTAATGTCAAACAATGAGGTTAATCTTACCGAAACTATTTTGCTTGATAATCTACAAAAAGGCAAACATATTAGCAATGAAGCTATCGATATGTTACGCAAAAAACATTTAATTGAAGGACGCAGACCCAATGTGTATATAGCCAAGACTGTAGCGCAAAACACTAATAAAAAAGTAGAATATTCTAAACATAAAGGGTTAAAAGAAAAATCTTGCGAAAGGTTACTAATAGATTCTTTAACTGACCATAATGTATTGACAAGGCAGGAAATAGACACTTTGCTATGGAATGCCTTATCGGACCAACTAACAGAAAATCAGAAAAAAGTGAAGATAGGTAATTTATTGACACGACTGAGAAAAAAAGGAATCATAATAAACAATACTATAGGAAATAAATCAGAATGGACGCTCTTAAAAAAATAAATTTAAGAGCGAATTTAAGAGCGAATTTAAGAGCGAATTTAAGAGCGAATTAGCATAATTTATTAATATTCAAAATATTGTAATAACAATAATCACTCTTTTTCTATATCAATTAAGTATGCTTATAAGACATTATTTGATATATAAAAAAGGATTGCGCCTTGCGGAGCAATCCAATTATTAAGTGCAACTTGTGTTTGTTCAATTTTAATTTTTATTAAAATGACGTTCGGCTTACTTGTAAGCCTCGGCGGCAGTGTAGAAATACCACACAAACGCCCGTACAAAGAATTTTTTCATAATCATTTTCTCCTTACTTTTAATTAAGCGTTTAAGCGTATGTTCTCAAATATTTTTAGTCTATTTTTTACTTTTGACGGTGCAAATATCATGCAAAAATTTTATTCAACCAAATTTTTATGCCATAAAATTATATTATACAACATATTTTCTGTTATTACTGACATTTTTGGCATCTTTTACGGAAATAAAGTAACTTTGCTCATACATAATTTTCCAAGACATGAAAATAGTAAAAATAAACGGGCAATTAGGCCGGCAGATGTTCCAATATGCTTTTTTCATTGCACTCAACGAAGCCAATAACGGCAATAATATACAAATGGCTGGCAAGCAACTTTTGCCATGCCAAACGTTTAAGCTCACATACGGCGACAAATTCCAGCCTGAACCAACTTTCAAGTTACCGTGGCAAAATCCATACAAAGGTTATGCCACAGTGAGAGAACCTGAAAACCTCGCATACACGCCCAGTCTGGTAAGCGAAGCTGCCGACAATGTAATTTTTGAAGGTGGTTGGACGAGTTATCGCTATTTTTCAAATGTCGAAGATGAAATATTGCGCCAATTCACATTTATATCGCCTATTATCAACGAATTATCTCATATTGCACCAGTCACAAAAAACGATGAAACTGTGGCAATGCACGTCGTGAAACCGCAAAGTGGCAAAAACGTGGGTACACGCGACTACTACAACTGGGCAGTTGCCAATATCAATACATTTGTACCACAACCGCGATACTTCATTTTCACCGACGACGTAAAATGGTCGCAAAAAAACTTGATGGGATTGCCCGACAGCTGCACTTTTGTCGGCACAAAGAATATGACCGAAGCAACGCTGATGCAAGCAATGAGCATGGCAAGCCACGTGGTGGCATCGGCAACACTCAACGACTGGTGGGCTGCATATCTTAACGCCAATCCCGACAAGATTGTGGTAGTTCCTCAAAAATGGAACGTGGAAGGAACTATGCCTACCGACCTAATCCCGATACACTGGACTGCCATACCATTAACCTAACATACAATATGAAACGCTTATTTTCCTACATATTAACCGCGCTTTTTACATTGGCAACATTGGCCGATGTAAAGGCCGACAGCTATGAAGCACGTAGCACACGTGCCGAAAGATATTTTTCTTACAAAGAATGGAGCAGCGCACTCGCCATGTACCAACTCATGATAGACGAACGCCCCAGCGAAGTCGAACCTTACTACAAGTCGATAGTGGCAGGAGTGATGATTGGCGACACCATCACACAAATCGATATGCTCGAACGCACCCAGCAATGCGGAATTGCGCTCAACGAACTGTTTAGCGGTGTGAAGTCGGTATCATTTTCAATCGGCGAAGCCCAGGCATACGTCAATTTCCTTATGCTCGTCAAGTCGCACCAACCGTGGCTCAACCGTGGCATCAACATATACCTGCTCGACTATTATAGCTTCCGCAACGACCCAACACACACCATAGAAATTGCCGTAGAATTACTTGCCCAAACGCCCGACAACGTTGAATACTTGGAAATATTGGCCGAAGCATATACTTCAAACGGAAATATCGATAAAGCCATAAAATGCTATTATTCAATACTTGACATTGACAGCTACAACTATGAGGCATTGCTTGCCATCGGCAATTACTATGCCATGCAACTATTTGCAGACTGTAAGCAAATCACATTGTGCAAAGAAGACCTCACTGCACTGGCTCAAACCTACTTGTATGAAGCTTACAACCTGCACCCTACCCCATACGTTGCACAATTGCTTGATAAAATATCGCCTCGAAAACAAGGTAATTGAACGGCATCATTTCCTAAATATCGAATGAACCAGCGAAAACAACAGCAACAAAATCCCAAGTTTATAATGCCATAGTCCTGTTGAAGAATTGGCACCTTCAACATAAACCAACAATATTATACCTGTAAACGTCGCAATGACAAAAAGCGACAACAAGACAAGATTCACAAAATGCTTTTTGGTAAAACCTTTTGAAACAAAAGTTTTATACCAATGCCTGTTACGCCAAACGTGGAAACATACCGATATTACCCAAATGAGAGTTGCCACAATATGTGCTACTGCCCAACTATGCCACACTTCATGGCTGCTACCATGCCCTGCGATATGCAAGCATATACCGGTTATTGCCGATGAAACGAATGCTAACGGCAACAACTTTTCAAACAGTAATGATATTTTTACTGCCCGACGAGTATTGTCAAATGCATCAAACCTACTAAACACCCCGTTAGGGCACGCCTTGACGCACTTGCCACAGCCTATGCAAGCACTGGCATCATTAAACACCACGTGCCTGTGCCACAAAAAAACAGGATGTACCGATAACTTTCTTCGGACACTCTTCCACGCATTTCCAACAAGCTACGCACCGATGAGTGTCAATTGTGACATACTTAGTTGATGTTCTATCCATTTTCACTTTTTTGCTCGCAAAATTAAAAACTGCTTTACTGAAAGAAAATGGACGCAACGAGGTTATACTTGCATTATTTGAGGTTACATTGTCGAAATGCATTTGGACTCATACCCACCATACGTGTAAATATCCGTGTAAAATAGGCATAATCATCTATACCCAAACTGTTTGATATTTCCTTCACGGTAAGGTCGGTATGCACAAGCAGCCTTTTGGCTTGTAACACCAATTCATTCTTTATATATGAGGTTACATTCATGCCTGTCACTTTTTTCACTACTTCATTCAAATAAACTGGCGAGATATTCAGCTGTTGCGCATAATGAGATGGTGAACGGTTTTCAGCGATATGCTCGGCAAGCAAATTTATAAACTGCATCACTATTTCGATATTTCTGCGGCTGTGTTTTACTTGTTGCAATCTTATTTTATGCACCATTTCGGCAACAATTCCTATAAAAGTTTCGGCCAAACGCCTCACTGTCGCTTTTTCCAATTTTCCAGCCACATTATTTATCCTGCTTGCAAGTATGCAAGCTATCTGGTTCAACTCGTTAACACACTGCCATTCTATTTTGACCGTTAAACCAAATAATTGGAATTTATCAAAAAAATATTTCTCCTCATTACCCACAAAACTGCTATCGGCAAAAAGCATCCAACCCTTCACATTCGTTGAACTTATAAACCTATGAACCTGTCGCGGGTGAATGATAAAAACATCACCCTCGGTAAAAGTGACTTCTTTAAAATCGACCATTCCACGACCTACCCCCTTTTCTATCAACCCGAATATATAATAATCGTCTTGGTGAGTGTATGCCACAGGTACATTTTTATCGTGTTCCAAAAACCACCCTGCGAAGATGTATTCCCATATCTGAAAGCATGGATGCCCTATGTTGAGGAAATTGCTGCTTCATATCTTTTCTATTTAGACCAAGGATATTGCTTTATATCGAAAAGTGGTATAGACGTAAAGCAATGTTTGAGAGTTTTTTTGCATAATTGGTAAAACATTATTATGTTTGCGTTTACAATAAATATGTAATTATGACATTTGCAGAAAAATGTAACACCATCTTTGACAGTGCGACGGTTGAATACCACCGCCACGATAATATAGATGCCAAAGCCGAAAATCCTTACAGCGACGGCACCATAGAGTATGACCTGTTTGTGAAAAACTGGATTGATGCCGTACAATGGCACATGGAGGACATCATACGTGACCCCGACATCGACCCCGTGGAAGCACTGAAACTAAAACGCCGCATCGACCGTTCCAATCAGGAACGCACCGACTTGGTGGAGCGAATCGACGCATATTTCCGCAAAAAATATAGCGACGTGAAGCCGTTGCCCACAGCTACCATCAACACCGAAAGCCCTGCTTGGGCAATAGACCGATTGTCGATATTGGCACTGAAAATCTACCACATGCGGCTTGAGGTGGAACGCACCGATGCCGATGAACAGCACCGCAGCAAGTGCGCAGCCAAACTTGAAGTGCTGCTCGAACAACGCAAAGACCTCACCACAGCCATCGACCAATTGCTCGACGACATTGCCGCCGGACGCAAATACATGAAAGTATATTGCCAAATGAAAATGTATAACGACCCGGCAACCAATCCGGTTTTGTATGCAAAAAAATAGAGGTAGCGACAAATACCGCAACGTGCTTGTCGCCCGCTTCTCGGCATTAGGCGACGTGGCAATGACCATACCAGTGATGTACTCGGTGTGCAAAAACAACCCACGCACACGTTTCATCATGGTCACACAGAAGGTGGCATCAACGCTATTTATCAACACACCCGAAAACCTCATTGCCATAGGTGTCGATACCAAGGTTCAATATCATGGAGTAAAAGGAATAATAAGACTCCAAAAAGAATTGACACGAAAATATGATATTGACCTTTTCATAGACTTGCACGACGTGTTGCGCTCATGGATTATGGGTGCGGCTTTCCTGTTAAGTGGCATCAAAGTGCTGCGTTTCAAGAAAGGCCGGCAAGGCAAGTATGAACTCACACGCAAGCACAACAAGCACATGCTGCCGCTCATTTCATCGCGAGCAAGATACCGCGAAGTCTTCTACCGCGCCGGTTTTTCGACCGAAGATATGTTCATGTCGATTTTCGGCAACGAGAAAGCCAAACCCGAGCAATATGCTGCCGTCAGCACGCCAAAACAGCCAGGAGAATTGTGGATTGCCATAGCTCCTTTTGCCAAGCATAAGGGTAAAATATACCCGTTGAATATGATGCAAAAAGTTGTGGATAAAATATCGCAATGGCATGGCACCACCATCTTCCTGATGGGCGCAGGAGAATATGAAAACGAGATTTTGGAGAAAATGGCAGCCAACCACGATAATGTTAAGAACCTTGCACGGCAACGCAACGGTTTCCCATGCGAATTGGCATTGCTCAGCAATTGCGACGTAATGGTATCGATGGACTCTGCCAATATGCACCTTGCTTCGTTGGTGCGGCTTACAGTCGTGTCGATTTGGGGTGCTACACACCCTTATTGCGGTTTCTTGGGATGGCATCAAGAAGAACGCAACGCCGTGCAAATCAATCTTCCTTGCCGCCCATGCTCGGTTTTTGGTAACAAACCATGCCTCCGCAACGACTATTTTTGCCTAACAGGAATCAAGCCCCAAATGATTATTGACCATATACGTCAAGTTCTTGTTGAAAAAGGATTCAACATATTATAAACAGTATGTTTTTAAAACTATAAATATTTATTTCTCAATTACATACGTATAGATGCCAACATTGGCATCTATATTTTTTTGCTTAAAATGCACACTGTCAATTAATGACAATAACATATAACTAACACTTGTTGATGATTGTGAATTAATATAATTATTTTAATTTAAATATCTTATTTATAGCAAATTAACAAGTTGTTTATATGTTATTAATATGTTGATAACAATGTTGATTACTTGCTATGACGTATTTTAACATATTCACTGTCATCAAGTTTACATTATTGACATCTATCAACAGCATGTTTATAACTACATTATTAACACATTATTCATATATGTTGAAATATATACTATTTAATTGATATACACAATCTTAATTGCTTATAATCTTGTAAATAATCTCATTTTATTGAAGAAGTGCCACACCACTATTCCGCCACTTATTGACACATTTAATGAATGTTTGGTGCCATATTGAGGTATTTCTATGCAATAATCGCACATATCGACAGCTTGTTGACATACTCCTTTCACCTCATTGCCAAGTATGACAGCATAACGCTTGCCCTGCTCTATTGCAAAATCATCGAGCGAAACACTGCCGTTGACCTGCTCTATTGCACACACCACGTAGCCTTCGTTGCGCAATTGCCCGATAGCTTCGGTTATATCCTTATGGTAAACCCATTCGACCGAGAACTCGGCACCAAGCGCAGTTTTGTGTATATCGGGGTTAGGCGGTGTTGCCGTAATGCCGCAAAGCACAATGCGCTCTACCACAAAAGCATCGCACGTGCGGAACACCGACCCTATATTATTAAGGCTGCGCACATCGTCAAGAACCACCACAAGGGGTATCTTGCTTGCGCGCTTAAACTCCTCGCATGATATGCGATGCAATTCCATCATTGTCTTTTTCTTCATAGCTTAACCGTTTGTTTTAAATGTGACAATAACCTGTTAGAAACCTATAAAAACATATTATACAAAAAATAATAATTTTATTTCCCCATTACAGGAATTTTTATAAGCCGCACGATGAGCCACACCTGCAAAATAATTATTCAATTGTTTTCTATCGGTTTTCATCACTCATTTTGGTAGTTTATTAATATATTTTACTCACAAAATTATTAACTTTGCACGATACTAACAAAGTGTTTATAAGGTGCGTAAATAGTTGATGCGTAGCTTTCAAAGTTGTTTATAAAATAGTGATTACTGCTGGCAATGCTTTAATAACTTATAAAGCAAGGAAAATCACATAAAATAACTGACGCTATTAACGCCCAATAAGCATAAGCAAAAAAAAGAAGTTTTTAAAAAGAAAAAAAGAAAATATATCTTATTATGAATGTTGACAACGGTTATGTCGATGTTCCCATTGAGGAAGGAACAGACATTAAAAAAGAAATCTTGCGAATGAAGCAGGAAAAAAATGCAGTAATCCTTGCTCACTACTATCAGCGTCCCGAAATACAGGATATAGCCGACTTCATTGGCGACAGCTTGGCTTTGGCACAGATTGCCGCCCGTAGCTCGGCCGACATAATCGTGATGTGTGGCGTGCAATTCATGGGTGAAACTGCCAAGGTGCTATGCATGGACAAGAAAGTAATTGTTCCCGACATGAGTGCCGGATGCAGCCTCGCCGACAGTTGCCCTGCCGATGAATTTAAAAAATTTGTGGACGCACATCCAGGCTACACGGTCATAAGCTATGTCAACACCACGGCTGCCGTGAAGGCTTGCACCGACATTGTTGTGACCAGCAGCAATGCCAGGCAGATTGTTGACCAGTTGCCAGCCGATGAGAAAATAATTTTCGGTCCCGACAAGAACTTAGGTAACTACATTAACATGCAGACCGGGCGCAATATGTTGCTATGGAATGGTGCCTGCCATGTGCATGAACAATTCTCAATCGAGAAAATAATAAAACTCAAAGAAATGCATCCTGGTGCGAAGGTGCTTGTGCATCCCGAGTGTCGGCAAGCAGTGCAAATGATTGCCGACAAGGTGGGTTCTACAAAGGCCTTGCTCGACTATGCCGTCGGCAGCGATTGCGACACATTTATCGTAGCCACCGAGCATGGCATATTGCACGAGATGGTAAAAAAATGCCCCGAGAAGACTTTCATACCGGCACCGCCCGAAGATGGCAGTTGCAGCTGCAACGAATGTGCCTACATGAAATTAGTCACGCTCGAAAAGCTATATAATTCTCTCAAATATGAAATGCCGCTTGTGCATGTCGATGCCGATATAGCTCGCGAAGCTGTTAAGCCAATCAAAAGGATGCTTGAAATGTCGAAATAAAACAATCATAATAATACAAATGGAATATAACTTTAAAGAAATAGAACAACGCTGGCAACAGTTTTGGAAAGAACATAATACCTACAAGGTCGAAATCGATTCTTCTCGGCCGAAATATTATGTGCTCGACATGTTCCCCTACCCATCGGGAGCCGGGCTTCATGTGGGGCATCCATTGGGATATATAGCTTCTGATATTTTTTCGCGCTACAAGCGTTTGCAGGGATTCAACGTGCTGCACCCGATGGGCTATGATGCATACGGTTTGCCAGCCGAGCAATATGCCATACAGACAGGGCAACACCCCGAAATAACAACTGTCAACAACATCAATCATTATCGTGAACAGCTCGACAAAATAGGTTTCTGCTATGACTGGGACCGCGAAGTGCGCACTTGCGACCCCAAGTATTACAAGTGGACGCAATGGGCTTTCATTAAGATGTTCAAGAGTTATTATGATAACGATTTGCAACGGGCTTGCCCTATTGACAACCTTGTTGAAAAATTCTCGACAAGCGGCACACAAGGTGTGAATGCTGCTTGCAGCGAGCAATTGTGCTTCACTGCCGACGAGTGGAACAGCAAGAACGAGCATGACAAGGAAGTGGTGCTGATGAACTACCGCATTGCCTACCTTGGCAACACCATGGTGAACTGGTGTCCGAAACTCGGCACCGTGCTTGCCAACGACGAGGTGAGCGAAGGTGTGTCGATTCGTGGCGGCTACCCTGTGGAACAAAAAATGATGCGCCAGTGGTGCTTGCGTGTGTCGGCATACGCGCAACGCTTGCTCGACGGGTTAGATACCATCGACTGGACCGACTCGCTCAAGGAAACGCAGCGCAACTGGATAGGCCGCTCGGAAGGTGCCGAGATGAAGTTTAAAATTGCCGGCAGCGACTTGGAAATAGAAATATTCACCACTCGTGCCGATACCATTTTTGGCGTTACTTTCATGGTGCTTGCTCCCGAAAGCGAGTATGTAAACATGCTTGTGACCGATGACCAACGTGAAGCCGTCGAAAAATATATCGACGAGGTGAAGCACAAGACCGAGCGCGAACGCCTCATCGACAAGCAAGTGTCGGGCGTGTTCAGCGGCAGTTATGCCATCAACCCTGTAACGGGCAAGGAAATACCTATATATATAAGCGATTACGTGTTGGCTGGCTACGGAACAGGTGCCATCATGGCCGTACCTGCCCACGACAGCCGCGACTATGCGTTTGCGCGCCACTTCAACTTGCCCATCATTCCGCTCATCGAGGGTGCTGATGTGAGCGAGGAGAGTTTCGATGCCAAGGAAGGTATAATGATTAACTCGTCGAACGAGAACCTGCAACTCAATGGGCTTGATGTGAAGCAGGCCATTGCCAAGACCAAGGAATATGTGAAACAAGCCGGAATAGGCAACGTGAAGGTGAATTATCGCTTGCGCGATGCCATTTTCAGCCGTCAGCGTTATTGGGGCGAGCCTTTCCCTGTTTATTACGACGAGGAAAACATGCCGCACGTGCTTGACGAGAGCGAGCTTCCGCTCGAATTGCCCGAGGTTGACAAATTCTTGCCTACCGAAACTGGCGAGCCTCCGCTCGGCCGTGCAAAAAACTGGGTGGCACGGAATGGGCGTCCGCTTGAATTGTGCACGATGCCAGGGTTTGCTGGCTCGTCGGCCTATTATTTGCGGTATATGGACCCGCACAACGACAATGCCCTTGTTTCGCACGAGGCCGATGAGTATTGGCGCAATGTTGACTTGTATGTTGGCGGAACCGAACATGCCACTGGGCACTTAATTTATAGCCGCTTTTGGAACAAGTTCCTTTATGACCTTGGATATGTGTGTGAACCCGAGCCGTTCAAGAAACTCATCAACCAAGGTATGATACAGGGGCGTTCAAACTTTGTGTATCGCATCAAGGACACCAATACATTCGTGTCGTTTAACCTCAAGAAAGACTATGATGTGACACCCATCCATGTTGATGTAAACATTGTTGAAAACGATATACTCGACGTGGAAAAATTCAAAGCATGGCGACCCGAGTATGCCAATGCCGAGTTCCTGCTCGAAAATGGCCGCTATGTGTGTGGTTATGCCACCGAAAAGATGTCGAAGTCGATGTTCAACGTCGTTAACCCCGACGACATGGTGGAACGTTATGGTGCCGACACATTGCGACTCTACGAGATGTTCCTCGGTCCCATCGAGCAAAGCAAGCCGTGGGATACCAACGGCATCGACGGTGTGCATCGTTTCTTGAAACGCCTGTGGTCGCTTTTCTTCAAAGGTGATGAGTTGCAACTGACCGACAGCGAGCCTACTGCCGAGGCGTTGAAGTCGCTCCACAAGCTCATAAAGAAAATTACTTACGACATAGAGCATTTCTCTTACAACACGTCGGTGAGCGCATTCATGATATGCGTCAACGAGTTGAATGCAATGAAATGCAACTCCAAGTCGATTTATCAAGATTTTGTGGTGCTTCTTGCGCCGTTTGCCCCGCACATCAGCGAAGAATTGTGGCATGTGCTTGGCAACGAAGGCACGGTGTGCGATGCCCGTTGGCCTGAATATGACGAGAAATATCTCGTTGAAAACACGGTCAAGTATGCTGTGTCGTTCAACGGCAAGGTGCGTTACAGCATCGAACTGCCAGCCGACACATCAAAAGAAGATGTTGAAAAAGCCGCACTTTCGGCTCCTGGTGCCGAAAAGTGGGTAGCTGGCAAGACACCTAAAAAAATCATAGTTGTGCCTGGCAAGATTGTCAACATTGTGTTGTAATATAGTTTAAATTTTATCTTTTTTGATAAGATATGTTGCAATTCGGGATAAAAAACAAATTCATTTGTTTTTTCTTCGCTCGCCTTGCATTATCTTTGTAACAATAATTATAAAATTAAGTAAGAAAGTAAGAAGAAAATAAAAAATAGTACAAAGGAGCGTTAGCTTTATTTCTTGCATTTCCAGAATCTGCAAAATTCAACTCCGCAAGAATGTAAAGTTTAACGCCCATGTCTGCTATGATGTACACAGACGTGGGCTTGACTTTATTGGCGGAGTAGGGCTTTGCAGAGCCTTGGAAATGACAATAAAGGCGAGACCCACGTTTTCATTGTATGAGTTTGAAAGTAAAACATTTAAAATTGGCACTATGGGTCTCGGTGTCATCTGTGACTATATTATGAAAATTTTAAAAGGGACAAATGGTAGTGGCATTAAGTGCTTTGTTGCTATCAAGTTTTGCAAATGCTCAAGATGCTAACCGCAAGTGGAATGTGTTCATTGAGTTGCAACCGATTTTTTCCACTGCCGATGGTGCAAGCCATGCGCTAAACTTGCAAGTGGGTGCATTGAAGCATATCAACGACAACTTCTTGATAGGTGGTTCGGTGGGTGTTGCCGAGTCGTTTGATTTCGATGTAAATCCCAGTATCCCTATTCTGCTGCGTGCGCAGGCCGAGCATAATTTTTCGGGTATTTCACCTTTCATTTCACTTGATATGGGGTATAGCCTTAATACCGAAGATTTTGAATACGGTTCTGTTGTGGTAAACCCTACTGTGGGTGTAAGGTATAGCAACTTTTACATAGGTGTGGGTTATTATGCGGCTATACCTACCAAGAGTGGATTAAAAACTGGTAACAACATAAACCTTAAGGTAGGTTATATGTTTGGTGACGGTTCGGGCGACGGTTTAAAGCGTTTCATAAAGAGGACCCATGTGGATATAGAACTCGGTGCCGCATACGGCTTTAGTACATATTCTCCGTTGGAATTAGGTCGTGATTTTGCCGAAGGCGACAATGAAGATGACCATAATCACCGCGTCGGTAGCAATGTGTTTGCCAATGTTATTTGGGGTTATGACATCGACGAGCATTGGATGGTCGGTATAGGAACAGGTGTTCGCTTGTACATGAACAAATTTGACAAATGTTTTAATAATAAGCAGTATGATTATGACTATGAAACCAATCGTTTCACAGCCAAGCAAATAGATGATGGTATTGAAGCTATCCCATGCGTACCTTTATATGTGCGTGGAAAATATACATTCTTGAACGAAAATGTAAATTTTAGGCCATACGTAGCTGTTGATTTGGGCTATCAATTTGGTACTTCAATGGAAAGTTGTATGCTGTTTGAACCTCAAGTGGGTGTGAAATTTGGAAGGTTTAACTTTGGCATAGGTTTATCGTATGCAACTGGCAATACTGTTAGTAGGGCTGTGAAAAACAGCGACTTTGATGATGAAAAAGCATGGTCGTTGTCGGCTCGCATAGGTGTGAGGTTGTAAAGATTAACGGTTGAGGCAAGTTCCGCAACCCGGGTAAATATAATTTAAATATGCCGGGGTTGCGGAGTTTGTTTTATCTAAGTACCTTTGTGGCAAGTAGAAAAAGAATCATGTTATGAAACGGTTGGTATTGACTATAATTTCATTTTTTTTTATTTTCGTTCCATCACTGCTTGCCGGTAACAACAAGTATGCGCAAGCCACATTTCCAAAGAAAACCTATGATTTCGGCTATATAAAAGCCAAGGACGGAGTAGTGACGTGTGAATTTGAGTTTATCAACACTGGTACTGAACCATTGGTAATATATTCGGCCGACCCTACATGTGGTTGCACCGTACCCGATTTTCCCAAGAAACCCATCAAGCCCGACGAGCGGGGCATCATAAAAATAAGTTTCAACCCTGCCGGATATGAAGGTGGATTCTTGAAAACTGTGAAAGTGAGGACTAACGGGCGTGAAAAAAGCACAACCCTGTCGCTCGAAGGGTCGGTAATTCCCAAGTAAACAGTGTGAATGATGCGGTTATCGGCATTCTTGTTGGCAATAATAACGTTGTTGACGGCAGTGGCCGAAGGGCGGCTGTCGTGGAACAGTACATTGTGCGACTTGGGCGAAATACTTGAAAGCGATGGCAAGGTAGCTTGCATGTTTAAGGCCGTTAATGTGGGTGACAGCCCTGTCGTCATCTTGCGCGCCCGGCCGTCATGCGGTTGTTTGGTGTCGGAGTACCCACGTGCAGCAATCAACCCGGGCGACACTGCCGTGGTGAATGCCATTTTTAACCCTACTGGGCGTATAGGTGAATTTGTAAATTTTATCACTGTCACTACCGATGCCTCGCCGCATCGCACCGAGTTGAAAATCACTGGCAAAGTGAAAGGCATGGAAATGACAGTTAACGAGCAATATCCTGTTGCCGCAGGGTCGTTAAAGCTCAATGCTGGTTCCATACCTTTTGGCAGCGTGGTGGAAGGTAGTAAAGCGAGGGCAACCATCGAGGCATACAACGATAGTGATGTACCTGTCAAATACTATGTAAAGAACGCTCCGCGATGGGTGAAGATAAGCCCCGGCAAAGCTACCGTGAAACCTCACAGCGTGCAGATAATACAAGTGGAAATGAACACCGGCAAGTGTGGTGAGCGCGGATATGTAGAAGGTGCATTCAGCCTGCTTGCCGAGCCTGTGAAGCACACTACAGGAGCATTGGCTGGCATTAAGAAAATCGATGTAATGGCCGTGGTGCAAGACGATTTTGCAGCATGGAGTGCCGATGAAATGAAAAATGCTCCAGCTATGCAAGTGGCTGCCGACCGCATGGTGTTTGCCGACATGGTTTCGGATTTTCCGGTGACAAAAAAGTTGACAATAACCAATCGTGGAAACGACGAATTGAAAATATATGGAGTGCGTCCGGCCGAAGAATGTATAGAAGTGAAAATTTTAAAAAAATCAATCGCAAAGGGCGATACTTCCGACATAGAAATTACTGTATATCCCGATAAGGTCAAAGATAACATACTTAATACCAGTATAATAATATATTGCAACGACCCATACAGTTCAAGCCGCATGGTGCGCATTGTAGGAAACTTAAAATTATAAATGGCTTGAAAAGTTTTCCAATATTGGCAATAATCAATAACTTTGTCATAGCTCTTCTTTTTTGTTGTAAGTGGGTGGCAAAGCCGTCTAACTTCACACTAACCAAGGAGGGCAGCTATGTTGTAGGGACGCACGAACCGTGCGTCCGTGTGCCGCAAGGCACTAATTATAGCAGCGTCCCTACAACGTTAGTCATGATTTGCAGTATAATAAGCCAATATCAAAATATAGAATTATGGAACACCCCGAAAACGACCAACAATATGCAGGACTTGCCGTGAACAAAGGCATTCAACAACCCCCATCGGTCAACCCGTACATGAAAGTGCGCCGTCGCCGCCGATTGTTGTCGGCATCGGAATATGTAGATGGCATATTGCGTGGCGATGTTACAATCTTGAGTCAGGCTGTGACATTGGTGGAAAGCCAAAATCCCGACCATGAGGCAATAGCGCAAGAAGTAATCGAAAAGTGCCTTCCGTACTCGGGCCGGTCTATCCGCATAGGCATTACTGGTGTGCCGGGTGCCGGGAAAAGCACAAGTATCGACGTTTTCGGCCTCCATGTGTTGAAACAAGGTGGTAAACTTGCCGTGCTTGCAATCGACCCGAGTAGCGAACGCTCTAAAGGTAGCATACTTGGCGACAAGACTCGCATGGAAAAGCTATCGGTGCATCCCGATGCTTTTATACGCCCCAGCCCGTCGGCAGGCTCATTGGGCGGTGTGGCGCGCAAGACGCGCGAAACCATAGTGCTGTGCGAAGCTGCCGGTTATGACAAGATTTTCGTGGAAACAGTGGGTGTGGGGCAAAGCGAAACCGCCGTGCACTCGATGGTAGATTTTTTCTTGCTGATACAGCTTGCAGGAACGGGCGATGAATTGCAAGGCATCAAGCGAGGCATCATGGAAATGGCCGACGGTATAGTAATCAACAAGGCCGATGGCGACAACGTGGACCGTGCCAACCTTGCCGCCACACAGTTCCGCAATGCGCTGCACTTGTTCCCGTTGCCTCCGAGCGGTTGGGCACCACGAGTGATGACCTACTCGGGATACTACGAAATAGGCATCGAACAGGTGTGGAATATGATTTATGACTATTTCGACTTTGTGAAGAAGAACGGCTACTTTGCCGAGAAACGCCGCCAGCAAGAACTTTACTGGATGTATGAAACCATCGATGAGAAACTGCGCGACAGTTTCTACCACAATCCTGCAATCGAGGAAATGCTTGCTGCAAAACGGCAACTTGTACTCGGTAATCGTCAAAGTTCGTTTGTTGCCGCCCACGAAGTTTTGAGCCACTATTTCGACTTGCTAAAGCAATGAATGTATTAACTTTGCAGTAGCAATGGAAAATGTGAAAGAAATCTGTGTCTTTGCTGCTTCGAGTGGCAAGATTGATAATCAATACATCGATGCGGCTTACCGGCTTGGAGCAGACTTTGCGGCAGCGGGCATAGCTTGCATCAATGGTGGCGGCCGCGATGGGCTGATGCGTGCTGTGAGCGATGGTGTGCTCGATGGCGGAGGGCGAGCCGTGGGAATAATACCGCGGTTCATGGTCGATAATTGTTGGCAATACGACAGTCTTAGCGAGATTGTCGTCACCCCCGACATGCACACACGCAAGCAGACAATGGCACAGCGCGCCGATGCCGTGATGGCATTGCCGGGTGGTTGCGGAACTCTCGAAGAGTTGCTCGAAATAATCACGTGGAAACAGCTCGGATTGTTTCATAAGCCCATCATAATATTGAACATTTGCGGTTTTTACGACCATTTGCTCGCCATGCTCAAGCATTGCATCGACGAGCGGTTCATGAAATGCTCGCATGGAAATTTGTGGCATGTGGCTGCCGATGCCGATGAGGCGATGTCAATATTATCGTCAATCGACTTGGCTGCCGACGACATGGTGGAATCGAAATATTGAAACACAGGGCTATGGAACAAACAGGCGACAGCATACAATGTAATTTTTTCGACTCGTTGCCGGGATATTACGGCTACGACACAGCATTTGCCAGCCGCGACGTGGCACAGCACATCGGTGTGCCTGTTGCGACACCTAATCAAGACGAACGCCCTGTGTCGCCATTGCACGATACAGGCACGATTGCCCTCATTCTCATAGTATTCTTGATGATAGCATTGAACTTCAAGAAGGGCTACAAATATTTTTTGCATCTTGGCACATACCTCTTTTCGATGCGGCGTCGCCAAAATGTGTTTGACGACCACACCGTAAGTGAAACCAACTTGATGGCATCACTCATAGCCAACACGTGTGTCATGGGTGGAATAATAATGTTCCTCGCAGTAGGGTATTACGACCAATCGCTGTTCGACAGTGAATATTTGTCGCGTTACATTTGGTCGTTGTCGGGCTATGTGTTGCTCTTTTATTTGTTACAGATGATGCTATACCGCATTATGGGTTACACATTCTTGCCCGACAAGGAATCGACTAAGTTGTTGCTCGACGGTTTCAATTCGTCACAAGCCATGCTTGGGCTGTGCTTGTGTCCGGTTGCGTTCACTATGTTGTTGTTACCAGCCACTTTAGTACCTATGCTTTATATAGCGGCGATTTTTTACATATTAGCCAGGATAGTGTTTATTTGTAAAGGTTTTAGAATTTTTTTCAACAATTTGGCATCGTTGCTTTATTTTATTTTGTACCTTTGCAGCGTTGAAATTGTACCCGTTATTCTCTCTTTCACCGGGGCGATATTTTTATGTAGAGTTTTACAGTCATAAAAACACAGCTAAAGTGGAAATTAAGAAAATTTTGATTTCGCAACCTAAACCGGAATCTGACAAGTCCCCCTATTACGACATTGCAGAAAAATATGGCGTGGAAGTTGTTTTCAGGCCATTCATAAAAGTTGAGGGATTAACTTCTAAGGAGTTCAGGCAGTCGAAAATTTCGATTTCCGACTATACGGCAGTAATTTTCACGGCAAAGACCGCAATCGACCATTATTTTCGCTTGTGCGAGGAAATGCGCATTGCTATTCCCGATACGATGAAATACTTCTGTACAAGCGAAACCATTGCGCATTATCTGCAAAAGTATATAACCTATCGCAAGCGCAAGATTTTCTATGGCGTTTCGGGCAAGCTCGACGATGAAAAGTTGCTGAAAGACCTCGTAAAGCACAACAAGGAGAAATTTTTGTTCCCTATCTCGGATGTACATCGCGACAACTTGAGTGTGCTTGATGCCAATAAAATTCCTTATACAAAGGCTATCATGTATCGCACGGTAAGCAACGATTTCGGCAAAGACGAGCCGTTCGATTATGATATGCTCATATTTTTCAGTCCGGCTGGAATAAAGTCGTTATTGAAGAATTTCCCCGATTTCCATCAGGGCGATATAAAAATCGGTTGTTTCGGCGAAACCACGGCTAAGGCAGTCGAAGCCGACGGTTTAAGGCTCGACTTGAGTGCCCCTAATGCCGAGGCCACCTCGATGACTGCTGCCCTTGACATGTATTTGAAAAAAGTAAAGGGGCGCAATTAAGAACGGACAATCACACCGACAAGGCAAGAATATAAAAAAGGCAGCTCCATTATTATGAATGGCTGCCTTTTTCTTTTAATTGAAGATGAAAGGCAACAGACTATACAAGTTTGAGAAATTGTGCAGCCGCACTGCCATAAATGCGCTTTTCGGCAACGGACGCAGCATGGTGGCATATCCGTTGCGCGCTGTAGTGGTGTTGAGAAGCAGCGACAGCGTGACCGACAACCGTGCGCGTTTCATGATAACTGTGCCAAAGAAGAAAATACGCAAGGCCGTGGGGCGTGTGTTGCTGCGGAGGCGCATACGCGAGGCCTACCGCCTTAACCGCCAAATAATCTTGCCTCAACTTGCTTCGGCAGCGTGTGAAGTAGAAATTGCATTCATCTACATGGACAAGGAGATAGCCGATTATGCCACCATAGACGCTTGCATGAAAAAATTGCTCGGCAAGATTGCCACACAGGCTGTGATACGAGCCGAAAAGGAGGTTGCGGAAGATGTCGATAATTAAGAAAATATTAGTGGCACTGCTTGTTGCGCCTATACGGTTTTACCAGTGCTGCATATCGCCGCTGTTTCCTCCTGCTTGCCGTTTTACCCCTACGTGCAGCCAATATGCCATCGAAGCATTGCGCAAGCACGGCCCGTTGAAAGGCTTGTGGCTTGCTATTAAACGCATATCGCGTTGCCACCCGTGGGGTGGCAGCGGTTACGACCCAGTGCCATGAATGCTCTCGTTATCGACATTCACACGCATCGCCATGATGCTGATGCCAGTGCCATAGTCAGTTTCAATCCTTGGGAATATGTAGCAAGGACGGGTTGCTTGTGTTCGGTGGGCATTCATCCATGGAATGCCAATAGTGCCACTGCTGCCGATTTTGATAGGCTCGAACAACTGGCTCGCCACCACGATGTGGCTATCATAGGCGAGTGTGGAATAGACAAGTTGCGCGGCGGCTATTTGCAAGGACAAGTGGAAATGGTAAAACGCCACGCGATGTTGTCCGAAGCCGTGTGTAAACCCCTGTTGTTACACTGCGTGCGGGCCAGCAACGAATTGTGCCAGCTGCGACGGACGTTAAAACCTGTGCAGCCGTGGGTCGTGCATGGTTTCAGGGGAAATGCCCGTGTGGCGCGGCAATTGCTTGATGCCGGGTTTTACCTGTCATACGGGCAATATTTCAATCCCGAGGCCGTAAGGATAACACCCATTGACCGCCTACTTGTTGAAACCGACGAATCGCCATTGCCCATCGAGGAGATATGCGCACTCGTTGCCTTGAACCGTGGCGACGATGTGGCTGCACTGGCCGCCGCCGTTGCCAGCAATGCCACCAGCCTTATAAATATTTCACTAGTTTAACATATCAGATGCTAAATTTTGACTCAATATAATTAAATAGTTTAGGATTGTTACACATTGGACGCTGCAAACTTCTGCCACCTTTGAATCCATATATTTTTAAGGTTTGTTCATTTAGCTCATTTCCTACATATTCTTGTATAGCCTTTAACCTCCAAGTCATTTGCATTGGTGGCGATTCTAACCAATATTTTTGGTCAGCGCGCATTTCTTCACATACTACTTCTGTTTTGAAAATTATTTTACGTTCTACGGAACTAAAGATATAAACAATATCTCCGATTGAGAAGTTGTTTCTTTCTTTTTTCCAACTAATGAAACCGACTTCTTTTAAAGATGCATAATGATTGCATCTATTAGCGTTGGCGAATACGAGCCATTGCCTGTTGTTCTTTATTTTTTTAGAATTTGCCATATCACAAATATATGAAAAAATCCTCGAAAGTTACCACAACTTTCGAGGAACAAACCTATGCTAAAACCTAAAAAACAAACCTTAAAATTATCCTTTGTTATTCGTTTTGAGTTGAAGTGAGCCAGAATTCAAGTCTGCCGCCATCTATGATTGCCCTGTGTGGTAGGTTGTAGTCGGTGATTTCCTTTCCATTAAGCAATACTTTTTTGATATATATGGCGTCTTGGCCTGTTTTGTTCACCTTGATTTCAAACTTGTTGCCATTTTCCATGTTTATAGTAGCATGGTCAACCGACGGGCTGCCTATGACGTATGTGCCGGCGACAGGATTGACTGGATAGAAGCCAAGTGCACTGAATATGTACCATGCCGACATTTCTCCACAGTCGTCGTTGCCGGCATAGCCCGACGATGATGTGTTGTAGAGTGTGCGTTTTATGTGGTCAACAAGCTGTTGTGTCTTTTCGGGTTGCCCTGCAAGGGCATACAAGTAGGCCACATGGTGGCTTGGTTCGTTGCCGTGGGCATACAATCCGACAAATCCCGATGCGTTGTCGTTTTTCTCTCCGCTTGTATGCGTGGAAGTGAAAAATTCGTCCAATTTGTCGCAAAATGCTTTCTCTCCACCTGTCAGGGTGATAAGCCCGTCAACGTCGTGCGGCACATACCAGTAGTATTGCCAAGCGTTCCCTTCGGTGAAAGGGTAGCCGCCGTTGGCTCCATATTTGTAGGGATCAAACGGTTCTATCCAATTGCCCTTGCTGTCGCGCGAGCGGAAAAATCCTGTCGCAGGGTCGAAGAGGTTGCGGTAGTATTGCGAGCGGGCCATGAAATAATTGTAATCAGGCTCTTTGTCGCCTTCCCAATCCAAGTATTTGATAAGCTGTGCGGCACACCAGTCGTCGAAACTGAATTCAAGCGAGATTGACACCGATTGCGATTGCAAGTCCTCGGGCATGTAGCCATATTTGTCCCACACTTCAAATGGCGAGTTGAGGTGCGACGTGGTGAGGCTGCCCACCACCGCCTTGTAAGCCCAATCTTTGTCAATTCCGGGAATCTCTTTCAGCACGGCATCGGCAATGACAGGCACGGCATGGTTGCCAATCATGCAATAGTTGTCCTGCCCCCACAGCTCCCACACGGGCAGGTAGCCGTAGGCCATATAGTGGCGCAGCATGCTGCCGACGAATTGTGCCGTCAGCCGTTGCTCGATGATGATGTATAGCGGGTGTGCGGCTCGGTAGGTGTCCCACAGCGAGAATGTGGAATAGTTTTCCTCGCCCTCATTGAGCTGCTGCGTGGTGTAATCGGCGGCCATGTATTGGCCGTTGACATCGCTGAACAGGTTGGGCTGTATCATTGCGTGGTACAGGGCAGTGTAGAATATTTCTTTCTCATGCTCTGTAGCCGAGATTTCAATCTTGCCAAGCTCGTCGTTCCATGCCTTGCGGGCTTCGGCTCGCAGAGTGTCGAAGTCTTTGCCCGATGTTTCTTCTTGCATGTTGAGCCGGGCGTTTTCAATCGACACGGCCGAGATGCCTACGCGGCATTCCACCTCATTCTTGTTGCCGAAGTTGAAGACGGCTTTCAAGTTTGTGCCGTTGGCGACGACCAAGTTATCATATTTAACGCCGTCGTTTTCAATCGTCCAGTCGTATGATGGCTCCGAAAACTCGATGCGGAAATATATTTTCCGCAATTTTGCCCAGCCGGTGATGATGCGGTAACCTTCGATTACGCTTGGTTCCACCACGCGTATTTGTGAATTGATGATGCGGCGGTTCCAGCTCCCTTTGTCGGCCGAGTGGTCAAGGTCGAGCAGCAGAGCCGCATTTCCGCTGCCGTAGGTGTAGCGGTGTATGCCAGTGCGGCGTGTGGCGGTGAGTTCCACATTTATGCTGTCGTCTTCGAGAAATACTTGGTAATATCCCGGCGATGCGCTTTCGTTGGTGTGCGAGAAATGCGAGCAGTTGGTGCCGGCATCTTTTATGGGCAGCAACAGTATGTCGATAAAGTCGGATGCGCCTGTGCCGCTAAGCCGTGTGTGCGAAAAGCCGTATATGATGGTGTCGTTGTAGTCATATCCTGCGGCGCAATCCCAGTCGGGGGCCCGCCGGGTGTCGGGCGACAGTTGTACCATTCCGAATGGCATGGTTGCCCCCGGATAGTTGTTTCCGCTCAAGCTGTTTGCCACAGCCCCAGTGCCGATGAATGGGTTGACGTATGTCGCCCAGTCGGCGGCAAAGGAGCATATAGCGCAGCCTAACAGTGTCAATACAAGTATTAAGGATGTTTTATTTACCATTCCACGATGAGCTTATTTTATTTCGAGTTTATCGCCCTTTTCCAAGTGTGCGGTTATGCAACGGTTGTCGTCCATTTTCAAGTACTGCTCCACGCCGTTGACATATATTGTGTATTTGCCTTTCGGAACTTTTAGTTTAAAGTCGTTGCTTGCTGTGGCTGTAAGCGAAGCCTCGGTCACTTTACCTTTTTTCCATGTAGCGGCGATTTCTGCCCCACCCTTGGCACACAGACCGTCGAAGCTGCCATTGCTCCATTCCTTGGGCAAGCATGGCAACAGTTCCACATATCCTTCGTGGCTCTGCATGAGCATCTCGGCTATGCCGGCTGCACCGCCGCAGTTACCGTCGATGGCAAAAATGTCGTAGGGTGCTCCTGCTATGCCTTCGGGCGATATGGTGAAGAGGTTTTCACGGCTCAGCTTGCCAAGCAATATGTCAACGCTTTCCACAGCCTTTTCTTTCTCTTTCAAGCGGGCATAGAAGCAAATCATGTTGGCACGACTCCATTCCACGTCTTCCCAGCCTTCGGCATTCAGGCGACGGTCGATTGACACTTCTGCGGCTTTGGCCAGCTCGGGTGTCTTGTCGAGCGATATTTGAGAGTAGGGGTAAAGCGACAGCAGGTGCATCGTGTGGCGGTGGTTGGGGTGAGTTTCATCGTAATCCTCATACCATTCCATCACGCCACCATATTTTTTGCTAATCCTGATTGGAGGCAATTTGGCCAATGCTGTGCGCAACGAGTCGGCAAATGCCTTGTCGATACCCAGAATCTCTGACGAGCGTATGCAAGCGTTGAAAATCTCGTAGGCAAACACGCGGTCGCACGTAGGCATCATTGATGCTGGCAGGTCGTGGCCGTTCCAGCCGAATGAGTTCTCGGGCGATATGCTCGGTCCTGTAAGCAGGTAACCTGTTGCGGGGTCTTCGACCATGTAGTCGAGCAAGAACTGGGCATTGCCTTTCAGCAGCGGATAGGCTGTGTTGGCAAGGAAATCGTTGTCCTGAGTGTATTCATATTGTGTCCACAAGTGTGCGGCAAGCCAGCTGCCGGCAGTTGGGAACAATCCCCACCACACTGCGCCCGAAAGTGCCGAGTAGCCCCAGATGTTGGCAGTGGTGTGGGCGGTCCAGCCACGGCAGCCATACACCTTGGCGGCAGTTTCGGCTCCATAATATGCAAGGTCGCTGGTGTAATTGAACAGAGGAATGTTGCACTCGGCAAGGTTGCCAACGTTGCTTATCCAGTAGTTTTGCTGCGTGTTCATGTCCAAGTGGTAATCGTTGGTCCACCCCATGTTGCACGCCAAGTTGTCGTTGAAGAATCCTTGCAGAGCTATCGGCAGCGGCGAATTTTCGCGCGACGATGCTATGGTAAGGTAGCGGCCATATTGGAAAAACAGTTCGTGCAATCCAGTGTCGGTAGCTCCATTTTCTACAGCCAGACGGCGAGCGTCGGTCGGCATCGAGCTGTTGTCGTCGCCGAGTGTGAGCGACACGCGCGAGAAAAGCGGTGCATAGTCGGCTATATGCTCTTGCTTCAAATCATTGAAAGAGTTGGCGAGAGCTTCGCTTGTTTCTTCGATGCAAAGAGTTTTGTAACGTTCGTTTTTGTAGTTTGTACGCACATCGGCGATGATTTTAACAGCATCGGCATTGGCAACAGTGACGGTGCTGTCGGTGGTGCTGATGTTTCCACCCATGGCATCGATTGCAATGCGTCCGATGAAGCACACGCCCTGCTCGGTTTCGTCGTGCAGGAATGCACGTCCTTCGAATATGAGTTGGTTGCCCTCGGTGCGTATTTCAGATTTTCTCTTCAGGTCAAGTTTTAATGTGAGCGAAATTGCGTTTTTGCGGCTTGCGGTGAAATTCATTGCAAGCACGTCTTTGGGGTTTGAAGCAATGTATTCGCGTGTGTATTCGGTGTCGCCTATTTTAAATGAAACAGCGCTCACGGCTGTTGCCAAGTCGAGCTGGCGGCGGTAGTCGCTGATTTCACCATTGGGATAGTTGAATTGTATTTTCAAGTCGCCGATAGGCAAGTGAGTGCCAAATGTGTTGGTGCGGCCTGTGAGGTTGTCGATTGCAATCTGGTTGCCTTCGGCCAGTTTCCCGTCGAGGAACATTTGTTGCAGCTCTCGCATTCGTTTCCCGCCGAATATGCGGTCTTGTGTGGGGTTGTATCCTCCCGACCACATACTTGACTCGTTCAGTGCCAGAGTTTCTTCTTCCACTCCTCCATATATCATTGCGCCGAGCCTTCCGTTGCCTATGGGCAATGCTTCCATCCATTCATCGGCCGGTTGCTGATACCACATTGTCACGTCGTTGGCCGATACCGCCATGCAGCACGAAGCGGCAATGATGCAACAACTGATAATTAGATTCTTTATTTTCATAGTTATTTAGCGTATTAGTTTGGTTACAAAATTAGTTTTGGCATCGGCTATTTTTTAAAAACATTTATTCTTAAAATACCAAGATTAAATCAATTAACATAGCTTGGCGAATTTGTAGCATTATTTGGAGCATTTATTCAAAAAAACTGGTGGAGGTGTTGCTCCACATTTGGTGAAATAATGCCAGAGCATTTTGTATTGCACTCGACTTTCACTATATTTGTATAATATAGGATGCGCCTCGGCAATACGAAAAAAATCAGCAAGCTGTTTTTTTGTATTGCACTCTACTTTCACTATATTTGCCATACATTACATAAACCCAAAAACTAAAGAATTCATAACAGACCAAATGAAATTAACGAATATTAATAATGGGGGAAAATAAGCATTATACAACAAAAGCTGCATTAGAAAATTGCTTTAAGCGATTTGTTGAAAGTATAGTAGGTCGTAGTACAAATATTTTGGCAGTAATAAGTGCGGCTTTCGTCCTGTTCGGTTTTGTGCCAGCATGGTCGCAGTCGGTGTCGAATTATTCATTCGTGCACATAGGCAGCGAAGATGGATTGTCGCAAAGCAATGTCAAAGCCATAATTCAAGACAGCTATGGATTTATGTGGTTCGGAACTAAAAATGGCTTGAATCGTTATGATGGCAGGCACATTGAACTTTTTAATTGCGATGATGAGAGCAAAGGACGTAGCAACCACAATATTTCGGCTTTGTTTGAGGACGACGACCGGCGATTATGGGTGGGTACCGATGAGGGTGTGTACATATATGACATAAGACGCGACACTTTTGAATTTATCGACGACGTAGCTCCCGACGGGGAGATGATGACCAATTGGGTGGCTTGTATCGAGAAAGACCATGAAGGCAACATTTGGATTGTCGTTCCCGACAAGGGCATTTTCCGCTGGAGTGGTAATCGTTTGTTTCATTACCCATCGTCGGCATTTAAGGAGCAGATATGCTATCTGTGCATAACCGACGATGGCGGTGTGTGGGTATGCGGCTGGAATATAGGATTGCTGCGATATGATGCTATGAGCGACAAGTTTGTGCAAGTAGCCAAAGATAGCAAAGGGCGTTCGTTGCTCGGAATTGAAACAAACACCATCAGTTGCAACGGAGATTGGATTATCATGGCTGTGCAGAGTGGAAAATTGATGAAATATAACTACAAAACAAATATACTCACCGACATTGATATTGTTGACCTCAGCCACACTTTTGTGCGGTGCGCCATTGCTCATGACAATGAAATATGGGCAGGAACGCACGACGGCTTGTATGTGTTGAACGAAGCAACAGGCGAGGTTATTCATGCAGCGTCCAATATTTTTGAGCCTACAAGCCTGACTGATAACATAGTCTATTCGCTCTATCGCGACAGGGATGGCGGTATGTGGCTCGGAACAATGTTTGGTGGAGTAAACTATCATCCAAAGCGTGCTTTCGACTTTATGAAGTTTCTGCCGCAGAATGGCAAAAATTCACTGTCGAGCGGTCGCACAAGGGAGATGTCATACGACGGCAATAAATTATTGTGGGTAGGTACCGAAGATGCAGGTTTCAATATCATAAATACCGAAACCCAAGATGTGACGAGAGTTGCAGCGCCGGCGTCGATGGGCAGCATGATGACAGTCGCATTGTATTCGCATGGCGGTTACACATATTGCTGCTATTTCAAGGGTGGAATGCAAGTGATTGACAGTTATGGCAAATCGACCATATATACCAATGCGCAATTAGGCATAAACAATAGCATATACTCGCTGCTTGTCGATAGCCGGGGGCGACTGTGGATAGGCAGCGACGACGGGCTGTATTGTTCACAATCGGCAAGCAAACTGGCATTCAAAGAGGTAGAGGAACTGTCGGGGATGTGGATTTTCGACATATATGAAACGCCCGACGGCAACATTTGGCTGGCCACGATGGGTGACGGGGCGGTCAAGTATGACCCATCGTCGGGGCAAGTGGTGTGCTACCGCAACGACTTGAACAACCCCAACTCTATCCGCTCCAACTCGGTGAGTTCAATTACGCAAGACTCCAAGGGCAACCTGTGGTTCTCGACCGACCGTGGAGGAATATGCCGTTATAATGCCACAGAAGATAATTTTACATGTTTCTCGGTAGAAGATGGGTTGCCCGACGATGTGGCATACAAGATACTTGAAGATGATAATGGGTACTTGTGGTTTGGCACCAATCACGGATTGGTGAAATTCGACCCCGAAAATGGCAATGTGAGGGTATTTACGACCAAAGAAGGTTTGTGCAGCAACCAGTTTAATTACAAGTCGGCCGAAAAGAGTAAGAATGGATTGTTCTATTTCGGTACAATCGACGGTATCATATCATTCAATCCGTTGGATAATGTAGATGAAGAACGCGATGCGCCGATATATTTCACCAAGTTGCTGATTTCAAATGAGGAAGTCACCGTGCATTCGCCCGATTCGCCATTAAAAGAAAACATATTAGAAACGAGCGAGATAAACTTGCCATACGACAAGGCTAATATAAGCCTGAATGTGGCATTGCTGTCATACTCGGCTTCTCCTTCCAATGAATATTACTATATGCTTGAACCTGTCGATAAACAATGGGTAAGGTCAAATCAGGGTGGCATACAATATGCCAACCTTGCGCCGGGCAAATATGTGTTGCACTTGAGCGTGGCAGGTGAAGATGGCTTGGTTAAGCCCACTCCGTCGAGGTCGCTTGCTATAAAGGTTTCGCCGCCTTGGTGGTGGTCGGCCGCTGCCATTGTATGCTATGTGGTGCTTGCTGTGTGCATGTTCACTGCATGGTTTATATGGTATCGCAGGCACAAGAACAAGCAACTTGTGGAGCGGCAGAAGTTGTTTGAGATAGAGAAGGAGAAGGAGTTGTATGAGAGCAAAGTGGAGTTTTTCACCGAGGTAGCACATGAAATACGCACGCCGTTGACGCTGATTAATGGCCCGTTGGAAATAATAAAGGAACAAGGTGAGGTGAAAGATGCCAAATTAGCTAAAAACCTGAATGTCATAGAGCAGAACACCAAGCGGTTGCTTGACCTCGCTACTCAATTGCTCGATTTCCAGAAGATTGGTGCCAACAAGTTGAAACTCAAATACGAGAAAGTGGATATTTCGCGCCTGTTGGAGGAAACTGTCAGCAGGTTTGAACCTACATTCTTGCACAATGGCAAAACGCTGTCGGTGACTCGTTGCGACGTTGGCCTTGTGGCTTGTGTTGACAAGGAGGCTATAACAAAAATCTTAAGCAACCTGCTTAACAATGCATTGAAATACAGCAACAATTGGGCCAAGGTGGAACTGGCTTGTAATGATGGCTCATTTGAAGTGAAGGTTTCGAGCGACGGTGACAAAATTCCAGCCAACCGAGCCGAGCAGATTTTTGAACCTTTCTACCAGCTCGACGAGCGCACCAAGGAGAAACGTGGCGTGGGTATAGGCTTGTCGTTGGCAAGGTCGCTGGCAATGGCACACAAGGGAACGTTGTTGCTCGACATTGCTTCGTCGGCATCGCAAGAAAATACTTTTGTACTCACCATTCCGCTTAACATGGAGCAAGGCGAGGAGGTGGTGGCCCAGGCAATGAGCGAAGTTGCGACCAACGACATGCTCGACTCACTCGATTCAATCGAAGAAGATGCCGACAAAAACGAGGATTTTTCGGAATACTGCATCTTGATAGTGGAAGATGAACCCGATTTGCTCGATTTTATTTGTTCGCGCCTGTCAGAGTCGTTTTATGTGGAACGTGCCACCAATGGGCAAGAAGCCATAGAGGTGATGAAGCAGGTAAATGTTGACCTCATTGTCAGCGACGTGATGATGCCTGTGATGAACGGCATAGAATTGTGCAAGGCGGTGAAGAACGACTTGAATCTGTGCCATATACCAGTAATTTTCTTGACGGCAAAGAACGACATAAATAGCAAGATTGCCGGGTTGAGGACTGGTGCCGAGGCATACATCGAGAAGCCCTTCTCGTTTGGCTACCTGAAGATGCAAATCACATCGTTGCTTAGCAACCGGCAGAAAGAGCGCGAGGCATTTTCAAAACGTCCATTCTTCCCAGTCAAGAACATGCAGATGAGCAAGGAAGACGAGGTGTTTATGGACAAGTTGCTCAAGGTTATCAATGACAACATCACCGATGAAACATTCAATGTGGAACGCCTTGCCGAGGAATTGTGCATGAGCCGTTCGAGCCTACTGCGTAAAATCAAGAATATTTTCAACCTTCCGCCACTCGATTTCATTCGCTTGATAAAATTGAAAAAAGCGGCCGAACTAATACAGGAAGGCAAGTACAAGATGGGCGAAATCTGCTACATGGTGGGATTCAGCTCGCATTCCTATTTCAGCAAATTGTTCAGCAAGCAATTCGGTATGTCGCCAAAAGACTTCGAGAAACAGGTGCAAATGCAGCGCGAGAAGTCACGCGGCAAGCAGAAATCGACCGATGAAGTGCAAGAATGATGCACGGCTGCCTCAATTGGCGCAAATTTGCTATTTTATGGTGTAGGGCTTCTAAGCAAGTAAGTTCGTGTTGGGTAATTTTGTAATGGCTTGTAAACGCCTATTACTTTAACATAAACATAAACTTACTGATGAATCTTAGGAAGCAATTATTTGCGTCACTTTTTGTGATGCTTTCATCCGTTGCCGGGGTGGCGGGTAACTATTACCTGCATGGCCCGTCGGAGAGTGTGAAATGGACAGTAATGCCCGAAGACGCTGTCGGTGACGTGCAGCAATTGTTCATGCCGGGATATGCCAACCCTCAAGAAGTAGATGCCGTAGTGCCTGGCACTGTGTTCACATCATACGTTGAGGCTGGCAAGGAACTCGACCCTAACTTTGGCGACAACATTCATAATGTTGACAGGGCTAAGTATGACCGCAGTTTCTGGTACAGGGCATCATTTTCTCTGCCTTCCGACATCGATGATGATTTCATTTGGCTTAATTTCGATGGCATAAACCGCAAGGGTGAAATCTACTTGAACGGACGATTTATAGGAGCACTCGACGGGTTCATGCACCGTGGGAGGTTTGATGTGTCATCGCTCGTGAAACGCAATGCCGAGAACATACTGGCAGTGCTTGTTCATATACCCGACACTCCGCTTGCCAATTGTGGCAGTCCGTGCTACTTGTCGAGCGGTGGTTGGGATTGGATGCCATACGTGCCAGGGTTGAACAGCGGTATCACCGACAAGGTGTATCTGTCGGAGTCGGGTGCAGTCACCCTGAAAGACCCTTGGATGCGCACGGCAGTGCCTACGAGGGCAAGGGGCGAATTGTCGCTATCGACCGAGGTGTCGAACAATGGCAACGCAGATGCGACAGCCGTTGTGAAAGGTGTTATCACCCCGGGCAACATAGAATTTTCGCAAGAGGTGAAACTCGCACCGGGCGAAACCAAGACTGTAAAATTCGACAAGCGGTATTATCCGCAAATGGTCGTCAATAATCCGCGCCTGTGGTGGCCAAACGGTTACGGCAATCCCGACCTTTACTCTTGCGCAATAGAAGTGACCGTTGATGGAGTTGTGTCTGACACAAAGACAATAGATTTCGGCATCAAGGAGTATGCCTACGACAAGGATGGCGGTGTGTTCCACCTGTATATCAATGGTGTGCCAGTGTTTGTGAAGGGTGCCGACTGGGGTATGTCGGAGTATATGCTGCGTTGTCGCGGCGAAGAATATGAAACCAAAATTCGTCTGCACAATGAGATGAACTTCAACATGATACGCAACTGGCTTGGCTCGGTTACCGATGAGGAATTTTACAAGTATTGCGACAAATATGGAATAATGGTGTGGGATGACTTTTGGATTAACTCCAACCCTAACTTACCATACGACTTGAATGCGTTCAACAACAACATGATTGAGAAAATCAAGCGTGTGCGCAATCACCCGTGTGTGGCTGTGTGGTGTGGCGACAACGAGGGAACTCCCGAACCGCCGCTCACCGGTTGGATGGCCGAGAATATAAAGACTTTCGATGGCGGTGACCGTTATTTCCAGCCTCGTTCCAATGCCGGAGGGTTGAGTGGCAGCGGCCCATGGGGAGCAAAAGACCAACGGTGGTATTTCCTTCCATATCCAGTATATGGACTTGACAGCGAAATGCAATGTGGCTGGGGTTTCCGCACCGAGATTGGCACGGCTGTTGTGCCTAATGTTGAAAGCCTGCGAAAATTCATTCCCGAGAAAGATTTGTGGCCTATTAATGATATGTGGAACTTGCACTACTTCGGCTCTAATGCCGGAAACGGACTTCCCGAGCAGTATGCCGCCGACATCGACAACAAGTATGGCAAGGCCGAGGGTGTAGAGGACTTTTGCCGCAAGGCGCAGCTTATCAACCTTGAGTCGAACAAGGCTCTGTATGAAGGTTGGCTCGACCGTATGTGGGACGATGCTTCGGGTGTGATGAACTGGATGGGGCAGTCGGCCTATCCGTCGATGGTGTGGCAGACCTACGATTACTATTACGACCTCACTGGTGCTTATTTTGGCTGCAAGCAAGGTTGCGAACCGTTGCACATATTCTGGAATCCTGTCACCGACGAGGTGAAAGTGGCCAACACCACTAAACGTGATTACGAGGGATTGACTGCCGAAGTGGCTGTCTATAACATGGATGGCAAGGTTGTCGAAAGGTATTCAAAGAGTGCGACAATCAACAGCCCCTCAAACACTGCGGCCACATGCTTTGTCATAGATTTCGAGAAAGGGCGTGATATAATCTCACGTGGCAAGACTGCGGTGGCTTCATCTACATCGGTCGGCGATGCGTCAATGGTGATTGACTGCGACAAAAATACTCGATGGGCTGCCGAGAAAGCCGACAATGAGTGGATATATGTTGACCTTGGCGAAGTGATGCCCGTGGGTGGTGTGCGCCTTGACTGGGAAGCCGCATACGGCAAGGAATACAAAATCGAGGTTTCGACCGATGGCAAGCGTTGGACCGAGAAGTTCCATGTCACCGACGGTGAACCCGGCGTGCGCGAAATCATCTTCCCCGATGTCGAGGCTCGCTATGTGCGTTTGCTCGGCTTGAAACTCGGCTGGTGGTTTGGTTACTCGTTGTATAGCATGGACGTGCTTGGTGGTGTGAAGCCGTCGCAGGAATTGAGCGACGTGCATTTCATTCGCCTCACGTTGAAAGACAGCGAGGGTAACATGGTGTCGGAAAACAACTACTGGCGTGGCAACGACCGTTGCGACTTCACTGCGCTTAACGATTTGCAGGCGGTTGACCTTAAAGTGTCGTCGAAGGTGTCGCGCAGTGGCGGCAAGGCAACAATCAATGCCACCATTGCCCTGCCCTCTTCGGCCAAAAGTCCGGCATTCGCCGTGCATGTGCAGGCTTTGCGCCGTAGCGACGGTGAACGCTTGTTGCCGGCAATCATGAATGATAACTATTTCACACTCATGCCTGGCGAAAAGAAGGTCGTGAGCATCGAGCTTGACGATGAATTGCTCGATGATAACGATTACACCATTCAGGCAATACCTTATAACAACAAATAATCATGAATAATCGCTTTAAGAAAATTATTACAGGAGTGCTGGGGCTTGCGGCTGTCGCAAGCCCGGCAACCCTTGATGCACGAGTGACGTTGCCCGGGATTTTCACCGACAACATGGTGCTGCAACGCAACGATACAGTGACGATTTATGGCTCGGCCGACAAAAATAGCCGCGTGACGGTAAAAGTGGGTTGGTCGGCCGGTGCCGTCGTCACACGTTCTGATGCCGATGGCGCATGGAGTGTGCGAGTGGCTACTGCCGATGCTGGCGGTCCCTACACGATTTCCATTTCTGATGGAAAGGAGTTGAAATTAAGCAATGTGATGCTTGGCGAGGTGTGGTTCTGCTCGGGGCAGTCAAACATGGAAATGCCGATTGCCGGGTGGGGAAAAGTCAAGGATTACGAGCAAGAAATTGCCAATGCCGATTATCCCGACATTCGTCTTTACCTTGTGAAACAAGCCACGTCGGTCGAGCCTACCGACGCTGTCGAGTCAACGCTCGGCGGCTGGCAAGAGTGTTCGCCATCTACGGTTCCCGAATTTTCGTCGCTCGCCTATTTCTTTGCCCGTCGCTTGTGGCAAGAGTTGCATGTGCCTGTAGGCGTAGTGGCAAGCACGTGGGGAGGCACGCCGGCCGAGGCTTGGACAAGTGCTGAAACGCTCAGCGGCGTGTATGGCTACGGCGAGCAGATGGCGGCATTGAAAGCCCTTGATTTCGACAGCGATAAAATATTTGCCCTTTACCAAAAGCAGCTTGGTGAATGGAAAGAGCGTGTTTACAAGATTGACACGGGCTATAATTCCGACGGCAAGGAATTGTGGGTCGCCGAGGATTTTGACGACTCTGACTGGAAAGATATGGCTGTGCCGAATTATGTGGAACAGGCTGGATTGCCCGGTTTCGATGGCGTCGTGTGGTTCCGCCACGATGTTGATATTCCGCAGCAGTGGGCCGGCAAGGAATTGAAACTCGACTTGGGTGCAATCGACGACGAGGATATTGTTTACTGGAACGGTATCAAGATTGCCGAAGGCGCTGGTTACAACACCCCTCGCCACTACACTGTGCCAGCCGCCTATGTCAAGGCTGGCCGCAATGTAATCGCGGTGAGGGATTTCGACACTGGTGGCGAAGGTGGGCTTACTGGCCCTGCCGATGCAATGGCATTGCATCGTGGTGGCAGCGAGAAAATATCGCTTGCTGGTGCGTGGAAATACCGTGTGGGTTGTTCGCTCGTCGATATGCCTGCTGTGCCTATGTCGCCTGGCAGTTCAAGCTACCCTACCGTGCTGTTCAACGCTATGGTCAACCCGTGGCTCAAATATACGTTTAAAGGTGCAATTTGGTATCAAGGCGAAGCCAACGTAGGTCGCTCACGTGAGTACGAAACGCTCTTCCAAGCCATGATTCATGATTGGCGCAAGCAATTCGGCAATGCCGATATGCCATTCTACTTCGTGCAGCTTGCCAACTACCTGCAACGTGCCGACGTGCAACCCGACTCGCAATGGGCTGCGCTGCGTGAGGCACAGGCCAAGGCGTTGCATATCAGCGGCACTGGCATGATGGTGAACATCGACCTCGGCGAGGCTGGTGACATCCACCCAAAGAACAAGCAGGAAGTAGGTCGTCGCCTGTCGGCTCTCGCCCTCTCGCGCACCTACGGCCTCGATGTGGTGGCAAGTGCGCCTGTTTACAAGGACTACACAATCGAGGGCAACAAGGTGCGCATCACTTTCGATATTCCTGCCGACGGCGAGCCGTTCATTGCTTCAAGCGATGTTAAAGGCTTTATCATTGCAGGGAGTGACCAAATGTTCCATGTAGCAAAGGCATACGTCGAGAATGGCACTGTGGTTGTGTATTCCGACGAAGTGCCGATGCCGGCAGCTGTGCGCTATGCTTGGGCCGACAACCCCGAATGCACGTTGAGCACCCCTTCGGGCTTCACCGTCGCCCCCTTCCGCACCGACACCTGGTGATTGCGCTAATAAATGAATAAAATGGAGGTCGCCACCGCACTGTGGCGACCTTTTTATTTCCCGGCTTTGCGCCGGTTGCATTCCTTACACAGCATCTGGCAATTCGTTCTCCCATGCAATCATCGATATGCTCTTGTAATATCCTGTAAAATACTTTTGAAGTCGGTATGCAATGGATACGTGTACAAAAAAATAGCGTGAGATTCGTACTTAGTTACTTATCTCACGTTCCTGGCCTTCGAACTTGCCACCTTGTAAAGATAAGCAACTTCGAAGCCCACGCCGATATGAATATAACTTTCCCCAAGGTGCAGGTGCCTACTAATTGGCTATATGCAACCAAGGGGATGCGTATAAACACATCCCGAGGACATCTACTGTTGCGCCATCTGTTACAAGGATTCCAAGTGTTCGAAGTTCGGAACGTAAAGATGAAGCGTTAAGTAAACGCCTTTTTATGTCATGTATTGATTCTATTACCCGCCCAGTACCCGCCTTTCGTAAGGCTCGGCGTGGGCTGCCATGCCTTGCTCTCTGCACAGATTCCCAGCGAAAAACTGCCAAGCATGACTGTAAGAATCACATACAAAAGTAATAAATATTAAGAAAAAGGTTAACAAGAAAAAATATAAAAAAGTAAATGTATTTCGATAAATATCCCATTTAGAGGCATATCGTATGCGTCCTGAAAACAACAACGAAGATAAGCGGGTGTTTTCGAGAGTATGCCGAAATAGGTCGTAATCCACATTGCAGCAGGCCACCAGCTGTGCGTCCTTATTGGAAGCATTTTATTGGGAACATCACTATTTCGGCCCATGAAAAAAGAGGGTGTATCAAAATTGGCAGTACCCACCTCGTAGGGACGCACGGCTCGTGCGTCCGCATGTCGCAAGGTTCTGTTAACCATTTGTAAATTAACAGAATATGCACCTAATTGCGCAGCGGACGCACGGGCCGTGCGTCCCTACAAAATTGCGCAAATTTGCATTTTGATACACCCTCCTCCACGAATTACCACTTAATCCATTTCCAAAGGATTATTTCAATCGTGTGAATTTTATAGCTATACCGCCACCACGCACCATTTCCACGTTGATGCTGCTGCGTGAGGTCACGTTCATTTCTTTCACTTCGTAGTGCTTGGGGTTGTCGCCAGCGTCTTTTGCGTCGCTGTATATGGTGGCACGGTACTTGCCCTCGCCAAGGAACGACAGCGGCAGCTCGAAGCTGGCAGGAGCCCAGCCTGTTATTGCACCGAGCCACCAGTCGTCGCCATTACGGCGAGCCACGGTGATGTAGCTGTCTGGCGTACCGTTAAGCACACGTGTTTCGTCCCAGCGTGCCGGTACATTCTTGATGAAATCAAAGCTGCGGTCGCTTTTATATACCTCGGGCCAGTCCGACACCATCTGGAAAGGCGAGTCATACACGGCATACATTGCGAGATGGTGTGCACGCGAGCCCATTACCATTGGGCGGTCCATATTGGCGACAAACTCCTCGGGTGTTACGTTGCTGAATCCGCCGGGAGTGTAGTCCATCAATCCCGGAATCATGCGTGTGAAAGCAAGTGTCACGCGGTTGTCGGGATTATCGCGACCTCCAGCTTTAGACTGTTCCATGCCGAGAATTGCCTCATAGCCCACCACATTTGGATAGGTGCGTTGCAAGCCCCAAGGGTTGGTGCAGCCGTGGTAATCGACCATCAAGTGGTGCTGTGCCGCTTTCTCGGCCACACGGTAGTAGAAGTCAATACCAGCCTGGTCGTTACGTTCGATAAAGTCGATTTTCAATCCGGCAACTCCCCATTTTTCATATAACGGGAATGCCTTGTCCATCTGGTTCCACACAAATCGCGAATATAGCCAGATGAAAACTTTAACGCCCTTTGACTTGGCATACTCGACAACCTCGGGAACATTCACATTGTCGCGGCACTTGGTTATATCTTCGCCACACCAACCTGCATCGATGGTCATGTACTCAAAACCGTTTTCGGCGGCAAAATCGACGTAATACTTCATCGTTTCGGTGGTGTAGGCTGTTTCACCTGCCTTGTTGCGGCTTCCGTTCCACCAATCCCACGACGACAAGCCAGCTTGAATCCACGATGTGTCGGCAATGCGGCACTCGGGGTTGAGGCTTGTGACCACATCGGTTTCGCCGAAGTGTCCGGGGGTGTCGGCAAGCATGATGACACGCCAAGGCGAATGGTGAGGCAGTGTGCTGGCTACAGCCACTTCGGCAGCCGAGCGGCTTGGCGACACGATGGTGGTGAGTTTGTGTCCGAGCCACGACCCTGTGGGGTTGGTCAGATATGTGGCTGCGTTGCCTTCAAGGTCGGTTTCGATTATTGCACCCCAACCCACCCCGGGCATGTCGAGCAAAATGGGCATACCCACGAGATAGTGGCTCGCCACGCCGCCTTGGTTGGCAAGTGCCGACACGGGCATTTTGTGGTATTCACTTTCATAGCCCGACTTGAAATTGGGTAGCACCAATGCGTATGCGGTGGCATCCTTGGCAAGGCAGAACTCGGTGTTTTCTTTCACCAAGTCGTAATCGGTAATGTGGGTTTGCTTGGGAACGACATAGCGGAAAGCCACGGCATCGTCATACGCACGAGCCTCGATAATGAGCTTCCGTGCCGAAGGGCCGTTCTCTTCGAGTTCAATCTGCAAGCTGTTGTAGGGTGTGGCTACATCGCCCGAACGCCCTGTGACGAGCGTGTATCGGTCAACGCCGTTCGACGGGGTCGCGCTGGTCACTGTTACGTTTGCTCCGAGTGTGCCGGCTCCCTGCAAGTCGAGGCCGAGTTTTGAACGTTCTATGAACTGCTTGCCCTTGTAGGCTACTTCGTAACCTATTTGCAGACTGTCGTCCGAGAATGTTATTGCAATATCTCCGTTAGGAGAAACCAATTGATGTGTTGCCGCATCGGCTCCAGCAAACGCTATTGCGCAGAGCAGACTGGCCACGAGTTTGTTGTAGATGTGCATAATGATTGTTGTGTTAAGGTACTTATGGGAAAGATGAAATGACCCATTTTCCACAGCTTGGTGCGTAACATTTATGTTTCACATTTGGCTATATGAAAATGGGTCTTTACTAATTATAAATCAGAACAGCATGAAATCAATTCACAGCTTTCAACTCATACACGCGGCTTGAATATTCACGCTCGAATGGCACTTCAAAACCAGTGTCCATCAGTATGGCACCCTTGATGCGCTTGCCATCTATGTGCGATGGCTTGCTGCCTACAGGCACACTCAGCTCATGGAACTCATAGGTCTTGTCGGGGTCGAGGCCGGCAAGGCGCAACCGCGGAATGAGCATATTGTTGAAATTTGCCATGCGGTAGGCAAACACCACTGCGCGGTCGGCGCGGTCGTCGGTGTACATGAGCGAAGCAAGCCCCTTGCCGTCGAACGGCGAAACGAGCCTGTAAAGGTTGCCTTGTTGAACCACCGGGCGTATTTGCTTGTATTCGGCGATGGTCTTGCTGGCATATTCACGTTCTTCCTTGCTCATTGTGCCCGGTTGCATTTCCATGCCGAGGCGGCCAGTCATTGCCACATCGAAGCGGAACTTGAGCGGAACCACGCGCCCGGTCTGGTGGTTGGGCGATGCACTCACGTGTTGTGCCATTGCATTTGACGGGTAGAAATATGATGTACCCCATTGCATGAATATACGTTGCAATGCGTCGGTGTTGTCGCTCACCCAAAATTCGTCGAAATATGGCATCACACCGTAGCTTGCACGGCCGCCGCCACCGCCGCAAGCCTGCATTACCACGTCGGGGTGTGCGGCGCGGATGCGCTTAAGCACATCGGCAAGCCCACGGTGGTAGTCGATGTAGATGTGCGACTGCTTGTCGGCTGGCAAGTATGACGACCCGTAATTCTTGAGTTCGACGTTTGCATCCCATTTGATATAGGCGATGCCCGGGTAATTGGTGAGCAACGTGTCAACCATGTTGTAGATGAAATCCTGCACCTCGGGGTTGCACAAGTCGAGCAGCACCTCGCCGTCGCCACGTCCGAGGTTGAGGTCGCGGCCTTTCACATTAAGTACCCAGTCGGGGTGTTTCTCATAAAGTTCGCTTTTTATGTGCAATGCTTCGGGTTCAATCCAGATGCCGAATTTCAAGCCATATTTCGTAGCGGTGTTGATGAGGCCTTGTATGCCGTTGGGCAATTTCTGTGTATCGACAACCCAGTCGCCGAGAGCCTTGCGGTCGTCGGTGCGTCGGTATTTGTCGCCAAACCATCCATCGTCCATTACAAACATTTCGCCGCCAATGCTTGCGAAGTCGCGCATCATTTCGTCCATCTTGGGTTCGTACACGTCATAGTAAACCCCTTCCCAGCTGTTTAGCAGAACGTCGTGTAGCTTTCCGCCGTTGTACACGTTGCCTTTTTCGCGGGCCCAGCGGTGGTAGTTGCGGCTCACCTCGCCCATTCCATGGTTGGAATAAGTGAGAGCCACGCGTGGAGTTTCAAACACTTCGCCCCGAGCCAAGTGGTAGGCCGAAGCTTCGTCGTTCATACCGATGAAGAACTTGTGAACATCGCGGAAGTCGGTATGGAAACGCAACTTGAAGTTGCCGCTCCAGCATAGTACGGCACCATACACGCGGCCGCTATTTTCCTGTGGTTTACCGTCGAGCGAAATCATTACCTCGGGGTGTGACAGGTGGCCATTGCGCGCACCGTCGATGTTGGAAATGACTTTCACCCCTGGCATCAGTTGTTCGGTGGCAACTGCACACTCGGCGGCCCATGAGCCATACAGGTGCGAAATCCACACGTCGTTCTGCCTTATGGGCATTTGGAACGAGTCGAAACGTTGCAGCACCACATCTTTCTTTTCGTTGTGGCTGTATGTGGCCCAACTTTCGATGAGGTCGATGTCGTTGTAGGCACGGTAATTGAGTTTCACGGTGAAAGGATACACCTTGTCGGCAAGCGTGACCACTGTGACGGTGGCATCGCTCTCGGTGGTGGTTTCCACATTTTTCACTTCGAGGTCGAGCGTCATGTTGCCATCGGCATGTACCACTTGCAACGCCGATGGTTCATATATTTTTTTGCCAAATGCAGGGTAGGCTTCCTTGTTAAGTCCGTCCCATGCATCGTGAATTTGGTGGATTTCACTCTCGTCGATGCGTTCGCCATAGTAGGCAAAACGCAAGTCGCTCCCTTCGTCGGCATGAAGTAGCATGGAGGTGTTGGGAGTGGAAATGAGCACGCTGCCGTTCCATGCCATTAGAGGCATGGAAACTGTCGCAGCGGCACTCATAATCATATTACGTAGTTTCATGATGATGTGTTACTTTTGATTTACGACAAACTTGAACAATTTTGCATCTTTGGCAGGTATGTTGATGTTGTCGGTTTCGCCTGTTATTGTGCTTGTGGTGCCTTCCCACAAGTCTTTAACTTCGACACTGCCAGCCTTGATGCCGATGCGTTGCAGGGGCAGTTGTATTGTGGTGTCGCGGTCGGTGTAGTTGAATGCGGCATAATATACCGAGCCATCCTCCTCGGTGCGCATGAACTGGCACTCCGACATTTCGCCGTTACCCTCTACTGGGCGGAACGAGCGTCCGTCGGCAATGGCGTTCACTTCGGCATTGGTGAGGAATTTCTTTGCGCGTTCCTTCACCTTTGGGTCGCCAGTACGGCTGAAGTCGTCGCCGACGATGTAAAGCCCCGTGATAACCGACGACGTTACCCTTGCGCGGTTTTCGCTCTCCTCGGCATCACGCAGCACGATGTGGTCGGCATCGTTATATTGATAGACACGGTCAATCCACCAGCCATAGGACAATGCGTTAAGCGAGTATTCGGTATCCTTGATTTTGTTCCAGGCATCACAGGCGATGCGGCGCGACTGTGCGTATTGCGAAGGGAAAATGGGCGAAATCGACAAGTTGAGATACATGTCGCCAAAATACTTGTTGAGCAGTTGCATACCATAGTTGTATGCTTCCACACCGGTGTGTATTTCGGGATTGTACCACTTGTCGCCTTCCATTATACCGTGCGACATGAAGTCCATTTTCACATATTTGAACCCGCAGCGGCGGAACAGCTCGGAAGTCTTCTTCATCATGGCCTCGATGGCAGGGTGCGTGGGGTCGTAGGCGTATGCCCCGTCAAGCTCTTGCGGCTTTTCGTTGGCATAGAGATATACATCCTTGTTGCGGTATTCGGGTGCAGCGTCGATGGTGCGTTCGGGGTCGCGACTCCAGTCGGTGAACGGAGTCCAGTAGATGCCGGCCACTTGCCCGTTGGCTTCGCACAGTTCCACAAACTTTTTCAATTGCTCTTCACTCATGGCATTCCATCCCGAGTCGAGGCCGATGTAGAGCGTGGAATCGGCATTCAAGAAATTGTCGGTTTGCAATGCGCTGGCGAAATAGTTCGATACCTCTGTAGCATTCTTGAAATTGAGGTTGAACTGCAGCGTACCCCAACTGTTCCAGCCGAAGGGCATCTTTTTGTTCCAAGCCTTCGGTGCGGCCACGGTGGCATTGGCGTCGGCGTAGGTTTCCAGTCCGTTGCGCCAATCGGCAAATTTGCCTACAAAGATTTTAGGCGATTTCACCACTTGTTCCGACACAGTGCCGTGAGCCTTGGAGTCGCGAGTTGTCTTGTCGGCGACACCGCCGTAGCAAACCAACGAACTCAATTTGTCGCTTGAAGCCGATTGCATGTCAATGGCAGTTTTCCATACGTTATGCTCTACCGAGCCGATTACGATGCCTTCGCGGCTTGCGTTGTTGAACACGGCCGTCACCTCGTAGCTACGCAGTGTGTCGAATCCCAATGCGTGGGATTTGTAGCGTATGAAGCAGTCGTTGTCAAATGGAATGAACAGCGCGCGGTTGTCGCCCTCGGCTGGCAGTGCCGTAATCGATGTGGTGTTGACAGGTGCCATATAGTTGGTTGCTGTTTCTCCATATTTGGTAGCGACGGTGAAATCGGTCAGCACATATTGCAAGTTGTCGTAAACGTAATATGTCTGCACCAAGTCGGGCAGCGAATCGGCCGAATACGACAGAGTGAGGCTCTTGCCAGTGCCGAAGTTGTCGCTCAGGTCGTTTATGGCCACTTGGCAATCGGCATAGTCGGTAGCGGCTAACATCTTGTCGCAATACTTAAAGGAGGCATACACCCCGCTCATCACTTTTTCTGTTCCGTTGTATAGTGTAACGGTTTTGGTAGTATTGTCATACTTGATGGCAACGCCGGCGGTGTTTTCAACCGAAGGGGAAGAACATGCGCACATCATCAGTGCCGCACTTAATGCAATCCCAGTTATTTTTAGTTTCATGTGTGTCATATTATTATTATTGTTCAACTAAGTGTAAAACCATGCTTGTGTAGGCTCCGCCTATGGGCAGCAAAAGTCCGGCTTTCATCAAGAATTCGCCGCTATATACTTTTCCGCTGCCTACATAGTTGCTGTTGCCCGATATTGTGTTAACCTCTTCCAGCAAGTAGTGTTTGTCGGGGTCGAGTCCGTGCAACTTAATGCTATATGATTGTGTGCGGTTGTGGTAGGTAGTGCTGAATGCAAACACTACGGCTTCACCACGGTTTTTCGTCACATACATATTGGCACACCAGCCATCGTTGTCGTAAGGCGAGTCGAGCCTGTATAAGTCGCCAAGCTGTATTACCGGGCGCAACTGCTTGTAAAGCACCACTGCCCGTGATGCAAATTCCTTTTCCTCGCCATTGAGTTGGCTTGGTTGCAGCTCCATGCCCAGACGGCCTGTCATTGCCACGTCGAAGCGGAACTTTAGCGGCAGCATCATGCCCGTTTGGTGGTTGGGGCTGGTTGACACGTGTGCGGCGGTAGCTATCGCCGGGAAGAACAGATTGGTGCTATATTGTATCGACAGGCGGTCAAGGGCATTTGTGTTGTCGCTTGTCCAGAACTCGTCGTGGTACTTCAGTGCGCCGAAGTCTATGCGGCCTCCGCCAGCCGAGCAAAGTTGTATTTCCACATCGGGATATTTTTGGCGTATGCGTTCATAGACCGAGTACAATCCTTTGATATATTCATACCAAAAGTGGCTTTGACGGTCGGCGGCAAGGTAGGTCGAACCAGCATTGTCAACGTGGCGGTTGGCATCCCATTTCACATAACTTATGTTGGGCGACATGCTCATAATGCCGTCGAAAACGCCGAACACGAAATCTTGCACCTCGGGATTGGTCAAGTCGAGTAACTGCTGGTTGCGCATTGGCAGCAGGTCGCGGTTGCCGCTGCGTACAATCCACTCGGGATGCTTATGGGCCAGTTCGCTGTCGGGGTTCACCATTTCGGGCTCAATCCAAATGCCGAATTTCAGCCCCTTAGATACTGCATAATCGGCAAGTGCGCCAATGCCGTGAGGCAGCTTCTTCTTGTTGACTTGCCAGTCGCCCAGTCCGGCATTGTCGCCGTTGCGTGGGAACTTGTTGCCAAACCAGCCGTCGTCGAGTACGAACATTTCTACGCCAAACTCGGCGGCATCGTCAATCATGCGCTTGATTACATTTTCGTCGTAGGTGAAATAGGCACCTTCCCAGCTGTTAAGCACTATGGGGCGTTCTTCGTTGCCGTGTGCAAGGTTGTAGCGGCGCGTCCAGTCGTGCAAGTTGTGCGAGATGCTGCTGCGTCCTTGGTTGCTATATGTGAGAACCATAGCAGGAGTGGTGAAGTCCTCGCCAGCACCGAGCTTGATTTCCGAAGCAAACGGATTGATGCCGCCGATGATGTGGAGCAGCCCGGCTTCGTCGAGTTCAAACGACATTTTGTAGTTTCCCGTCCAAGCCAGCGCACCGGCATATACTTCACCGCTGTATTCCTGTGCCGGGGCATTGAGCGACACCATGAATGCCGAGTTATCGGACTGCGTGGTGCGCATTCCCTTTTTCGACTCGATTACTTTCACGCCCGGTGTAAGGCATTCTTCCACGAGTTGCATTTCACGCGCCCAAGTGCCATGGAAGTGCGTCAGATAGTAGTTGGATGCCTTGAGAGTCAAGTATGACGAAGCTATGTTTTCGATTGTCACTTCGCCTGGTTCGTTGTGGCCGAAAGTCACCTCTTGGGTGATAACATTTTCGGTGTTGTAGGCCACAAATCGCAGGTCAACCGTTGCGTCATATAGCTTATCGCGGAGCGTGACGATGGTTTCGGTGCGGTTGGCATCGATAGCGCGTTGCCCATGCGACTGGTAAACAAGTTCGGTTGTCATCACGCCGTCGGCATGGGTGATTTTCAATGCCGGATTGAGGAAGAAGCGCCCACCGTAGGCCGGATATAGCTGTGTGCCATATTCTTCGGGTGTGTCGGGCTGGGTAATGTGCCAGGCATATTCAAATTCGGCAGTGTCGTCGAGCTTTTCGCCGAAGTAGCACAAATCGAGTTTTCCGCCCGGCTCGCCGTCGAGTATGAGGCTGATGTCGGCCGTTTCAACCTTGATTTGCCCAGCATTGATGGCGGCCGATGTGCATACGATGGCAGCCGCAGCCAGTATTTTACGTCGTGTAAGCATGTCGATTGTCATTTGATGAATTTGATACTACGCACGTTGCCGTTCATGTCGGCCGCACGCACCACATACACGCCACGCGACAGGTCGGCAAGGTCGATTTCGGCCGTTTCGTCGCCGTTGACCGGTTGCGACAATACCATGCAACCGTCGATAGCGTAAATGCTGGCCGAGCGAAGCCCATTGGGCGATGCGATGTAAAGGAGGTCGCCACGTTTGCTTATTTGCAGGTCGGCGGCATTTTCGTTCACTTCGTTGATGCCTGTCGTAGTGTCGAACTTGAATACAAGTACATCCTTGGCCGGAACGGTAAAGTCTAATGTACCGCTGGTCGAGAGCGAATAGGTGTCACCGCTCCACAACTCCTTTATTGCCAGTGCGTCGGCAGCTTCGATGCCGAGGTCGGTGACAGGTATGCTGCCGGTCATTTCGTTGCTGCTGTAATTGATTGCGGCAAGGTATAGCACACCGTCGGTTTGGAACATCATGTAGTTTTCGCCCTGTCCGGTAGGCGAACTGTAACCATACACTGGCCAGAATGTTCCGCCGCAAGTGCGGGCGATGTCGTTGATTTCCTCGTTCATGATTACCTTTTTGGCCTGGTCGCGTATTTCTTGTGTGCCGGGCTTGTTGCCGCTGAGGCTGAAGTTGTCGCCCAGCAATACATATCCGTTCATCACTTCAGATGTCATGCGCACGCGGTTCTCGCTTTCCGAGAAAGTTTCAAACTTGGCATGGTCGGCATCGTTGAAGTTGTACAGGCGGTCGAGCCACCAGCCGTAGGCCATGCAATTCAGCACCATCTCAGACGAGCTGATGTCGCCCCAAGCGTCGCAACTGATGCGGCGGGCATTGGCATACTGTGCTGGGAGCATGGGAGCGATTGAATAGTCGATGAACATATCGTCGCCGCAGCACTCGGCTATGTATTTCATACCTTCGTTGTAGGCTTGCATGCCGGTGTGGACGTTGGGGTCATACCAGCTGTCGGCTTCGAGCATACCGTTGCACAGGAAGTCGAGCTTCACATACCTGTAGCCCCATGAGCGGAATTGGTCGATGTTGTACTTAATCAACGCTTTGGTACCCGGGTGTGTCGGGTCGAGGGCCCATCCGCCGTCGAGTTTCAGTTTTTTTCCATTATATTTGAGCATGGCTTCGCCGTAGGTGTAGTCCGAGCCATTCATCTTGATATTTCCTATTTCCTCTTCCGATGCGCCGTCATATCCGTTCCAGTCGCTGAACGGTGTGTTGTAAATTCCGGCTACCATGCCGTTGCGCACGCAGTTGCGTGCTATATCTTTCAAGTTGGCTGGAGTCATGTACCAGTCATAATAAGAGTCGAGGACGATGTACACTTTTCCTTCGTTGTCGGAGTATGTGGGCATGGCATCGTCTTTAAAGAAGTCGATTACATCGAGTACGCCGGCATAGTTGACCTCTGTTTCGAGCGAAGCCCAACTGTTCCAGCCGAAGAACGACTTGCCCACTATGCTTTTGCGTGGCGGGGTGATAGTGGCCACGGCGTCGGCGTATGTTTCCATGCCACGGCGCCAGTCGTCGAAATATCCCACCAGCACTTTAGATGAATTGAGTTCCGTGCCTACGATGCTGCCGTGCTGCATGGTCCAGTTGGCACGCAAGTCGTCGGGAACCACAGTGCCGCACACGCACTCGATATTGCGCAGCCCATAGCCGCGTGTGCCTGTTGTGCGCACGACGAATTTCCAAGTGTCGAATTCCACCGACCCCACTACGAAGCCATTGCGCGATGAGCCATTGTATATCGCAGTCACCCCGTATGAATTTGCGCTGCCAGTCAGGTTGGATGTTTCATAGCGAGTCCAGTTGTCGTTGCTGAAAGGCACTTCCAGCATACGGTTGGTGTCGCTGTCGTCGGGCAGGATTGCCGTCGCTGTTGACGACACTAACGGTGCCATGTAGTTGGTCTTGGTTTCGGCGGGCGATGTCACAGTCAGCCTCACCATGAAGTATTCGGGGTGGTCGGCGTAGGAGTAGAAAGTCTGCACCATGTCGGCATCTCCGTCCATGTCGTAGTGGATGGTATATTTGGTGCCAGTACCAAACTCGTCGTTTACCGTTTCGCCGTCCGAAATGGTTGCACTTGTGGCGTCGGAGCTGTTGATGGTGTTCCCGTCGGCATTCTTGTATTGTGCAAACGATTGTTTGAACAGCGTCGTGCTGCCATGTGTGATGTCTAAGGTCTTGGTGTCTGGGTCTAAAGCAACAGTCCACTCGCCGCATTCAAAACTGTCGGCGGCAAACATTGCCGAGCCCGATAACAAGACTAATCCAAAGTTCAAGGCTAATTTTCTGTACATAAGAGATAAAGAGGTTGATTGGTGTGAATGTCGTTAGATAAAAACTTCGCACAGGTTGTGCATTAAGCCTACCCTGTGCGAAGTTATATGGTTATTATTTAGTATCCAGGGTTTTGGGGGTCTGACGAGTTTTGCAAGTCGGTGTTCTTGTTGATTTCGTCGAGAGGTATAGGCCAGTATTTGTAGTTGTTGTTGACTGTACCTATTCCATAATAGCTGAAGTGTCTGTTGCGTTCCATGATGGGCAGGCCATTACGGTCGGTGGCAAAGAGATACTGTGTGCCATTGTTGGCATACTTTAGGAGGTCGAATTTGCGCCATCCCTCGAAGTTGAGTTCACGCATACGCTCGTCCATGAGTTCCTGGATGAAGTCTTCTTCCGAAGTGATGTCGCCGGCCGACAAGGCACCGCGGCGTCCCATTGCACGTATTCTTGTGGCGTTGAAGTATGACAACCAGTTGCTTTCGCCCAAGTAATACAAACATTCGGCATAGTTGAGGAAAATATCGCCCAGACGGATGAACGGCGTGGCACGTCCGCTGTAGTAGGTGTTTACGCCGAGTTCCTCGATTTGCGGGTCTTCAAACTTGGTGGTGTGCGGGTCGAGTTCGTCGCCGAAGCAATAACCGATGAGCTGTGCAATCCAGCCGTTGCGCGGGTCGTTAAACTCGGTGGTGTTTATTTCGCTGTCGTTCTGGTTTATACCGCGGAACGAAACGTAGCGGCGAGCATCGTTCTTCTCCCATACGCCACCGTCGTCTTTCAACTTGTAGCAATAATCGCTTGGAAGCATTCCATCGAATCCGGCCCAGAAGCACATTGCCTCGCCAGTAGTTGACATGATGGAAACTGCACGGCTGCCCATGGTCCATTCACCGCTGCTTTCGTCGCCGTTGGCGTGTCCGAATCGGAAGGCATATACCCATTCACGTTCTACGTTGGTAGAACCCTCGACAGGAATCTGGGCATTCTCCAAATCCTTGGTGTTGCCAAATATTTCATCAACGGTGCCGGGCAGCGTCGTGCTTACGCCCGACTCGCTGATGCAGGCAGCAAAGGCATCGGCAGCCTTGCGGTAGTCGCGCCACGACGAGCCGTCCTCGCGGGTGACATTCGGGTCGGCATAGAGGTAGAGCTTGCCGAGCATGGCGTATGCAAGGCGCGTGGTGGCACGGCTCACATCGGCCTGCTCAGACATCGAGGGCAGGTATTCGATTGCGCGCAGCAGGTCTTCTTCGATGAGTGCATACACCTCGTTGAGCGGGTGGCGCGCACCGTCGCTGACATTGAGGTAGTCAACGAGTGGCACAGGGCCAAACATCATGGCAAGTTCCCAATAGTTGACTGCGCGGAGGAATGAGGCTTCGGCAACCATCACTTGCACTGCGCTGTCGGCAGTTTCCACAGTCGGCTGTGTCACTTGCAGCATGGTTGCAGCACCTGCAATCACTTCGTAACGCTTAGTCCACGCATTCAGCACAACGCTGTTTGACGATTGGATGTTCTGGTAGGTGTCCAATTGACGTTTGTCAAGGTTGTCGCGGTTCTGCACTCCGCCTTGTGCGGCTTCGTCGGTTCCGAGGTATATGTCAATTCTCTCCTTGTGCATGTCGCGCCATTTCTTGTAGAGTCCTTGTATGTACGACTCCATGTTCTTGGTGTCGGAGAATAATTGCTCTTGCGACAGGCTCGATTGTGGTTGCTGGTCGAGGAAGTCGGCACAAGAGTTCATGAGCATCAACCCCAAGAAGGCTAAAATTCCATATTTCAATATTTTCATAATAATATTCCTTTTTAGTTAATTTTTAGAAAGTGGCGTTTACGCCCACAACGAACATCTTTGACGATGGGTAGTCTTCGCCTGTTTCGGGGTCATAACCTTTGTAAGGTGTCCAAGTGAACAGGTTGTTGCAAGTGAAGTACACGCGCAAGTTTTGGCATACAGGGTTAATCCATTTTGAAGGCAAGTTATAGCTCAGCGTCAAGGCCGACAAGCGTAGATAGGAAGCATCGAGCAATACCCAGTCGGTGTCGCCTATGTTGTAGCGTTGGATGTCGCCGCCGCGGAATGCACGAGGCACGTCGGTATCGGTGTTATCGGGAGTCCAACGGTCGAGTGCGTCAACGTGCGAGCAGTAGTCCCAGCCTCCAAGGTTCATTGAGCTTTCATACAAGCTGCTGTAGCGTCGTGCGCCATAAGAGTAAGAGAATGTTGCCGACAGCGTGAGGTCTTTCCAAGTGAGGTCGGTCGAGAAACCGCCGTAGAATTTCGGGTCTTTGCGACCTATGATTACGCGGTCGTCGGCATCGGTGATTTGTCCATCGCCGTTTGCGTCAACTGGCAGTATATCGCCCGGGTGTACTGTGCGTCCACCCTCGAATACCATTTGCGAAATGCGTTCCATGTCGCTTTCCTGGGCAATTTTTTCAACCTTGAAAGAATGGTAGGTGTTGACAGGTTCGCCAACGAACAAGTTGCCTTCGCGCGAAGTGATAGAGTTGCCGCTCCATATTACTTGCAAGCCGTCATACAGCTCTTTTACACGGTTATAGTCGTGCGAGATGTTTGCCGAGAAGTTCCATTGCCAGTCTTTGGTCTGGATAAGTTTTGTGTTGAACGATAATTCCACACCTTGGTTCTCAAGTTTTGCTACGTTGGCAATGCGGTTGTTGAAACCAGTTGTCGAAGAGAGCGACATCTGCATGAGCAAGTCGGAGTTGATGGTGTAGAAGTAATCTGCGCTGAACGAAACTCGGTCGTTGAGGAACGAAACATCAACACCGACGTTGAATTGGTTTTGTTTTTCCCATGTAATATCGGGGTTGCCTTGGCGTCCGTCCGAAACGAATGTTACGTTGCCATTTGAATAAGAAGGATTGTAGATTGACAGGTAGGCATATTCGGGAATTGCTTGGTTACCTACAAGACCCCAGCCCAAGCGCAGTTTAAGCATCGACAGCCAGTCAACGTTGTTGAGGAACGATTCTGACGACATGTTCCATGCAGCAGAGAACGATGGGAACACGCCCCACTGGTTGCCTGGAGCGAAGCGAGAAGAACCGTCTTCACGCAAGCTGAAAGTGAACAGGTAACGGTTGTCGTAGGTATAGTTGATACGTTGCACAAACGATACGGCTGTTTGGTTGATGAAGCTCGAAGAATAGCTTGCCTTGTCCTTGTTGGCTGCAGCTGCGATGTTGTTCCAGCCAAGGATGTCGCTTGGGAAGCCCGATACCGAGATGCTCGTGTTGTCGGTCATGTCCTTGGTCAAGCTGGCAGTAGCCATTGCAAAGATGCGGTGTTTCTTCTTGAAGATTTTTTCGTAGCTCACCGAGTTATCCCATTGCCAAGAGAGTGAACGGCCGCGCCACTGGCTTGCTTGACCGTTGTCGTTGCGTGCGCCCTCGCTCGATGTGCTTGGACGGTAGTTGAAGTCGCTCTTGTTGAGGTAGTCGATAGAGAATGTCGTGCGGATATTCAACCCTTCGATGGGATTGATGTTGATAAAGTTTGACGACAATACTCGGTCGTGGATTTGCTCTTGGCGGCAATCCATGAGTTTCAACGGGTTGCCCGACGAGTCGTGTCCGCCGCGCCAGTACATATAGTCGCGGTCGTCGATGGTTTGCATCGGGTTGGCTGTCAAGCATCGGGTGTATATATCGTCGAGTGCCTGGTTGGTGATGGCACGCGATATGGTGGTGTTGGTGCCGACTTTCAACCAAGGCTTCACTTCTTGTTCAACATTGATTTTGCCCGAGAAGCGTTCATAGTTTGAGTTGATGATTACGCCTTCCTGGTTGGTGTATGACACGCCGAAGTAGTAAGTAGTTTTGTCGGTACCGCCCGAGAAGCTCAGCGAGTGGTTGTGTTGCACGGCCGAGCGGGTTATTGGGGCGAGCCAGTCGGAAGTGATACCGTTCTGGCCATTGTAGAGTTCCTCTTCCGAGAAGGCAGTGTTTTCACCACCGGTGGCGAGGATGGTATTTTGAATGTAACTGTCGATTTCGGCTTGTGTTGCGTTGGGGTTGGCGGTCAAGAACTGGTTCATCCAAGCGTCGTAGCGCAAGTTGTACAAGTCCCTTGAGCCCATCATCTTCATGTTGCCCTGGTCGTATGACTGGAATCCTACCCAGCCGTCGTATGTGACCTTGCCTTCGCCCTTGCGTCCTTTCTTGGTGGTTACAAGAATAACGCCATTGGCGGCACGGTAGCCATAAATTGCTTTCGACGAAGCGTCTTTCAGCACCTCAATCGAAGCGATGTCGTCGGGGTTGATGTTGTTGAGCCCTTCGTCAACCACGATACCGTCGATAACGTAGATAGGGTCTTGGCCGTAGTTGATAGAGTTGGTGCCACGCACCTTGATAGTCGGCGAGTCGCCAGGACGTGCAGCGCTGGTAACATACACACCGGCAACCTTGCCTTGCATCGACTGAGTGAAGCTCGAAGAAGGAATTTCTTTCAATTGCTTTTCCGACAGGCTTCCGACAGCACCTGTAAGGTCGCTCTTGGCCATGCGCGTACCGAGTACGATTACATCGTCAATCACGATGTTGTCGGTTTCAAGTGCTACATTGTAGGTGCCACCTTTGATGTCTTTAATAAGGTGCTTCTTGTAGCCCAAGAATTGGAATTCGATGGATGCGCCGCTTTTGACTTTGATGTTGTACCGTCCGTCGATGTCGGTCAGCACTGCGTTGCTGGTGCCTTGTTCCATTACGGCAACCCCAGGAAGAGGTTCGGAAGTGTTGCCGTCGGTGACGACACCGCTCACGCTCACTTGTGCGTAGGCAGCGGCAGAAAGCATGACTAATGCTATTGCCATCAGCACAGTTCGCATAGTTCCATTTAAAAGATTTCTCATGTCTATGGGTTTTTAAGTTCAAGATAAGTAGAAAGCCGGCACTTTACCGCAGTTAAGGCATCAAGTGCCGGCTTTTTATTTATTTGGTTGAAGTATTAGAAAATGACCTTTGTAGTTTTGCAGGCGTTCTCGGTTTCTACCTTAACGAGATAGAGGCCGTTGTAGCCAGCGCAATCGATTGTGGTAGAACCGTTGATGTTCACTGCAGCAACTTTGTTGCCAGTGATGTCGTAAATAGTAACTGTGGCTGCGTCATCGACAGTGACATTGAGCACGTCGCTGTTGTTCCATACTTTTATGGCGTCGTTGGCCGATACCAGCTCGGCACTTGAGCCACCCACTTCGACGAATTGGCTTGTGGCCTTTGCTCCGTCAACAGTTTGTACGTAGGCTTGCTTGATGTCGCTCGATGGGATATTGATAGTGTAGGTGTTGCCAAGGATGAGGTTGGCGAGGCCGGCCACTTTCAGGTCGCCAGTTTCGAGGTCGGCAGGAACGAGCATGAATATTTCGCCGTTAGTCTTCTCGATTGCTACGTTGTAACGCAATGCTTCGTCGGGAGTTTCATTGTCGCTGCCATTGCCCCATGTGATGGTAGTGGCGTTGCCGTTGGCTGCCATTGCCACGCTTGATGGGCCTTGAGGTGCGTTATTTTTTGCCAAATCGTGGCTTTCAAAGTTTTCGTCTTCATACTTGCCAGTGTTTTTGAACAATTGGAATTTGCGGCCGTTGTCACGGTATCCCATTGCGAAGAAGTCGATGTAACCGTCGCCGTCATAGTCGAAGAATTCCATTGCTGTGCCGCTGCGGAAGTCGGTGTTGGCATTTGTCGAGTTGTCTTCGGAGAATGTCAGGTCGCCGTTGTTCATGATGAAGTCGGTCATCGCACCTGCACCTTCGCCGGTTACGACAATGTCTAAGTATCCGTTGCCATCGAGGTCAATCACGTCGGTAGAGTTGCCTTTTGCAGCACCGAGGTTGATGCCCGATTCAGATGCCGGGATGCGTTGGAATTGCGATTCGGGATAGTCTTCGAGGTTTTCGTAGTCGTTGCCACGGTTAAGAAGGATGTCGGCAGTGCGGCCCCAGTTGGTGCCATCGTAGGTTTCACCGCATACAAACAAGTCGAGCCAGCCATCGTTGTTGAAGTCGCCCCACATGAGCATACCCTTTTGTGTTCCAGGTTCTTCGGGCAAGAAATCGGCGTATGGGTCGGTAAGTGACATATCAAGGCACAAGAATGAGCCGTCGCCATTGTTGCGGCATACGATTGTAGCCACACCACCGACGGTGTCAGACCAGCCGTTTACTGCAAAGTCGGGATAGCCGTCGTTGTTATAGTCGCCCCATGCAATCGAACCCGAAGAGAGAGCCAAGTCGTAGGGCATTTCTTGCCAGTCAACAAATGTGGTTGCAGGGTCGAGTTTAGTGAAAGTGCCGTCGCCATTGTTGTGGTAGAGGGCAACTTCGCGGGTGTCGTCGGTTATGCCGGTCATTGTCAAGTCTTGGTAGCCGTCGCAGTCGAAATCCACTACCATAGTGATGCCGCTGTAGAGTGTTTCTTGTTCGAGGCCTATTACTTCCAAGCCAGTGTTTTCAACAAGAGTGAAAGTACCATCGCCGTTGCCACGGTAAAGGTTGATGAAAAGGTCGGCAGCTGCGGTAGAGTTTTCTTCGGCAGCCCCTTCTTTAATACCACGTTGGATTATGTCGATGTTGCCATCGTTGTTGTAGTCAATCCATGCAAGTGTATTATTGTTAGTACCGCGTTGGTCTGATGTGGTACATCCCGGACCGTCGCTGCGTTGCACGAAAGGCAGACCTGTAATTTCGGTGAAAGTACCGGCGTTGTTGGTCCACCCATACACGTGTGAGTGCCATCCTGCAGCAGTAGTGTTGCCTACTTGGAATAGGTCCATCCAGCCATCGTTGTTCACGTCGGCCCAAATGGCGTTGCCGCGGAACATATCGGTGTCCCACTTCCCAGGATTCTCGCTATCCGAGAGAGCAATGAATTGCGGGTCGGTTTCAAACAACGGAACTATCTGCGCATTGGCAGAAACTGCGGCAAGTGACAAAATGCCCATGCCGAGCATAGTTTTGGATAAATGTTTGTTCATAATAAAAAATTGGTTTAGGTTCATGTAAATCTTTACGCTGCGAAGTTATTTTGAGTCGGATTAATAAGCAGAGCCGTTTTAAGCAATTATTAACAACTTTGCAGCAATTGCGCTTGTACAAGCGCATTTTTGACGCATTTGTACGCCAATTGACGCATTTGCATCAATTGTAGAAGCCCTGAGATGTGTAAAAATTGAACCTACACAATAATTATAATCGTGTGATTGCGTGTATTTATTGCATCGGCGCATTGTATCGCCGAGATATCGCAAGGCTGGCGGGCACGTTCTTTCATTTAACCCACGTGATAGCTCGTGAGTAGTTGTACCAAAATAGTCACCAGCTCGTAGGGGCGCATGTTTCGTGCGTATTCCTACAAACTGGAAATACCGCAATTATGACACAGTTCCCAGTGGCGCTTTAACTCCAACTGACCACTATAATTTGGGCTGAAAGAGTGAAGAAAATATGTGGAATTGTACGAAAGCAGTATCTTTGTAAAAAGGCATAAAAAAACCCGGATTCATCACCAGTATCTAAAAGCTGGGAGAGGAATGACCGGGACTGCAATGCAAAAATACACAGAAACATGGAACATGACAAATATTTCTTCGAGAAAGTGTTTTCAACTAAGCGCATGGAGAGGTATTTTAGCCTCTATCCTGATGATGAAGCACGTGCCATAAAGCATTATCGGTGCAATTTACAATTGGCAGAGGCGTGCTACGTTAGTTTGTCGGTGTTTGAAGTCACGTTACGGAACGCACTATGCCGAGAACTTGAAACTATGACAAGACGGGAAGATTGGTATGCGGTTTTTCCAACAACAGCAGGACTTGCAAAATTGAACCATTACATTACACAGGCAAACAGGCAGATTGCAGGACGACATGAAATGATTACGCCTTCGAAAGTGACGGCCGAACTGACTTTGGGTTTCTGGGTATCTTTGTTAAATAGCGAATATGAGCGTTTGCTGTGGAAGGACTTGCGCAGGGCGTTCCCATATATGCCTAAGCGAGATAGGCAGCGCAAGAATGTGGCAGCCCCTTTGAACAAATTTCGAACATTCAGAAACAGGGTGTTTCACAATGAATCAGTTTGCTGGAATTTGAATCATGTGGAAGGTGTCCATCGAGAAATGATACAAGTAATGGGGTGGATGAATAGGGATGTTCCTAAATGGTTGCAACAAATCGACCGATTCGAGGACACTTGTCGTAAGATTAGAATAATAATGGGTTGGACATAAAATTAAGGATACCTATACCAAATTTTCGGATTGCAAGCAAAAACCGAGTGCCGCATGCGCAGGAATTTGTGAGCGAAATGCGGTGGAAGTTTTATGGAAATTTGTAACTTTGCAAAATTATAATATATAAGACCGATATATAACATGAGTATTCTTGATTTGAGCGAACAAGAGATTGTTAGGCGCAACAGCCTTGATGAATTGAGGCGGATGGGCATCGAGCCTTATCCGGCAGCTGAGTATGTGGTAACGGCCTATACCGATGAGATAAAGGATAATTTTAAAGACGACGCTCCACAACGCCAAGTGAGCATTGCGGGTCGCATAATGTCGCGCCGCATAATGGGTAAAGCCTCGTTCATGGAATTACAAGACTCAAAAGGAAGAATACAGGTTTATATAAGTCGTGACGACTTGTGCCCAGGCGACAACAAGGACTTGTATAACGTGGTTTTCAAGAAACTTCTCGACATAGGCGACATCGTTGGCGTAGAGGGCTTCGTTTTCCGTACCCAGATGGGCGAAATAACTGTGCATGCACAAAAGTTGACGGTGCTTAGCAAGTCGATACGCCCACTGCCGATTGTGAAGATGAAAGATGGGGTGAAATATGACGCATTCGACGACCCTGAACTGCGCTATCGCCGCCGCTATGTTGACCTGATTGTCAACGATTACGTAAAAGATATTTTCATCAAGCGCACGAAGGTTTACAATTCCATGCGCGAATATTTCAATTCTAAGGGCTATCTTGAAGTAGAAACTCCAATATTGCAATCAATTCCCGGCGGAGCTGCCGCACGGCCTTTTATCACCCACCACAATGCACTCGACATTCCGCTATACTTGCGCATTGCCGATGAACTTTACCTGAAACGGCTGATTGTGGGCGGGTTTGAAGGCGTGTATGAGTTTGGAAAGAATTTCCGCAACGAGGGCATGGACCGCACCCACAATCCCGAGTTCACGTGCATGGAAATATATGTTTCCTACAAGGATTACAATTGGATGATGCACTTTACCGAGCAGATGCTCGAAAAAGTGTGCATGGACGTGAATGGCACTTACGAGGTGAAAGTGGGCGACAACATAATCAACTTCAAGGCACCCTACAAGCGTGTGACGATGCTCGACAGCATCAAGGAGTTCACCGGTTATGACCTCACGGGCAAGAGCGAGGATGAAATACGCGAGGTGTGCAAGCAATTGAAGATGGAAGTGGATGAAACCATGGGCAAGGGCAAGCTCATCGACGAGATTTTCGGCGAATTTTGCGAGGGCAATTACATACAACCCACGTTCATCACCGATTATCCGGTGGAGATGTCGCCGCTCACCAAGCGTCACCGCAACAATCCCGACCTCACCGAGCGTTTCGAGCTTATGGTCAACGGCAAGGAGCTGTGTAACGCATATTCTGAGCTTAACGACCCCATCGACCAGGCCGAACGTTTCAAGGAACAATTGCGCTTGAGCGAGAAGGGCGACGACGAAGCGATGTTTATCGACCAGGATTTCGTGCGCGCACTCGAATATGGTATGCCGCCGACATCGGGCATGGGCATAGGTATGGACCGCCTTGTGATGCTCATGACAGGTCAATCTACCATCCAAGAAGTCCTATTATTCCCGCAAATGCGTCCCGAGAAAGTGGAGAAGCGCGACAAGGCCGAGGCTTATACAGCCATTGGAGTGCCTGCCGAGTGGGTCGAAGTGTTGCAGAAAGCTGGCTGCCTCACGGTAGAGGCTCTTGCCGGTGCTGGTGTAGGCAAGCTGCATCAGGACTTGTGCGGACTGAACAAGAAGTATAAACTTGGGCTTGCCAATCCCACGATTGACGATGTGAAATCGTGGATTGAAAATGCAGCGGCCAAGTAATCACATAATTGAATAATATCATGAATGGAAACTTGACAGGCAAAATAGCAGTCATGGGGGGCGGTAGCTGGGCTACTGCCTTGGCGAAGCTGCTATTGCTTGCACAGGACGACGACATATTGTGGTATATGCGGCGCGACGACCGTATAGCCGACTTTAAGCGGCTGTACCACAATCCGGTGTACCTGTCGGATGTGCGATTTGACATAGACCGCATATATTTCTCAAGCGACATCAACGAGGTAAGCACCATTGCCGACACGTTGTTGCTTGCAATGCCGTCGCCTTACTTGAAATCGCACCTTGGTAAGTTGTCGGTGGACATCAGTGGCAAGCAATTGGTGAGTGCCGTGAAAGGCATAGTACCCGATGAGAACCTTGTAGTATCGGAGTATATGAAAAGGTTCTACAATATCGACGAGAACCGTGTGGTGGTGATGAGCGGCCCGTGCCATGCCGAGGAGGTGGCACTCGAACGTCTCAGCTACCTTACAATAGGGTCGAAGTCGCAGCAGTTGGCAACGGCTGTGGCCGAGCGGTTCAATTGCAAGTCAATGCGCACAATCATGTCGGACGACGTTACAGGCATCGAGTATGCCGCCGTGCTGAAGAACGTGTATGCCATCGCGTCGGGTATAGTACATGGAATGAAAGGCGGTGACAATTTCCTTGCCGTATTGCTGTCAAATGCCATTCGCGAGATGGATGCATTTGTGTCGGTTGCCAGCCCGGGGCATCGTAATATTTGCGATTCGGTGTATTTGGGCGACTTGCTTGTCACCAGCTATTCTCGGTTCAGTCGTAACCATAACTTTGGCTCGATGATAGGCAAAGGCTACTCGGTGAAAGCTGCCATGATGGAAATGGAAATGGTCGCCGAGGGGTATTATGGTACTAAGTGCATATATGAGATTAACCGCGAGTTAAAAGTGCCAATGCCAATACTCGACTGCATGTATGAAATTCTCTATAATTACCGCCCTGCACCAAAGATGATAATGGAAATGGCAGCAACATTCCATTAACACATATGTCAGTAAATCGTATTCTCCCAAACCGCAGAACAGGATTTGTAATGTAATCTTGTGCCGGTTTGGGAATTTTTTTCCCATATTGTGCAACTTTTTGATGCGTTTGCGTCATCTAATGCACAGAAACAACCAATTAAAACAAATAATATAACAAGATATGAAACAAACGATTTTAGCTGCATTGGCAGTATTTGTTGCCTTGATGGGCTTTGCCTCGGGCAATACAGATTATAAGGTTCACGAAGTTTCGGGCAATGGTTTCACAATGCATACCAATAATAGCTCCATAAATATCACTGTCGATAGCGTCGCAGGCAGCCAGATGGCAAAGGCGACAGTGGTCGTGAACGGTGACACGGCAATCATAGCCAACATCGACAAGGATGACATCGTAAGGGGACTTAACGACACGCTGTATGCCTCGTCGTCATATAGCTACGCATACGATGAAGAAGGCGATGATGGCAATGGCTTTGACGCCGATTACCGTTACATGATTCAGAACGACAAGCGCGAGGCCGTGAAGGTGATAGTGTTGACGGCAATAGTGTTTGGGGCGATATTCCTCACTGTGATGGCCTGCTTGGTGATTTATTACCTCAACCGCCGCCGCCGCATGAAAGTAATTGAAAAGGCAATAGAAAACAACTACCAGCTGCCCGACAGTTTCTATACTGGCAATAGCAGCACTTGGCGGAACAGTGCAAAAAATGCCACAAATGCCGAAACGCAGCGGCAGCCGGCAATGACGATGGCGCAGCAGATATTCAACTACAACAACGACCGGGAAACACGCAATGGCATCACGCTTGCAATCGTCGGGTTGGGAATGATTCTGGTATTTGCATTCATGGGCTTGGAATTTCTGGCTGCATTGTCGGTAATACCGTTCTTGATAGGGGTTTCGAGGTCGCTGCCATTCTTCTTGGCACATCGTGGAGGTATGCCAGTACCGCCCCCCCAACCGCAGCAGCCCACTACTACCCCACCGCAACAGCCAAATGCTACGACCACGGTTCCGCCGACGTTCACGCACGACGATACTGCCGCCAATCGCCAAGAGGAAACCAAGTGAATCCACAAGGCCTAACGCGATAAGAAGATGCTTAGCAGGGTTGAAGAATTGAAATTGCTGGCTCGGTGCGTCCTTGGTGACAGCAGGGACGCATTCGGGCAGATAGTCGAAGCCTACCGCAGCGACATCACTCGCTTTTTCCTCAACCTTACCATGGGCGATGATGCCTTGAGTGACGACCTTGCACAGGAAACATTCATCAAGGCATACTTGGGAATACGAGGCTTCAGGGGGCTGTCGAAGTTCCGCACGTGGCTCTACCGAATAGCGTATAACGAATATTATACCTATTTGCGCAAACGCCATGAGGAACACTTAGGCGACGATGTCATTGCCGACAATCTTCTCGCCGACGGGCATGGGGCGATGAGCGATGCGCAGATAGACGTGCGCACGGCGATGCAGTCGCTTAGCGAGCAGCAACGTGCCGTGGTCACGCTGTTTTATATCGAAGACTTGCCGATACGCAAAATATCGGATATAACTGGTATGCCGCAGGGAACAGTTAAATCGCACTTGAGCCGGGCGAAAGCAAAGTTGGCTCAATTGCTTGAAAAAGATGTGTGATTATGAAAAGAGATGAAATAGACGATAGATTGGGAGCTTTGCTCAAGGAACATACTCCGCAAGCCGCCGATAGCAACGAATGGTTTACACGTAAGGTGCTTAACCGTCTGCCGCCGAAGCCCAAGCGCAGTTATACGTGGCTCACGGTTGCCACCTACATTGTATGTTTTGCCGTGTGCATCATGGTGTGGCTGTGGTTCTTCTTATCGTTGACACCGGGCATCATTCTTGTGAAAGATGTCGTTGTGGCAGCTATATTGGTGGCAGTCACAGTGGCATTGCTATGGTATGTGTTGCGTAGTATGTTACGTTCGTCCGAAGCCTGGTGGTAGAGGAATTTGCAACACGATTTGCTTGCCTGTGTGCGGATGCCTGAATGCAAGCCTATCGGCGTGTAGCATCAGCCGGGTGGCTGCATTGCTGCCCTTGCCATACAAGCGGTCGCCAGCGATGGGAGCGTTGAGCCCTGCATGGTGTGCCGCATGTAGCCGCAATTGGTGGGTGCGACCAGTGATAGGATAGAAATGTACCAATGTCTTGCCCTGCTGTGGATAACGCTCGACGACATCGTAGCGTGTCACGGCAGGGTAACCATTTTTGTAATCGACCACTTGCATCGGGCGATGCTCGTAATCGGGGCGCAGTGGCAGGTCGATAACGCCGCTGTCGACAGCAACAATGCCATCGAGCATGGCCACATAGCGCTTTTGTATCTTGTGCCGGGCAAACATTGCTTGAAGCAGGCGGTGAGTGTCTTTGTCGCGGGCAAACACCACGATGCCCGAGGTGTCCATGTCGAGGCGGTGTACGGCCATCGGACTGTGTGGCGCATATTTCGAGGCCAGCCATTCGAGCAACGATAGCCCACAATTGCGTCCTGGCACTGATGGCATTCCTGCTGGTTTCGCTGCGGCTATAATCCACTGGTCTTCATATATAATGCTTGCCATGCTGCAAGTTTGCACAATGTGAGGAGGGTCGATTTCCATGTCGATTCCTTGCAACATGAACGACAATATTGGCAGGCACTTTCCGCGGCAAGCAGTGTAGAAGTTGCCATCGTGCCTCACAAGTCCGCTTTGTGGCTGTCCATACCAGAACTCGGCAATAGCCAGCGGTTGCAGCCGATGCATGAATGCGAATTGCAGCAGCCGCGGCGCGGCACATTCGCCAGCCCCGGCAGGAGGGATGCGTTGCGGGGTTGAGGCAAATATTTCGAGCAGGTTGCGCCGTTCGCCACGTGCGTTGAGCATTGAAAATTGCCCGAAAATCCATTGCTGCAATGCTTCGGAACGTTGTCGGCGTAGCTTTTTCAGAGTTTCAATCGAGTTTTCGATTACAGCAACTTGTTGTATTGCAGTTTCTACTTTTTCATCCCAAGCCTTGCGTAACCGTTTCAGTTCGGCTTTTTGGTGCTGGCTTTCGGCTATTAGGGCTTTGTCGTCGGTGTTCCCGAGTTTCCGCAATGCATCGCGGCGAGCTTTGGCAGTGGCCATTTCTTGCTTGTATAGCGCAATGGCTGTTTTGGCTTCGCTGTTGATTTGGATAGCTACGGCACGGGCTTGCGCCAGTTGCGGGCTGCCTTCGATGGCTGCTATTTCGGCATTGATATTTGTTATTGCACCTTCTTCACGTTTGAAATATCCTTGAGCATCGAGCAAGTCAAATACTGGCGGCACGAAATAGGGTCGAGCCAGCAGGGGCTGTTGTAGCGAGCCTGAATAGGCGGCAAGAAATCCACATTGCCCGTCTTGTGTCTTAACGACAAGCACGCCGAGCATTTTCCCGTGGCCAAGTTCGTCGTCAAGCTGTTGCACTGAAGCAATGTGCCGCCTCACATGCATGGCTGCTGCCACAGCAAGAGGATGGGGCGCATAATTGAATGGCGAGTTGAGCCGCACGGGTAAATCCTCGGCCACGGGTGGCTTATCGAAAAAGTGAAATTCATTCATGACGCTGCAAACGTACTGAAAAAATTGCTATTTTTGGATATTGGTATCAAAATAATACTTTCTCGGCTATGATTGTAGATTATTTATGCTTTGCAAGCTCACATGAAGACCTTGAAACGTGGGCGGCACTCGAAGCTGGCATAGACGATTTCTTACAACTTGTGGTGTGTCTTAACTATTATGACTTTGACGATAAGGAACATAAAAGGTTTGCAATTGTCGATAAGGACGACACTGCGACACTTGCACAAAGCCTCGGGCTTGATGTAACAGGGTTGCCCGAAATGCTGTGTGACGAATATAAAGACGATTATTCATGGTCGCCGTCGGAGGTTGAGGCCATATTCCAAGATGTGCTTGAAAAAATCCTCGACCACGGTGTGAAATACCATTTAAAATAGGGTAAAATGGGGGCTGTGTAACGACACGCCCCCATCATCGGTTGCTTACCCCCAAATCTAATGACCGATTTGGGTTAAAATATCATTTCTGCAATGTACGCAGGAATGGGATTAGTTCGTTGGCCATCTTGCGGTGCTGTGCCTTCGATGGGTGGTAGTCGGCTCCATATCCAAGGCTGCCGTTTTGTGGGGTGAAGTCAAAGCGGTAAACGCTGTTGTCGCCCTCAGCCTTCAGTGTGTTGTAGATTTTGTCGAGTGCGGCGTTTTGCAGTTCCAATTGTTCGCCGTTCAGCATACAGCCCGACAGGATAACAATCTTGGTGTCGGGATATAGCGAGCGCAAGTGGCGCACAAATTTTTCATAGCCTTGCCTGTACAGCTCGGCATCCCAACCGGTGGTGCTGAAGTCGTTAGTTCCAAGGTCGATGCACAAAATGTCGGGAATGTTGCCGGCAGAGTTCCACAGTTGCGACTTGTCGTATATGAGCGTGTAGTCATACCACTGCGGCATGATTCCACCATCGTATTTGCCGTTGTAGTTGCGGTATGCGCCTATTCCCGAACGGGCCACGACCGTCAGCCTCAGATTGAGTTCACGGGCAATGATGGCAGCGTAGGTGTAGAAGAAATTGGAATTTGACGGGTCGTAATGGATTGACCAGTCGGAGGCCTCTGTTCCATATCCGCAAGTCATGGAGTCGCCTATGAATTCAATCAACGTGCGGTTATCCTTGCCCATGTCGAGCAATTCGGCATCGTCGTCGATTAAGAACCCATTGAAAACTGCATGTTGCTCATATTGCTCTGTCACAAGCATAGCTTTGACCGTGTGTCGGCCTTGTGGCAGGCCGGTTGCAATGGTGAGAACGCTGTCGGTTTCGCCGAAATGTATTTTGTGTAAATCCTTGTCATCGACGCTCACCATGAAATATCCGCTGCCGGGTTTCATTTTCATGGCAACCGAAGTGCCAGTGAAGCAAGCTGTGATAGTTGTTCCAGGATAGCCCATTGTAGGGGCTTTTGCATCGGTGAAATTGATACGTCCTTCATAACGTATGTTTTCGTTGTCGGCTTCCACATGTTTGGTTTGTGGCATGACGTTGATTGCTGCGCATAGCAGCATTGAAATGGTTAAAATCAGGTGTTTCATTATATAGGTTTGTATGATGAGTTTTAGTAATGGAAACTGCTGCCTCCGAGGAATTCACGCAACAGGCTCGTGCTGGGTATTTGTTCCTCGCTTATTGGCAGGAAGTAGCTGAGGAAAGTGAGTAACCTCACAGCTTCGGCAAATTCGGGCGTGTTGCGAGGCACTTTGCGCAGCAGAGGCATGGCATATTCTTTCATCACGCCCAATTCAAACAGCAGCGACGAATTGAATGTGGCGTCGGCATTTTCTTGGAATGGGAAAATCCACTTTTCTTCGCCCCGTCGTACACTCGGCCATCGGGCTATTGTGCTCAGTGCGTCCGAGCCGCGGTATTTGTGGTCGCGTATGATTCGGCGCAACAGACGATTGTCGGTTGTTGGTACCCAGTTGTGGTCGTCGATGGTCAGCGTGGTGAGGGCCGACACGTAAAGGCGGAATTTCTGTTCCTCGGGGATTTGTGCAGTTAATTCGGGGTTCAATCCGTGGATACCCTCTATTAGTAGCACATTGTTGTAGTCCAAGTGCATTTTCTCGCCCTTGTAAACACGTTTTCCCGAGGTGAAGTCATAGGTTGGCATATCCACTTCTTCTCCAGCGAGAAGTTGTTTCATGTGCTTGTTGAACAATTCAAGGTCGAGTGCGTATAGCGATTCATAGTCATAATCGCCATTTTCGTCTTTGGGCGTGTTTTCGCGGTTGACAAAGTAGTTGTCGAGCGAAATAACCCGTGGAATGATGCGGTTAATCATCAGTTGTATGGCCAAGCGGCGCGACGAAGTGGTTTTACCGCTTGACGAAGGGCCGGCAATCAGCACAATGTGGGCTTTTCCTTGTCGGTAGCGTTGTGCTATTTCGTATGCGATGCGTGAAAAACAGGCATCGTGCATGGCTTCGGCCACGTTGATGAGCATCGATGTTTTTCCCTCGATGACAGCACGGTTGAGTTCGGCGACATTGGTTATGCCCACTATTTCATTGAATTTCAAGTAATCGTCAAATGCTCGCAGCATTTTGTCCTGATGTATTGGCATTTTGGCCTTTCTCGGAAGCTTGGCATCGGGGCCGAGCAGCAACATGCCGTTATGGTATTTTACCAAATCGAATACTTGTAGTGAGCCAGTCGATGGGGCGAGGTTGCCGTAATAACTGTCGGGTGTATCGCCAAGTGTATAATACACCGAGTATATTTCATCGGAAGTATCGAGCAGCTCCACCTTGTCGTACAATTGTGCTTCGACAAATATCTTGCGCACGTCGCTCGTGAGGCGTTGGCGGCGAATGAATGGGATGTCTTGGTCAACGATATTGTGCATTTGCTGCTTGATTTGAGTTACAAGTTCGTCGTTAGGAACGACCTCGTTTTCGTCCTTATCGACGATTTGTGCGTAGTATCCGTTGGAAATGGAGTGTCGCATGCGCAGCCGCATTGCCGGACACACTTCGAGCATCGCCTTGTAAAGGACCATACACAATGAGCGGATATATACTCGCGAGCCTGAGGGTGACGAAAGGTCGAGAAACTCCACCATGTTGGGCTTATAAACCGGGAAGTGCAGGTCTTCGGTCTTGTTGTTGACATGTGCGCAGATGGGGGTGATGCTTATGCGGTCTTTAATGCGCTCATATATTTCAAGCAAGGTTTCTCCTCCTTTTACGGGAAGGTATTCGCCTGTGTTTTTACAATAGATGTTAAGTGGCTCGGTCATAATATTGTGGATTTTACATTCGTGTGTCTATGTGTATAATGTTTTGTACAAACATCATTTCGCGTATATCGGTGCGGTTTATTTCTATGTCGTCATATTCGGGGTTTTCGCTTCGCAGGATTACTTTGTCGGGGTCATCGTGGCGGCGCACATATTTCACCATGCAATAGTCGTCGAGCAGCACGACGTAGATTTGCCCCCAAAATATGTTTTGCGTGTTTGACAGTTCGCGCACGGCAAGCATATCGCCGCTGCGTATGACTGGTGCCATGCTGTCGCCGCTCACACGTATGATGCGGCAATCTTGCGACATGGTGGGCAGGTCGATATAACCTATGATATTCTCGTTGACAAACATTCTGTCGCGCGGAATCATTCCGGCAGTTACGTCGATGTCATATACAGGAATCCCCTCCACGCCCGGTTTATTGGCCTGTTCGTTACTGATGCGTCCGTTAACTACGGTGCGGCTTGGTGTCATTGATTGCTGCTTGGAGTATGGCAGGTCGTTGCCAGTTTCAAGCCATGTCTTCGACAACCCCAAGTTCACCACAATGCGGTTGATAAGTGATTCGTTGATAGCCAGTTTGCCGTTGAGGTATTTCGACAAGTTGGAAGAGTCGATGCCTATGTGCATGGCAAACTCGCTTTGCGTCATGTTCATCTCGTCGATTATATACCGCAATCGGCTAATTATGTCGTTGTTGTTATACGTCATGATACCGCTAATTTGTTTTGCAATTTACCAATAAATTTGGTAATATTGCCACAGTTGGAGTATTTTTAAATATATTTAGAGTCTATTCAGATATTAATGCAAAATTTTAAACATCTCCGCGGGATAAATTTAATTATTTTAATATGCTGGCGGCAGGGCCGTCGTGGCAGTAAGTGAACCAGTCGAACGATACTTCTCCGCCATCGGCGACTGTATTATAGCAATATAATCCCACACGGACACCTTTCCAGTTGCCAAACTCCATGGTGAATGGTTCGCCCACTTGTACAAATTTTTTCCCGTCGTGGCTATACAACAGGGCATAGCTGTTTGATGTGGCATCGGCCTGCAAACGCAGATAAACCACTTTGCCGCGCACGTCACAGGTTTCCACTTCTTTTCCGTCGGCTTCAAGGTATAGCATCGCCTCGCCATGCTCCTTTTTCACGCCAAGCACGTTGTTGCGCGCACCCATGCATGCAATTCCGCATCGCTGTCCGTCGGCTATGCGTCCGAAGTCCATTTTTACCGTAGCTGTGCCACGATATCCGACAGTCTTTTGTGTGAGTGTGTTACGTGCCGATTTGAAATCGCTGGCTTGGAGGGCTTGCAATGTGAGCATGCCTTTTCGAGTCGCAAGCGACCAGGCCTGCTCGGCTGCATTATGATTGAACTGCCATTGTAGCCCCAGACGGTCGGAATTGAAATCATCGTCGGTCTGCGGTGTTTCAATGTCAAAATCCCCTTTTATGTTTGGCTTAGGCCATACGGCCACAGGTTCGCCTATTCCGTTGCGGTCGATGTCAACACCGATTACAGGCCAGCCGTTTTCCCAATGCATCGGTTGCAAGTGCACCACTCTACCGAGAGGGTTGTATTGCTGGAAGTGAAAGAAATACCATTCGCCGTCGGGGGTATCGACCATTGCACCTTGGTGTGGGCCGTTGATTGGGGTGCTACCTTGTTCAAGCACCACGCGTTTCTCGTAGGGGCCATATATGTTTTTTGAGCGTAGCACACTTTGCCATCCCACTTGCACGCCACCTTCGGGGATGCTTAGGTAATAATATCCATCGCGCTTGTGGATTTTTGTCCCTTCGGCCACAGGGCCGGTATAAACGGTGTAGCCGTCGTCGAGCAGTTGTCGGCCGTCGGCACTCATTTTGTGTATGATTATCGGGCCTGCGCCGAGAATGCTGTGGCCAAGGTAGGCTTGCCCGTCTTCGTCCCAGAATGGGCATGGGTCTTCCCAGCCGCTCACGTGGCACACGTTGTGCAACGAGCTCCATGGGCCTGCCGGATTGGTAGCATTTGACATGAACAGCCCTTCGTCGGGAGTGCAGAAGTACACCCAGAGCTTGCCGTCGTGATAGCGGATTGACGGGGCCCACGAGCCGCCGCCGTAATGCTCGTTGCTATCCCAGCCAGGGTAGTCTAATCGTGAATATACTTGCGACAGCAACCGCCAGTTGACCATGTCGTCGGATTCAAGGACTTGCATTCCCATGAAATGGAAATCAGATGCAACCATGTAATACTTTTCGCCGACCCTTATGACATCGGGGTCGGAATAATCGGCGTTTAATATAGGGTTGACGTATGTTCCGTTACCTTGGTCGCCCCATGTGCCGAGCGATGATTGTGCCATACACTGACTTACCACTCCCATCGCAATGCCAACCAATAAAGAAGAGATTCGTTTCATTACCATACTTACTGTCTTTGTGTGTTATTCATGCGCCTTGCCGCCGCGCCGAGGCGGCACTATGCATTAGCATGGTTCAAAAATAATAAAAATTTCCCGTAAAATATATAGTGCCACTGCGGTTACTATGATGCAGGTGTAGAAATCTATTATTTTAATAACTTTAAGGGAAAAGTTGGCGTTTTGTGCATTTTTATATGCCACAGTGCTAAAAAAGGATAACAAATTAAACTTGGCCTGCTTGCCGAGCATCAAAGAAACAGTTTAACCAATTAATACAGATGTTATGAACAAGAGTATTTTATTACCGATAGCAACTGTGTTGCTGTTTGCATCTGCCGCATCGGCACAGCCTATGCAGCGCAATAACGGAGGTATGGCTACACCTCGAACAATCGAAGTTACAGGAACAGCCGAGGTGGAAGCAATTCCCGATAATGTGTGTGTTGTGGTGGATTTGTGTGGATTTGCCCAACCGGGCGATGATGGCACGGCAGTGTCGATTGACGATGCCGAAGCCGATTTGCTAAAGCAGCTTGAGAATTTGGGAGTATCGCGTGATGCTGTGGTTGAGCGAGAAGTTCCCGACAGGCCTGTGCGCAGGTTTGACGAGCGCATCAGGCGCGACGTCATGGTTGCTGACCGCAAAGATAGGTTCAACCGCCAGCCGCAGCGACGCCAATTGCCCGATTCGGTGAAGAAATACGACAGGCATAGCCGTCCAAAAGCCGCGCCGCGCATGATGCGTCAAGGAATGCGCAGCTATGAAATCACGCTTAACAGTTTCGACATGGTGGAAAAAATCAAAGAAGCTGTAAAAGACAATAAAACAGTGGTACGCGTGGAAGTTGCCGAAATGTCGTGCAGCAATATCGAGGAATATCTCAAGCAAGCACGGGTGGAAGCATTTATCGATGCCAAAGCTAATGCCACGGCTCTTGCCGATGCAGCAGGCGTGAAACTTGGCGATGTGGTGAATATAGTCGTAGCACCGTCGCATGAACGGCGTGGCGACACCGACCGTCGCAATGGCGTGGTAAAGGTTCGCAGTAAAGTGTCAACAATATTTGCAATCAAGTGACAAGAAACAGTTGCCTGTATTTATGGCGAAAGCAATCATGCCATAGGGTTATATAATTAAATCAGTTAGATGCCAAACGCCCACCGCAATATGTCATTCGGTGGGCGTTTGCTGTTTGTCGGTTTCACTGTTGTTTGCCTTGTTGCCGTATGGTGTCGGCGGCTCTGCTGCCATTGCAGCAGGAGTGCTGGTTTCGGGCATGGTGTATTGTTGTGGTGTCGGCGATTGGGTGCTGTAGCGTTGCAGGAAAGTGTGGTTGATTAGGTATTCGATTTCGCGCAACGTATTCTCTCTGACAGCGGGGCGCAGCTGGCACTCCCACACGGTCATCACTTTCCAGCCCATTCGCCGCAATTCGGCCTTGTCGCGTTCGTCACGGCTGCGGTTCCGGTTTATTTTTTCTTCCCAAAACTCCACGTTGGAGTGCGGCAAGTGACCATCGACGCTGTGACCGTGCCAGAAGCAACCATGAATAAAGATGACGATGCCGTAGCGGCGCAGCACGATGTCGGGTGTACCTGGCAGCCCCTTTACATTCTTCAAGTATCGGTATCCACGTGAATATAGGTAACGGCGCACAATCAGCTCGGGCTTAGTGTCCTTGCTCTTGATTTTTGCCATTACTGCCGACCGCTTCTTTTTATCCCATATATCCATGACGTGTGCCACTCCCAGTTTCCACAAAAATACGAAATAAAATCGGCCGCGCACCGTGTGTTTCGATTATTTGTATGCTTTTGCAGGGAAAATGCCATATATCTCATGGTACTTTACTTTATGTATTTGCCGATTAATAGAACTTGCATTTTTGCTTGACGGTTAAATGTGCGAGTTAGGTTTTTTCTTTTTTGTGGTATGGGATTAGCAGCACGGTGATTGCGCTACCGAGGCAAATCCATATTGTCGAGCCGGTTATGTCTTTCATTGCCACTAATGTGGCTTGCAATGAAACTTGACTTTTCATCATAGTGGAGGCCAAGCGAGAGGCTTCAATGCCGTCTTTCCCTTGCAGCTGACCCAAGTGTGCGACTTGTGCAAACATGGCCGACGATTGCGGGTTGTCGTTGCTGATGTCTTGGGCGAGGCGAGTGATGTAGTGTTGTTGCCGTTCTTGGAGCCAATTGCCATAAACCGAAGTTCCAATGGCTGGTGCCACGACATTGCGCACGGCAACCATCAGGAACAGCCAAGTGGCAAAATAGCGTATGGGCAGGTGCTTCATGGCAAAGGCGCAGGTGACGGAATACAATATCAGCATTCCTGTATAATGAAGCAAAGTCGGCGGTATGGTGTGGCTGTTCACGCCCATAGTCTGGTAATGGAAATACATGTAGAGGTTGGCACATAGCATAAGCAAGAATCCACAAGCGTAGATATAACGGAAATGTATTCCCTTCATGACGCAGACCAGCGTAAACACCAGTCCTGCCACGCAGCCCGGAATTGCCCAGCAAGAAACGGCCGCACTTTCAAGGTTGCCAGAATTGGTTGACAGTTTCAGGTAAGTGGTGACAAACAACGTGCTGCTGTTGATGAGCATCAATAGCACGAAAATGCCGATGCTGTACCATGTGTAACGGTAGCGGAATATGCCAAGTTCCAGCAATGTGACGTGTCGCACAGATACCGACAACCACAGGAACGCTCCTCCGCAGGCGAGCATCGCAGCAAAAGCTATGCATATCGATGTGTTGTCGAACCAGTTATATGTTTTCCCGAATATCATGATATAGCACAATGCGCCCATTGCTACTGCCAGCAATATGGCATCGGGCAGGAGTCGCCACGGCAGGTGATACCGGTGGGTGGGTGCCGGGCATAGTGTAAACGATACCAAAAGCATTGCAACCAACATCATGGCTATTACAAGCAGATAGGTGTATTCCCAGCTAAATTCGTGAGCGACCCATGCCGATGCGTAATTGCTGAACTGGACTATGCAAAGTATGTAGCAATACAGCACAGGCATCAAAATGGTGCGCGAATGGTCGTTTTTATAAGCCTCTTCGGGAGTGGCTAGTTCATGCAGGAACATGTCGAGTGTCTGAATGCCAAGCAGGTAAGGAGCAATGATGAAAGTGGTGTTCAGCACAAGAGCTACCCGAATAAAGCCGATTAAGAAACAGCACACCATCAGCAGAGGGAGGCTTTGCGTGACGGCACACACACCGTTGAGGAGTGCCAGCAATGTGTAACCACCCAAGTAAACATGCTTTACATTTCGGGCTTGCAAATATGGCAGCATGGATGGGAACACCATCGACATGCCTATGCTGGCACAGAGGCTAAGGAACTGGAAATCCTCGGTCAATGTACCAATGCTCCCGGCCATTTCGTTGATGTTGCTTAAATATGTTCCGCCCGAAAAGAATAGGGGAACGAACAGCAACAGCAATATGATTGCGCCAATTGGCCGAGGAATCCAAGAATAAAAAGGGAAACTTGTCTTCATGTCGTCATAAGTTAGCTTTTACCACACACATCATTCCAGCCGCCAAACGTGCATTGTCCTCGGCCGAAATATCGGTCAACTCGATGCGTACAGGCACACGTTGCTGGATTTTCACAAAATTCCCTGCCGAGTTGTCGGTAGGAACCATTGAATATTTCGAGCCAGTCGCCGAGCTGATGGCGGATATGCGCCCCTTGAATGTTTTCCCCTTGAAAGCGTCCACGGTAATCTCGACTTCCTGGCCAATGTGCAATGACGATACTTGAGTTTCCTTATAGTTGGCGACTATCCATTTGCGGGTATCGGGGATAATGGTTGTGAGGGTTTGTCCAGCGTTGACCAATTGCCCCACTTCGATGGAACGCCTTCCAAGGCAACCATCGCATGGTGCGGTCACTACTGTGTATGAAAGATTTAGTTTGGCCAGTTCTACTGCGGCTTCGGCGCGCTTGATGGCGGCTTCGGCGTTCTCCTGTCGCTGGTTGACTTCGGTAACAGACGACTGGGCGGCTTCGCGCTGTTGTTTCAATGCCGAAATGCGAGCTCGTGCCATTTCTAATTGTGTCTGGTATTGTTCGACAACAACTGGTGTTGCGGCATTCTTTTCGAGAAGTGCGCTGTATCGGCGGAAATCTTTTTCTATTTGGTCGGCATGGTACTGTGCCTCGGCAATGGAAGCATCGTAGGCCAGAGCCGAGTTGGAGGCGGTGTTCAGTGTGTTGGCCACAACTTTCCTGCCGCTTCGCGCATCCATCAGGGCCGCATCGGCTTCTTTCAATCTGATGCGGTATTCGTCATCTTCTATGACGAGCAGTGTATCGCCCTTGCATACATGTTGGTGTTCGGTAAAATAAATTTTCTCGATATATCCCGGGACGCGTATGTTTATTGGCGAGAGGTATTGTTCCACTTGTGCATCGTCGGAGGTTTCGCTTGTCCTGTAATCTATGAAAAGAGAAATGGTTGCCCATAATCCCCAAGCAACGAGGCAAATGCCGATGATGCCCACAATCTTTTTCATAGTTGAGCCTTTCGGGGTTGTTTGATTTGAGGTATTTTCTGTCGTTTCCATATCGTCATATTTATTGGTTTATAATCGAATATATGAATGAGCTAACGGGTGAGGTTTTGCAGGCTGCCAGTCAATTTCAGTAGCGTAAGTTGAGCCACATTACACAGGCAATGAGCCTGCACACATGCCGATTGTGCATTGCGCAGTCGCATCTCGTCTTGCAGCAGTTCGGTCATAGATGCCACTCCCTCTTTGTACTTCTCCTCGGTGACGGCATATACGTCCTCGGCCTGACGGTAGTTTTCCCTTTGAGTGTGCCAAACTTCAAGGTTGTGGCTCAACTGACGCGAGGCATCGGCATATTCCCGGTCTATTTGTTTGCATTGCAGCTCGAAAGCAGTTTCTGCCTGTTGCCTGTCGTATTGGTATTGGCGCACTCTCAGCTTTTTGTCGTTGGCACTGAAAATTGGGATGTGGACCGAAAGGGCAATGTAGGTGTTGCCAAACCAATTGTGAGTTCCGCTTGAGGTATGGAAAAAATGGCGGAATTTTTCTTGGTATCCTACTGCACCCAATTGCCCTCCCAACGAGATGGATGGCACATACTCGGCGCGGACAGCTTTTATTTGCCGGTCGATTAGCTCTTTGCGAGTTGACAGCAATTGCAGTTCGGGCAATGATTCGCTGATTGCTCCGTATGTACCGGAGAGGACGATGTCGGTGGGCATCGGATTGACAGCCATTGGTGTTTCGGGCGGAATGTCGAGCAAGAAACGCAGCAGGTTCAATTGTTGCTCATAAAGGGTGGCATACTGGTCGTGTCGAGCTTCAAGGTTTTTCAGATTGATTTGCACGCGAGTCAAGTCAACTTTCAGCACTACCCCACCCTTGTACAATTCTTCGGTGATGGTGCAAAGTTCCGTCATTCGGTCAATGTTTTCTTTCAACAATCGTTGCAATTCCAGCGAAGCCTGTGCCAAATAGTAAACATTGCCAATCTGCATTGTCAGGTCTTCCACAGCCTTTTCATACGACAAGCTGCTAAGTTCACGCAATGTTTGAGCGGCTTTGGAAGCCGAAAGGATGGTTTGGTTATACAATGGAACTCTAAATTGAATGCCGGCTGTCATGGCATATTGCATGCTTTGGATTTTTTGCCAAGTTGGGTCTTCGGGAAAATCATTGCCCAGCAATGCACCGGTAGTCACATTGGCAGGTTTCATGAGGTAGTCAACCATTTGGAATTCGGCCGACAACACCGGGAGCAGCCGTGAGCGGCTTTGTGTCAAAGTCGTCTTGCTTTTCAGTATGTCCAAGCGGCTATTTTTCAATGAAAGATTGTTGCGGATACCAGTTTCGATACATTCTTTTAAAGAATATGATTTTTGTTGCCCAAGAGCATTGGCCAAGCAAAAAATCGAAAGCAGAAAAACGAGTAGCGGTTTCATGTCGTTGTATTCTTATTTTTTCACGGTAAAGTTAGAAAGGTTTGTTGCTGTGGAGAAGTGCAATTTATGGGGCATATTGTGCAATTTCAACGATTATGATGTGTTAATGAGGCAAGATATGCTGTACTAATCAGATTTTATTGGTTAATTTGCCGAAAAAATAGATTTCTAAGATGGAACATGAAACCTATCGAATGCTTGATGTCGGTCAACTTTTGGCAAATTATGCAGCTGTGTCGCAAAACAAGTATGGTTTTTTCCTGTGCCGGAAGGGTGAAGCCGAGATACTGCTCGACAATCGCAGCTATCAGATTGAGGCTGGTGTGATGTGCCTCTATACGCCTTATACATTCATACGCATAATGCGTCATTCCGATGACATCGAAGGTTACCTGATGGAGGGAGAGTTAGATTCCATCCAACTTGCCTTGTCGAGCATTCCTGTGGCAGCACGTTTTGCCATTCGTTCACACCCTTGTGTGAAGTTGGGCTTGGAACAGACGCACAGGTTGGAACAATCAGTCAAGATGCTCAATTCCCGTACCGAATTATATAAAGCGGCAAAGTCGCCAAGGTCGGCACATTTGTTTAAATTGCTTGTGCAGGCTTTGTTGCACACACTTTGCCTCGAAGTGCTTGAAATCTATTTTAATTGCGTGCCGATAGAGGAACTTCGGCAAAACCGTGAAGAGAGGATATTGAATCATTTCCTTATGTCGGCGTTCAGTAATTGCGTAAACGAGCGATTAGTGACATTTTATGCAAATGAATTGCACTTGACACCCAACTACTTGTCATCGATAGTTAAAGCCAAGTCGGGTAGAACTGCCATTCAGTGGATAGAAACTTTCACCATGCTGCAAGCACAGCATTACTTGCGACAGACAAAACTTAGCATAAAGGAAATAGCTTATAAATTGCATTTCCCCGACCAGTCGGTATTCGGGCGTTATTTCAAAAGGCATTGCGGCATTTCGCCGACTGGGTACCGGAATATGTGGCAAGTTGAATAATTGCCCGACGTGTTTTCGGTGTGTAATGTGTAATTTTATATTTTTGTAATTGAGAATGGATTGTGTTTTATGAAACAGTTTATATTGGAAACACCGAGGTTGCAATTATATGAGATGGACATGTCAGACATACGACCCTTGTCCTCGATGTTGCAAGACGAGAATGTGATGTATGCCTACAATGGAGCTTTCAGCGAAGCCGAAACGCAGATGTGGCTCGACAAGCAAATGCGACGCTACAATGAATATGGATTTGGATTGTGGGCTGTGTGTTTAAAAGCGAATGGTGAAATGATTGGCCAGTGCGGCATCACTATGCAGGACTACAGGACGGCGCAGGTTCCCGAAATCGGCTATCTGTTTGCTCATAAATATTGGCACGAAGGTTATGCAACCGAGGCGGCTATGGCATGTAGGGAGTATGGTTTCGGCAAGTTGAATTTTAATACGTTGTACGCTATCATCAGGGATAACAACATTGCTTCACAAAAGGTGGCACTCCGTTTAGGTATGCAACCGATTGACACCATAGTCAAGCATTATCGTGGGGTGGATATGCCCCATATAGTGTTTTGTGTAGATAAGTGCAATGTATAACATGGCAGATTTGTAACAGATGACATATATTTGTAAGTGTTATGGAAAAGACGATTAGATTGATATACCCGCAATGGCAGGGTGGCGATATTACGAGGTGGGTTCCCGAGGTTGAGGACCCGCAAGATGCCGCACGTGGTTATTACCTTGGTGCGCAGTTGCTTAATTTCCTTGCTCCCGACAATGGGCAGCATATTGTAACCGTGCCTGTAAATATGGCCCGTGGCGAGCGCAAGGTGACCGACGGTGTGCTTGACCGTGACGATATAGCCCTGCAAACACGTGCTGCACTCGATTTGCTCCACGTGGAACGCCCCGACCGCATAGTGACTCTGGGCGGTGAATGTTCGGTTAGTGTGGTGCCGTTTACCTATCTTGCACACCGTTATGGCGGCGATGTGGCTATGGTGTGGATTGATGCGCACCCCGACATCACTTTACCCGGCGACGTGTATGCAGGCTATCATGCCATGGCTGTGACTGCTTGCATGGGGCTTGGCGACAAGCATATTGTGGGGCAATTGCCAGCACGGATTGAGCCGTCGCGCATATTGTTTGTAGGTTTGCGTGACTGGGAGCGCGACGAAATCAAGGCGCGACAAGAGCAATATGGCATAAAGCACCTGTCGCCAGCCGAGGTGGCCGACGACAGCAATGCTGTGACAGAGTGGCTCGAACGGTGTGGAGCATCGCACGTGGTGATTCATTTCGACATGGACGTACTTGACCCAGTCGAAATCATTCCGGCTGTCGGCGTGTCGCCCGATGGAATGAAGATGAACGAGGTGGTGCGCACCATCAACGATATTGCCCGAGTGAAAGATGTCGTGGGGCTTACCGTTGCCGAACCTATGCCACGCACGGCAATCCGCATCAAGAATATGCTCGAACAGTTGCCGTTGCTCGGTTGACTATACCTGTTGCCCGGCAGCTTCCATGTCGGCGCGGCTCTTGCTGCGAGTCACTAAGAATACACCAGCGAAGACGAGCGCGATGGCAATGACTTTCAGTAGGTTGAACGATGATGTTCCCCAGAACACGGCAACAATGCAGCTTGCCACGACGGGCTGCACGTAGCAATACATGCTCGCCACGGTGGGGCGCAGGTGCTTCTGCCCCACTGGTACGAGCAGATAGCACAAGTAGGTGGCGCACACTACGACGAATGCAACTGCAAGAACGAGCTGCGTGTCGAGGCTGGCCCAGTCAGCTGCCACGAAATCGGAATAGGTGAATGGCGTGATGCATATAGCCGAGTAGGTGAACATCCACTTCATGAGCGTGATGGGCGAATAACGGCTAATCAAGTCTTTAAAAAACACAAAGTAGGAAGCGAAGCACAGCTCGGCAAGAATGCACAGCAGGTCGCCCCAGATGCTGGCATCGTGAGTGCTGCTGTCGGCACTGCCGTTGCTCAAAATCAGCATCAATGCGCCTATTGCGCCTATAAACACGCCGAGCAGTTTCTTTGACGTGATTGGCTCTTTGAGGTACAGTGCGGCAATAATCATCGTGAAAATGGGTGTGCTGGTGGTTATGACAGTAGCATCGATGGGCGATGTAAGGCTCACGCCCAATGTGAAAACGCCCTGATTGAACACCACGCCGAGCAGCGATGCAAAAAATAGCTTGAGCATATCGCGGTGTGGCACATGCTCGTGCTTGATGAATAGCGACGTTACCCAAAACAGCACTGCCGCCCCCACCACACGCAATTCTACCAACAACAACGGACTTATCAGGCTTGCGGCAAAAATAAACTTTGCAGCCGGCGACATAAGCCCCCACATGAAATTGGCCGAGAACATTGCACTGTGGCCCTTGATTTCGTTAATTTTCATATCCCTTGTTCTTTGAAAAATCACGGCTGCAAAAGTAGCGTGTCGGCATTCGACGGATTTGTAAATTTCGGGCAAATTATTGTAAATTTGCATCATGAAAAGGGAGAACTTGTTCCACTCGTTTGATATTTTGGTTAGGGAATATGACACGTTTCCCATGCCTGAGCATAGCCATTCGTTTTTCGAGTTGAGTAGTGTGGTGTCGGGGAGCGGAACATTTGTGGCGCAGCAGGGTGAAGTGCGCTTTTCGGCTGGCGACTTGTTTCTTGTCAGGCCGTCGGTGAGCCATATTTACAAGTTGGCCGAGTGTAGCAAGATTGTGTATATGCGTTTTTCGGACAACTATATAGACAGCTATTTCACACGGCAAGAGAAAGACTTGCTTTACAATGCCCCCGATGGCGAGTTGACGGCAATCATGGGCGGCAAGGACCGGGAATTGGTTGCGCTGCTCGTGACGGGCATTGTGTCGGAATACGGTGCGGCATTGTCCGGAAGCGACAGGCTTGGTGGCTGGTTGCTGTGCAGCATATTACATGTGTGCTTGCGGTCGCTGCTGCCTGTGGTGACCGGGCAACCTTTGCAGCCTGAGCCGCACGACAAGTATATGCTCATGCTGCAATATATACGTTCGCACCTGTCCGAACCCGAATTGTTGCAAGCCAAGGCTCTCGGGCAAAAGTTTGGCATGTCGCAAACCTACGTCGGTAGCTACTTCAAATCGTGTGGCGGCGAGAGCCTAAGGGAATATGTCGGGCGGTGCCGTATGCACGAAGCACAACGCTTGTTGGCGCACACCGATATGCCAGTAGGCGAGATAGCCTATCGCTTGGGATTTTTCGATTGCAGCCATTTGACCAATGCTTTCTGTCGCCAACATGGCATGTCGCCGCTTGAATATCGCCGCCAGCATAGGCAATCGATGGCTCAATTGGCCGATGCAGGCAAGTCGTAGAAACGCTTCACGGTGATGCCGTCGAGCGGCGTGTTACACAGCGGCTCAACGATTTTTTCCAATGTGTCGGGTTGTTCGTATGGATTAACTACGGTTCGAGCCATCGACCTGAAGTCGTCGGATAGGGCTTGTGCGAGAGCTTGTGATATTTCTTCGGTCGAAGTGCCGCAGTTGATTACCGAGTGTGCGGCCATTCGACCCATTTGGCGCATACCGATGTTGACAGTGGGTATGCCCATCGATGGCACTTCCACTATGCCGCTCGACGAGTTGCCCACTACGGCGGCCATATATTGCAGCATCGACAAGTAGCGCAGTTGCCCTAACGAAGGGAATACGACATACTTGTGAGGCTTGCGCTTTACTGCCCGTTCGATTAGTTCGATTATTTCGTTTCCGTGTGTGTCGCTGTTGGGATAAGAGAAAAACACCTTATATCCCTCGATGCCATCAAGGGCCGCAATCAGGTTGCGGCATTGCTTGGCCGGGCGTTCGTGGTCGAGGGTGGCAGGATGGAATGTGACGAACAGCGACGACGTGGGAATCTCGGTTTGCAAGTCGTCTTCGAGCTGCTTGCGGCTCAACAGCTGCAAATGCTTGATGTTATATACACCTATTGCCCCGGTGTTGAACACACGCTCGGGCTGCTCGCCGAGCTGTATTACCCGTCGGCGGTATGCCTCGGTTTCGGTGAAATGCAAGTGGCTCATCTTGGTGATGGCATGGCGTATGCTCTCGTCGATAGCACCATAGCTTGCGGCCCCTCCGGCTATATGCGCCACTGGTATGTTGAACACCAATGCGGCCGATGCGGCAATGAGCATTTCGTAGCGGTCGCCGAGGATTACAATCAGGTGTGGTTGCAGTGTTTCGAGAGCTTTGGACATTCCGCTCATGCACATTGCCATGGCATCGACGGTGAGGGCAGGTGTGTCGTTTTCGACAGGCATGGGTACACGGTAGTCGATTTTAAGCCCGTCTTGTTCTATTTCGACCTGCGTGTTGCCAAACTTTGGAGAAAGGTGCATATTGGTGGCAATGATTTGCAGGTGCGTGTCGTGCCGGGCCTTGATTGCCCGGGCTATGCCGCTAAGTAGCCCCCAGTCGGCGCGGGTGCCTGTGACTATACATATTTTTCGTTTGTTGGTCATATCGGTAGCGTGTTATTATTGAATGATTAGCAGGTATATGTTGAGCAATGTCACAATTGTTGCGATAGAATAAAGCACGACCCGTGTGAACTGCGAGTTGGCATATTGCCCCATCACTCGGCGTGACGATGTGAGCCACACTTGCAAGAACACGGTGAATGGCAATTGCAGGCTCAGCACCATTTGTGATATTAGTAGCCCTTGGAACGGGTCGCCTATGAAGAAAATGAGCAACAAGGCGATGCCTATTGAAACGATTATGCCCACTTGCGAGTGAGTGTCCTTGACGTGGTATGACTCGCCGAATATGCCGGCCGAAATCGAACCGGCTGCCATGCCGCTTGTGACGGTTGACGAGATGCCAGCCAGCAGCAGTGCGGCGGCGAATATGTTGCCGGCATTGTTGCCGAGTAGCGGGGTCATGAGTTTTTGTGCCTGTTGCAGCTCATCGACAAGGATGCCGCTTTTGAAGAACGTAGCGGCGGCGAGCAGTATCATTGCGCTGTTGATTGCCCAGCCCACAATCATGGAAAATAGTGTGTCGAAAAGCTCATATTTCAGTTTCGACCTTATCGAGGTTTCGCCCTGTTTGTGATATTCAAGACTTTGCACTACCTCGGAATGCAAGAACAAGTTGTGCGGCATTATGACAGCCCCCAGCACGCTCATGATTACGATTGCGCTGCCCTGTGGAAGCGATGGCACCACCCAGCTGCGGGTTGCTGCCGCCCAGTCGATGTCAACAAGAAACAATTCGTAGATGAACGACAACCCGATGATTGATACGAAAGTGATTATTGCACGTTCGATGCGTTTGTAGGAATTGGTAAAAAGCATCACAAGCACAGTTGCCGTGGTGAGAATTGCCCCCCACGCTATGGGAATGTCAAACAGCATTTCAAGGGCTATGGCTCCGCCCAAGATTTCGGCGAGCGACGTGGAAATGGAAGCGAGTACCGCCGAAGCCAGCACTGGGCGCGACACCCATCGAGGCGCATATTTTGTTGCAGCCTCTGAAAGGCACAACCCAGTGGCTATGCCCAAGTGTGCTACGTTGTGTTGCAAGATGATGAGTATGATGGTGGACAGTGTCACCACCCACAGCAGCGAGTAGCCGAATTGCGACCCTGCGGCGAAGTTTGACGCCCAGTTGCCGGGGTCGATAAACCCCACAGTGACGAGCAGCCCCGGGCCGATGTAGCGGAAGAAGTCGAGTCCGCCAAGTGTGCGCTTGTGGCTGTGGCTTTTAAGTTCGTGGAAAAATTTCCTTATACCGTTCATTTGTTGTTTTTAGATTGATTGGTAAAATTACTAAATAGTTTCGGTTTTCCCACTCCCCATTTTTTGTGATTTTGTAGCTGTGATTTTTGTAATTATGACGTAATCCCCCATCAGCCATTTGGCCGCAATGAGAATAAAAAAGAGCTTTTCAGCGACATTATAATTTCTGACGGCAGAAATTCACTTGCTTAATCGCCAAGTTTGAATGCAATATTATTGTTGTTGTCAAACAAGTGGAAGAAATCGTTGTATGACAGTTGGCCTCGTTTCAACGCTTCGGCAACAGCAACAAGTTTTCAACATCCAAGACAGCCCCATCAATACCAGTCCGGTTCTTTATTTCTTGCAACCGTGATAAAAATTGACCAGTAAAGAATGACGAGATAAAGGCAAAATTGAAATATTGCACAGCCTCGCCAAATTCAGCCCACCACTCGTTAGGATTAATCGCCTTGTCGCGTTTGTTGTTTTCTTCCAAATAGCGTACCATTTCATCCACTTGGTGGCGAGGCAAAGCATACCCCTTGGAATATGCTTTATTGTCGATAATCAAGCCATTTGCCGAATGATAGATTATACCATCGGGGCGGCGTGAACCACCAAGATGGCAGCCATTGAAATCCAATTCATTGGTCAATAAATCCAATGTTTGAATCTCAAATTCAAGATTGGCCTTTCCATCCATCGACAAATCAACAAGAATGAGGTATTTGGGGTTGATTGTTTTCAATTGCGACCTGAGTCTTTCTTTTATGCAAGAAGCATCTCCTTTGGCATACTTGTCGTGAGAATTTATATCCAAGCCACAAATCTCATCTACAAGTTTATAGCATCCCGACTTAATGGAATAATTGAGTCCTATGTTAACCAATCCTTGCAAATCATCCCTAATCGTATCGGTGTTTTCGTCCAATCCATTAGATTTGAGATGCTCTTTTATTTCATCAAGGCTTCGGTAAGCATTTTCTGTGTATTTGATAATCAATGCTCTGCGCAACCTCAAGTAATCCTTATCGGTGGGTTTTGTCGATAACATACCCATGAAAACCAACTTAGGAATCCTTGCGCTACTGCTTTTGCCTGTAGCTCGTTTATAATTGGTCTTTCCTAATGCCGTAATCGTGTAAGACTGCGCAATAGTGCATGAATAACTTTTCCCGCCATACAGTTCAGTTACCTGTTTTTCGGCAATATTGACCCACCCGATTTCGTTCAGCCACGAGCAAATCATACGAGCATATTTATCCGACGAGCCTTCATAGTTGTTTCTTATTGTCGTCCGTTCTTCGGGATGCTCTTGATAGGCTTGCGCCCATATATTCTGCGGAAATGACGTAAATCCAGCCTCGAAAGAGAACCCGAGGTTTCGTCCCAGCTTAAATTTTGTTAAATGTTCACCATTCGATAACAATTGCAAGATACGGCACACAGGAGGGTAAGACAAATAGGCTTGCCCGAGTATTTCATTAAATTCTGCCCCCGAGGAACTTATAAATTGCTTGCCCAACTTGCTAATCTGGCAAGTATCTTCAGCAGCATTATATTCAATAAACCCAATTGAAATGCCCCATCGCAAATAACCGTCGGCTGTCCAGTCATCGGTGTATGGTTTATGTACAACGACTTTTGCTCCATCGACTTCTATCTCGACTTTCTTCTGCGCATCCACCACGGCCTACACAATTCCCGAGCATTTAGCAGCAGCTCTTTTGCCTGTTCCGCACCCTTTCCCTTTTAATATGGAATATTGCATAGGCCCACCCGAACGTATCATTGCCGCATATTTCTTCCATTTATCCAAATCATGAAGCAATCCGTTATGCTGGAGCATCGGCAGGCGCTCATTAAGCAACCAGTCGACAACCTTGCTTCGTGGCTCGAATATTGCAACCACACGTTGCAAAGTCAGTGAATTTGCCGGATTTTGAATCCAACCAAAAGTACGCTTCATTTTCATGTTTCAAGATAATTTGTTACAACGACTTCGCGGGTCACCGCATTTTTATTCTTGTTCTGATAATTACAATTATTATAATCCACACCAATGTCGTGCATGACAAAGCGGTTGCGTTCAACCCAGTTTTCTAAAAAATGGTGCCGCGAGCCCTTGTGTTCCACCACGTTAGACAAGGCGAAATGAACGCCGCGTTCATGCAGACGTTGCAGGATTTCCATTAATTTTAAGTCGTCATCGACAGTCCAGCCACGAAATCCACGCTTGCCATCGTTGTACGAACCACAAGAGAGCAAATATGGAGGGTCGGCATACACCATGTCGCCATTTTTCAAGAAGCTGAAATCGAATTCCCTGAAATCGAGTGATGAAAAAACTATATCCTTAATCTGCTGGCTGAATGCTACAAGGTTGGAACGCATGTTTGCCGAAAAATGGCTGCGGTTCTGGCCAAATGGATTGTTGAACTCATGCTTTGAATTAAAGCGGAATTGGAAATTAAAGCTGTAACACATCAGCACGTACAGGTCAAGCGGATTGCGATTGCTACTATTATAGTAATCTCTGAAATGCAAATAATTTTCCTTGGAATCTTTGCTCAAATTCCACCGCCTTATAGTATCATCGATATATTTAAGGACTTCTGTTATAGGCATAGACTGAATTGTTTTCATTATATCTATGACATGGTAATTAATATCATTTGCATAAATATGGCTTGCACGTGTGTTGATTGACACATCGCCACCCCCGCAGAACAAATCAACAAAAATGTTTATCTTCCGGGGGAACAACATTTTTTGTGATTTTGTAGCTGTGATTTTTTGCATTTGGCGGCGGCAATGTTTATATTTGCATTGCTTAATTAGCTGTGGCTGGTTGAGTGGAGTTTGATAAATTTAGAAATGCAACTAAAAAAAGACTATTATGGAAAAATATGTATGCGTAGTATGCGGTTATGTTTATGACCCTGAAGTTGGCGACCCCGACAACAACGTAGCTCCAGGCACTGCATGGGCCGATGTCCCCGAAGATTGGGTATGCCCATTGTGTGGTGTAGGAAAAGACCAATTTGAAGTGCAGGAATAATACTTGCACTCTCGAACATAACGCAATGGGGGATATGCCATGTGGCATTTATCCCCCATTTTTTATATAAAATGCCGTTTGTAACTATTGTTTGAATGATGGATAAGGTTAATGATTTTTTTGCCCGGTTGTGGCAATCGCTGTTGAGCGTGGTGAAAGTTGTGCTGATGTCGAAATGGGGTATCAAGTGGCCCGACATAGGCGAACGGCGCCAGCGTGGCATAGTAATACTTGGCAACGGCCCGTCGCTTAACGACACTGTGGCAACAGCCCGAGATTTCCTTGCCGCACACGACTTGCTGGCCGTGAATTTTGCCGCCGGCACACCATTGTTCAATCAATTGCGCCCCAATTATTACTTGCTTGCCGACCCGCATTTTTTCAACGCACTCGACCAGCCCAATGTGGCCAAGATGTGGGAAGCGATTGCTGGTGTCGATTGGGAAATGACCTTGTTCGTTCCCTCGCGTGCTGCTATGCCACCATTGTGCACCAATGGCAACCTCACTGTGGCAAGATACAATGCCACGCCTGTCGAGGGGTTTGAGGCGGTTGAAAACGTGCTGTATGGCAGTGCATTGGGGATGCCGCGTCCGCGCAATGTGCTTATACCGTCAATCATGGCCGCCATAGGCATGGGCTACAAGCAGATTTACCTCGCAGGTGCCGACCACACGTGGACTCGCACCTTGTCGGTCGATGATGACAACAATGTGGTGTCGGTGCAACCGCATTTCTACAAGGAAGATGACCGAGAAGTGCAGCGCAGCCGCACCGAATATATGCACTACCCGTTGCACACCATCATGTATAGCTTCTATGTGGCGTTCAAGTCTTATTTCACCATTGCCCGATATGCACGTCACCGCGGCATAGAAGTGGTGAATATCACGCCGGGCAGTTTCATCGACGCTTTCCCGCGCCAGAAAGTGTAAAATATATTGTGTTTGTCATTAATTCGCAGTGCTATTCAGTAAAATCGGTAACAAGGGCTGTAATTTATATACTTGGCTATTGCCGGTGTATGAATAATTTTGCACAATAAATCAACAGAAAAGGAATGTCAACGATAAAAGGATTACTGGCGGCTGCCTGCATAATGGTGGCAGCTGCTGGCAATGCGCAGAACGACTCTGTGCGCAACGTGGTGATGAACGATGTGGTTGTAACTGGCACACGCAACGAAACCGACATACGCCACCTGCCAATGACTGTTTCGGTTGTAGGGCGCGCCGAGGTTGAGGCGCAGCACCAATCGTCGATTCTGCCGGTACTTAACACGCAAGTGCCTGGATTTTTCTCCACCTCGCGAGGTATGCTTGGCTATGGTGTATCGACAGGCGGTGCCGGGCAGATGTCGATGCGCGGCATCGGTGGCCCTGCACAGAGCGGCTTGCCGACTACTGGGCTGCTGGTATTGATTGACGGACACCCCCAATATATGGGGCTTATGGGGCATCCCATCGCCGATGCCTACCAGTCGATGCTGGTGGAACGTGTGGAAGTGGTTCGAGGCCCGGCATCGGTGCTTTATGGGTCGAATGCAATGGGTGGCGTGGTGAACATCGTCACTCGCCGCATGAACCGGGATGGTGTGCGCACCGATGTGGATGTGGCTGGCGGGTCGTATGGTACATTCAAGGCCGAAGCTGCCAACAGAGTGAAGCATGGAAAATTTTCAAGCACGGTGACGGCTTCGTATAGCCGCACTGATGGACACCGCGATAATATGGGCTTTGAACAAGTGGGCGGTTATGTGAAGTTGGGGTATGATTTTTCACAACGGTGGAAGTTGTGGGGCGACGTTAACATCACCCATTTCAATGCTACCAATCCGGGGGCGGTAGATGAGCCGTATATCGACAATGACCAACGCATCACACGCGGCATGGCATCGATGGTTCTCGAAAACCACTACGACCGTTCGTCGGGAGCATTGAGTTTCTTTGCTAACTGGGGCGACCATTGGATAAACGATGGCTACCAACCCGGCGAAGAACCGCTCGATTATCGCTTCAATAGCAATGATGTGATGCTTGGCGTTTCGTGGTATCAAAGTGCGCAACTATTCCATGGCAACCGATTTACGTTGGGTTTTGACTATTTCCATTTTGGCGGCAAGGCATGGAATCAAAACATCGAAAATGACGAGCGCAGCTACCTTGCCGACAAGAAGCAAGACGAGGTTGCGGCTTATGCCGATTTCCGCCAAGACATAGTATCGTGGCTCACGCTCGATGCCGGGGTGCGTTTTGACCATCATTCACACACTGGCTGGGAAGTGGTTCCTCAGGCGGGATTGGCATTCCGACTGCCTGGCAGCTCAGAAGTCAAGGCAATGGCGAGCCGAGGGTTCCGTAATCCGACGATACGCGAAATGTATATGTTCCCGCCTCAAAACCCCGACCTTGAGCCTGAAAGCCTGTGGAGCTATGAGCTGTCGTATAGCGGACGGCAATTGGGCAATCGTTTGGCATATAGCGCGAACCTGTTCTATATCAATGGCGACAATCTGATAATGCGTATGCGTAACCCGAATGGCAGCGGTATGCTCAATCAGAATTCGGGCCCCATCGAGAACTGGGGCGTGGAACTTGCCGCCGACTATGCGATTGACAGCCATTGGAGTGTGACAGCCAACTATAGCTGGCTGCACATGGAAAATCCGGTGCTTGCGTCGCCGCAACACAAGTTGTATGGCGGTCTGAACTTCAGCAGTGGGCGTTGGCAGGCTTCGACAGGTGTGCAATACATAAAGGGGCTTTATACCGACCTCGACAATATGACGCAGGAAGAATTTGTGTTGTGGGATGCTTCGGTAAATTTCATGGCTACCAAATGGTTGTCGGTATATGTGCGTGGCGAGAACTTGCTGGCACAGTGTTATGAAATCATCGACGGCTACCCCATGCCCCGGGCAACCTTCATGGGCGGCGTACATGTGTCGTTTTAGTGCAGTGTCACAAAGACACACAGCAAAGTACCACAAAGACACACAGCAAAGTACCACAAAAACACACAGTGGAATGCCACAAAGTCTAACAGTGTGACGTGGAGATGTGGTGCCATTCACTGCGTGACGTGGGGTGGGGAAATTGTCAATATACATTTGTAAAAAATAAAATAGTTGAAAAAATTTGCAGAATAGTCACATTATTTCTACTTTTGGCAACAAATTAAGCCGCGCATGAGAGAATGCGTGGGAGCAAAGATGAATATTGGTAAAAAAAGATATTACCCGCATTCATCAAAGCGCAAATTCAAAAACACTCAACTTCTCAGACTCAACATCATAATACACAGATGAATTTGCATTAAACTTGATGAAACGCCGACTGCCAACCTCGAAGTGATTTCGACATTGGCAGTCCTTTTTTTATATTGATGCAATGGTGTATATAAGCGTTTGATATATGTTTAAAAGATATAATGATGAGAATAGACAAAATATTTTCGCCAAAATATGGCGAGAATGGAGGACGTAATTTTAAATTTTTATAGAAAAATTTTTATTGGAAATTCTTTGTTCACGTTTTGAGTGTCTTTTAGGATGCTTTCGCTGATTTTTTTCAACGTTTAGCTCGCTAAACTTATTTAAAAAATAATCAAAATCGCCTCAAAAATCCATCTCAAATCATTGAATAAAAAATTCAAAACATTTTCTAAATCATGAGGCTGTTTTGTGGCCAACGGCGATGCTAACTTACTGCGGCTTTCTGATTTTCGTGGAAATTTTGTAACTTCGTGGATTGGAAAGTGAAAGTATATGCAAGACTGGGCCGAACGTACATATCTACTACTGGGGCAGCAGGCCTCTGAAACGCTTGCCAAAGTTCATGTTGTGATAGTGGGCGTGGGCGGCGTGGGGGCTTATGCCGCCGAGATGGTAGCCCGTGCTGGCGTGGGGCGCATGACGCTTGTCGATGGCGACACGGTGAGCGTGAGCAACATCAACCGCCAATTGCCGGCATTGCACTCCACCGTGGGGGTTGACAAAGTGGCTGTGATGCGAAATCGCATTGCCGACATCAATCCCGATGCGCAGGTAGATGCGTTGAAAATGTTCGTTACCCCCGACAATGTGGGTCAAGTGCTTGGCGAGAAGCCCGATTTTGTGATTGATGCAATCGACTCGATAGCCCCCAAAGTGGCGTTAATCGAGTATTGCCTCGGTAATGGAATCGAGATAGTTTCTTCGATGGGGGCTGGTGGCCGCACCGACCCGACAGCAATCGGGTATGCCGACATATCGCAGACTCGTAACGATGGGCTTGCACGGGTGGTTCGCACTCGGTTGCGCAAAGATGGGTTTGCGCGTGGCTTGACAGTGGTGTGGAGCAGTGAGTTGCCAGAGGAAGCGTCGCTGACGCATACCGACGAGATGCCAAACAAGCGGTCGAGTTATGGCACTGTGAGCTACATGCCGTGCATTTTCGGTTGTATGCTTGCCGCATACGCAATAAACAAATTAAGACAGGCAAATGATTGAAGCAAAGGGAATAAACAAATACTATGGCCAGTTGCACGTGTTGCGCGATGTGTCGCTCAGCATCGGGCGCAAGGAGATTGTGTCGATTGTGGGGCGTAGCGGTGCCGGAAAGACCACATTGCTGCAAATTCTGGGTACGCTCGACACGCCCGACAGCGGAATGGTAAAATATGACGGGCAAGATGTGTTGCGCCTGAAAGAGCGCGACTTGGCACACTTCCGCAACCGCAACATAGGTTTCGTGTTTCAGTTCCACCAGTTGCTTCCCGAGTTCACTGCTCTTGAAAATGTGATGATTCCTGCACTTATAGGCGGCGACAAGCAGAGCGAGGCACATCGCCGTGCAATGGAGTTGCTCGACTTCATGGGGCTTGCCGACCGTGTGGAGCATAAGCCCGAGCAATTGTCGGGCGGCGAAAGGCAACGTGTGGCGGTGGCACGCGCACTTGTCAATCACCCTGCAGTGGTATTTGCCGACGAGCCGTCGGGGAGCTTGGATAACGAAAACAAGGCCGAATTGCATCGCCTGTTTTTCAAACTGCGCGACGAGTTGCAACAGGCTTTCGTAATTGTCACCCACGACGAGATGCTCACCCGTGGTGCCGACCGCATAATACATATTGATGACGGGAAAATTGTAAACGACAGCGCGTTATGAAAAATATAATCTACATATTGCTGGCATTTGCTGCTATTGTGGCGACTACCGCGTGCAGCGATGATGATTATTACCAGTATGGAGATTTTCGTTACGATATGGTAACATACATGGGTCAGGACGTGGCTTCGGGCAGCGATATATATATCAATTATCCTGCCAACGACAATATGCCGACAACACTTATCGACCCTGCGGCAGCGGCAAGTGCGTCGTCGTCGGACATAGACGTTGGCGACCGCTTATTGCTAAATTACGTCGTTGATAGCCGTAACACCGATAATTCGTTGAATATCACGGCTCGCGGCATCACGCAAGTCATCACCGACTCGTTGCGATATACGCTCAACGTGGGTACGCTGGCGATGGACTCGGTGCAACTCAACAGTATATGGCGCACGGGCGATTATATCAACATCTATTGCCGTGTGAAATATACCGACAAGGTGCGGCTCATGGCATTGGTGATGGACTATGACACATGGAACTGCGACACGGTGCATTGCTATCTGTCGCACAACATGATGGGGGCGCAAGCCTACTTCTGGCGGCGCTGCTACATGTCGTTCAACATTAGTTCGGTATGGAATTTGCAGTCTTGCAAAGTGGTGCGTGTGCATCTCAATGATGTCGCATACCCCGACCGGAAATATTATGATTTTACAAAAACAAATTAAAAACTAATAAGTTATGTCACAAGAAAAGAAAGAAATCAAGATTGAAATCTCGCCCGAAGTGGCACAAGGGAAATATGCTAACCTCGCTGTAATCAGCCACGGTCCGGCCGAATTTTTCTTCGATATGATATGCCTCACACCCAACACGCCACAAGCCAAGGTGCAGAGCCGCATAATCATGACACCCGAGAATGCCAAGCAGCTACTGTTTGCCCTGCAAGACAACATAAACAAGTATGAAAAGACTTTTGGGCAAATCGTACCGAAAGTTCCAGGCAACCAAGGCGGGAACGTACCTCCGTTCATGGGTCCTAACGGGCAGGCATAATCATTGCAATCATGGAACACCCATTATACATATATAACACGCTCACACGGCGCAAGGAGCAATTTGTGCCGCTGCATGAGCCGTATGTGGGAATGTATGTGTGCGGCCCCACGGTGTATGGCGATGCCCATTTGGGTCATGCCCGCCCGGCCATAACGTTTGACATACTTTTCCGCTACTTGCGCCACCTCGGCTACAAGGTGCGCTATGTGCGCAACATCACCGATGTGGGCCATCTGGAGCATGATGCCGATGACGGCGAGGACAAGGTGGCAAAGAAAGCCCGCCTCGAAAAATTGGAGCCGATGGAGGTGGTGCAATATTATGTCAACCGCTACCACAAGGCTATGGAACGGCTCAACGTGTTGCCGCCGAGCATCGAACCGTTTGCTTCGGGGCATATCATTGAGCAAATAGAGTATATCAAGGAAATCATTGCACACGGATACGCCTACGAAAGCAACGGGTCGGTCTATTTCGACGTGCCCAAGTATAACCATGACTTTCACTACGGCAAGTTGTCGGGGCGCAATGTCGATGAGTTGTTCAGTGCCACTCGCCAGCTCGACGGGCAGCAAGAGAAGCACAACCCTGCCGACTTTGCCCTGTGGAAAAAGGCTGCACCCGAACACATAATGCACTGGCCGTCGCCATGGAGCGAGGGGTTCCCCGGCTGGCATCTTGAATGCTCGACCATGGGGCAGAAATACCTTGGCGAAACATTCGACATCCACGGTGGTGGCATGGACTTGATTTTCCCGCACCACGAGTGCGAAATAGCACAGTCGGTGGCACACTCGGGTCATGACGCAGTGCGATACTGGATGCACAACAACATGATTACCATCAACGGCCAGAAGATGGGCAAGTCGCTCGGCAACTTCATCACACTCGACGAGTTTTTCACGGGCAGCCGCAAGGATATGCTTGCGCAACCATATTCGCCCATGACCATACGCTTCTTCATTTTGCAAGCGCACTATGGCGGCACGGTTGACTTCTCGAACGAGGCATTGCAAGCCGCCCAGAAGGCCTACGAGCGTATGCTCGACGGCTGGAAACGGTTGGGCGAGCTGAAACCATCGGAGGCCTCTACTGTTGATGTCGCCGACCTCGACCGCAAATGCCACGAGGCCATGAACGACGACCTTAACACGCCGGTAGTGATTGCCCACCTGTTTGAGGCTTGCCGTGCCATCAATCTTGTGAACGACGGCAAGGCTACAATATCGGCTGCCGACTTGGAACAATTGAGGGCTACGTTCAAGACCTTTCTTTTCGACATACTTGGCATATATGACGAGCGAGAGAGCGGCAGCGTGAACCTGCGCCCCTACGAGCAAGCAGTGGACTTGCTGCTCGAAATACGCAAGGATGCCAAGAGCCGCAAGGACTGGGCCACGAGCGACCTTATCCGCAACCGCCTTGCCGAAATAGGTTTTGACGTGAAGGACACCAAGGATGGCTTTGAGTGGAAGGTCAAGTAACCACGCCAGTCAACCAACGCACTTGAACAAAATATTCTAAACATTTAGCGCATCTCAGCAAGAAAACTCTTGTTGAGATGCGTGTATTTTATAACATGTTGTGTCGTGGTTTTGGGGTGGAAATTTGGTTAATCGGGGGAGGGCTGTTAATTTTGCAGGAGACAACGCACACACAATGGAAAGAAAAGATTTTGAAATCATGGCTCCGGTCGGCTCGTATGAGTCGCTGGCCGCTGCCGTGCAAGGTGGTGCCGATGCGGTGTATTTCGGCATCGGAGGGTTGAACATGCGCGACAAGTCGTCGGTGAACTTCACCATCGATGACCTTGCGCAAATAGTCGCCTACTGCCATGAACATGGCATGAAAAGCTACCTGACGGTAAACACGGTGGTGTATGACGAGGATATTGCGCTGATGCACAGCATAGTTGATGCGGCGCGAAATGCTGGCGTGTCGGCAATCATAGCATCGGACATGGCTACGATACTTTATGCACGCTCGGTGGGTGTGGAAGTGCATATTTCCACCCAAGTGAATGTGGCCAATAGCGAGGCAGTGAAATTTTATGCCCAGTATGCCGATGTGATGGTGCTTGCGCGTGAGTTAAACCTCGACCAAGTGAGCAAAATTTACAAGACCATCAATGACGAAAACATTTGCGGTCCACACGGCCAGCGAGTGCGAATCGAGATGTTTTGCCATGGTGCATTGTGCATGGCAGTGTCGGGGAAATGCTATTTGAGTTTGCACGAAACAGGCGCATCGGCCAATCGTGGTGCCTGCCGGCAGATTTGCCGTCGCAGCTACACCGTGCGTGACCGTGAAACGGGCGACGAGCTTGCCATAGAGAACCAATACATAATGTCGCCCAAGGACTTGAAAACCATCCATTTCATCAACAAGATGATTGATGCCGGGGTGCGTGTGTTCAAAATTGAAGGACGAGCCCGTGGCCCTGAATATGTGCGCGAGGCCGTGGGGTGCTATAATGAGGCCATCAATGCTTGCATTGACGGCACATTCGGCGACGAGAAAATAGCCGCATGGAATGGTCGCCTCGAAAAGATTTTCAACCGTGGATTTTGGAATGGATACTACTTGGGGCAACGGCTCGGTGAATGGACATCGAAATATGGCTCATCGGCAACACGCACAAAGGTGTATGCCGCCAAAGGGGTGCGCTATTTCTCCAACATCAAGGTCGCCGAATTTGTCATGGAAGCCGGTGAGCTCAATGTGGGTGACGAAATCATCATAATAGGTCCAACGACAGGTGCAATACCGATGATGGTGAAGGAGATACGTGTAGGGTTGAAGCCTGTGGCTCGTGCCGCGAAGGGCGACCACTTCTCAATACAGGTGGACGAAAAAATACGCCCCAGCGACAAGTTGTATATATGGATGGACTCGGAGAAACTGAGAGCCGAAAAACTCAAACAAGCAAAACAATAACTGCATCATGGGAGGAACAGGAAAGACCAATGCGGCACGGTTGCTCGACAAAGCAAAAATCAAGTATGAACTGGTGCCATACGTGGTGGACGAGAACGACCTTGCTGCAACGCATATAGCTTCGCAGCTTGGCGAGAATATAAAACAGGTGTTCAAGACGCTTGTATTGCACGGCGACAAGACGGGGCACTTCGTGTGCGTGGTGCCGGGCGATGCCGAGGTCGATTTGAAAAAGGCTGCAAAGGTGTCGGGCAACAAAAAGGCCGACTTGATTCCAATGAAAGAATTGCTGCCAACAACCGGTTACATTCGTGGCGGCTGCTCGCCAGTGGGAATGAAAAAGGCGTTCCCTACATATTTTGATGCCTCGTGCGAGCAGTTTGACTACATCTATGTCAGTGCTGGAATGCGTGGGCTACAGTTCAAGCTCAATCCTGCCGAATTGGTGGCATACGTGCGCGGCACTATTGCCGACCTTGTTGCATCAAATGTTTAACAAAATCGAGGGAGATGGGTAACACGATAGGAAAAATATTCAGGCTCACCACATTCGGCGAGTCGCATGGAGCAGCTATAGGGGGAGTTATAGACGGAATGCCGTCGGGGGTCGAAATCGACATAGATGCCGTGCAACGCCAGCTCGACCGTCGCCGTCCTGGGCAATCATCAATAACCACTGGGCGCAACGAGGGCGACCGAGTGCAGGTGCTTTCGGGCCTTTTCGAGGGGCGGACCACTGGCACTCCCATTGGCTTCATCATCGAGAACAGTAACCAGCGGTCGGGTGACTATGACAATATGCGCGATGTGTTCCGCCCATCGCACGCCGATTACACCTATACCGAGAAATATGGCATTCGCGACCATCGTGGCGGAGGCCGTTCGTCGGCACGCGAAACTGCCGCACGTGTCGTGGCAGGGGCAATGGCGCGGCAAGTGTTATCGCATTATGGCATTGGCACGTATGCCTACACCTCGCAAGTGGGCGACATCTGCGTGGACAAGGATTACCGACGTTACAATCCAACTGAGATTGACAACAACATTGTGCGATGCCCCGATGCCGAAGCGGCACGACAGATGATAGAGCTTATCGAGCAGGTGAAACGCGATGGCGACACCATCGGCGGCGTGATTACCGGTGTGATAACCGGTGTGCCTGTGGGGCTTGGCGAACCTGTTTTCGACAAGCTACATGCCGCATTGGGTGCTGCCATGTTGAGCATTAATGCAGCCAAGGGGTTTGAATACGGACTTGGGTTTGACTTTGCCAACCGCCGTGGTAGCGAGGTTGCCGACAACTTTGGCATTGCCGCCGACGGCTCGATAAAGGTCGAAACAAATTATTCGGGCGGCATACAAGGGGGTATCTCAAATGGCGAGGACATATATTTCCGTGTGGCATTCAAGCCTGTAGCGACATTGCTGCGCGATGTGGCAACAGTCAATTCTCGTGGCGAAAGTGTAACGCTCAAAGCCCGTGGACGGCACGACCCGTGTGTGTTGCCCCGTGCCGTGCCTATTGTCGAGGCTATGTCGGCAATAGTGATACTTGACTTTTTGCTGCAAAATCGTTGTACACGGCTATGAGCGGCGGTTACAGGGATTTCGGCGATTTCTTGCGCGAGCATTTCACGGGCAAAGTCCAAAAAATATCAATCAACGCCGGGTTCACTTGCCCCAACCGCGACGGCACTAAAGGGCGTGGAGGTTGCACCTATTGTAACAACGTCACTTTCAACCCCGATTATTGCAACCCTGTGAAAAGTGTCGCCGAGCAACTTGAAGAAGGGCGACGTTTTTTTGCCCGGAAATATCCCGAGATGCGTTATCTTGCGTATTTTCAGGCTTATACCAACACATACGGCGACATCGACCACGTGTGCCGGTTGTATGACGAAGCCCTTGCCACACCGGGGGTAGTGGGGCTTGTAATCGGCACGCGCCCCGATTGCATGCCCGACGGGCTGCTTGGCTATCTGTCATCGCTCAGGCGCAAAGGCACGTTTGTGCTTGTGGAGTATGGTGTGGAAACGTGGCGCAACGACACGCTACGGCTGATTAACCGCTGCCACACATGGGAAGAAAGTGCCGATGCAATCACCCGCACGGCAGCCGCAGGCGTGCTGACTGGAGTGCATGTGATAGCCGGACTACCGGGTGAAGATGGCGGCGACGTGGCCGAAACGGCACGGCATCTGTCGCAATTGCCGTTAGACACCGTGAAGTTGCATCAGTTGCAACTAATCCGTGGCACACGGCTTGCCGAGCAAGTTGAACGTGGTGAATTACAAGTGCCCCGATGGACGGTTGACGAATATATAGACGTATGCTTGGGCTTTATCAGCCATCTATCCCCCACAATAGCCATCGAGCGTTTCACGTCGCAGTCGCCCGATAATATGCTCATATCGCCGCGCTGGGGATTGAAAAACTACCAGTTCACAGCTTTGCTGCACCGTGCGATAGTATCACGAGGTGTGGCTCAGGGCGATGCTTTGCAATGATTAAAGTGTTGCTAATTTGAGCGTTTTTAAGTAATTTTGCGTTGTTTAAATTTTATTTCATGTCCCACAGATTTCCATTACGCATAGTTTCGCTCATGGTAGCCATGTTTGCTATTTACACTTGCAAGGTATGGGCTGCCGATGGCATCGATTTCAAGTTTTACGGGCAAGTACGTGCCGACCTGTTCTACAACAGCCGCTCCAATTCCGAAACAGTTGACGGATTGTTCTACATGTATCCACATGACCATGATTATGATGATTATGGCAACGACCTTAACGCCAAGCCCGATGGCAGCCTTTACACAATGTATTCGCGGCTCGGTGTGAATATTACTGGTCCGAGCCTCGCTGGGAGCAAGATTGCCACATCGGGGTGCATTGAAATTGACTTCAGGGGCGGCGGCACCAACTACTATATGATACGTCTGCGGCAAGCCTATCTGAACTTGGCTTGGAGCAAGTCGCAATTGCTTGTCGGGCAGACGTGGCATCCATTTTATGGCGACGTGGCCCCCGAGATATTGAACCTTAACATGGGTGCGCCATACCAGCCTTTCAGCCGCGCACCGCAAATCCGTTACCGTTTCACCGACCAATCGTTTCGCCTCACGGCCACATTGCTGTGGCAGTCGCAATATTTGTCGGTTGGCCCGTCAAGCAACGAGCCATTGGCTACCAGTAGCACCAAGAGTCAAAGTTTCATAAAAAACAGTTGTGTGCCTGAGATAGCCGTAGGCATTGACTACATTCATGGCAAATGGACAGCTGGTGTGGGTGCCGACATCACGTCGCTTGTACCACGAACAGAAGCGTTGAACGACGAGGGGAAAGTTGCAAAGGTCACGGAGCGCATTACGTCGCTCTCGGTCGAGGGGCATTTCAAGTACAAGACCGGCGAGTGGCTTGTGGCTGGCAAGACAGTGCTTGGCAACAACTTCACCCAAGCGAGCGGCGTGGGGGGATATGCCATTACAGGGATTGACGAAACGACTGGCGAACAACATTATACGCCTGTGAAAGTGTCATCGACATGGCTCAATGTCGCTTATGGCAAGAAGTTGCGTCCGGCATTGTTTTTCGGTTATTTGAAAAATCTTGGAGCAGGGAAACCTGTCATGGGGCTGATTGGCACGGGCATCGGCGACGGGCTTGGCCAACTTGTAACAGCCACGGCCGAACTGACATATAATTTGCCCCATTGGAAGTTTGGTGCAGAATATATGTTGTGCAACGCATGGTATGGTACTGTGGGCAATGAAGGTCGTGTAAACGATAGTCATGGTGTGATGAACCACCGCGTGGTGATGACGGCAATATTTCAATTCTAAAGTTTCGACACATTGGGAAAAATAGGAATGGTATATACGGCGATATTTGCTGCACTGCCCACGTTTGCCGTTTATGCCGACGATGACAAAGTGGAGTACCACTGGAATGTAATTGCCGATAGCGAGGGGCTGTGGAACATGACAGCAGGACGTGGCGCATGGAATGGATTGCTGACCGTCGAGGGTGGTGTGTCGCCATGGGAGGACGGCATGGTTGAGGCCTCGGCAATAGCGAGTTACACCACAGGCACTGTTATAGACGACATTCAGGGTGTGAGCAACCTTGATGCAGGCGAAAGCAGGGCGTTCAGATTGTTGAAACTCGGCATCGGGCAACAATGGGGCGATTGGACTCTGTTTGCCGGGCTGCGCAACATCGACTATGACTATTTTACCACCAATTATACGTCGTTCTTCACAGGGTCGTCATACGGCAACTATCCTACCCTTTCAATCAACCACTTGCTGCCGACTTATCCATTGTCGGCGTTGGGAATACATGCCGAGTATGAGCCAATCGACGATATTGTCATAAAGGAAAGTTTATATACGGGTTCGGCGTCAGACCGCTTCGACAGGCAATTTCGCATACGCCCGGCCGATGACGGTTTCTTCAACATTGGCAGTGTGACTTACACTGCCGATGCAGAAGACGAGGATTTCACCCCGGCATCATACATGCTTAGTTATTCCATTGCACGAATGCCCGAAGAATATGGAATGCAGATGCACTATGCTCTCTTTGGAAACATTGAACAGCCCGTTGTAACGGTGCGCGGTATGCAGTTGGGTGTGATGGTTCAAGGGAGTTGGTGCCCTGGCGAGCCTATGTGCCGCGGATATACTGCACTGGCAATGCTCGGTGAATGGCGTGGCGGCATGATGGCCGGAATTGCCTGCAACAGAGTGTTTGCCGTTGATGGCGACGAGTCCGACTTGGAATTTACATTCAGCTACCCGTTCCTGCGTTACTTCACCCTCACACCGTCGCTACACTGCGTTTTCACCGAGGGAAGCCGCTGCAACGTGGTGGGAATGCTGCGCGTGTCGTTCGCCATAGGGCAATGATGGCCAATCGGTATTCCTCATTCATTATTCGGTAAAATGAATGGGTAGCAAAACAGAGTTTTTCCCCTATAATGTTACCCCATTTTTGATGCGGATTACAAGACGGTTATGTTGTAAGCGGTGGAGAAGCTTTGTTGCGGTGCGAGGATTTGCGTCCAGTCTTTTTCGGCAAAGTCGCCGCTGAACTCCTCACGGTCGCAACGGCCATACCAAGGCTCGATGCACACAAATGGTGCATAGCTGTCGTGCGTTGGCGACCATAATCCCACTACCGGGGCATCGAATTTCACGCTCAAGTAGGGGCGTTGCTGGCGGTCGAGCAAAGTAACCTGGTGTATTTGGCTGTTTTCAAACACTAATGCGTCGCCATTGAAGCTGCTACGGGTTATTGGCAATATGCCGCAGGGCGCGTTTAAGGTTCCTTTGTCGGCTTTCAGGCAACCTTTGCGCCCTATTAGTGATAATTCAAGCGCATCGCCCATGCTGTCGAGTTTGAAGTAGCCTTGCACATCGGCTTCGGGGTCGTAGTCCATGTAGTTGAATGCCGGGTGCGCCCCTATTTGGAATGGCATTTCGGTGTCGGTCGATGTGTTGTGTACAGTCCAAGCAACTTCTATTGTCCAGTCGTGCAGCCGGTAGCTTATTTCGAGTGCGAATTCACGCGGATACAGGTTGAGGGTTTCTTTACTGCTTTCAAGGCGGAATTTGGCCTGTGTGCCGTCGTTTGAAATGAGTGAGAATTCCATGTCGCGAGCAAACCCGTGTTGCGATAAGTGGTATTCGTGACCATCAATGCGGTAACGTCCATCCCACACACTTCCGACGATTGGGAACAACACCGGTGAGCGGCGTTTCCAGTAGGCAGGGTCGCCATGCCATAAGTATTCATGGCCGTCGCTGTTGCGCGTTATGTTTTGCAATTCTGCGCCGTGGCAGTCGATGCCCACGGTGAGGTGTTCGTTTTTGATAGTTTCCATAGTTTTTAGTGGTTTAGGTACATGCAAATTTACGCAAAAACGGCATTAAACAGAGCGTTTGCCTGACAAATCTGGAATTGTGGTCGTGCTTGTATATCATAAAAAAGACCCGGGAGAGTGTCGTCTGCCGGGTTTTTCCTACTAATTTACTAATACTTTAAAACTATTCTTATGGATAACTATAATGCTGCGATTCACATCGCTGCCTTATGTCTGATAAATAAGATGTTGCAAAGTAAATGCTTTTATCTGAAAATACAACAATACCGACAGTTAAATGTGATTTAAAAGAGTTTTGTAGTGTAATCAATTGTTATTATTATCATTAATGTTAATAAACAGGTGTGAAAACAATACTGGTTGTGTTCTGTGTTATCAGCTTCATTAATAGTATATTATATGTGATTATATATGCAGGCATTGTGATATTTTTAAAACTATCTTTCAGATTTGTATTGATTACGATATCTATCTAAACAATAGTAATGACTTTTCATTAAAAGCGAAGTGCGCCGAAATGACAAAACTGCTCCCCAGTTGTAGGGGCTCATGGCAATTACAGGTAGGCAATTGTGTAGAGGGTGTATCAAAATGCAGATTTAAGCGATTTCGTAGGGACGCACGGCTCGTGCGTCCGTTAGCCTTTAAGCATATATCGCGCTAACATACAACCGATTAGCTATATCTTCAGCACACGGACGCACGAGCCGTGCGTCCCTACGAAATTGGTGAACGCCTATTTTGATACACCTTCTACAACATGCAAATGAAAGTGTTATTTTGATGCAGCCCCTACAATAAGGGTTGATATGTGTACAAAGAAAGTTTATTTCTTTGCTGTGCTGCGACGTTTGGTGGTACGCTTTTTGGGAGCGTTTGCTTCGTCTGCGATTATAGCCTTGCAATCTTCGTAGGTGAGCGATGCGGCGTCGGTCCCTTTAGGAATCTTGTAATTCTGCTTTTTGTAGCTGATGTACACGCCATAGCGTCCGTTAAGCACTTCGAGGTCGGGGTCTTCGGGGAACGATTTTACTAATTTCTGCGCCTCGGCCACACGTTTTGCGTCGACGAGGGCAATAGCCTCGTCGAGTGTAATTTGTTGCGGTGTATATTCCTTGGGGATTGATACATATTTGCCTGCATGTTTCACGTATGGCCCAAAGCGGCCCACGCCCACGCTCACTTCGCTGCCTTCATAGTCGCCCAATGTGCGAGGCAATTCAAACAGTTTCAGAGCCTCTTCGAGCGTTATGGTATTTACCGACTGGTCTTTCTGGAGCGAGGCAAATTGTGGCTTGTTGTCGCCGTCGGCCGTGCCTATTTGCACCAACGGCCCGAACCGCCCTATTTTCACCGACACTGGTTGGCCGCTCTTGGGGTCGATGCCAAGCTGCCTCTCGCCTACTTTGTGTTCGAGCCTCAACTGCGACACATTCTCGACATTGGGGTGGAACTGGTCGTAGAATCGGCTTATCCCTTCGTTCCACTTAACGTCGCCGGCTGCTATTTCGTCAAATTCGTGTTCGATTTTTGCCGTGAAATTGTAATCCATGATTTGAGGGAAATAGTCCTCAAGGAAATCATTGACTATCATTCCCACATCGGTCGGGATAAGTTTTCCCTTGTCGGCACCAGTTGTTTCGGTTTTTTGTTTCGATGTGATTTTGTCGCCTTTCAGCTCAATCACCTCGTATTTCCGTTCCACTCCCTTTTTCTCGCCTTTTTCCACATAGTCGCGGTTCTGGATGGTGGAGATTGTGGGAGCGTAGGTCGATGGTCGGCCTATGCCAAGCTCTTCGAGCTTTTTCACGAGCGAAGCCTCGGTGTATCGTGGCGGCTGTTGTGTGAAACGCTGCATAGCCACTATGCTATCGGCTGTCACGGTATCGCCCTGCTGCATCTTGGGCAACATGGTTTCGTCGGACGGCGATTGCTGCTCGCCCTCGTCGTCGTGGTCTTCTATATATACTTTCAAGAAGCCGTCAAACTTTATTACCTCGCCTGTTGCTACAAATTTTTCATCACGGCCTGGTATGATGATGTCGGCTGTGGTCTTTTCGATTTGCGCATCGGCCATTTGCGAGGCTATGGTGCGCTTCCATATCAGTTCATATAACCGCTTCTCTTGTGCCGTGCCGGCTATTTCGTGTTTGCTTATGTAGGTGGGGCGTATAGCTTCGTGAGCCTCTTGTGCGCCTTTTGTGGCTGTGTGGTAGTGGCGCACTTTCAGGTACTGTTCGCCTATGTTGTTTTTAATTTCTTCGCTGATGGTGCCTATGGCAAGCGACGACAGGTTGACCGAGTCGGTACGCATGTAGGTGATATGCCCCGATTCATAAAGTTTTTGTGCCACCATCATCGTTTGGGCTACGGTAAAGCCGAGTTTCCTTGCAGCCTCTTGCTGCAACGTCGATGTGGTGAATGGCGGAGCCGGCGACCGCTTGACAGGCTTGACGCTGATTTCGCCGACGGAGAACTGCGTGCCGCGGCATGCTTCGAGCAGAGTCTGGGCGGCGGCATGGTCGGGCAGACGGCGGTTTAGCTCGGCATTGAATGCGGCTTTGCCCTCGCCACAGCGCATTTGTGCCACTATGCGGTAATATTGTTCGCTATGGAATGCCTCGATTTCTTTTTCGCGTTCAACGATAAGACGCACGGCCACACTCTGCACACGCCCGGCCGACAGTGCCGGCTTGATTTTCTTCCACAGCACCGGCGAAAGCTCAAACCCCACGATGCGGTCGAGCACGCGGCGCGCTTGCTGTGCATCGACAAGGTTGTAGTCGATGTCGCGTGGATGTTCTATTGCATGTAATATTGCAGGTTTCGTGATTTCGTGGAACACTATGCGCCGAGTCTTTTCGGGTGTAAGGCCCAGCACTTCATACAGGTGCCAAGCTATAGCCTCCCCTTCGCGGTCCTCATCGGAAGCGAGCCATACCATGTCGGCTTGGTCGGCAGCCTTTTTGAGTTCTTTCACCAGTTCTTTTTTCTCGGCAGGAATTTCATAAATGGGTTTGAAATCGTGTTCAGTGTCGATGCTGAAAGATTTTTTGTGCAAGTCGCGGATATGCCCGTAACTCGACATCACCTTGTAATCCTTCCCTAAGAACTTCTCGATTGTCTTGGCCTTGGCTGGGGACTCGACTATAACTAAATTATTCGGCATAAAAGTTTTATGTAGTGTGTGCCACGCGCAGTGCGGGGGCGTTTAGTATGTGTTTAAGAAATAAGTGCCTGTGTTGTGGTTGCTACAAGCAACTTGCGTCGTGCAAGTTTGAAAAACTGCCGCAAAATTAGGCAAAAACCGTCGTATTTCAACAATTAATCGTAAAAATTAATTTGATAAACTCGCTTCGGAACACTTTTGGGCGAATTGAGTTACATTCTTGCACGACCTTGTGTGACAGCCAGCTGCGTGGCGCACAGGCTCGGGCATTTGCATGATTGAGTGAAAAAGTGTAAATTTGTGGCTCGAATTTTAGAGAAAAGTTAACGAATGTTTCCGTATGGGGCTGTGTCAAAACGCACTTAATGGCTACGTTGTAGGAATGCTATTTTAACATAGCCCGCTGAAAAAACAGGTAAAAAAGATTGTAAAAAATGAACTTTAGCAAGAAATTTGAGTTCAGGCCAAAGTCGCTTGAGGTGTTCAAGCACTACAGTGCGGCAAAGTTTAAGGAAGACGTGGTGGCCGGTATCGTAGTGGGCATAGTGGCACTGCCGCTTGCAATTGCGTTTGGTATCGCCAGCGGCGTGACCCCCACGGTGGGGCTTGTGACTGCCATAATCGGCGGTTTCTGTGTGTCGGCGTTTGGCGGCAACAGTGTGCAGATAGGCGGCCCTACAGGGGCGTTTATCGTGATTGTTTACAATATTATCCAGCTTTATGGGTTGCAGGGGCTTGCCATAGCTACATTTTTGGCAGGGCTCATACTTGTGTTGATGGGTGTGTTCAAGCTCGGAACCATCATCAAGTTTATACCCTACCCGATAGTGGTTGGCTTCACCAGCGGTATCGCGTTGACGATTTTTTCGACACAGATTGTTGACCTATTCGGTTTGAAAATCGACGGTGGCGTGCCAGGCGACTTTATATCGAAGTGGGTGGTGTATTTCCAGAACTTCGGCACCATGCACATTGCCACACTATTAGTGGGGCTTGCGACAATAGCCATCGTGGCCGTTGCTCCGCGCATATCCAAGAAAATTCCCGGCGCACTCGTTGCCATTGCTGTCATGACTGTGGCTGTGTATCTGCTCAATCGTTTTGCCGGCGTGACGGGCATTGAAACCATCGGCGACCGATTTGGCAAATTGCCTGCGCAGATGCCAATGCCGCACTGGTTGGGCTTCAACATGACCACGGTAAACGTGTTGTTGCCGTCGGCATTCACCATAGCCATGCTTTGCGCCATCGAGTCGCTGCTGTCGGCAACTGTTGCCGACGGTGCCACTGGCGGACGCACCGACAACAACACCGAGCTAATCGGCCAAGGCATAGCCAACATTGCCGTGCCATTTTTCGGCGGCATTCCCGTTACTGGAGCCATAGCCCGCACGATGACAAATATCACCAATGGCGGACGTACACCCGTTGCTGGCATAGTCCACGCAGTGGTGTTGCTGCTTATCATGTTGCTGCTTATGCCGCTGATTAACTATGTGCCAATGGCTTGCCTTGCCGGCGTGCTTGTGATGGTGGCATACGGCATGAGCGGATGGCGCACAGTGGTGGGCATATTAAAAAATCCCAAGTCGGACATTGCCGTACTGGCGGCGACATTCTTGCTAACTGTGATATTCGACCTCACCATAGCCATTGAAATCGGCTTGCTGCTGGCCATAGTGATGTTCCTCAAGCGTGTGATGGAGAACACTCAAATCAAGGTGTTCAGCGACCAAATCGACATTGCCGACGGCAGCGAGGCTTCGCAGCACGAGGTGCTGGCAGTGCCCGAAGGTGTGGAAATATATGAAATCGACGGCCCGTTTTTCTTCGGCGTCGCCACGAAGTTTGACGACCTTATGCGCAGCATAGGCGATAAGCCCGTGGTGAGGATTATAAGGATGCGCAAAGTGCCGTTTATTGACTCTACAGGCATACATAACCTCGAAATCCTCATTAATTCGTCGCAGCGCGAGGGCATTCACATAGTGCTATCGGGTGTAAACCCCAAGGTTAAAAAAGTGCTGCTGCATGCTGGCATAGACCGGATGGTAGGTGGCGACCACATTTGCGACCATATCACCAAGGCACTTGCCACGGCCAATGCCTTCATCGAGAACCACACCCCGGTGAAAAGCGTCGGGCAGTGACGCAATGGCAATATTGCGCATTACCGAGCCAATGATGAAATGAGCGAGCATGCATCGTCTATGCTTGTGGTGGCGGTGTTCACCACGAGGTCGTAGTTGTGCATCTCGCGCCATTTCTTTCCGGTGTAATGTTCATAATGGGCTGCGCGTGCACGGTTGATTCGGCGCACTTCGTCGCGGGCCTTGTCGTGCGGAATTCCATATTCGTCGATGCAACGTTGCACTTCGCTGTCTAATGTTGCGTAGCAAAACACCCGCTTCACGCCCTGGAAATCTTTCAGGGCGTAGTCGGCGCAGCGTCCCACGATGACACATGCGCTGCGGCTTGCCAAGTTGCGGATTACCTTGCACTCGGCAACGAATAGTGCGTCGCGCGACGAGAGGCTGTGTTCGAGCGAAGATTCATAGTTTTGGAATATGAGGTTGTTAATCCATATCGGCGACATGTCTTGTTCGTTATCCGATATGTACCGCTCGGTGAGCCCGCTTTGCTTTGCAGCAAGTTCTATGATTTTCTTGTCGTAACAGGGTACGCCGAGTTTCTCGGCAACCATCTGTCCAAGTTTGCGGCCTCCGCTGCCAAATTCACGGGCGATGGTTATGACCACGTGCTTGCTGTCGGCTACCGTAGGCACCGCCTCGGCCGCCGGTGTAATCCACCTGTCCAGCACATTAAATGCCGGACTGATGAAATGCACTATGGGGCCTACTGCAAGTGCTGCGACAACAGTACCCTCGCGCACGCCATAGATGCCGCCAAGGAACACCCACGACAATATGCACGCCGCGACAAGCAGGGTTATGTCGAAGCCCAGTTTGACAAAGCCGAATTCCTTGCGAATGCGTTTTGAAATGGCTCCCACGAAAAACTCTCCTGCCACGAGGGCGATATTGGCTTTCACTTCAAGCGAGATGCCGGTAGCAAGGATTAAGCAGCCTACTGCAAGACTTGCAATCTGCCAGGGGTATGACGACGGGTCAAGCCACCCGAGCAGCGACATCGACAAGTCGATTGACCAGCCGAAGAAAAGCGTGATGGGTATTTGCAGGAAATACATGCGCATGGATTCCTTGAAGTATTGCCGTGTCATGAATGGCAATTCGAGCAGCATGAAAAGCAAGTTGAGCAGGATAGTCCACTGCCCCATAGTCAATGGGGTGAACATGCTCAGCACGTATGTCACGCTGGTAATTGGCGAAGTTCCCAGAAGGGCCTTTGTGATGAAAACAATGCCGAATGCGTTAATGAAAAGAGAGATAAAAAATATGGCATAACGGCGAAATGTGTATTTATTCATATTCTATTTATAATTATACCATAAAGTTTCATTAGTGCAAAGTTCCCAAAAAAAGCCAAGGAAAACAAGTGTGAACGCTATTATTTCATGATTTGCATGGCAAGCTGATGCAACGTGGCAGCCAGCCCCTGACGCACGGCGAGATGCGGTTTGTTGCGGGACTGGCTGCCTGCCAGTGTGCTGCGGCAAATGGCGCGCAATCAGCGCTTTGCCGTGTTAAATCATGGTAGCAGTTCGGCGGTTTCCGGTGTTATAGAGTGCTTCGGCAGTAGCGACCGAGCGTGTCAGTTCATCTCATTGCCGTTTGTGGCTATCCTAATGCCGACCGTCTGTGCTTGTCGGCTAAACACTTGGCTCGTGTAGTAAAAGGGATGCTTGGACGCACACCCCACGACGTGATATGTAGCGAGTTGCTACACCATGCCATGGCGATGCTCGAAGATGAGAATATACCTATTGCCGACGTGGCCGAGGCATTGTGTTTTTCCGACCAGGCTTCGTTTTCAAAATTTTTCAAGAAGCACACCGGAGTGTCGCCGATGCAATACCGCCGGCGCATATTTTCCCGAGATGAGGTATTGTAATTCTACATTTATTAAATTCGTTTAATTGTTGTTTTGCCATTTTTAAGCCCTTTTAAGTAGCAATGAATTTGCAAAAGGGTATATTTGCGACGAACATATATCAGTATTAATCAATTTAGACGAACTAAAGAACTATTGTTATGAAGAAATTTTTATTCACGGCATTGTTGGCAGTGGCAAGTCTGTTGGCTTTTAATGCCCAAGCCGGCGACAAGCCGATTGCTGCATCGGAGCTCCCTGCCGAGGCGACCAACTTTATCAAGCAATTTGCTCCTGCCACTGTGACGGCGGCAGCTGTCGATGACGACTTTTTCCGCCCCGACTACAAAGTGTTCCTGTCGGATGGCACCGCTATCGAGTTTAGGCACAACGGTAAGTGGGAGGAAGTGAAAAACCACAATGGCATACCCACCAAGGTTATCCCGGCAGCAATTGCCAAGTATCTTGATGCTAATTATAAAGGCGTGGCAGTCACCAATATCAGTTATGATGCCGACGACCTCGACAGCTACGAGGTGAAACTCGCATCGCGCATTGAGTTGAAATTCGACCGTAACGGCAATTTCCTGATGATGGAATATGACGATTAATCCACGGAGGTTTTCATAAACACCGGCATTACGACAGTTATTGTTGGATAAATAAAAAACTTCGGGCATCCCGGCGGGCGCAGTCTTGCCGGGATGCGTTTTTTTGCATTATCGGCCGTTGGCTGCAGCGGCATTGTGTGAGGTGGTGTACACGCCTAATAGTGTCGCATTTACCTACTTATTGGGGAGTGTCGGCGGTGAAAATACTTATTTTTAGGGATTTCGGGTATTGGGTTTTATGGCTTACTTTGCCATCGTATTAATAACCATAAAAACTAAGTGATAATGAAGAAGACTGTGATTATCTATGGCTCATCGACTGGCACTTGCCAGGGCATTGCCGAAACCATTGCTGGCAAGTTAGGCGTGAGCGATATACTCGATGTGGCAAAGGTGACTGCCGCACAAGTGGCCGGGTATGACAACCTGCTGCTTGGCACATCGACGTGGGGTGCCGGCGACATGCAAGACGACTGGTACGGCGGCATCAAGGAAATAAAAAGCGCCAATCTTGCAGGGAAAACCGTGGCACTGTTTGGCTGCGGCGACTCGCAATCATACAGCGACACCTATTGCGACGGCATGGGCGAAATATATCGCGAGCTGCAAGGCACGGGCTGCAACATAATAGGCGCAGTGCCGACCGACGGCTATACCTACGACGACTCCACGGCCGTTGTTGATGGCAAGTTTGTAGGCCTTGCGCTCGATGATGTTAACGAGAGCGACATGACCGAGGCTCGCATCGACGCTTGGATTGAAGCAATCAAAGATAGTTTGTAACACACCTCCGCATCTCCCCTCTTATGGCAGCTACAGCAATGAATATGAACCCCGAAGTGGTACAGGTGTTCCTCAACCACATATATGAGTTTAGCAAAGGTGTGCGCCAAATGGTGCTTTTCACTGCCGACAAGAAGTATGCCGAGTTCACGACAAGCCGGCTACGCAGCCGTAAAATCAACTACCTCATACAACCTGTCGGTGATGACAAAATCAACCTGTTTTTCGGGCGCAAGGAGTGCATCAACGCCATCAGGCTGATGGTGACACGTCCGCTCAACAAGCTCACTCCCGAGGAAGATTTCATACTCGGGGCTATGCTGGGCTATGACATTTGCGGCCAGTGCCGGCGTTATTGCGAGCGTAAGGGCAAGTGAGAGGGAGGAATCAACTTGAGAATAGGCAAATTTTATCGCAAAATAATAACTGTGGGTCGGGAAGTGGCGCGGATGTGAATCTGCCCACTTCCCATTTTTTCCGTTAGAAGTGGTAGCCGATGCCCACGGTGAATGAGTTGGACTCGCCGAGGTCGTCCATCAGGTTGGTCAGCGACAAGTCGAATGCCCCTTTGATATAGACATGCGAGAATGTGATAGCCGCGCCGAAACGCCATTTGAACGACGGGCGGTTGATTAAGTCGTCCTTTTGCACAAATGCGCAATCGAAGTACGGCCCCGTGAATATGTCGATGCTATGAATATCACTGCATATAAGGTTGCAGCCAAGCATCCCGCCAAGCCCTATGCCGGCTTCGCTCGTCCTGTCGCGGTCGTCTTTTTCAAGTTTTACTCCATCTACACCTACTAATTCAGGTGGACCATATACAACACCGTGGTCATGGTTCTCATAGTAGAGGGTGGCTTCGGGGGTGATGTAAAGCCCCTTGATTAAATAGAACCTGTAACCACCAGTTGCCGATATGCCCCAAAAGTCAAGAGGCTCTAAGGCATAACCGCCATCCTTGACCGACATTGACTTGTTGAAATTCAAGTCAACCGTGAAATGGTTGCTTCGCTGTGCCATCGCTGCCGATATTCCCGCTAATGCAATAAGCACAAAAGTCAAAATCCGTTTCATAATTATATCTCATTAATTGTTAGTAATGGTCAATTGCACTGTTTTTCTTTTTAAGAAACTTCATGTGTTTGAAAAATAATCAACAGATTAATTCTTCTAACTGTGCTTCAAATGTAGTGATAAATTTTAGCAAATGCAAAAAAAAGTGGTGGAAATTAAAAAAAACTGAATAATGTTACGGAATTGTTATATGATGCCAGAAAAAGCAGGTTTAGTCATGAAAAGAACAGTAGTCTTATGCTTGTTATGTGGCTTTCGCAATTCATTAAAGCCACTCAATATGCTGCATGACGATGTGAGCGAAGGCATTGACAAAGCCCTCGTCTATACTATATTTGCGGCAGATGAGGGTGTATAAAAATTGGCAGTACCCACCTCGTAGGGACGCACGGCTCGTGCGTCCGTGTGCTGCAAGGCTCTGCTAACCATTTGTAAATTAACAGAATATACGCCTAATTGTGCAGCGGACGCACGGGTCGTGCGTCCCTACAAAATTGCGCAAATCTGCATTTTGATACCCCCCCATTTTTACGAAGGGTGGTGCGTGCACCTTTGGGGCATGTCATTTTTGGTTGCTTTGAGGGCGGGGCTGTGGGGTAATTTTGCATCGTAAACATTAAAACACCACATACCATGGAAAATGTAGAAGAACTGACCGAAGTAACTGCCGAGGAGCAACCGATGGTTGAGGCCGATGCGCAGGAAAGCGGCGGAAGTGCCACCAAGGGGGCAGCTAAAGCCAAAGTCGAAACCAAAACCGAAAGCGAAGATTTTGCCACCCAGTTTGCACGTTGGGCCGAGAATCCACTTGTGGCAATCACCATTGCCGACCCACGGTTGTGCCGCTTCATTGGCGACTTGCTGGCTGGCGAAGATGCCACTAATGCCGCATGGCGCAATTTTCCCAAGCCCCCGGCCGCAATGCCCGACGACGTGGCGCAGCGCATGGGCATCGACGAAGCCACAATGCGGCTGGTGGAACAACAGGGGCGCACTGTGATGGAGGGCTGGAGCGACAAGGCTGTGGAAATATTGTTGCGAGCCGTCGCCCACGACGACGATGTGCGGGCTGCCGACGAGCAGGGTTACATTCGCGGTCGCAACTCGGCAATCGAGGCATTGCGCCGCCGCACGACACATAGTTTTAACCTTTAACAATACAGTATCATGAAAGACAACAAGAACACTATGGCCACACCGCGAGGCTTGTGGCAAACGATGAAAGAGAACCGCGAGATGATTGTGCTCGCATGTGCATAACGGCCGCACTGGTGCTGCTGCTCACAGGGTGCGATGCTGGCGACGGGGCGGCAATGGCACTCGCCGCGGTGATTGCCGGCACCGACGGCGGCACACACGTGGTGGACGGGCCATTGACAGCCGACGTTGCGCGGCAGAACAGCGGCGACCTGCTGCTCAACGAAATCGACCGCCAAATAGTGAAAATACGCCCGATGGCGACACCGATTGACCAAATATCGCGCTATGCGCGTCCGCGCCACTCGCAGAGCATGATTGTGGACTATTACACGGTTGATACCAAGCCCACCACTTGCGCACTCACCACTGCCTACACGCCGTCGAAGGAGGGGGTGGACGCACAGCGAGTGCCGATTAAAACCGACAACGACGACATGCTTGCCGTGAGCGACACGCTTATGCTGCCCGATGTTGACGGCTACGAGGCCGACGGGGTGACGAAGTCGGGGAAATGCCTCGTGCTGTATGTGGTGGCAAAGGACGACACAGGCGTGACAGTGATGGCGGTCAATGGCTCGCTCATAGGCACCACTTATAACTGCGTTCCTGCCTTGCCATCCAAAACGTCAATTATCAGGATGGGGCGCGCCGCTACCGAACTCGATGTGCAGACGCCGCAATTCGAGTCGCTCCCGCAGAAGTCGCAAAACTATTGCCAAATCTTCAAGATGCAGGTGGAGCAAAGCACGTTGATGAAAATCGCCGGCAAGGAGGTTGACTGGACGCTTAGCGACCAGGAAGAGGCGGCTATCTATGACATGAGGCTCGGCATGGAGAAGAGTTTCTTGTTCGGCACGAAAAGCCAGCTTTATGACTACCGCAAGAAGGAGAATGTGATGCTTACCGAGGGTATATGGTACCAGGCCGGGAAAGATTTCACCTACGACCCCGACACATTCAGCCAAGACACGCTCATCAGCCTGATGCGTGTGGCGTTCACGGGCAATGCCGGCTCGAAGCGCAAGGTGTTAATTGGTGGCTCGGCACTTATCGAGGCCATCAACAAGATAGACTACACCAAGGTGGTGAACGCCAAGGACACTGTGACGAAGTGGGGCATCGACTTCACCGAAATCAACAGCAAGTTTGGCCGCTTGTATGTGCTGCTGTCCGAGGTGTTCGACGAGTGCGGCATGGAGTCGGGCGGCATGATAATCGACCCAGCCTATTTGCAGAAGTATAGCCACCTGCCATTCGGCACCGAGGCTTTGGACCTGAAAAGTGCCGGTGTGCGCAACACCGACGCACTCGTGCTCACCGAGGCCAGCTGCCTTGTGCTGCGCTACCCCAAGGCCCACGTGCGCATCACCGTCGAGTAACCTGTTGGTTCAAGCATAGCCAGTGTCGGTAGGATACATGATTGTTCTGCCGGCACACGGCTATTTTATTTTAAGTGTAATAGGCAAAGAGTGATGTTTTTTTGTGCGATTGCTTGTAAATTGTAGAATATTGCATATATTTGCACATAACCTATTTAGAAATAGTATGTAAAATGTGTGAAATTGCAGTGTATGCAAGTCATAACCAAGCATACATGCAACAATGGATTACGATATGGGAAAGGAATATAGAAAACTTGCAAGTGGCGAGATTGTCCTGCTGCAATCGCAGGGGTGCCAATCTGCGCAATGGGAGCATGTGTCGGTGGCCGACGGCATCGACTTGCGCCAAGTGGTGAATGTCACGTTTTCGGGCGATGTGAAATTGGGCCTGCTCGACGGGTATTTCGACATGCCGGGAGGGCTGCGGCGACACTGCGGGGTGCGCAATGCCGTGCTGCACAATGTGGAGGTGGGCGACAATTGCCTCATCGAGAATATCCGCGGCCACATAGCCAATTACCGCATAGGGCACGACACGCATATATGCAACATAGGCATTCTGGCCGTTGACGGGGAATGCTGTTTCGGCAACGGCATCGACGTGGCTGTGCTAAACGAAACAGGCGGGCGCGAGGTGATGATGCACGACTGCCTGTCGGCGCATCAGGCCTATTTCATGGCACTCTACCGCCACCGTCCGCGGCTCGTCCAGAATATGCGCAAGATAATAGGCGAGTATGCACGGCAAGTGAGCGGCACGGTGGGCACGGTAGGCTCGCATGTGGTGATAGCCGACTGCGGCGAGTTGCGTGGGCTGCGCATCGGCGATTATAGCTCAATTGTGGGCGCGGGCAAGCTGGTCAATGGTAGCATCAATAGCGTGCGCGAGGCACCGGTCTATGTGGGTCGCAACGTGATTTGCGAGGATTTTATCATATCGAGCGGTTCGTCGGTCACCGATGGTGCCATGTTGTCGCGCTGCTTTGTGGGGCAGGCTTGTGTAATCGGTCATGGCTATTCGGCCAGTGAGTCGCTATTCTTCGGCAATTGCCAGGAAGAGAATGGTGAGGCTTGTGCCGTGTTTGCCGGGCCGTTCACTGTCACGCACCACAAATCGACGTTGCTCATTGCGAGCCAATTCTCGTTCATGAATGCCGGTTCGGGGTCGAACCAGAGCAACCACATGTATAAGCTCGGCCCAATACACCAAGGGGCGATGGAGCGCGGTGCCAAAACGTCGTCCAACTCCTACATTTTGTGGCCGGCGCGCATCGGGGCATTCTCGCTTGTGATGGGGCGGCATACCGACCACCCCGACACGAGCGACCTGCCATTCTCCTATCTCATCGAGCATGAGAACATGACCTACCTCTACCCTGCCATCAACCTGCGCAGCGTCGGCACCATACGCGACGCCCGCAAGTGGCCCATGCGCGACAAGCGCACCGACCCGCACCGTTTAGACCAAATCAACTACAACCTTCTAAGCCCTTATACCATACAGAAGATGATTAACGGTTGCCGCATATTGAAGAACCTGCAACGGCTTGCCGGAGAAACGTCGGTGGTGTATTCCTATCAAAGCACGCGCATCAAGAACAGCTCGCTCGTGCGCGGCTTGGAGCTATACGACATGGCCATCAACAAGTTTCTCGGCAACTCCATCATTAAACGGTTAGAAGGGCTTGTGCCGGCGAGCAACGAGGAGATACGTCGCCGGTTGAAGCCCGACACCAATGTTGGGCTTGGCGACTGGTGCGACTTGTCGGGGCTGATTGCGCCCAAGAGCGAAGTGCTGCGGCTGATTGACGACATAGAGCGTGGCGATGTGGCCACTGTCGATGAGATGCACGACCGCTTTGCCGAGATGCATGGACGTTACTACGAATATGAGTGGACATGGGCATTCGACAAAATATTGTGGTATTACGGCCTTGAGCCGGGCAAGATTACGGCTGCCGACGTGATTGACATCGTTGAACGCTGGAAACGTGCCGTGGTGGGCATCGACAACCTCGTTTACAACGACGCCAAGAAGGAGTTTTCGCTCTCGTCGATGACAGGCTTCGGCGTAGATGGCGACCGCGCGCAGCAGGTCGAGGACTTCGAGCAGGTGCGCGGCGTGTTTGAGCGCGACCCGTCGGTGCAGTCAATCCTCGACCACATCAAGGCCAAGACCACCCTTGGCGACACACTCATCACCACCCTCCAGCCTATATCGCGCTGATTAACCGTTGCTTATTGTAGGCAGGTTGACGCATATTTTATAGAACCGTGAATAACCTGCTATTGGCTCGCACAACTCTGGCAACGGTTTGTCAAAATTGTTGGCTGTGGTGTCGGTAAGCCGTGGATATATGAGCGTGCATGGCACCACGTCGGCTTCGCCACGCCCCATCCGTTCCAGTAGCTTGGTATCGCGGGCGTATCCTGAAAGTTGGCGTATTATTGCCGTGTCGATTTTGTCGTCAATTATGCCCGGGATGTATTTCGTGTCGAGAATCATCCCAGCCGAGCGGCTTATGAAATCGGGGAAGCCGCTGTTCCCCGGTGCTTGGTATATAATGTCGCCGGGATAAGCCTTGTCGAGTAATCCATACACGTAAAGTTCGTATAGCAGCGGCATATCAATCCAAAATGGCGGTACAGCCGTGATCCTACCGGCAGTGTTGTCGATGTTGTAGTCATATCGTTTCAATATGAGCCTTGCCAATCGCAGTGCATCGTTGTACTCCTTGAAAAGTTTGTTACGTTTCATGACCTTGATTTTGGCCGGGCTTATGTTGCCGTCCACTTGCCACATTGCCGATATGCATCTGCCGATGATTGATACCACGGCATCAGCCGTTTCGTTGCCGCCATGTTGCGCAAGCACCGACTTCGAGAATATCAAAGCGCGTTTTATCAGCTGGTTTTCGGGTGTGTTTTCTGAAAATTCTTGGAAGTCGCAATAAAAGCGGTTGATGCGCTTACGGCAGGTGTTGGTCTTGTCATTTTGTTTGATGTTGATGCGGCCTTTGATTTTGTTCAGGTTTTCTTCGATACCGATATATCCCTTTTTCAACCCTTTTGCAAGCAATTTTTTGACGATTGTCACAAAATGGGAAATAATCAACGGGCTGAGGATATTTTCGAGCGCATTGCTGCTAATCGGTTCGGCATCAAAGTCGATGCCATATATTTTTGCGAGCCTGTCGGCGGCTACATTGCTTGAAAAGCAGGTCATGAACATTTTCATGAAATCAATCCCGGGGATTTTCGGCTCTATGATTACTGGAATGTGCCGTTTGGCTTGCGTATCGACCCATTGCGCGCCGACGACATACGAGGCCCGGTATTCATAATCGCCGGCATTCGTTTCGGTCCGCTTTATGAAATATTTGCGTTCTATTTTCGGGGCGTTGCGGTTGAGGCACAAGCCATCTCTTAGCACGCTGTCCCACTCGGACGAGCCATCAAATACTTCGTGTTCTCTCATGGCATAGGCTTCAGTTCTATCCAATTATCGAAGCAGTCGTGGTTTTCGGGCTGGCGTAATATGCCGTCACTAATATATTCCTTTATCAGCGGTATTATTCCATACTCCATGCTCGTTTTTAATTGTTCCTTGTTGTCGGCGAGGAAGTAACTGTGCCCCACCATGAGGTCGTCGATGTCGTCGTTGCTGTACTTGTGTTCAGTGATGAATTTTTTCACATCCTCGAATAGGTTGACGGCGATGCCGGCAATTTCGCTGTTTTGCGCCTTGACAATCTCGATGTCGGATTTCAAGGTCTTGAATACGAAACGCCTTCTGAGGGCATAGTCGAGCGAACCCACACTGCGGTCGGTGGTGTTCATTGTGCCTATGATGTACAAGTTTTGCGGCACAGCCAGTTCCTTTTTCGAGTAAGTCAGTTTTGATGCCAGTGTGTGTGCCGCACCTTTGCGCTTGTCTTTTTCTATAAGGCTGATAAGTTCGCCGAATATTTTCGACACATTGCCCCGGTTTATTTCATCGATAATCAGCACATATTTTTCCCCGGGGTTTTCATCGGCACTTTTACAAATCTGCTTGAAGATGCCCGGCTCGATGTCATATTTGACAGTGTTGTTTTCTGCCACTTGCGGGCGCATCCCTTCCACGAAATCCTCGTAGTCCATCGACTGGTGGAATGTGACGAAGCACACCTGCCCGCACTTTTGCAGCCGGTCGTATGCTTCCATGATTTCGCTGTGGTTGGTAATGTTTTTTCCTTCAATCAGCTCGACGGCTATTGATGCTGTCGTGTAAGTTTTTCCTGTTCCAGGCGCGCCTTGCAAGATTAGGTTTTTGCACGATTCAAGGAGCGATGCAAGTTTTGTTATCTCGTTCATGTCGTTTATTTCTGTGTTGGATAATATATTTGTGAAAGCACCAATACCTCCACGAGTATTGAATTTCTTGTATAAATTGAACTGTTTTTTGTCGATTGGTGTTTGTAGTTGTTCAAATTTGCTGATAAGGAATATGATGGCAGCAGTTCGGCTTCCATCTTTATCGTTGTAATATTCGATTTTTTCTTCAAGCCATGTGGGAGTAGGTGTCTTCTTTATCCATTCGGCATATTTGTCGTCGAATGTGTCTTGTGTGGCGAAATCTACGACCGTAGCCTTGTATGTTGCTTGATTGTTGGCCATGTAGTAGAAGTCGAATGTGTCGTCGTTTGCAACAGTTTCACGCAGTTTTGCAAGGATTTCTTTTGATGGGAGTGCATGCCACCATATACAGCCGTATCCGCCATTCATGTCAGTTATTAAGTCCTGTTTCCATTTGTCGTTGGTTTCGTGGACGAGAAGCCCCAAGATGTCGTCATCGTCGCTATTCCATTCACTTTTGTTATTGTAGATAATTTTGGTGGCGAGAGCTGTAGCATTTTCGGGGTTTAGGCATTCGGGTTTCAGTATTCCCAGCAGGTCGTTTTTGAAATTGTCGCAATTGTAAGGTTTGTCGGTATAATGTTCATATATTTTCTTCTTGTGGTTTTCGCTTAGGATTGGGAAATTGGTTACAGGGTCTTCCAAGTAAAGGATTAAGTTCCTGATGGCATCACTCACGTTTCCTATTCCGCCCTGCTTGTATTTCAGCAGTTGCTTCACCCATGCATTCTGCCTTATGCCAGCCTACGCCACGGTGCGCTGGTCGTCATATTTGTTACGGTCTTTCTTCTCTCTCGCCTTGGCATCGCAATAAGCCACGAGGTTGAATATTGCTTCAAGCACGTTGGATATTTCTGCGTCGGAGTCCTTGTATTGCAGCAGTTTGTCGTAGTCGCAGCTGAGCATCTTGTCAACCAGTTCGCTCGGGATGTCCATTTGTTTCCATTTGTTCCAGGCTTGGCGGGCTTTTTCGTAGTAAAATTCTTTGCAGTCATGTATATTCATGGGTGTGATTGTTAAGTGATTGATGTCCGTGAGTATTGTTGCAGTAAGAGGGTGTATCAAAATTCAGGTACACCCTCTTATCATAACCTATCTGTAAAAAAATGCCACAAAGCCCCGACTTT